>CAVVVS010000044.1:0-93443 GCA_963751355.1 uncultured Ignavibacteriales bacterium | reverse complement strand
CTTCTTATCATCTCCTTTCGTTCAGTTACGTCTGGAAAGCACGAGGTTCAAGGGCTACCCGATTGCCACCGTGGCCCTTTACGGCCCCGATGATCGAACGGCTTCCAAGGTCGCAGTCGGAATCGTTCCTGGCGAAGGCGCTGATGCGGAAGACCTGAGGAGATGGATCGTCGACGGACATGACGTAAGGACCGACCCGTTAGATCGGTGCAGAGATCGTCGAATTCATGAAGGCGAACAAGGTCCGTTCCGTGGTGATGACAGACCGGATTATCGGGTGCCCTCATGAGGAAGGGATAGGACTACCCTGATGGGGAGAGTTGTCCTCAGTGCCCTTTCTGGAAGAGCCGAGACCGTTGGCCCGGTGATTTGATCTCCTAGAGGTTCTCAATTGGGAACCCCCTTTGAAGCAGGGCGGTTCGGTTTGAGCCGATCCTGGGGTGGTCGACGAGTTCGAAGCCGGCAGTCTCCGCCTTGTCCAGGGAGACCGCGAAGTCTTGCTCGGAAACATGCCCTCGAGGTTCCGCTACGAGGAGGTTCGCACCGGGTTTCAGGACCGCCAGGAGCTCACGAAACAGTCTGGATTGATCGGGCACCTCGTGAACGACGTGGAACAGAACCGCCAGGTCGACTTTGCCGGCGAGGTCGTCAATTCCCAATGAATCGGGACCAGTCAGGCGCGCATCAAGCCGATCCAGCAAGCCGGCACGCTTCATCCGCCGGCGGAGTCCGGCCAGCATCTTCGGTTGGATGTCCACTGCCACCACGCGACCCGAAGGGCCGACCAGGCGGGCGATCTCTTTCGTGAAATATCCCATCCCGCTTCCCGGTTCGAGGACGGTCATCCCCTCCCGGACGTAGGGAGCGAGGATGCGTTCGGGATCCTCGTAGAACCGGCGCAAGGGGCTCATCAGAAAGTAGCCCAACCACCAGGGACAGACGCGATGTTTGTCACTCATACCGCTGTAACTTCTATTCTATTGGATCGGTTCCGAATAGGGAAAGAACTGAGGTAGTGTTAAAGAGTGGAAAAAGGTTGATGAATTTGATCAATGATATACTCGATCTTTCTAAAATTGAAGCGGGGAAAATGGGAGTACGTGATGAAGAAATATATCTTGAGGAACTAATAAAGGATGTTGAAGCATCTATTAGCCCTTTAATATCTCAGAAAAACCTAAAATTTAAACTAATTAAAAATACAAATACAAAAATAATTTTTAATTCCGATCGGGGGAAAATAACACAAGTACTAATAAATCTCATCGGTAATGCAATTAAGTTTACCGAAAGCGGTTTTGTAGAACTTCATGTTTCATCGGAGGATAATAATAGCAAATTAAGGTTCGATGTTGTTGATTCGGGAATAGGAATTTCGGATGAAAATATAAAAATAATTTTCGACGAATTTAGGCAGATTGATGGAACTACAACCAGAAAATACAGCGGTACCGGACTAGGTCTTGCTATATGTAAAAAAATAACAGATTTGCTTAAAGGTAATATATCCGTAATAAGTACAATAGGTTTGGGGTCTACCTTTTCATTTACAATTCCGCTTCATTTTATAGGCGCGAAAAATGACAGCAAACTGGAAGAGGTAAATGTTGACTTCCTTATAAAAAACAGGAAACACCCTATACTGGTTATAGATGACGATTCTGAAATAAGATACACACTCGGGCAATATCTTATCTCTAAGGGTTATGAGGTTGTTTATGCTTCTGACGGTGATACCGGTTTTAAGATGGCAAAGGAAATGCAGCCATTTGCAATTACATTAGATGTTATGATGCCTAACAAAGACGGTTGGACTATATTAAAAGAGCTAAAAGAAGACTCTATGACAAAAGATATTCCTGTTATACTTATTTCTATAATCGGTGATAAAAATTTAGGCTACGGACTTGGTGCATTTGAATATTTTGTAAAACCTGTTAATGCTCAAAATTTGCTGTCTGCCTTCAATAGGCTCGAAAATCTTGCTCAAAAAAGAATTGAAAAAATAGTAATTGTCGACGATGATGAACTTGAGTTTGAAAAATTTCGAAATGCTTTTAAAAATGAAAAGATAAGAATTGAATATATTAAGGACAGCGAACTAGCCTTCAGCAAAATATTGGAAGTGCAGCCAGATCTTATTATCTTAGATTTATTAATGCCAAAGCTCGACGGAATTACTCTGTCATACAAACTGAAAGCAAATAAAGATACCAAACATATTCCGATTATTATAAGTACTGCCAAAGATTTATCCGAAGAAGAAAGAAAATCGCTGAATAATATAGTCGAAGGAATTACGGTTAAATCCAAAGGGCATCCTTTGGATGTTCTTAAAGTAGTGCGGGATAGATTGAAACTTCATGAAGACTCATCCGAGATTCTGAAAGATAACCTTGTAGAGGTTTCCATAGAAGATGTAAATATTAACAAGGAACATCTTGATATGGAGTATGAAAATACTAATGGGCATATAGGAGAGGTTCTAATTGTTGATGATGATCCCGAATCTTTGTTTACTGTAAATGAAATTGTTCAATCATGCAATTGTGAAACAATATTAGCTAAAAGCGGTCAGGAATGTTTAAATATTTTGGAAGTTAAAACTCCGAATTTAATTTTAATGGATATTATGATGCCGGGAATGGATGGTTTCCAAGCATTTAACAAAATCAGAAAAAACAAGGATTGGGATAATATTCCTATATTTGCGGTAACTGCAAAGGCCATGCTTGAAGACAAAAAAGTCATTTTAAAACATGGTTTTGACGATTATATTACTAAACCTGTTAATTCGGGTATAATGTCTTTTAAAATAGAAAAATTGTTCACACAAATTAAGAAGATTTGATATGAAAAAAATTATGGTGATTGATGATTTACCCGAAAATGTTTTTATGCTGCAGGATAGGCTGGAGCACGAAGGTTATGAAGTAATTACAGCCTACGATGGTAAAACCGGAATTGAAAAGGTGACGAACGAACTACCGGATTTAATTTTACTGGACGTGATGATGCCCGAGATTACCGGGATTGACGTCTGCAAACATTTAGTTAAAGATCCGGTTACGACCAATATCCCGATAATTTTAGTAACCGCAAAAACTGGGGCTGAAGATATCAGGGAAGGTTTGGAAGCGGGTGCCTTTGATTATATTAAGAAGCCCTTCAACCGAATTGAATTGCTTGCCAGGGTTCATTCGGCTTTAAAATTATCAGAAACACATAAGCTTTTGTTAGAGGCGGAAAAAAGCACTACGTTCGCTGCTACCGTCGTAACTGCAAATCATAAAATCAAACAGCCTTTAACATTAATGAGTTTAGCCATTGCTGCAATTAGAAGAGAGTTAAAAAGGGATGAGGTATCTACTGAAGGGATTTTAAAAAGAGTAAATTATATTGAATCTGCAATTAAAGAAATAAACGACGTACTTAATCAACTTAATGCTATTAAAAAGCCTGTCTTTTCCGATTACGTAAAAAATATAAAAATGATTGAAGTAGATAAAGAAGAAAACAGTCAGTTAAAATAATTTCCTGATAGTTTCCAGCATCATATCAAATTCGTAAGGTTTAGGAAGGACACTATTTATACCTGCATTCTCCAAATTAAATTCCTGAGTAATAGACATGCTTCCGGAAGACAGAACAATCGGGATATCGAACTTTAATTCTCTTATTTTAGAAATACACTCTAGCCCGCTCATGCCAGGCATATTATAATCAATTATTGCTAAATCAACTTTAATTTCTTCAGTTAATACTTTTAGAACCTCTGCACCGGATATAACTTTAATAACATTATAACCGGAAGATTCTAACAGTTCCCCCAGCAAATCCCGCAGCATTACCTCATCATCTGCCAGAAGAATTATTTTTTCTTTCGTATCTTTCGTAATTTTTTTATTGGGTTCGTAGGCTGGTAAAAATACATCAAAAGTAGTACCTTCTCCTTTTTTACTAGATACATCTACGTGCCCGTTATGTGCCTTAATAATGCCATAAGAAACGTACAAACCAAGTCCCGAACCCGAGCCGGTTTCTTTGCCCTTTGTGGAGAAGTATGGATCAAATATTTTAGATATATTTTCTTCATCAATTCCGGTACCGTTATCTTTTACCGAAAACCATACATAATTTCCTTTGTCTAACATTGGATGGTCAATGGCGTTGGCGGAATTCACGTTTAAGTTTTTTACAGATAAAAAAAGTTTCCCTTTTCCGTTAATTGCCTCTTTAGCATTCACGCACAGGTTTAACAAAATCTGGTAAATTTCGGTAGAACTTCCCAAAATATCATGTAAATTATTTTCGATTTCTCTGTTGAAAATTACCTCTTTGGGAAAAGTTTGTTCGACAACTTTATTTATCTCCGAAATAATTTTTTTGGGCTTAATTAATTCTTTCTGACGCGGGGTAGGTTTGCCGTAGGAAAGCAGTCCTCTTGTAAGATCTTTAGCCCGTATAGAACAACTTTCAATGTTATCAAGCAGTTTGAAAACATCTTCCCTATCAGAAAGTTTTTTTCTAAGAAGATTAAGGCTTCCGAATATACTGGAAAGGAGGTTATTAAAATCATGCGCCATTCCGCTTGATAATTTACCTATAGTTTCCAGTTTTTGTGATTGTTGAAGTTTACTTTCGAGAGTGTCATTTAATTCCTTTGTACGAATACTAGTAATTGCGAATGATAATATAGAAGAAATATTTTCCGTATGTGTTATTTCCAGGGGAGTGTAATCCTTTTTAAAACTACCTATCATTAAAGCAGCAATCGTTTTATGATCGAAAAAGCACGGTGCTACAATTACTGATTTACATTTCAGTGTACTTGTAAGATTATAACCTATATTCTCAGGTGAATTAGTTGCTTTAAAAGCTTTCTTGTTTACGACTAACCATTTTTTAATAAAGGAAAGATTGGAATTAATACCTTTTTCAATTTCATTCTTATCATCAAAATTATTCTCGGGGTCATAAAAATTAAATTCATATTTTCCCCTTTCCCCGAATAAAATGACAATCCCGAAATTACTCCCGCTAATAAGAGAAGCACTTTTTAACACTTCCCGGATTAACCCATCTAATGATGTTTCTTTTACCAGTAATGAAAGAATGTTTTGAACAACTTTTGGGAAATCAAATTTATTTTGCAATAAGTTGGAATTGTTCTCTTCTATTTCATCCTTCTCTTTAGTAGGTTCAATTTTGATGAAGAAGCCAACAAATTCATTCTTAACGATAATTCTTTTAATTTTAACACGTTTATTTGTGCCCAGTAAATTTGTGTAAAATTCTTTTTTACCGTTAAGCTCATATATTGCTTGTTCTGCATTCGGAAACAAACCGGAAATCTTTCTTCCGGTAACTCTTTTTAAATTTAATTCATTTCTAAAATTTTTATTAAACCAGACAATTTTTTGATCTGTGTCTGCAAAAGCCAGAGAGTAGCTTTGGGAAGTTTCTAACTCATCTAATAAATATAGAGGTGTAATATCCATCCAAAATGCAAATCTATTATTGTTTTATTTCGTATTTCTTAATCTTTGTATAAAGAGTTTTAGAACTTATTCCTAATTGACTTGCTGTTCTGGTTCGGTCCCACTGGTTTATTCTTAGAGCCCGGGCAATGTGTCTTTTTTCCAATTCTTCCATACTAAGAATTTCTTCGGATGTTTCACCTTCCCTTAAATATGTCGGATTAACACTTCGTATAATAGTTGCCGGAAGATTTAAATCTTCAGGGCGAATATATTCATTTTCAGCAAATATGATGGCTCTTTCAATTATATGATCCAATTCTCTCACGTTACCCGGAAAATTATATTTTAGCAGAACGGACTCTGCTTCCGGTGTAAGTTTTTTGGGAGACCTTATAGGCGATTTGGTTTGGAGGAAATGACGGGAGAGCAGAAGAATATCTTCTGTGCGTTCTCTTAAAGGAGGAATAGTTAAAGTAATAACATTCAGCCGGAATAGTAGATCCCTGCGGAAATTTTTTTGGTCGGCTTCTTCCAATAGATTGCGGTTGGTAGCACCAATAACCCTGACATTAGAAGTAAGATTAGTTACACCGCCGATCCTTCTGTATTCACCGTTTTCCAGAAATCTCAATAATTTGGGTTGAAGAGTTAGGCTTAATTCACCAATTTCATCTAAAAACAGAGTGCCGCCGTGAGCGATTTCAACTAGACCTTGTTTTGTAGACTTTGCATCAGTAAATGCACCCTTTTCATGACCGAACAATTCGCTTTCAATTAATTGGTCGGGTAAGGAAGCACAATTTATAACTACAAAAGGCTTTTCATTCCGTGCAGAATGTTTGTGAATATATTCTGCAAATAATTCTTTCCCGGTTCCTGTTTCGCCTTCAACTAAAATATTTGAATCAGACATTGCTGATTTGTTTGCAAGATTAATTATCTTTCTAAGCTCGTAACTATCTCCGATAATTTTAGAACCATGTTTTTTATTTACCTGTTCGGATAGAAGAGTAGTCTTAACTATTAATTCTTTATGATCAAGAGCTCTATTAATGGTAACCAGTAACTCATCAAAGTTATAGGGTTTAGAAATAAAATCGTATGCACCCATCTTTATGCAGTCGATTGCTTTCCGGACGTCCGATTCACCAGTTAGAATTATTACCATGAGGGAAGAATTATAGTCTGCAACAAATTGCAGCACATCTTCTCCCGACATATCCTGAAGATTCAAATCGAGTAAAAGGAGCTCATAACTCTTCTTTTTGATCAAATCTATTGATGTGCTTCCCTTATAAGCCGTATCGACCGCAAAACCTTCTTCTAAAAGTTGTTCTTTGAGCAAATAACATAGTGTTTCATCGTCATCGCATATTAATAATTTAGAGTTTTTAGCCATATTTTTAGTTCTCTTGTGATCTGTCTATGATCTATAATTTGGAATAAAAATTCCAAATATGTATATTTACAATCCTTAATTTTAAAGGGCGCGTAGCTCAGGGGTAGAGCATCTGCCTTTTAAGCAGAGGGTCGGTGGTTCGAGCCCACCCGCGCTCACTTAAACCCGGGAAAATTTTTCCCGGGTTTTTTTATTTTCCTTTATTTGGAATAGTGGTTTCATTCAGATTATATCAAATAAAAAAATAATTGAACTAACAATACTGTAAATGTTTTTATAATAAGTGCTTTATGTGCTTTCCCGCTAGCCGGAATATCATCATGAAAAATGTGAAATATTAAACTTTCTATAATATGATAGATTACTAAAAATAATCATAAACACCTACCAAAATATAATTTTATCTATACAAAATAATAATATATTTATTAAATAACAGCAACATAATTGTTCGAACTAATTGCCAAAATTTAATGTAGTTAATATTCACTCATAATTCTCTCACTTGGGTGTACATGCAAGGTATGCACCACACCTGAACAAAATGAAAAAACTATGGTAATAATTTTATCTATAAAATGATAAGAATTAATTACGATAAAAAAAAATCTTTTCCATTTGTAATCTTACTTTTGTAAATTAATTTTTCATCAACTGATAAAACTCAAACGGAAGCATAATGAAGCAACAGAAATCCGAAAAATCCTCCGGGGGAGAATTTTTTTCATCACGCTGGGCACTAATAATTGCAACCATAGGTATAGCGGTAGGTACAGGTAATATATGGCGATTTTCAAGAATTGTTGCTCAAAACGGCGGCGGTTCATTTTTAATACCTTGGATGATTTTTCTCTTAATCTGGTCGGTCCCTTTAATTATTGCCGAGTTTGCTATCGGTAAATCTACTCGGTATGGTCCTGTAGGTGCAATTGCAAAGACTGCGGGAAATCAATTTGGATGGATGGGGGCTTTTATTGTATTTGTTTCCACGGCAATAATGTTCTATTATTCGGTGGTTACAGGTTGGTGCTTGAAATATTTTATATCTGCTTTTACCGGTGATCTTTTCAGCACAACAAAACATCTTGCTTATTGGGAAAGTTTTTCGAACAGCTATCAACCGTTGTTATTCCACTTTATTTCGATGTCATTTGTTGCATTTGTAATTTATAAAGGAGTAACAAAAGGGATTGAAAAAGTTACCAAATTTATGGTCCCTTCGTTATTGATAATTTTAGTAATCCTTTTTATAAGAGCCGTCACACTTCCAAATGCTTTTGAGGGAATAAAATATTTCTTTACTCCCAATCTTAAAGTAATTCTAGATTATAAGGTGTGGCTTAATGCATTAACTCAAAATGCGTGGGATACCGGAGCCGGCTGGGGATTGATTTTAACATATGCAATTTATATGAGGAAAAAAGAAGATATATCATTAAACGCAGCACTTATAGGTTTCGGTAATAACTCAGTTTCACTTTTAGCCGGCATCACTATCTTCTCAACTGTTTTTGCATTGAGTTCGGTAGATGCGATGAAACAAATCTCGCAAGCTGGTCCTGCAAACACCGGACTAACTTTCATTTATTTACCGTTATTGTTCTCAAAATTTTCAGCTCATTATATTGTGAATGTCTTTTTTGCTTCCTTATTTTTTATAGCGCTGTTTTTTGCCGCACTGACATCCTTAATTTCGATGGTAGAACTGGGTACCCGAACCTTAATTGATTTCGGCTTTAAAAGAAAAAAGGCTATAATTTTTGTTGCCTCTGCAGGCTTTCTTTTCGGAATCCCCTCTGCTTTAGATACTAATTTTCTTACAAACCAAGATTGGGTTTGGGGAGTAGGTTTAATTTTGAGTGGAGCATTTATATCCTTCTCTATTATCCGGTACGGTGTTGATAAATTCCGCACAGAAATAATTAACGGTTACGGAAGCGATGTAAAAATAGGTAAATGGTACAATTATGTGATAGGAATTCTTGTCCCAATTCAAGTTGTTTTGCTTGTTTCATGGTGGCTTATATCTTCGGTGTCTTGGGATCCTGAATGGTGGAATCCTTTTCATGCGGCAAACGTGGGTACCTGCTTATTCCAATGGGGAATTATTTTAGGTATATTTATATTGTTAAATAAAATTATGGTAAAGCAGGCATTGAGCAGAGATTAAAGCATGTTAATGCACAAGATCTGATATTTTTAGAATAATTATCATAAAAAACGAAGAAATATAATGCAACTTATAACACTTGTAACAATGATAGTAGTTCTCGGATTAATATGGGGCGGAATGGTTTTCTTTTTAACCAGGGCAATTAAATATGAAAAGATAAAAAAGAAAAATGCCGAAAATTAAAATAAGAATCCCATCGATAAACGAAGCGATTAAAAGTTTGAAGAACGGAAAACTGATCCCAATATATTATTTATTTGGTGAGGACTCCTTCAGTATAAAAAATTGTTTGGAGCTTATACAAGAAAAAGCAAAGCCTTTTTTGTCTTCGGATTTTGATAAGGAAATATTTTACGGAGACGATAAAAGTTTAGTCGATGTTTTAGATTCTGCATCAGCTTTCCCTTTCGGCTCGGAAAAGAAATTAACCATATTTAAAGATTTTGAAAAAATACGGGATAAAAAAAAATTGTTGGCTTATGCACAGTCACCAGCGGATTTTACCATTCTCGTCCTGATTCATAACGGTAATATTACAAATCTCGATACCGAACTATACAGAAAACTTGCCGCTAACGGATTTATATTTTCCGCCAAAATGCTCAAAGGTCAAGATCTAATAACTTGGCTAATGGAGTTTTGCGAATCAAAAGGGAAACAGTTAAGTTATCCTAATGCACAGGTACTAATAGACATTGTGGGTGAAAACAGAAACCTTCTTGAAGCGCAGCTAGATAAAATCTTTGTTTTTTTAGGTGACGCGAAAGAAATAACTCTTAATTCGATACATTCATTATCTACTTCCCTTAAGGAATATACAATATTCGATTTGCAAAATAATATCGGTAAAAAAAAGAAAGCTGCGTCGCTAAATATTGCCTTAAACATGCTGGAAAAAGGAGTTGAACCAATATTTATTATTCACATGTTAACAAGGTATTTTACGGGTCTTTCCCGTGTGCGTGAATTAAGAGAAAAAAAAGTACCGGATCAGGCTGCTGCAAAAATTGTGGGAACTCATCCTTACTATTATAAAGATTATCAAAAAGCCAGGAACTTGTTTTCCGATAAGGACGTATATAATGCTGTGCAGGCGCTTCTTAAAGCCGATACAACATTAAAAATGACATCTATTGATAATAAGTCGTTGATTTCGGTATTAATCGCTGAGATATTGCAATAATTAACGAACTATAAATAATGAATTAGGAAAAGTAGTGCTAAACCTCAATTTATTTTTTATTAAGTGAAAAATTTTAATTAATTTATTTACGTTTTAGGAAACATTTCTAATCAAAAACAGTAAAACAATTGTCTGAGAAAAAACTTAACGGACTTACGGACGAGGAACTGATTCTCGAGTTTCAGCAAAACAATACGGTTAAAGCATTCGAGGTATTGGTTCAAAGATACAAAAACACACTAACTAATTATGTTTATAGGTTTTTAGGGGATTATGAAGCATGCGTTGATGTGGTTCAAGAAACTTTCATTAAGGTTTACCGTTATAAAGATTCTTATTCTTCGATAGCCAAATTTTCAACATGGATATATACTATTGCAGGAAATCTGGCTCGGACCGAATATCAAAAACGAAAACGTAGAAAGTTTTTCTCTATTAATGCATATGGTGAGAATAATGAAAATTATGAGATTCCCGATGAAGCATATAGACCCGACACAATGACCGATAGCGGTATTAAAGATGAAATTATTCAAAAAGCGCTATTAAAAGTTTCTGATGCATACAGAGAGGCTGTTATTCTTAGAGATGTACAGGGACAGTCATACGAGGAGATCGCCGAAATAATGGGGATAACAGTCGGTACGGTAAAATCCCGTATCAATCGAGGAAGAGCACAGCTGCAAGTGATGCTCAAGGATATTTATAAGGAGTGAAAGTCAAAATGGAATTGAACGAGGAAGACAAGTACAGGAATATTATAGATAATTTGAAACAATTGCCAAAGATTAATGCTCCGGATTATTTTGAAGCTGATTTAATGCGTAAAATTAATACCGGAAGATTAGATATTGAAAGTAGTTTTTGGGAGAAATTATTTAAGCCGTCAAAACTTATCCCTACTGCAGCCCTTGCGGTTACCGTAATTATTATATTATTTATGGTACGTCTCAATCCATCATCCTCAGAAGATCCGCTTACCACAAATCCGAAAATCCGCGAAGATATTACATCGATGAAAGAAATGCCTGAAATTATGAGAGAAGATTTTACCGTAAAAGATCAGATGAAAGCTCAAAGCACGAATAAAAAAGGAGAAGCGGCTAAGAAGAAAAGCACAATGCCGAATGACTACGGCATGCCGGGCAAGGTTTCCAAGGTTTCCAAGGTTTCAGCGCAGCGTTCTAATGGAAATATAAATGCGGCAAATACTTCGATATATACTATCAATAAAAACGGTTTAAATTATAGAATAGTTAATCTTAATCCTGCCGAGAGAGTGAAGATAAATCAGATGAGAGCTAAATTAATGTTGTTGGTGCATGATAAATCTTTCAAAAGATAAATTGGATACAGAGAATCTTTCCCGGATTGAAGAATTCCATTTACTTTGCAAAAACTCAAATATAACTAATACAGAATCAGAAAAATGTAAATGATTTATCCTCAACTTTTATTTGATATTAAATAATAACTTAAGTATATTTATCCTCTAAATTTTTATTAAGAGAATAAAGGTAAAATAGGCGTTACGATGAAAAAAGGAATTCACCCACAATATAGACCGGTTGTTTTTCAAGATGCATCTTGTGATTTTGCAATTTTAACACGTTCGACAATAAAAACTAGCGATACTATTGAATGGAAAGACGGAAATACTTATCCGTTGATCAAACTGGAAATTTCCAGCGGTTCGCATCCATTCTTTACCGGTAAACAAAAATTACTAGATACTGCCGGTAGAGTAGAGAAGTTTAACAAGAAATACGGTAAAAAATTGTCTAATTGATTGTTACTTTTTTAAAGTATGATAGTTATTTTACAAGCCAGTAAATCTGGCTTTTTTTTATTAAAGGGGTATTTCTTTTCATGTTTATTTAAATTTAATTTTTTCATATCCTTCAACTTCTTGAAGGCGGATCCTTTTTCTTTAAATGTGAATAATAATTAAAAACATTCTTTCCTTAAAAATTAAATAAGATGAAGAAAAAAAATAAAATAATAATATTTGTTGCCGCTGGGATAGTAATTATAGCTTTTTTGACTTTTCAAAAATTAGGTTCTTCGGATAAAACTACTGTATTTGCCGGGGGATTCGGAAATCGTAACTCAGATGTACCAGTTGAAGCGATGATAGTTAAACCGGTGAGATTACATAATAGTGTGTTGACAAGCGGGACAATAATGGCTAACGAGGAAGTTGAACTAAGAAGTGAAGTGTCCGGTAAAATTACTCAGATTTTATTCAAAGAAGGAACTAATATTAAAAAAAGTCAATTGCTTGTAAAAATTAACGACGCAGAATTAAAAGCACAACTTGAGAGAGCAAAGTATATTTTAAAGCTATCTGAAGAAAAAGAATATAGACAAAGAAACCTGCTTAAGAAAGAAGCCATAAGCCAGGAAGAATATGATGCCGCTTTGAACGAATTAAATGTTAATAAAGCCCAGATAGATTTGATAAAAGCACAAATTGCAAAAACCGAAATAACCGCTCCCTTCAATGGAAGAATCGGTCTCCGGCATGTTAGTATAGGCAGTTATATTACACCTGTTACCAACATCGCAACTCTTCAGGAGATTGATCCAATAAAAATTGATTTCTCCGTCCCGGAGAAATATGCTACGCTGGTAGAGACGGGAAATCAGATAAATTTCAATATCGTTGGTTCAAATAAAACATATACCGGTAAAATTTATGCTATAGAACCTAAAATAAATAACGAAACTAGGACTCTCAATATTAGGGCCATTTGTTCAAATCAGGACGGAAAACTTTTACCGGGCGGTTTTGCTGATGTTACCTTAATCTTAAAGGATATTGATAATGCTTTAATGGTGCCATCCGAGGCAATTGTTCCAATACTTAAAGGTCAAAAATTATATCTATATAAAAACGGTAAAGTCGCTGAAAGAGTTATTGACACCGGGATTAGAACGGATTCCACGGTTCAAGTTACAAGGGGATTGGCTCCAAATGATACGATAATTACTTCAGGTATATTACAAGTAAGACCCGGGATGCCGGTTACCATTTCTAAACTGAATTAAAATTTAATTTTTATGAGTCTTTCATCTGTAAGCATTAGAAGGCCTGTTTTAGCAATAGTAATGTCAATCGTTATTATTGTATTTGGAATAATCGGGTATACGTTCCTGGGAGTTCGTGAATACCCTGCCGTAGATCCTCCGATTATCACTGTTAGTACTAATTATACGGGTGCGAATGCAGATGTAATCGAATCTCAGATTACCGAGCCGCTTGAAGAATCAATTAACGGAATCGCTGGTATAAGAACTTTAACCTCAGTCAGCCGTGACGGCAGAAGTACAATCACGGTTGAATTTAATCTTGAAGTCAACCTTGAAGCGGCCGCTAATGATGTTCGGGATAGAGTTTCAAGGGCAATGAGAAATCTTCCTCCCGATGCCGAACCTCCAATAGTATCCAAAGCTGATGCCGAGGCAACGCCTATTGTATTTCTTAATGTTCAAAGTGACACCAGGAATTTGCTTCAACTTACAGATATTGCCAATAATATTTTCAAGGAAAGATTTCAAACCATCCCGGGAGTAGGATCGGTACAAATATGGGGCGAAAAAAAATACTCAATGCGTTTGTGGCTCGATCCTTCGAAACTTGCAGCATACAACCTGACTCCACTTGATGTAAAAGCTGCGCTTACCAGGGAAAACGTAGAGCTACCTTCAGGTAGAATAGAAGGTAACAGTACCGAACTTTCAATTCGTACAATAGGCAGGCTTTCAAACCTGAACGAGTTTAATAATTTAATAATTAAGGAATCCAGTGGAAATATTGTCCGTTTGAAGGATGTTGGTTATGCAGAACTGGGTGCGGAAAATCAAAGAACGATTTTAAAACGTGACGGCATTCCCATGGTGGGTGTTGTTCTTATCGCCCAGCCCGGGGCTAATAATATTGCCATCGCAAATAATTTTTATAAACGCCTCGACCAAATAAAGAAGGACTTACCTCCGGATATAAAAGTAGGAATCGGATTCGATGTAACAAAGTATATTAAGCAATCCATTACCGAAGTTGAACAAACTATCTTTCTCGCCCTGGGATTAGTGATTCTGATTATTTTTCTATTTCTCCGTGACTGGCGCACCACACTCATACCTCTTATAGCAATTCCTATTTCGCTCATTGGTGCATTCTTTATAATGTACATCATGGATTTTTCAATTAATGTGTTAACATTGTTGGGGATTGTGCTGGCGATTGGAATTGTTGTGGATGACGCAATAGTTGTTTTGGAAAACATATATGCCAAAATTGAAGACGGTATGCCTCCTTTTGAAGCCGCTAAAAAAGGCTCGGCAGAAATATTCTTTGCTATATTGTCCACCACAATTGCATTAGCTTCGGTTTTTTTACCGATTATCTTTTTGCAGGGTCTTACCGGTCGTTTATTTAGGGAATTTGGAATTGTTCTTGCGGGTTCGGTAATCATATCGGCTTTTGTTGCTCTAACATTAACGCCGATGTTAGGTTCAAGGATTTTAAAAGCACGCGATAAAGAGAAACATAATTGGTTTTACGTAAAGACAGAACCATTCTTTGTAAAGATGAATTCGTTTTACAGGAATTCATTAGATACTTTTTTAAACAAGCGCTGGACGGCTTTGTTGATAATGGGATTTTCCATTGTACTAATTTACATAATAGGCTCTTTTATACCTTCCGAACTTGCGCCTCTGGAAGATAGAAGCAGCTTGAGATTCTTTGCAACGGCGCCCGAGGGTGCTTCTTATGAATATATGGAGAACTACATGGATAAGCTGGTTGCCATGGTTCAGGATTCTGTTCCCGAAGCTGAAGCAGTTCTTTCTGTTACATCACCGGGATTCGGTGCATCAAGCTCAGTCAATACCGGTTTCATGTTTTTAATATTGAAAGATCCCGATCAAAGACAAAGAACTCAGCAGCAGATAGCCGATCAGATGTCTTATGATATTACAAAACTTACCGGCGGGAGAACTTATGTATCTCAGCAGCAAACAATTGGAGGCGGCAGAGGCGGTCTGCCTGTACAATATGTAATACAAGCTCCAAATTTTGAAAAATTGAGGGAATATCTGCCCAAATTTGTTGATGCTGCTAGGCAAGATCCTGCTTTTTCAATTGTGGATGTAAATTTGAAATTTAACAAACCCGAGTTAGAGGTAAGTATTGACCGGCAGCGAGCCAGGGATTTAGGGGTATCCGTGATGGATATTGCCCAAACCATTCAATCGGCTTTTTCCGGACAAAGATTCGGGTTCTTTATAAAGAACGGTAAACAATACCAGGTAATAGGTCAGCTCGAAAGAAAATACAGGGATGCACCAATCGATTTATCATCTCTCTACGTAAAAAATAATCGCGGTGAATTAATTCAGTTGGATAATGTTGTGAATGTTTCCGAACAAAGTACACCGCCGCAATTGTACAGGTTTAACCGGTATGTTTCTGCAACGGTAAGTGCAGGTTTGGCACCCGGTAAAACTATAGGAGACGGCATAAAAGAGATGGATAAGATTAAAGCAAAAGTTCTTGATCAGACTTTCTCAACGGCACTCAACGGACCATCCAAAGATTATGCGGAGAGTTCTTCAAGCTTATTGTTTGCATTTTTATTGGCAATCGGTTTGATTTACCTGGTGCTTGCGGCACAATTCGAAAGTTTCAGAGACCCGTTTATCATTTTGTTTACCGTACCTCTGGCTATTGCAGGTGCTCTTATTTCACTTTGGTATTTTAATCAAACTTTGAATATTTTCAGTGAAATAGGAATTATAATGTTAATCGGTTTGGTGACCAAAAACGGAATCCTTATTGTTGAGTTTGCGAATCAGCGAAAAGCCGCAGGGCTTACTAAATTAGAAGCAATTAAAGAAGCCTCGGTTGCCCGTCTCCGCCCGATTCTTATGACCAGTATGTCAACCATACTCGGTATATTACCGATTGCACTTGCGTTAGGAGCCGGTTCGGAAAGCAGGGTTTCCATGGGTATTGCAGTTATCGGGGGTTTGATATTCTCAACCGTTCTGACTTTATATGTTATACCTTCGATTTATACTTATTTCTCAAGGGCAACCGCATCGGTTTCTAATGTTACGGAATCGGAATTTATCGGCGACAAGGGCGATCCGGGGTTTGCATCTAAATAAAGTATATTCTGGTATCAATTAACCATAATGGTTTTGATAGATTTCTTATTTAGACAAATAATTAAATAATTTTTAATAGTTCATTTATGATTATTAAGCATAAAATTTCAGTCATTTTTTTAATGGTTGTTCTTTTTACAATGGGTAAAAGCTATGCCCAGGAAGTATTAACACCCAGGGAAGCCGTTAAAATAGCTCTCAAAAATAATTATTCGATTCAAATAGCGAAAAACGAACAAAAGATTACCGAAAATAATTACGCCGCAGGTAAAACGGCTTTTCTACCAACTCTTGACGCAAACGGAAATTATACTAAAAGCAGTACAAATACTAAGCTTAAATTTTTTGACGGCAGAAGCATAAATCAAAATAATGCTAAATCAACAAACATGTCCGCCGGCGCCACATTGAATTGGACAATCTTTGACGGTTTAAAGATGTTTGCTGCTTTCGGAAGATTGAAGGAAATGAGAAAAAACGGGGAGTTAAATTTCAAATCCACCGTTGAGAATAATATTACGGATGTTCTTTCGACTTATTATAATATAGTTGCACAACAGCAAGTTTTGGAAGTGATTTCTAAAAACATAGCCCTTTCACAAGAAAGAGTGAGAATTGCCCAATCGAAATTGGAATACGGCTCGGGGTCGAAATTCGATTTACTGCAGGCTCAAGTAGATTTAAATTCCGATAAAGCTTCCTTAATGAAAGGACAGAATGATCTTTCTTCCTTAAAAATAAAATTAGATGAATTACTCGGAAGAGAATCCGGAACCGAATTTGTGGTACAAGATACTATTGAAATCGATACGTTACTTTCTATGGATAATTTGAAACCTAAGGTTGAAAAAGAAAATTCACAGCTTCAATTAGCAAAACAAAATGAAAATATTTCCAAAATAGACCTAAAATTAGCACAGTCTGACTTGTTTCCAAAAATCAGTTTAAATCTCGGTTATGATTTTAATAAATCTGAATCTCAAGCCGGGTTTGTAGAATCGAGTCAAAATACGGGGCTTAATTATGGTATCACAGCATCTTTTAATATTTTTAACGGTTTAGATACTAGAAGGCAAATTGAGAACGCACAAGTAAATATTTATACTAGTAAAACGCAATTCAAACAAGTAAACAATCAAGTTCATTCCAACCTATTAAATACTTTTAGAAGATATAAAAATAGTTTGGAATTAATCAGCTTGGACACAGAAAATTTGAAAGTAGCCGAAGAAAATGTCAGCATAGCCTTGGAAAAGATAAAACTAGGAAACATTACGCCGTTGGAATTTAGAGAGACACAGACCAAAATGTTGAGTGCAAAAAGCAATCTTGTTTCAGCGCAATATGATGCTAAAGTTGCGGAGATTGAACTTCTTAAATTAAGCGGGCAATTAGTAAAATCGGATTGATAGCTAAATCACAAAAGTAACAAAACTTATAACCAGGTTCCGATTCAGACGTTAACTTACTCTCACCCATTATTAACGGAAGGTTCAACTTTTTTAGACATTCTTGAAATAGTTCAATTAAGAATCTTACCATAAAAAATATTAAATTAGAAAATCATTTTTCATTCGGAGAGAAAAACTATGCAGATCTGCATTTTTGAAGGAATATATTACGACAGGCTGGAGCCTCTAATATTTTCACGACCTACTTACAGCCTCATCTGCGGTATAAATTCATTAAGAGCTAAAATAATGAGAGCTTATCCCGGAGTAAAGTATTCATTACACTGCAGACCGTATCTCGACGGGGTTGTTAAAGTTCACAACAAAGGGGTGGATGTTAACAGAGTTGAGGATGATAAATGTCTCTTCATTAATGGAAGAATTTTGGCTCCGGAAAATCTTGCCGAAATCATCCCACTTGATGATGATAATGATAAGGTTTATACTAACGGGGAAAATTTGATTGCCGCAAGAGTTTCCGGTAAAAAACTGCAGGAAATAAATGATAATATGTATGACCTGTTTAGCGAATCAAATTTTGACAGTCTTCCGGTTGAAAAAGTTGATATAAAATGCATTAACTATATATGGGATTTAGTAGGGAACAACGGAAGTGAACTACTTAAAGACTATAATTATTTATGTAAAAATAGAACGGGTAAATCAAATAATATTAAGGGAAAAATCTTCGACGGAGTACATATGGTCGAAGAAAATAATATTTTTATTGACGAAGGGGCAGAGGTTAAACCCGGCGCAGTTCTGGACGCTTCGAATGGTCCGATTTATATCGATAAAAATGCGAGGGTATTTTCTAATGCCGTTATAGAAGGTCCGGTTTATATCGGTGTTTCAGCACAGGTTAAAAGTTGTGCAAGAATTTACGAAAATGTGAGCATAGGTAAAATCAGTAAAGTGGGAGGGGAAGTAGAAGATTCAATCATTTTGCCGTTCTCTAATAAGCAGCATTCCGGATTTATAGGGCATGCTTATCTTGGAAGTTGGGTAAACCTCGGTGCTGACACAAATTGCAGTGATCTTAAAAATAATTACGGCAGTGTAAATGTTTATGTTAACGGCGAGGTTGTTGACAGTGGTTCGCAGTTTTTAGGTGTTATAATGGGTGATCATTCAAAAACTGCTATCAACACAATGTTTAACACAGGTACGATCGTCGGATTTTCGAGTAACATTTTTGGAGCCGGATTCCCTTCTAAATATATTCCGTCATTCTCCTGGGGCGGCTCCGAAGCAGTTACTACTTATGACCTTGAACGAAGTATAGAAACCGCAAGGCGAGTAATGAAACGAAGAAACCGGGACATGCATGAAGTTGAAGAAAAATTATTCAGGAAGATTTTTGATCTAACCAAAAAGGAAAGAAGAAAGCGAGGTTATCCTTATTAATTATGCCACAAGCAGAAGAACATACTATAAGGGATCTATATTCGGGTGTTAGAGGTTTAGCCGTTAAGATTTTGAACAGAGTTGAAAGAACCGACGCATACCTTGAAAGATTATTAGACAATGAAATGAGAAATTCCGAACTCGACGGAAGAGATAAAGCTTTATTATATGAAATAGTTCACGGCGTTATAAGATGGATGGGGAGACTGGATTGGGTATTGAACGGTTTTTACAAAGGTCAATTTTCAAAGGCGATTCCAAATCTTAAAAACGGTCTTAGAGTAGCTCTCTATCAAATCTTATTTTTAGATAGAGTACCGGATTATGCCGCAGTAGATGAAGCTGTAGAATTTGTAAAAAAATTGCAGGGACAAAAACCTGCCGATCTCACCAATGCAATTTTAAGGAACATTGTCCGGAGTAAGAACGGGATTAGATATCCCGACCCGGAGGAAGATTTTCCGGGTTATTTGGTGGCATATTATTCGCATCCATCGTGGATGGTTAAAAGATACCTTGAAAGATTCGGGAAAGAAGGTACCGAAAAATTGTTGTTGGCAAATAATGAAAAACCGTATTTGACATTAAAAGTAAATGCGCTTAAAACCAACCATGATGAATTTAAAGAATTGCTTAAATCTGTGAACTTAAAGTTCAACGAAGGAAGATACCTGCCGGAATTTTTTCAATTACAAAATCTTACCAACATCACTGCATGGGAATATTTTGCTAAGGGATATTTTAATATACAGGATGAAAGTGCGGGGTTAGCTTGTAGATTTTTGCATACTGAATCGGGAATGAGGATTTTAGACTTGTGTGCAGCGCCTGGTGGTAAATCTGCATACATTGCAGGTCTAATACATAACCAAGGGCAGATTGTTGCGCTGGACAGGTATGAAAGCAGGTTAAAAATATTAAGAAGAAATATGGACAGGCTTGGTATTTCGTGTGTAAAAACCATTGAAATTAACGCCCTGGATTATTTAGATTCGGAATTTGACAGGGTCCTTGCCGATGTCCCTTGCTCCGGATCCGGAACTCTTTCCAAAAAACCAGATATTAAATGGAAGAAAGACCTATTTGATATACGCAAAATGAACGAACTTCAATATAATTTGTTGCTTAAGGCATCATCACTTGTAAAGTTAAACGGATATATCGTATACAGTACTTGTTCCATTGAACCCGAAGAAAATTTTGAAATCGTTAAAAAATTCTTGAAAGAACACCCGGATTTCAAGTTAGTAAGTGCGAAGGGAGAATTCCCCGACGAACTAATAGACGAAAACGGTTGTATTCAAACTTATCCGCATATTCATCAAACGGATGGAGCTTTTGCTGCAAAATTAATGCGGATAGCTTAATTCAGTTATTCAAAATATATAGGTTTCATTCATTTATGAAGTTGTAACCAATATCTTTTATATTTAAAATTGTAAAAAACATAAATAATAATTATGCTCGACAAATTTGCAGAAGAATTAAAAGAAGCACGTCAACAAAGCGAACTCAGTTTACAGCAGGTAGCAGGTAAAACTAGGATTGATTTTAAATTTCTGGAAAACATGGAGAACGGAAATTTTACGTTTTTACCTGAACTTTACATCAAAGCCTTTATTAAAGAATATGCAAAGATTGTAGGACTTGATGAGGAAGTAGCAATTGATAAATATACGGCTGCAAAACACGGAAGACCTTATGAAAAGAAGGAACATGTTGAAAATAAGGCCGGTGAGACTGTAGCCGAAAAAAAAGAAACAAAAGAAGTACAAGAAAAACAACCGGTTCCAGCCAAAACATTTATGGCTGACTCAATCTCTGCAGAAGAAGGTTCGAACCGGGCACCTAAGTTTAAACTGAATAAACAATCTAAGCTTATCCTTTCAATTTTAGGGGGAGTAATAGTAATATTTCTTATTATATATTTCGGCTTTATAAAAAGTAGTTCGCAAATAATTATAAATGAAAAATCTTACGAACAAATCCGGAACGAGAATAAGCAGCGTTATGAAAAAGAAAAACCAAGCGAAACCAAAATGAACGGTGATGCGGTTACGACAGACAGTCTTTCTCTCACACTGCAAGCCAGTGATACATCATGGGTTAAAATAATAATGGACGGGCAAAAAGTCGAGGAATTTATTTTGTTTCCCAAATCGGTGAAAAAATTAAAGGCGCAAAGTAAATTTGAAATGACACTCGGTAATTCCGGTGCTATGAATTTTAGCTTAGATAATAAGCCGCTAAATTTTAAAGGAAAACACAAACAGGTCGAATATATTTTAATCGATAGTACCGGGTTAAAATATCTTAAATCTCCACCTAATTTTAATCAGCAATAAATGGCTCAAGATATACAAAAAAGAATAGAAGAATTACGTGAGTTTATACGGGAACATGATTACAAGTATTATGTTCTTGCCGAGCCTTCTATCAGCGATGAAGACTATGATATGCTGATGAAGGAATTGGAGAAACTGGAATTGGAAAATCCACAGTTAATAACTTTGGATTCGCCGACGCAAAGAGTAGGAAAAGATTTAACGAAAGAATTTAATCCCGTAACACATAAAATACCCATGCTGAGTCTTGCAAATACTTATAATGAGGAGGAATTATTTGATTTTGACCGGAGAGTGATGGAAGGGCTTCCGGTGGAAGAAAAAGTTGAATATATTGTGGAGCCCAAAATAGACGGCGCTTCGGTTAGCATCAACTATGTTAATGGTGTGCTTAAAACTGCAGCCACAAGAGGTGACGGAACAATAGGCGAAGAAATAACCGTAAATGTTAAAACAATTAGATCTGTTCCGCTGAAAATAAAAATACCGAAGTCGATTAACTACAAATTGCGCGATTTCGAGGTGCGCGGCGAGATTTTTATAAACCTGGAGGATTTTCAAAAATTAAATTATGAAAGAGAAAATAACGGCGAAAAATTGTTTGCAAATCCTAGGAATTCAGCCGCAGGTACTTTAAAGATGCAAGATCCCAGAATAGTAGCGAAGCGACCGCTTAATATATTTCTCTACAGCTTAATCAGTACGGATGAAGAATTCAAATCGCAAAATGAAAATTTACAAATTCTGAAAAAACTGGGTTTCAATGTTAATCCCGAATTTAAATGGTGTAAAAATATAGAGGAAGCATTAACGGAATGCCATTCGCTTGAAGAAAAAAGAGACTCATTAGAGTATGAAATAGACGGTGCCGTCATTAAAGTGAACTCTTTGCGTCAGCAAAAAATACTCGGTAATATCGCTAAATCACCCAGATGGGCAGTGGCGTATAAATTTAAGGCAAAGCAAGCATACACGAGGATAAATAAAATTACCTGGCAGGTTGGCAGAATCGGAACCATTACACCTGTCGCAGAATTAGAACCTGTGTTATTATCAGGCTCTACTATTAGCCGTGCAACATTGCATAATTTTGATGAAATAACCCGCAAAGATATTCGTGAAGGCGACAAAGTTGTAATTGAAAAAGGCGGCGATGTGATTCCTAAAGTAGTTAAAGTAGTTGAAAGTGAAAGACTGAAGAATAGCAAGCCGGTAAAGCCGCCGGAAAAATGTCCCGTTTGCGGTACACCGTTGTTTAAGCCGGAAGGAGAAGTAGCGTATTATTGTGAAAATTCCGAATGCCCGGCACAGATAAAAGGCAGGTTGGAACACTTTGCTTCGCGCGGTGCCATGGATATCGAAGGACTGGGTGAGGCTCTGATTGATCTCTTTGTGGATAAAGGATTATTGGTTACTTATGCGGATATTTATGATCTGAAAGAAAAAAAGACGGAACTAGTAGATATAGAAAGACTGGGTGAAAAAAGCGTAAATAATTTGTTAAAGGCGATAGAAGAAAGTAAAAAACAACCTTTTGCAAAAGTGCTATTTGCAATCGGTATAAGGTATGTCGGAGCTGGAGCGGCAAAAAAATTAACAGATCACTTTCTAAATATGGATAAACTTATAAGTGCATCTGAAGAAGAAATATCCGAAATTCATGAAATCGGTCCAAGTATAAGTAAAAGTGTAAAGGAATTTAGTTCCAATCAAACAAACTTGCATATTATAAATCGATTAAAGGGACACGGTTTGAATTTTGAAACCAAACGCAAAAAGATAAAGCAAAGTTTTTTCACGGATAAAACTTTTGTACTTACCGGTGCATTATCGAATTTCTCTAGGGAAGAAGCAAGCGATAGAATAGTAAAGTTTGGAGGAAAAGTGACCTCCAGTGTAAGTAAAAAAACTGATTATGTAATAGCTGGTGAAAATGCCGGCTCTAAACTGAATAAAGCGGAGAAACTCGGCGTTAAAATTATAAAAGAAGAAAATTTTATTGAACAATTAAATGAAGCCGGCTGAGGATAAAAATTGATCAAAGAACAAATTGCATCGTATATTATAAAGAAAAATTTAAAAGGGAAACAAAACCTTAGGCTGTCGTTTAATGGATTGTTCAGCAAGTCATTCAGTCTGTTTGTAATAATGCCGGAGAATGAATCCGATTTTTATTCATCCCAAAGAGTTCTGGAATTTCTTTCTTCAAATAAAAAAAATATAACAGTATTCACCCATGATTTTAGGGTTAGTTTGCTCCCGATAAGATTTAAATCGCAAGTTATTGATTACGGATTTGGCGAGATAACCAAATTGAATCTGCCTTCCGCCGGTTTAATCGAAAAACTAAGAAATGTGGATGTGCAAGCTGCAGTTGACTTGAACAGGGAAGATAATCTATTCTACAGCTACTCTGCAAACCTGGTAAACTCACCTTTGAGAATCGGTATTAAGAAAAATAATTCCGATTTTTATTATAATATTCAATTTGCAGATTTAACGGAGAATGCTGATATATTTTATAAAAATTTCTTAAATTTCTTACAAATGTTTTAGGAATAAATATGAATTTTGAAACCAAAAGAATTGACGAAATTACAATATTTAAATTGAATGAAAGAAGACTGGATACTAATATATCAGGACTCGTAAAAGGTGAATTTACGCTCTTATTAAAAGTTGAAGGAATAAATAAACTTATTATTGATTTGAGTGATGTGGAAACTTGCGATAGTTCAGGATTAAGTGCCATACTAGTTGCGAACAGAATAATACAAGGTACGGGCGGAAGTATAAGAATAGCCGCACCTTCCGAAAAAGTATATAATTTGATTAAAATTACACAACTTGATCGCGTTTTACCTGTATGCGACAGTGTTGACGATGCTTTCGCAGAATTAAAAAATGAGTAAAGGATAGCCTATTGCAAGGCAGTACGATAGATTATGTCATCATAATTGCATACCTCATCGGTATAGCCATTTTTGGTATTTTATCCGGCGGCAAACAAAAAACCGTAAAAGATTATTTCCAGGGTTCAAAACAAGTGCCGTGGTGGGCGGTTTGTTTTTCAATTGTAGCTGCCGAAACCAGTACTTTAACTTTTATTTCCATTCCCGGTTTAGCTTATCTGACGAATCTTAATTTTTTACAAGTAACATTTGGATATTTGATTGGAAGAATCATTGTCGCTTTCGTTTTTCTTCCTGCATATCATAAAGGCGAATTAAAAACTGCATATACTTTTCTCGAAAACAGGTTTGGCGGAAAAACAAGATCTTTTGCCTCAATTGTATTTCTTTTTACCCGTACTGCAGCCGATGGTGTAAGGTTGTTTGCAACGGCAATTCCCTTAAAACTCATGCTGAATATCAGCTATCCTTCTGCAATTATGATTATAGCGGTTGTGGCATTAATTTATACTTATACCGGCGGTGTAAAGGGAGTAATATGGGTCGATGTCATTCAAATGTTTATTTATTTGGGTGGAGCAATTGTAGCCGGAATATTTTTAATACATCTTCTACCCGACGGATGGGCTTCTGTTGTGACTGCTGCTAAATCTGCCGATAAGTTCAGCATAATCAATTTTGGCTTCAGCAAAGGCTTTTCCGGTTTCTTCAGTCAACCTTACACCTTGATAGGGGGAGTTGTGGGAGGAGCATTTCTTTCGATGGCTTCCCATGGCACGGATCAATTGATAGTACAAAGGTTGTTAACCACGAAGAATTTAAAGGATAGTCAAAAAGCTATTATCGGTAGCGGTGTAATTATTATTATTCAGTTTGCAATATTCCTTATTGTGGGAGTTATGCTGTATGCTTACTACGGAGTGATGCATGTTAAATCTGATGAAATATTTCCTATGTTTATAATAAAGGTACTCCCACCGGGAGTAACCGGAATAATAATAGCCGGATTATTTGCCGCCGCTCTTTCCACTCTTGCGGGCTCGATGAGTTCATTGTCTTCATCTACAATGATGGATCTCTATCAGCCATTTGTGGGTGTAAAAGAAGGGGATGATAAAAAGCAGTTACAAATTTCCAGAATCTTCACGGTAATGTGGGCTGTTCTGCTGGTAGGTGCCGCAATCTTTTTTATGTCAACAACACGCACCGTGGTTGAGCTTGCTTTAAGCATTGCATCTTTTACCTACGGGGGATTGTTGGGTACTTTCTTACTGGGAATATTAGTAAAAAAAGCAAGACAGGAGGATGCACTCGCAGGATTCGTAGGTGGTATTTTTATTATGATTACGGTTATTTCGCTGAAATTAGTAGCCTGGACCTGGTATACTTTAATTGGTGTAATTGCTACTCTTATTATCGGCGGCTTGCTCAATGCCTTATCCGATAGAGAGAAGAAATCACTTTAGTTTTTCTTTAGTAAAAGTAAAAAACAAGCAGAACAATAAAAGGGAAACATAATATAAAGAAAGCACAGTGCCCTCAATCATAAATTTGATAAATTATACCTCAATAATAGAATAATTAATATCCTTTCTCCCCGTTCATCCTTTTCAAGTTGTACTTAAAAGCATCAATTATTATTTTCCGATAAAAACAATAGAATAAATATAGATATAGGGAAAATTGCAAGAGGATTAAAATTTGATGATAAATTATAAAATCCGGATGAGTTGGAATTACTGATTGCCTGATTGACAAAAAATGTATTCCTTTCTTGAATTTCATGTACTAATTATACTATGTTAGTTATTGAATAAATTAAGTAAGTTTCACTAAAGTATACCGGTCTTAAGGGAGGACAACCTCTTGGAAAATTCAAATCCAGGTTCACAAAAAGAGCCCCGTGTTGGTAAAACCTTATTTGATGATCTTCGCCGCGGTGACTTTAAAAAGACGATGAAACGCGACTATCGCGAAATGAAGGAATATTTTATCGATGAAGCTAAAAGAGAACGTTTAAATGGAATGAGAAGAATCAGAAGATTTTTTTTCACGTCTATTTGGCTCCTGAAGAGTATGTATTTCAAATTAACTCCTGCAAGACGCATACTTTTAGTGATTAGCTTTTTTTTATTATTAAGTTATACAAATACCAGAACCGGTGATATTAATTTCCAGATAGTCGGTAACGGCACTTTCGGATTTCTTGTTCTCCTGTTCATTTTAATGCTGGAGTTAAAGGATAAAATGCTGGCTCACGGAGAATTGGAAGAAGGACGCGGAGTTCAGGTGGCATTGATGCCTGAACGGAAACCTGTAGTTCCCGGCTGGTCAATTTGGTTGTACACCAGTCCCGCAAATGAAGTAGGCGGCGACATGGTAGATTATATTAAAATTGATAATAACCGTCACGGCGTTGCTCTTTGCGATGTCGCCGGTAAAGGATTGCGTGCGGCATTATTAATGGCAAAATTGCAATCTACGCTTCGTGCCCTGGTGTCCGATTTCAATTCTTTGTCCGAACTCGGCAAAAAAATAAATCAGATTTTTCACAGGGATAGTTTGCCTAATATTTTTGCATCATTTGTTTATTTAGAGCTGCATCCTGATAATCATGTAATTACATTTATTAATGCCGGCCATTTACCCCCCGTTATATTAAAAGAAGGCGAAGTAGAACAAATGGCAAAAGGATCTCCGGCACTCGGGCTTGCTGCAGGCACCGAATTTTTAGAACAAAAAATTGACATTCAAAAAGATGAATATTTTATAATCTATTCTGACGGGGTCACCGAAGCACGCAATGAGTTCGGTGAGTTTTTCGGCGAACAAAAATTAAAACAGCTTTTACCAAAACTTCGAGGGCTAACCCCTGAGCAGGCAGGCGAAAAAATACTGGGCGTTGTAGCTCATTTTGTAGGCGATGAACGTTATTATGATGATCTTTCCCTGATCATTATAAAAAGAGATGATTAACTATATGAACCCGTTTCTCTTCAAGAATGCATCAATTTTCCGGCCAGATATTATATAAATTTTTAATATTTACACATCTGAAGACCCACTTTCCTGAGTAAAAGATCGGGAATTAACAACTAACATACTTGATTTTTCAGATAGATCAGCACTAATAAATTTGAACTGTTGATACTATCAAACAATATTTTTTAATTAATTTGATAATATAATATCTGATATAACAATAACTTAAAAAATTTTTTGAAAAAATTATTATTGCGGAAATAGCTTACACGTGGACTTTAAAATGGGCGGATTCGAAGAATAACATTGTTGGCGATAGTTCCCAACTATTAAGTAACTATCCTGCAACGGTCACCAGGCAATATAATTTTCTAAAAGATTTAATAACCATTGTCAAAAGTACAAGCGGGGGGCTGGGTTTGGGTGTCTTTTATTTGGAGCCGGATGACATTTCAACACCTTCCATTGGATCCTCCTGGGAAAATAATGCCAAGTTCGATTTTAACGGGAAAGTATTAAATTCAATTAAATTATTGGAGAATCAACCTCAATTGATCTCGCGGAAAGAATGCAAATTGAGTACTCGCTATCGCAGAATTACCCTAATCCATTTAATCCAACAACTACAATAAAATTTGGATTACCGCTGGATTCAAAAGTAGTTCTGAATGTATATAATACAATAGGACAAAAAGTAGCCACACTTGAAAACGGAGAACTGCCTGTCGGTAATTACTCGGTTAACTTTAATGCAAGCAATTTGAGTAGTGGAGTCTATATCTATATTTTTAATGCCGGTAGTTTTAATTCAACAAAGAAATTTGTACTGCTGAAGTAAAGCAGAATTTGAATCAATGGGAAAGTTAAAAGGATTTCATCCAATAGGTACCGGTAAATGAAATTCATATATAATATTATTTATAAAGTTATCCGGATATGGTTCTTGACCAAGCGGAAGACGCTAAGCGAATAAAAACTCTAAAGCAACCGGATTTGTTCATCATAGCAACATTAGAATTTTTTAATAATCAATAAATTTATAATTATTGTTTTAATCAAAATCACAAATTAATAATTGCCAATTATAATTTAAATTGATTCTCAAGATGAATAGAAGTAAGTTTATTAATATTAAAAAGCACGCTTATTACTGACCTGGTTATTTCAAAATTTTAATATCATTATTATTAATTTTAAGAATCTCAAAGAAACACGGGACTGATTTAAATATGAGTGCATTTTACCCGCGTAAGCCAATTTATAAATCAAGTTATTTTATCATCTCGATACTATCCCTATTTATTGTTTTTGTTCACTTTTATACTAATGCATATGCTAGCTATGGTTATTTCCGGGATGAATTTTATTACCTTGCATGTGCAAATCATCTTGCCTTAGGATATGTTGATCAGCCGCCATTCTCAATTTATGTTCTGGCAATTAGCCGATTTATTTTGGGGGACTCGCTTTTTGCAATCAGGTTTCTTCCTGCACTTGCATCCGGGCTTACTGTTTTTATTGCCGGATTGATGGTTAAAAAGATGGGCGGCGGAAGACTCGCTGTTTTATTTTCGTGTCTTTCCGTCATCGTCGCACCTATTTTTCTTGCTATGAATACATTCTATTCTATGAACAGTTTCGATTGGTTGTTTTGGACATTGGCTGCTTATATAGTGACCATCATAATCGTTGAAGACGATTATAAACATTGGATAGGCCTAGGAATCGTAACCGGGCTAGGTTTATTAAATAAAATTGATATCCTATGGTTCGCCATAGGATTACTTACGGCATTGCTTATTACGGAACAACGCAAACAATTAAAAACAAAATTTCTTTATATAGGGGGAGCAATTGCACTGATACTTTTTATGCCTTTCATAATTTGGAATGTTACACACGATTTTGCAACTTTAGAATTTATCAGAAATGCAACTCAATATAAATATGCTTCCCAAACAAGGCTCGATTTCCTTACCGGGCAACTCACACTTTTGAATCCTTTAACAATACCGGTATGGTTAAGCGGATTGTATTTTTTCTTTTTTGATGAAGACGGAAAACATTTTAAGATTATTGGAATCATCTTTGTGGTTACTTTTTTGATATTAATTTTAAATGGGCATAGTAAAGCGGAATACCTTGCACCTGCCTACCCTATGCTTTTTGCGGGCGGCGGAATATTTTTGGAAAGAATAAGCAAGATTAAATACTGGGTCTGGATTAAATATGCATTGCCCGTACTTTTGCTTGCAAGCGGTATAATTTTAGCACCACTTGCATTGCCTATCCTGCCGGTTAGTTCGTATATATCTTATTCGAAGAAACTGGGATTAGCACCTTCAAGTTCCGAAGGGAAAAAACTCACTGAATTACCGCAATTTTATGCCGATATGTTCGGTTGGGAAAATATGGCATCCAGTGTTTCGAAAGTTTTCGAATCTCTTCCCGAAGAAGAAAAAAAGAATACGGTTATTTATGCTCGAAATTACGGCGAAGCAGGGGCAATAGATTTTTATAGAAAAAAATTTCCACTTCCGCGAGTTATTTGTCCTCACAACAATTATTGGTTCTGGGGATACGGCGATAAGAACACAAAAACGGTTATTATTATAGGCGGCACTATGGAAGATCATCTTAAGGTTTTAAAAGAAGTAAAAAAAGCCGGAATTATTAAAAACAAGTACAGCATGCCGTATGAAAACAATCTGCCGGTTTATATCGGGCGGGATCTCAAAGTTCCTATTGAAAAAATATGGAATAGAGAAAAAAATTTTATTTAACTTTTTATATCCTGCCGGAAATTCCTTCTGAATGTTTAATACTATGCCTTCTGCATAATACCAATTTCTAAGATTGGATCTATTCTGAGTCAACAACCGGTTTTCTTAAATACCGGGATTAGATTAATTGTGAATCAATCCAAATATACTCCAATAGTAATTGTTGCTTGACAAAAATAATTATATTTACTACATTAAAAATAATTACCAACCATTGCTAATTACATATCCACTAATCACCCAAAAAACTTATATGAAAGGGGGGCAAATATAAGTTTTAAATTTAATTAATCTTTCTAACAATTTCTGAAAAACAATTTTTACAACTGGGGGGAACCATGATAAAACTATTCAGAAAACTAGTTTATTCCTTTTCTCTTATATTTTTTCTATCAGGACAAAGTACTTTCTTGTACGCCCAGGTCCTTTTAGATCCAATGACACAGCCAAAATTTGTAAATCCTCTGCCAAATGCTTTGGATCCAAGTTTTGTTTACACTGAAGCATCAACAAATCATTATGAAATTGAAATGAAGCAGACTACACAGTGGCTTGGATTGGTTGATCCGGTAAGCGGGGCACATTTGATTACTACTATATATGGTTATGGAAATGCTGCAAATACATCTCAGAGCCCAACATTTCCAGGTAGAACGTTTGAGGTACAAAAAAATCAGCAGATTACCGTACAATGGTATAATCACCTTCCAAGTTCAGGTCATCTGTTTCCTATAGATACAACCATACATTGGGCATATACCTTACCCGGCTATGGTGCCTCTTATTTGAATACTTACGGACCGCCGGTAGTTCCTCATTTACACGGAGGGCATACTGAATCTGAAAGTGATGGATTACCGGAACAATGGTGGGCGCCGAACGAGGCCGTAACAGGTCCTCATTTTGTAAAAAGTGAATACACTTATGACAATGATCAGCAGGCAGCAACTTTATGGTATCATGATCACGGACTTGGTATTACCCGTTTGAATGTATACGCTGGTCTGGCAGGATTTTATCTGCTCCGTGATGATCAGGATACGGGATTAGATGATAATCCATTGGGACTGCCTGCTTTTCCTTATGAAGTCCCTTTGGTAATTCAAGACAGAATGTTCACAAGTGACGGACAATTATATTATCCCTCAGCCGATCCTGCATTACCTCCGGGAACGCCAAATCCAACGGCTTTACCTGAATTTTTTGGGGATTTTATTTTAGTTAATGGTGTAGCATGGCCGGTAATGCAGGTGGAACCAAGAAAGTATAGATTAAGAATATTGAATGGGTCAGATTCCAGGTTTTATGATATGTTTCTTTCTAACGGGCAGCCGTTTCTTATGATTGGTACAGACGATGCTTTGTTAAATACTCCGGTAACTCAAACTCATCTGTTAATTGGTCCTGGGGAACGATATGATGTAATTGTCGATTTTGCCGGTTTTCAAGGGCAAACAATAGTAGTTAAAAATAGAGCTAGATCACCTTATCCTAAAGGTGCAACAGTAAATCCACATACTGCCGGACAAATTATGGCATTTAAAGTTAGCCTTCCTATGTCTTCCACGGAAAGTACATTAGCAACTAATTTAAATAGTGCATTTAATCCATTGGTACAGACCGGGGCTACCCGTAAATTAATGCTTTTTGAAGCAACGGATAGCTATGGCAGGCTGCAGCCTATGCTTGGAGTTGTCGGAGAAACTACAAATAAAGATGGGTATATAGTTAACGGTACATTAACATGGGATGACGCTATTACGGAATTGCCGAAATTAAATGATACCGAGGTGTGGGAAATTTACAATGCTACAGAAGACGCACACCCTATTCACCTTCATTTAGTTGCTTATCAATTAATAAATCGTCAGAAGTTTACTGCTGCAGTAACTACCAAGCCAAATATTAATCATGATGGTTCTGAATCTACGGGCGGCATATTGTCTAACATAAAATTGAAAGGTCAGCCGAAAGGTCCGGAACCGTATGAATTAGGCTGGAAAGATACAGGGATAATGTATCCAGGCGAAGTAACTCGGATTATTACTACTTTTGATAGATTAGGACGTTACGTCTGGCATTGTCATATACTATCTCACGAAGATCATGAAATGATGAGACCGTTTGAAGTGGTGGCTTCTCCACCGCTTGCAAAAAATCAGTTTGATGCTGACGAATCCTCCAAAACAGTGAGCGAATTAAGCAAACTTGATTATAACCTGGATCAAAATTACCCGAATCCTTTTAATCCAACAACAAATATAAGTTATTCCATACCGTCAAAAAGTTTTGTCTCAATATCAGTGCATGATATACTTGGGAAGGAAGTGGCAAGACTTGTAAACGAGCAAAAGGAACCAGGTGTTTACAACGTAGAATTTAATGCGGATAAACTTACAAGCGGAATCTATTTTTACAGAATTCATGCGGGCAATTTTATTCAAACAAATAAGATGATCTTACTCAAATAAGCTGCATCGGATTTGTTGTTTAAAATTGAGATAATATAAGTAGGATTCGGAAGGGATGATATCTTCATCAAAGATGTCATCCCTAATAAATCACATTATTAATAGATTCACTTAATAAATACTATGTTTTTAGTGGTCACACTTAAAAATAAAAATATTATTTTTACGATTACAATTGAAGAAAAATAATAGAATCAATTTTTTATTTACACCATTCATTTCAGCATATCTTTTTTTATCTTTACAAAAAACGAAAATTATGAATAAATCAAAATATCGTGGAAGGGGGACGGAACTAAATCCGCCCAATAGGTTCGAAAAGCTTCACATCGAAGAAACCGATGACATCCTTGAGAATGTGGACTATTGGGAGGAGGATGAAATGAAGCTAGAAACTTTATTTTATAAAGATAATTCACGTTCCGTTATTGCAAAGAATAACAGTGAGGATATTTATTTCGATTATTCCTTTAATCCCTATCGAGGTTGTGAACAAGGATGTATATATTGTTATGCAAGACCATCTCATGAATTTTTAGGATTTTCATCCGGCATTGATTTTGAATCTAAAATTATGGTTAAGGAAAATGCCGCTGAGCTTCTTCAAGTAGCTTTTGAGAAAAAAAGCTACGAACCGAAGCTTATAATGTTTTCCGGGGACACTGATTGTTATCAGCCTGTCGAGAGAAAACTAAGCATAACCAGAAACGCACTCAAGGTTTGTTTGGAATACCGCAATCCGGTATCAATAGTTACGAAGAGCTCGCTCGTACTTAGAGATCTTGATATTCTCCGTGAAATGGCGGCGCGCAAAATTATTTCCGTGATGCTGTCGATAACTACATTAAATAACGATCTTGTTTCGAAGATGGAGCCGAGGAGTTCCATGCCCGAACGACGCCTGAAGACAATTGAAAAGCTTGCAGAAGCCGGCATACCCGTAGGTGTGAACATTGCTCCTATAATTCCCGGGTTAAACGATGAGGAAATACCCGGTATCTTAAAACAATCCGCTGATCACGGTGCAAGTTTTGCGGGATTCACAATGCTCAGACTCCCATATTCTTTAAAAGAATTGTTCACAGATTGGCTTGAGCGCGAATTTCCCGACCGCAAAGAAAAAATATTAAATAAAATAAGTGAGATGCGCGGGGGCAAACTAAATGAGTCGGAGTTTGGTAAAAGATTTTCAGGTGAAGGGAAATTAGCTGATACAATTCAAAATCTTTTCCGGCTTAGCTGCCGCAGGTATGGATTGAATGAGCGTGAAATTGATCTTACTACTTCGCATTTTAAGCGCCGTACCGGGAATCAACTTGAAATTTTTTAATTTCTATAAGCTTAAAGAGTTAATGCGGAGTTATGAGTTAAATCATGTAAGGTTGTATTTATTTCTCACAATCTATAGTTTATTACATATTTTGAAGAAGTAAGTTTTTTTAAAAACCTAAATTACCTGGAAGGTATAAAATGAAATATAGAAAACTTGGAAAGACCGGCGAAAATTTGTCGGCTATCGGTCTAGGATGCATGGGGATGAGCCATGCGTACGGAAGCCGGAACGACGAAGAATCTATTTCAGTTTTACATAAAGCGTTGGATCTCGGCATAAATTTTTGGGACACCGCAGATATGTACGGCAAAGGACTCAATGAGGAGTTAATTTCAAAAGTCCTTCCGGCTAACCGCGACAAAGTTATTATTGCCACAAAATTCGGATTCCGGTATAAGGATGAGCAAGGCACATTCAAGAGTATGGATAATGTTTATCTTGATTGTTCTCCCGGATATGTTAAACAAGCCGTTGAAGCAAGCTTAAAAAGATTAAAGATTGATACCATCGATCTCTATTATGCTCATCGTGTTGATCCGAAGGTTCCAATCGAAGATACGGTAGGTGCAATGGCTGAGCTTGTTCGTGAAGGTAAGGTACGATACCTCGGCTTATCCGAAGCATCTGCAGACTCTCTCCGCAGGGCAAATGCGGTTCACCCGGTAGCAGCATTGCAAAGTGAATATTCCTTATTAACCAGAGGAATTGAACAAGAGATATTACCTGTTTGCCGCGAACTGGATATCACATTAATTCCGTTCAGTCCTTTAGCAAGGGGATTAATTACAAATACGATAAAAAAGGAGAGTCTGCCAGAAAATGATTTCCGCAGAACATTACCTCGATTTGATGATGAACATTGGCAGTATAATCAAAAACTGGCAAATGATTTCGATACTTTAGCAAAAGAGAAAAACTGTACACCTGCACAATTAGCGTTGGCATGGGTTCTTAATCAAGGTGAAGACGTTATTCCGATCCCCGGGACAAAGAAAATAAAATACCTTGAAGAAAATGCAAAAGCTGTAGAGGTGGTTCTTACATCCGGTGATTTGAAAGATATAGAAAGTTTGCTAAAAAAATATCCTGATATAGGACCAAGGTACAACACCGGGACCATGAAACTTGTGAATAAATAAAATATTTAGCAGTAGAACGCCATAAATTATTTATCAATGTTTCAACAAGTATAATTCCAATTAGAATATTTATTATGAAAACAGTTGAGGAACAAACAATATTAATTACGGGAGCTACGGACGGAATAGGAAAGTTAACTGCTTTAAATCTTACAAAACAAAATGCACATGTTTTAATTCACGGCAGGAATAAAGAAAAATTAGTCCGTGTTGTGGAAGAAATAATTAATAAATCGGGGAATAAAAATGTTGAAGGACTTGCTGCTGATTTTTCTTCATTAGGTGAAGTACGGCGTCTTGCGGAAGAAGTACTAATAAAATATCCAAGTTTGGATGTATTAATTAACAACGCAGGTGCCGGAATGGCTGATCCCCGGCTCAGCAAAGACGGTTATGAACTTCGATTTGCAGTTAATTATCTTGCACCGTTTCTTTTTACACAATTATTATTACCGGCGCTTAAGAATGCGGCTCCTTCACGTATCGTAAATGTAAGTTCCATCGGGCAGCATCCGGTTGATTTTGATGATGTAATGCTCGAAAATAATTTCGACGGTGTGCGGGCTTACCGCCAAAGCAAGTTAGCATTAATCATGTTTACTTTCGATCTGGCTGAGAAGGTGAGAGATGAAAATATTACTGTGAATAGCCTGCATCCCGGAACTTATTTAAATACAAACATGGTCAGGCGCTGGAATATTACACCCCTGGGAGAAGCAGAAAGCGGTGCGGATGCGGAAGTTTATCTTTCCGTATCGCCAGAATTAAACGGAGTATCCGGGAAATATTTCAATGTAAAAACGGAAGCAAAAGCAAATCCTCAGGCATATGACACAGAAGCGCGAAAGCGTTTATGGGATCTGGGTCTTCAGTTAACAAATTTGAAATAATTAGAATGATAATATTTTTATTCAAAGCTACTTTTTCAATGTAAACTTCGCATAACATAAGAAGAATCGGTTAATGAATATTTTCATTGAAAATTTTATCGAAAATATCACTTATTACTTCAACCGTCCGCTTATCAAACCAATTTTCCTATCCACTTTTTTCATTTCAATATTTTGTAAACCGGCGGCGTATAACCAGTTTTCAATTTCTTTCCGAGTATAAGTAGTGCCCTTTTCGGTATTGACCAGCATATTAATTGCAAATAACGCACCGTGAACAGGTCGAGTTCTATCTTCATCCATTATAAAATCCATGACAACAATTCTGCCGTTTGGATTCAAAGCATTTGCACATTTTTTCATTAGAGACAAATTTTCGTCGTAAGAATTGCTATGAATAACTGCAGATAAAAAGATTAGGTCGTAACCGGAACCTATATCGTCATAAAGGTAATTTCCTTCAAGTGTTGTAATTCGACCGGTTAAGTTTTCCCCGGCAATATACTGCTCAGTAAGAGGAATTACATTCGGGAGATCAAAAACTATGGCATGCATTGAAGGGGTATTGCGAATAAATGTTGATGCAAAAATTCCGGATCCTCCGCCTAAATCCAATACCTTTTTCACACCTTCAAAATTAATTAAAGGTTTTACTTTTTGAGCTTCGAGAACTCCCCTTGCGTGCATCGCCGCGATAAAATCTGCTAACCAATCATGCTCTCTGTTATATATTTTCCGTTTCACTTCATCTTGTCCGCTTTTTACAATATCAGTTAAATTATTCCATGAGTTCCATAATTGAACCTGATGCATTGCACCGCCGAGGAATGAACTGCCGGACTTAACAAAATATTTTTTGGATGTATTGCTGTTAGAGAATTTATTTCCTTTTATAGTGAGTAATTCAAGTGAAACCAATGCATATAGTAGTTTTGAAAGTGCCGGAGAATCAGCATCTATTTTATCTGCAAGTTCGGGTGCAGACATTTCTTCATTGTCAAGAGAGTTAAAGATATCTAATTCAACTGCAGTAAGTAAAACTCTGCTTTTTTTAAATGCCGATAGCATCTGCATTAATTCATGTGTGTCGTAAATAATCTTTTCATTTTCCATAATTTGTTTCTCCTATCTAAAAAGATTTATTTTATTCTGAAAATGCTAAAGTAAATTTGATTTACCATATTATTCAAAACCCTATAAGTATTAAAATTCAAAGCTGACGAAAAATTGGATTCTAAATTCCACCAAAGCCTGGCACCCGGTTCATAATAATAAAAAAATACTTTTTGGAAAACGCTATGTTTTGTCATGAATCACACAAATAGACTGCCTATAAATTTGCAAAACATAATTCTAAATGAAAACAAAGAGTATTATATTTTACAGTTTCGGGATTGATATATTTATGAATAATTGAAGTTCCCATGTATTGTAAACGATTCGATTTGAGTTTCAAGGCGCTTTTACAAAATGTGATGCTTTGCCAGCAACTATCCGTTATTTTCATTAAAATCATTATATTGCAAATCAAAATTAATATCATTCAAAGCTACCGGGGGAAAAATATTATTTTATTGAAAAAATTAGCGAGGTGAAAGTTGCATTTAATAGACTATCTAATCATTCTTGCATATTTTATCTTTTCTATTGGCATTGCATTATATTACTCAAAGCGAGCCGGTAAGAGTACGGATGAATTTTTTCTGTCAGGTAGAAATCTTCCTTGGTATCTTGCAGGGCTTTCAATGGTTGCCACAACCTTTGCCGCAGATACTCCGCTGGCAGTCACCGAATTAGTCTCTAAAAACGGTGTTGCCGGTAACTGGCTGTGGTGGAATTTTGCTTTCGGCGGATTGCTTACCGTATTCTTTTTTGCAAAACTCTGGCGTAGAGCCGGAATAATGACCGAAGTAGAGTTTGCCGAAATTAGATATTCCGGAAAACCTGCTCGTTTCTTAAGAGGATTCCGCGCAATTTATCTTGGCATTTTTATGAATATAATCATAATGGGCTGGGTTAATACGGCAATGGAATCTATTCTTGTAGGTATGTTCGGCATTCCCCAATCGCAGGTTATGATTTATGTATTTGCATGCATGCTTTTAGTAGCTTTCTATTCTGCTTTGTCCGGGTTATGGGGAGTTGTAGTAACCGATGCGTTCCAGTTTGTAATGGCGATGGGAGGAACAATTATTTTAGCCATACTAGTAGTCAATTCCTCTCAGGTGGGGGGAATACATGGTATGCAGCAGAAGCTTCCTTCTTTTATGTTTAATTTCTTCCCTACTATCTCTAGTGTATCTGATGCAAGCGGTGCGTTTGCTTTAACCGTGGCTGCATTTCTAGCTTATGTAGGCATTCAGTGGTGGGCATCATGGTATCCGGGAGCAGAGCCCGGCGGCGGCGGATATATCGCACAGAGAATGATGTCTGCAAAAGATGAAAAACACTCCTTGTTTGCAACACTTTTCTTCCAAATTGCCCATTATGGCATAAGACCTTGGCCTTGGATACTTGTAGGTTTAAGTACACTAATTTTATATCCCCATCTCGGCCCCGATGCTAAAAGGATGGGATATATTTATGCTATGAATGATTTTCTTCCTATTGGATTAAAAGGTCTGCTGGTTGCAGCTTTTTTTGCGGCTTATATGAGCACAATTGCTACTCAGCTTAATTGGGGAAGCTCATATGTTCTGAACGACTTTTACAGACGCTTTATGAAGCCCAAGGAAGATGAACAACATTATGTTAAGATATCCAGAATTATCACTATATTATTAATGGTTGCTTCCATTATTGTTACTCTTTTTATTCAGAGCATTTCCGGGGCATGGGAATTTATTCTTGAAACAGGTGCCGGCGTAGGGCTAGTTTTAATTTTAAGATGGTTCTGGTGGAGAATTAATGCCTGGTCCGAAATATCAGCTTTAACTTCACCTTTTATAATTCTGCCATTCATAAGAATTTACCAAATACCTTTCCCCATATCTCTCTATTATCTGGTAGCATTTACTACAATTGTTTGGCTGAGCGTTACCTTCTTAACAAAACCGACTGATGAAGAAGTGCTGTTTTCATTTTATAGAACCGTTCATCCGGGGGGAATTCTTTGGAAAAAAATATCGGATAAGCTGCCGGATGTGGAAAGTGATTCCGGATTTTTAAGAATGTTTATGAATTGGTTATTCGGCGTCGTTCTTGTTTATTCAATATTATTTGGTTTGGGTAAGTTAATATTCGGCGATTACAAAACGGCGATTTATTACTTTATTGCCGGGGTTGTTTCCACATTTATTATTTATAAGAACTTATCTGATATCGGCTGGAAAAAAGTAATTAAATAGATTTAATTTATTCATGTTACGCAAATAAAAATCTTTTGTCGTTTTGACCTGCTCAAGGCGGGGATATATATCAAAATTATGTTAATCGTAAATATTGAGATCTTTTAGATCATTCAAAATGACGGTTTTGCGTAACATGAATTATTAATTTATCTTATTATGATGATGCAGGGAAAAAGACCATTTGTTCATTTCCGGTTCAGCTAATTAACAACTGCAGCCGAATTGAAACTGGTTAGAATTTTGAACAGGCATCAAAGTTCACACAATCGAATTCCTTTGATTTTATATACTAAGTTCTATATTGTTTAATGTTTCAGAAAAATTTAATTTATTATGATATTATTAATTAGGTCCCTATATAAAGCCATAAAGCAGTGAAAAGGATTTTATTTCTTACGTTTGCAGTTTCGAAATTTTGATATGATTATGCCATATTCGTCTCATAAATGGTTGCTGGTACTAATAAAATATTAAAAGATCGGCACGGTTAAGTGTTAAATACAAGTAGATTTGTATGATTGCAGTTGAAAAATATAAGAATCTGTTAGGGAAACATAATTACTGGGTGTAATTGATGACTGAAAAAAAAGAAGCTAAATTGAGATATAGCACAAAATTTAAGTTATTAATCGGGATAGTTTCGGTTGTCCTCATCGCTTTAATGTTTCCAAAAGGAGAATCAATAGAATCAGAAGTATCCGTTGGTTCAATATGGATACATGATGACCTTATTGCACCGTTCACATTTCCTATTCTTAAGGATACTAAAGTATACCAGCAGCAGTTGAAAGAGGCAGAGGAGAGTGTATACCCGGTTTTTTTAAAAAACGAAAACCGTATCCCGATCATGATGGATTCATTAAAAAAGTATAACGCTTTTATCTTAAGAATTGTCGATAGTGTACTTAATGTTGATACATTACAAAATTTGAATCCAACTTTTTTAAGCAGTTCTTCATTTAATACTATTAAGGCTATGAGAAAAAGGGAACGGTTTATGCTGCCGAGCAAAACCATAAATTTGAAAACCTTTTTTACCATTTCACATGATATGTTGAGAGATATTTATAAGAAAGGAATAATCAATAAACCAGGAGAAAAGGAACTTAAAGACAGTATTGCAATCAGAATAGGAAATATCGATAGAATTATTCCTCTGAAAGATATGCAAACCGTTAAGGTTGCGAAGGAAAAATTAAGTAATGAAATAGAGAGCATGGGGTATGCTCCGCAGGTTGAAAATTGCATGGTAGAATATACATCACATTTTATAACACCAGATGTTACCTATAGTCACAATCTGACACAGGTGGAAATAAGTCAGGCAAAAAGTAATGTATCCAAGTACAGTGGAATTGTAAACGAAAACGAACGAATAATTGCTAAACATGACCGGATAACCAGAGAAGCCAAACTTAAAATTGAATCTTATAAAATAGCTAAAGGCGAAAAATTAGGCGGAGAAAGTTATTACCTGCAATTAGTCGGTAAAGTTTTACATATTGCATTCTTGCTTTCGTTGTTGTCGATTTATTTATTTCTCTTTAGAAAAAAAATATTTTATGACAACCAAAAAATTATCCTTTTAGCCCTTAATTTTATTTTTATATCTTTTATAACATACTTAATTAATCAAATTTCGGTAAATGCCCCTATTCAGTTTTTGATTTTTATCCCGGTTTCCGCAATGCTTTTGACCATAATATTCGATTCACGGGTAGGATTTTACTGCACTGTAATAATCGTATTAATAACGGGAGCATTACGCGGGAACGATTATACCTTTACCGCAATGAATTTATTTGCCGGTGCTCTTTCGGTTTATACCGTTCGGGATATCAAAAACCGGTCGCAAATATTCAGATCATTTTTATTTATTTTATTAGGATATATTGTTTCCATACTTGCATTCGGACTTGAGAGATTCGCATCTCCGGAAACTGTTTTAATTGAAGCCGCATTTGCAGGTTTCAATGCACTGATAAGTCCGGTGCTTACATATGGATTATTAATCTTTTTCGAACGGCTTTTCAAAATCACTACTGATCTTACACTACTTGAATTATCAAATTTTGACGGATCATTGTTAAAAGAATTAGCAAGACGAGCACCAGGTACGTTTAATCATTCGATGACTATGGGAACTTTAGCCGAAACCGCAGCAGAAAATATTGGTGCAAATCCCCTGCTGGCGAGAGTCGGCTCTTATTACCATGATATCGGTAAAACCATTACCCCTCAAAATTTTGTTGAGAACCAATTAAACAATCAAAATATCCATGAAAAATTAACACCCGAAGAAAGTGTGAGTCTAATAGTTAAACATGTAAAAGACGGAATCGCTTTAGCCGAAGAAAATAATTTGCCTAGGGAAATTGTGGATTTTATTCCCATGCATCATGGAACAACCACTATTTCATACTTCTATGAAAAAGCAAAAAAAATGTACGGCGAAGAAAAAGTTGATATTAATGATTATAAATATCCCGGTCCGAAACCGGATACTAAAGAGACCGCTGTAGTTATGCTCGCTGACAGTTGTGAATCGGCTGTGCGATCTATAGAGGAAGCCGACCCGGTTAAAGTAGAAAACGTTATTGATAAAATAATTCAATCCAGGGTGGCTGACGGGCAATTAAATAATTCACCGATAACTTTTAGCGATATCAATAAAATAAAAGAATCTTTCATAAGCATATTAGTGGGACAGCATCATAAAAGAATTAGATATCCGAAACAGGACGAGATGGAACAGGGTATTGACGAAAAAAAAGATGAAAAATGAACATTTTCTTGAAGGAATATTTGACTGTACTTAAATTAGAAAAAAATCTTTCCGGTAATACAATTGCTTCCTATAAAAACGATATCTCGGCGTTCATTCGGTTTATGGAAAATTACAAGATTGATGATCCTTCCGAAGTAAAATATCATCACATAATAGCTTTTTTCCGTTTGTTAAATAAAATCGGATTAAACAGCAGCTCGGCAGCCAGATACTACTCATCTTTGAAAGGATTCTTTAACTATTGCCTATTATGTAATTATATAATCGAAAATCCGGTTAAAAAAGTTGAGACCCCGAAACTTTCTAAAAATTTGCCTAATGTTTTATCTGTTACCGAAGTTGAGGCAATATTGGCTAAACCGGATACTGATACAAAGCTAGGCCTGCGTGATAAAGCTCTTCTTGAAATTTTTTATGCTTGTGGTATTAGGGTTTCCGAATTAATTAATCTAAAAATTTCAAGCCTTTTTTTTAAAGAAGATATTATCAGGGTATTCGGGAAAGGATCAAAAGAGAGACTTGTACCAATAGGCAGAAGTGCAATGGAATATACAAATGAATATCTAATAAAAAGCCGTCCGTTATTGGAAAAGAAAATGAAAAGTGAAAATTATTTATTCCTTAATGTCCGGGGAACTAAGATTTCTAGAATGGGCATCTGGAAAATTGTCAACCGGTATGCCAATGAAGCCGGTATTCAAAAAGAAGTTCATCCGCATACTTTCAGACATTCGTTCGCCACTCATTTACTTGAGGGAGGTGCCGATTTACGTGCGGTTCAGGAGATGCTGGGACATTCTGATATTTCAACTACTCAAATTTATACTCACATAGACAGAGAATTTATTAAACAAGTTCATAGAGATTTTCATCCCCGAGGTTAAAAAAATTGTCAAATATACACGTTAGTGAAAAGTTAATTAAATTTCTTTTATTCTTACCTATGTTCCTGATATCCCTGGGAATACATGAATTTGCACACGCATATTCCGCTTCAAAGCTGGGAGATAATACTGCAAAGAATCAGGGCAGGTTAACATTAAATCCATTTAAACATGCCGATCTGGTGGGTACATATTTAATGCCTTTGGCTGCTTTTGCTTCCGGGTTTGCATTGATTGGTTGGGCAAAGCCGGTTCCGGTTAATAGAAATAATTTTAATAATCAATTACGTGATGACGCTATAGTATCATTTGCAGGTCCGTTCTCAAATCTTGTTTTGGCAATTCTGTTTCTTTTAGCATTCGTGCTCTTTTCGCGCACACAAATGTCACAACAAAATTATATTCTAAGTATGTGCTGGTACGGAGTGTTTTTTAATGTATTTTTATTTGCATTTAATCTTCTCCCGATACCTCCACTGGACGGTTCGCACATTTTATTCGATTTATTCCCGAACAAAATTACTGCTAAACTTTTAAACCTTGGGCTATATGGTTCAATAATTCTCTTGGTGTTTATATATAGTCCGCTCTGGGGATATTTTATGGATTTGGTTAATTTCATTTTAAAAATATTCATAAACGCAGCAGGAGCATTTAATGGCTAAATTATGGCTGGTTGTAATATTATTCCCTTTAATTTTATCAGGCTGCTATAAAGGCAAACAGGGCAAAAATCTTAACAAAAATAAAATGGATCTTTCTGCAGACCCATTGAACGCACCGTCCTTACAAAATTTTTTGTTCGTAGGGACAATTGATAATAAGGCAGGATTATATAAATATAATATTAAAGAAAAAAAATATACAAAATTTTGGAGTAACGGCTCTCAAAACGTAGTTGAGCTATCTTATTCGAAGGATATGAAAACGGCATTTTTCTTAACAGCCAGACATTACGGTAAAAGGGGAGTCTTCCCCTATATTACGGATGTAAAATTGTATTTATCAAGTTCAGATTCTTCCAACGTTAGCTTGCTTAAAAAAATAGGCAGCGGTATGCAGGTATTCACGAAATGGGGGATGGACAATACTTACAAAGTTATACTCAATTCATTTGATAAAACGATTGCCAATTATGTTCACCAGCATGTTCAAATCTTTAACATGTTCGGAAAGGAATTGCTGGATAAAACAAATACATACAATATTGTTAAGGACGGTTATCCAAAACCTCCGGGAATTATAATAAACAAAGTATCGCCGGATAAAAAATATTTTCTGTCATCCGCGGGTAAAGATACTATTTCAATATTTATTAATAATCCCGGGAATGGCAATAATGTTTTTATTGTTAAAGGGACTCAAAAGCTAAATCAACTTAGGTGGGTGGGCGAGGACAAATCTGTAGTATTTACCACCATTAATATAACACCGAATAATAATACTCTTTACAAGAAAAAACCGGAAACTTCAAAACTTTTTATTTACTCCATTCAAAGTAAAAAAGTTATCAAACAATGGAACGGCGGCGGTGTGAAAAATTTTTTTATTTACGGAAAAACCCTCGTGTTTGATAATGGTTTCGATAATAATTCGTCCATCTATATTTATAATCTAAATAAAAATAAGATGATAGATTCTGTAAAAATTAAAGGCGGCTGCGGTTTAAAAAATATTCCACAGATTCCCGACTATAGTGCATAAAAAGTTAATGGTAAATTTTTTGAATATTTTTAACTCACAAAATAAAATAAAAAAATTTTACGAATTTGTTTCCAGAAAAGAGAATGACAAAAAAATACTTGTAATCAGGTGCGGAAGAATCGGGGATGTAGTTTTTATTACTCCCGTTCTAAACCGGTTGGTGAGGACTTTTCCTGAAGCAAAGATTGATGTGCTGGTAAGTGATAGTTCGAAAGATGTTTTAGTAAATTTTCCGGGCATTAAAAATATTATTCCTTTAGCCGGTAATTTATCTTTGATAAAGCAAATTTACTTTTTCCTCGGTCTCAGAAAAAATAAGTATGATATTTTGCTGAATCAAGAAGTAAATTCTCATTATACTATAATGGGAAAACTTACAGGCGCAAAATATTTAATCGGTTTCTACAACAAATCAGATTATTTGCTGGACATTGTATTCCACAGAGATGGTCATGCTGTTAAGGCTGAGCAGGGAACTGTAAAATCATGGACTAATTCGCCCGGAATAGAAGTTACTTCCCTGTACGCAGATGAAAAAGAGAGCATGAAAGCCAGGCAGTTACTTGAAAATAATGGATTATCGGTTGATGATTTTATTGTCTGCATTCAAGTTGGTTGCAGCGAAAAAACTTCGGTTAGACAGTGGGAATTGAATAAAATCAGCAAGCTTGCTGATATTCTGATTGAAAATTATAATGTAAAAACTATTTTTACCGGGACTGTGCAAGATGAGCCCGAAGTTGAAAAGGTGATGCATCAAATGAACAATGATGCTGTATCGCTAGTTGGTAAAACGTCTGTGAGACAATTAATTGCACTTTTAAAATATGTAAAACTCGTTATAGGTCCTGATACCGGAACGCTTCATCTCGCAAACGCACTGAACGTACCTGTTGTCATGTATATGGGATGGGCGGATCCCGAAGATACCGGTCCGTATGATATAACAGGTGATTCTAAAGTTGTAAGTGTGAAGCTGGATTGTCTTCCTTGCAGGCATATGGATCCCAAACCTGCACAGTGGGAGGAATGTAAAATTATGCGTCCTGCATTATGTATGAAACTGCTTCAAGTTAATCAAGTACTGAATGCAGTTGAATTGATACTAAACAAAAGATATAATGTTATATTAAAGCGCTAAATTAGTTTAATTTAAAAAAAGAAATGATTTGAATACCTATTTAAGAATATTAAAATTTGTAAAACCTTATTGGAAGCATTTAGTAATATCGATTCTTTGCACGATAATATTCGCTGTTTTCAGCGGTCTTTCAGTTTATTTAACCATTCCTTTGCTGGACACACTTTTCCAGGAATCGTCTCATCCTGCCGTAGAACAAGTTACACCTGAAAGCCAGACCTCGAGCATTTTACCCGACTGGGTTCAAAAAATTAAGGAAGATGCTTCAACAGCTTTCAAGAATTTTGTATTTACTGGTAGTAAATTGCAGTCCTTGATGAGGATATGTATACTAGTTTTGATTTCATTTTTTCTAAAAAATATTTTTGGCTACTCTCAAGCATATTTTTTGGCATTTGTTGAATTCGGTTCAATGAAAGATTTACGCAATGCAGTCTATAAACATCTTCATCAATTGCCGATAAGCTACTTTAAGCAGGAGAGGGTCGGAAACCTAATTTCCCGGTTCACTAATGATGTTAATGTTGTACAGTCGAGTATTTCCACAACCTTTTTAAATTTGATACGCGAGCCTCTATCTATAATTGTATTCTTGGGAATTGCATTAAGTATAAGTTGGCAATTGACATTGCTAGCATTAGTTATACTTCCGTTTTCCATGATAATTATTGCAGTAATCGGAAAAAGATTAAGAAAACATAGTTCTATTATTCAGGCTAAAATGGCTGATATAACCAGCATTTTGCAGGAAACAATTTCCGGCGCCAAAATTGTAAAAGCCTTCGGGATGGAATCTTATGAAAATAAGAAATTTATGAAAGAGACCTGGAACTATTTCCGCATGATGCTGAGGATCGTTAGAATAAGAAATGCTGCTTCTCCGATAACAGAATTTTTAAGCGTAATTGTAGGTGTTGTTATCATTTATTACGGTGGGGTTTTGGTTTTACAAAGTAATGTTTTAAAAGCAAGTGAATTTTTAGGATTTTTATTTGCAATTTTTCAACTAATGCCTCCTATTAAAGAACTCACCAGTGTTAATAACAGAATACAGGAATCGAGTGCGGCGGGCGATAGAGTTTTCGAAATATTAGATACGGAATTGATGATTTATGATTTACCCGGTGCGATTGATATCTCCGGTTTCAAAGACAAAATAAATTTTAATAATATATCCTTTCATTATGATGATTCCGATGAACCGGTTTTGAAGGGAATAAACTTTGAAGTTAATAAAGGTGAAATTATTGCACTTGTCGGACCAAGCGGCGGCGGCAAATCAACCCTTGTAGATTTAATTCCCAGGTTTTATGATCCGGGTCAAGGATATATAAGCATTGACGGAATCAATATTAAAGAGATAAAAATCCAAAGCTTAAGAGAATTAATGGGTATTGTAACACAAGAAACATTCCTGTTTAATGAAACAATTAAAAACAATATTGCCTACGGTTTAAAAGACTACCCTGAGGGAAAAATAATTGAAGCGGCTAAAGCTGCAAACGCCCACGAATTTATAACTGAATTACCAGAAGGATACGATACATTTATTGGCGAGAGAGGGATTAAATTGTCCGGAGGGCAGAGACAAAGGATATCAATTGCAAGGGCAATTCTTAAAAATCCTCAAATTATGATCTTTGATGAAGCAACATCGGCGCTTGATAATGAATCGGAGCAGCTGGTGCAGGAAGCAATCGAGCGAATGATGTCTAGCAGGACAACCATTGTAATAGCGCATAGATTAAGCACTATAAGAAATGCTAACAAAATTTTGGTTCTTGATAGAGGTAGAATAATTCAAACAGGAAGACATGAGGAACTTATAGAAGATTCAAATGGATTGTACAAAAAATTTTATGAAATGCAATTTAGAGATTAAACATGCAAACTTCGGATAATCAAATCAAAATAATCGACCGTTTAATATTCTTTTTTATGATATTGTTTGTATTGAGCCTTACAAGCTCAATATTTGTGAACCAAATCGGTTATTTCGGGGCATTATTATTAATCCTTATCCGCTATTTTTTAACCGGAGAAAATCAATTCAAGAAGACTGGCCTTGAAATAGCTTTTATATGGTTTCTTACAGCCGAATTATTGTCGGCTATTTTTTCGGGAAATAATCCGCAAGCATATTTATATTTTTCAAAAAGAGCTCTATTAATTCCGCTTGTTTATATATCAATAGTTGTCGCATCAGATTTTAAACGAGTTAAAACTTATTTTAAAATATATATCGGAGCTTCTTTAATAACCATACTGATTTATCTGTTTTTTGCATATAAATATTATATATACAATTTATACAGTTTAGAGCAATCGGGACCTTCTATTTTCCAATACCCGATTACGGTCGGTGAGATTACAAGTTTTACGGTTCTGTTCTTATTTGCGTTTATGATTAATGAAAAAGTTAATTTGAGAAATAGAATATTTTTGATATTCGGATTCTTGATATCATTGCTTGCTTTAGTTTCTACTTATAAAAGGACCGGCTGGATAGGAGTGGGAGCAGGAATAATTGTCATTTTGCTATTTAAGAAACAATGGAAAATGGTTATCGTATTATGTCTGGTCGTTGCGGCACTTTTTCTCGTTTCAAAAAACGAAAGTATATTTGAAGTTTACAGCTTTAATAAATCTATATTAAAGAAAGAATATACTTTGAACACCAAGGGACGGGCTATGAGTGTCATATCCGAAGGAGATACTGAATTTGTATCCGATTTCAATAACGGTTTACTGGTTTTTAAAGATACCACTCTGATTAATAAAATAAACCTTCCTGCTCCTATTACCGGATTAAAAAAATGGACCAAAAATTATTTCGTTGGAACTTCTATCGAAACAAGATTTTTCCTTCTGAAAAAGTCGGGAGATAATTTTTCACTTAAGAAAGAATTTATTACTGTAGGTTTTACTTTTTCATTTGATATTGCAAATAACTACTTATATGTTGATGATAAGGACAGCGGGATTACCGTATTTAAAAATCCCGAGAATTTGAGTGATACGGTTAGGTATAGAGCTCTGAAAGGTTATATAAAGATTTTTGCCGACTCGAACCGCTTGGTTCTTCTTTCTCCTCCTAACAAGATATCGGTTGTAACTCTAAAAGGAAAGCTTCCTTCAAAACAAACTATACAATACACCGATAAATATACTATACAGCGTATTTATCCTGTGAATGACAAAATATTTGTTTCCGATAAAAAAGGATTAAGACTTTTGGATATTAAACAGTCACGGCTTGTTTTGTTAGATCAAAATGATTCGCTCCGTAGACTATATAGTTGGAGATTTTCTCATGGCAGGTTATTTGCAGCTAATTCGGACGGTGATTTTTATGAATTTCACTATCCAGTAGGAAATAAAATAAATATCCTTTTTAAAGGGAAATTGAGATTTGAGCCATCTGGTATTGATAAAAATGACGGGAAACTTTTCTTTACTTTTGTTAAAAGAAGTAGGCTGCTAAGCATTTTTGATTTTTATAATGAATCAAACATAAACAGAATAGAATTATGGATTGCCGGGCTTAAAATGTTCCGTGATCATCCGGTTTTTGGTGTGGGTGACATTGATCTTGCCAAATTGTACAAAAAATATAAGCATAACTATGATAAAGAAATTCAAGGACATATGCATAATAATTTTATTCACGAATTAGTTATTCTGGGATTATTTGGATTTTTAGCATTTTGTTACATGATTTTTAAGATGATAATCATTGATATAAAAATATATAAAAAAGTTCTGAATCAACCTTTCATCTCTTCGTATTCCCTGGGAGTGTTGGGCTGTATTAGTGCTTTCCTTGTTTCAGGTCTCACCGAATATAATTTTGGTGACCAGGAAATAATCACACTGGTTTGGTTCACTTTTGGCATTAATTTGGCTTTATATTATTTATTTACGCAGAGAAAACAAAAAAGAGAGGAATAGTTTCCGTGAAAATTAGCAGTGAATTGTTTTTCTGTTTTACTGCACAGTCAACTCAAGTTACTTAAAAAGTTTTCCATTATTTTAATTAGGTAAAGGTTAATTAGGAGATTATTATGACATCTAACGAAATTAAAGAAATTCATGAGATAGTTAACGAATTATCATCAAACATTAATCATGATATACCAGAGGTTGCAATTATTCTTGCCGCCGGTCATGGAAAGAGAATTAAATCTCAAAAATCAAAAATGCTGCATAAAATTTGGGGAGTGCCCACAGTTGAGAGGGTTTGCAATGCTTGCAGGGAAGGTATTGACGGCATTAACACAATTGTTGTTGTTGGTATAAAAGCTAAAGATGTTATGCAGGTCGTGGGAAAAAGAGAAAGGACAAAATTTGCTTTTCAGGAAACTCAGAACGGCACGGGGCATGCGGTGCAAGTTGCGCTTGACAGATTAAACGGCGATAAATTTGACGGTATTGTTTACGTTCTGCCCGGCGATATGGGATTAATTAATTCTGAAACAATGAGACAATTCCGGGAGAATTTTCTCAAATCAGGCAGTGATATGATGGTGCTGACAGGCATTTATGAAGGTGACCCTAAAGATAATTTTTACGGCAGAATAATCCGCGTAAAATCCGAAGACGAAAAGGGTAATCCTTCCGGGGAAGATAATGGCAAAGTAATAGAAATAATGGAGCATAAAGATATTCTTTCGCTTCCTGGCAGTAAAAATTACAAAGTTGAATACAAAAACAAAACTTATTCATTTACCAAAGAGGAACTGATAAATAATAATGAATTTAATTCAGGCGTATATGCTTTTAAATACAAAAAACTAATAGAATTGGTACATAGCTTATCGAGTAATAATGTTCAAAAGGAAATTTATATAACAGACTTAATTTCACTCTTTAATAAAAGCAATTATTCGGTAACGGCAGTTAGCCCGTTAGAGCAATATGTTTTAATGGGTTTTAACAATAAATCCGTGCTGAAAGAAATGGAAGCGTTGGCGAGAAGGCAGTTATATGATAAATTGAAAGATATAATAGAGATTGACGACCCGGATGATTTTTTCATTGAGCAAAGTGTGGTTGATGAAATTTTGGAAATGGATCAAAAAAATATTCCTCTTGATATTACAATCGGTAAAGGTGTTCATATCGGTAAGGGAGTAAAATTAAACTATAATCTTACTCTCGATAAGAATGTGTTTGTAAGCGGAAATGTAATTTTTGGTAAGAATGTGTCAATCAGTCAAAATGTTCATCTATCGTGTTTTCCGGATCAAACATTCAAGATAGGAGATAATGTAGAGGTCCTTTCGGGGGATATAATTAAAGGTAATATTGTTATCGGGGAGAGTGCTCGCATAGAATCGAGTGTGAATATGACAGGTAGTGATGAATATCCGCTTAGGATCGGGAAAAACGTACTGGTCAAGGGTACAAGTTATATCTTCGGATCTATTATCGAAGAGGATGTTCATATAGAACACAGTGTACTGATAAAAAAGAGAGCAGATAAACTGATTAAAAGGGATGGGAGTATTCAGCCGATTAAATTTTACCTGCCGATGCCCGAAGGAATTGATGCTATTGAGGATATTTGATAACCCTAATCATTTTATAAATTAAAAAAGGCTCTTCAAAGATGAAGAGCCTAAGTATAACACGGTCACAATTAGTGAGTACTAATTAAAAAACTTCCTTCACTAATTCACTTTTGAAAAAAACTTGTGCTAAAAGTTTTTGTAGTAACAAACACCTTTTTAGAAGAGATTCAAAAATTATTTTGCAGCCTGTAAACTGTTAATATGTTTGGTTAAAGCTGCTTTTTTCCGTGAAGCATTATTGATATGAATTTTCCTTTTGGTAGTACTTCTATCCAACAAAGCAACTGCTTCTTTGTATAATTTCCCGGCTTCATCTTTATCGGTACTTGCAAGAACTTTTTTAACATGAGTCTTTATTTTTGACTCAGCCATTTTATTTACCATTCTTTTCTTTTCGTTGGAGCGAATTCTTTTCTTAGCAGACTTATGATTAGCCATCCTCAAAAACCTTTATAATAGATAATTTTAGTAAAAATTGACCTTAAATATATACAATCATATGTTTGATGTCAAATATTAGTTTTGTAATTTTAAATCTTATATATAGTATGTTATGCAATATATGATTTTAACAGTAGACTCTAAAGTCAATATTCCGTACAAAACGGTGACAAAAAAGAGCCATTTAAGCTATGGACGATTTTGCAACTAATATTATTGAAAATGCCAGAAAATGTTAAAAGTAAATGAGATATATTTTTCAATCCAGGGTGAAAGTACAAAAGCTGGCTTGCCGTGCGTGTTTATCAGATTGACATATTGTAATCTGAGATGTACCTACTGCGATACCGAATATGCTTTTTATGAAGGTAAGGATATGTCAATCGACGAGGTAGTGTCTGAGATTGAAAAATTCGGCTGCAATTTGGTGGAAGTTACCGGCGGAGAACCTCTGTTCCAGGAAGAAAGTATTAACCTAATGAAAAAGCTGTGCAGCGAAGGTTATGAGGTTATGCTGGAGACAGGAGGAAGTCTCTCGATAAAAGAAGTAGATCCGCGCGTTAAAATTATTTTGGATTTGAAGTGTCCTTCAAGCGGGATGCTAAAGAAGAATATGTATGAAAATATAGATTCTTTAAAACTAATTGACGAGGTGAAATTTGTAATCGGCAGCAGGGAAGATTACGATTGGAGTAAGGAGATTATTGCAAAATATAATCTTGATGAGAAAAGTATCATATTATTTTCACCTGTGTTCGGTAAGATTGAACCTGTCAATATTGTTAACTGGATAATTGAAGATAAATTAAATGTGAGATTTCAATTGCAGATGCATAAATTTATTTGGGAATCAACAACCAAAGGGGTTTAATGAAAATAGCAAAAGAATTCAATTGGGAAATGGGGCATCGCCTGCCTGAACACTTCGGTAAATGTAAAAACATACACGGTCACTCATATAAAATGCTGGTGGAAATTGAAGGCGATGTAATGGAATCCGGAATGGTGATGGATTATTATCATCTGAAAGATGTTATAGAACCGCTGGTTGAAAAGATGGATCATGCATTTTTGGCGTTTCAAGAAGATAGAACGGTAATTGAGTTCCTTGAAAAAATGAATTCAAAAAGAGTAATTGTTGATTTTCAATCAACCGTTGAAAATATAACGCGATATTATTTAAAGGAAATAAAAAGTGCAAATCTGCCGTCTAACATTAAAAAAGTTAAGGTAAGAGTTTGCGAAACTCCTGATGATTACGCAGAAGAAGAAATTACGCTCCGATAATTATATTTGTGAAAATCCGTTCACCCCGTAGAATAAATTTAAATTTCGGTGCCAATTTTACAATGATAATACTATTCCACGAGGTAGATCTGTGTCCAATTCTGAATGAATAAATGTAATTGATAAAAATAGAAATGCCTGCCATATGTCACGATTTAAATTGTATATAGAATATGAAGGAACCCGCTACAGCGGATGGCAAAGACAGAATAATGTTAAGACAGTTCAAGGAACTCTTTTCACTGCAGCTTCGAAAATATTTAATAATCAGATATTTGATATTCAGGGTTCCGGGAGAACCGACAGCGGCGTACATGCCCTCTGCCAGGTTGCCCATCTTGATGTAAAAACAATGTTTGCCCCACAAATAATAAGAATGAAATTCAACGATAATCTCCCTTATGATATAAATATTCTTGAAATCGAAAAAATTAATCAAAAGTTCCATGCGCGTCACGATGCAGTTTCCAGGACATACCTCTATCAAATTTCGAGACGAAGAACTTCATTCGGGAAAAACTTTGTTTGGTGGATAAAAGATAAACTCGATTTTAATAAAATGAATAACGCCGCAAAGCTACTTGAAGGCATGCACGATTTTGTTTCTTTTTCGGATGATGATAAAGAAGAAAAATCAACAAAAGTTTTGCTGGAAAAGATTGAATTAAGAGAGGAAGGAGATTTGATATTAATAAGAGTTACAGGATCCCATTTTTTATGGAAAATGGTGAGGAGAATAATCGGTGTTTTAGTTGAGATAGGCAGAGGAAAATTAACCGGTAATGATCTTAAATTCTATCTTGAAAATAAAACTAATGAACCGGCTAAATACACAGCTCCCCCTTCAGGCTTATTTTTAGAATACATCCGGTACAAAGCAGATAAATTTTCCAAAGATTTAACTCCTGTCCTGCCGATAAATAATCCCTTTAGAATGAGTAAAAAGTAACTGAGATTATTAGAATTATAAAATCCAATAACTTCTTCAGATTGTGCTGAAAAGCAACACAAACTTACCAATTATACAATAATTTAATTAATTATAATAACATATCTAATAGAGTTAAATATTACTTATCATAGGGTGGAGACATGGTAAAAAGATTTTTCTATTCTTGTTTCATTTCAATTTTACTGATTTCTTTTTCGACAAATGCTCAGCAAATGGGTAGAATGGGTAAAACAAAATTACCTCCATTGCGGCACAATCCTAATCGAGAATTTCATATGGTGCATTTAGCGTTAAATTTTCACTTCAACATAAAAAAGAAAGAAGTGTTTGGTACTGCAACCGAAAAAATCGTTCCCTTACAAGAGAATTACAATACGGTTCACCTGAATGCAGTTGATATGAAAATTGATAAAGTCACATTAGGAGATAAAGCACTTAAATACCAATATGACGGAAAAATATTAACAATTGATCTTGACAAAGCTTACGGTTTAAACGATACTTTGACCTATTCCGTTGAGTACTCAACAATACCATCTAAAGGAATATTTTTCGTACTGCCGGATAAAGGATATCCTGATAGAACACCCCAATTATGGAGTCAAAGCGAATCGGAAGATGCGCAGTATTGGTATCCATGTCATGACTACCCGGATGATTTTTCGACAAGCGAGTTGACCGCTACAGTGCCTGCTGATTGGGTTGTAGTGGCAAACGGAGTTCTTAAAAATGTTGCGACAAATAAAAAAGATAAAACCAAAACTTATCATTGGGTTGAATCGAAGCCGCATGTAGTATATTTAAATTCTATTGTAGCGGGTAAATTTAAAATCGTTAAAGATCATTACGGTAAGATTCCACTATACTATTATGTTGAACCGAAATATGCAAAAGATGCTATGCTGGATTTTCATCAGCTCCCGGACATCTTAAAATTCTATTCAAGTGTAACGGGCTATCAATACCCATGGGAGAAACTTTCTCTTTCCACAGTCACTGATTTTACCGAAGGCGGAATGGAAAATGTTTCGGCAATTACTCTAACCGATCAAACATTACACGGTAAAAATGCAGAGCCGAATGTAACAAGTACCAGTCTTGTTGCACACGAAACAGCTCATCAATGGTTTGGTGATTTACTCACCTGCCGGGGGTGGATGAATTCGTGGCTAAACGAGGGGTTTGCAGATTACTTTGACGCTTTGTACGAAAAACACGCTTACGGTGATCAATATTTCGAATATTTTATGCATGGATATCATGAAAATGTAATCCGCGCGGATAAACGACAGCGTCACGCAACTTATTATGCAAGATACAATAGTCCGGATGATGTGTTCAGCACTTATATTTATCCCCGCGGCGCTTCCATCTTGAATATGATAAGAGGTGTTTTGGGAGATAAGTTGTTTTTCAAAGCCATTAAATATTATGTACATAAATTTCAATTTCAAAATGTTGATACACACAATTTCTTAAATGCAATATCCGAAGCGACGGGACAGAATTTATACTGGCTGTTCGATGAATGGGTGTACAAGGGCGGTCACCCGGTATTTGATGTTGACTATAATTATGATTCCGGAACTCACATGCTGACTTTGAATGTTGAGCAAACTCAGAAAGTTGACAGTCTTACACCTGTGTATAAAATGCCGGTCAATATTTACATTGTTACGCCATCTCAAAAAATAAACAAAGTTGTTTGGGTCGATTCGTTAAAAAATTCATTTACGTTTAGTGTACCGGACAAACCTTTAATGGTAAATTTTGATGAAGGGCATTATTTATTAAAGGAAATGAAGTTCAAGAAATCCCTTGATGAATTAGCCTACCAGTTAAAAAGTGATCCCGATGCCACGGGCAGAATGTGGGCGGCTGACCAACTTGGTAAGATGAAAGGTCACGAACCGGTTGTGGCTTTAAGTTCGTCTTTGAGAGATGATAATTTCTGGGGTGTTAGAAGTGAGTGCGCAAAAAACCTTGCAAATTTTGAAACTAAAGATGCAAGGGAAGCTTTAACTGCTGCATTGCAGGATAAAGATGACAGGGTTCAGATGAGTGCTATTAATTCTTTAGCTAAATTTAAAAACGGTGATGTAGCAAATCTTTTAAAACACAAATTAAATGAAAGTAAAAATTATTCTGTGAGAGCCTCGGCAATTACATCTTTAGCCGCAGTTGACTCTATTAATGCAATGCCGGAAATTCAGAAAGCATTAAAAACCGATTCGTACCAGCAGATTATAAAGAGTGCGGCATTGACAGCCTTAATTAAGGTTGACTCGGTAAAGGGTTATCAAGCAGCTGTTAAATTTTCAAAATACGGAGTACCAAACGGACTGCGGTTGAGGGCATTATTCTCATTTGGTAGAAATGATGTCAATAAACCGGAGACCGCATCTCTGTTGAAAGAATACGCACATGATCCTTACATTTGGGCAAGAATGATTACATACATGGATCTTGGCAAAGTAGGTAATGAAAGTGTAATTCCGCTTCTTAAGGAGCGGGTAAAAGCAGAAACAAACAACCGGTTGATTAAAACCGCTGAGCGGGCAATTAAACAAATCGAGAGCCGGAATAAAAAATCTTAGCACTTAAATATTACAATCGTAGGGACGCATTGCGATGCGTCTCTACAGTATAAAATTCTTGCATCATTATTCCCATGGAACTTTTATACTATTCTTTGTAAAATATCTTTTTCAATCTAAAAATCTATATCCGCCCGGTGCATTCTTTAGATTCTACTAGTTATTTTTTTCTTATGGTAAGAAAGAATCCAATCTTTGATTTTACTATTATTTAAGAAAATAAGTGCATTTAAAAAAATAAATTGATATATTCAATTATATAAATTGTTAGGGGGCGATAATGAATGGATATGGTGTCCTTGATCCTTTGCATGATCAGACATTGACACAATTTTACACTTCCTTATGCAAATTACATGTAGAATCTCCCGCCCGGTTTTTAAAAAAAGTAAATATACTTTTCTTAAATGAAGAAAGATTTGTTTTCCTGGATAAAATATATTTTCTACAAAATAGCGTATTCGTCAATTCGAAGGAGTCATCGACCGATATATCTTTTAGAATTTTGAGATTACTCCTTTTGGTCGAAATGACAATAGATCATAACATTTATTTTGCAGAGGCGTTAATATAATTATTTATGAAAAATTAATATCCGGTTGGTATTGAACGGTAGATTAAAAGAAATAAGCTATTGTCAATTTATTTTACTGATGATTTAGATGAGAGTGTTAGCGGAAACACTTTACCTATGACTTAAGTAAGGCAAATTATGTAATCAAGCAAGGTTGGTAAATAATTGAAATGCTGACGGTTATATTGTTCTGTTTTTATCTGTAGAGAAATAAAAAAATGAAAAAAATTATTAACCGGCATTATAAATTAAGACTCAATATCCGTATCAAAATATATCAAAAACAAATCAAAAGGTGGGGCTATGATTATTCGATATATACTGTTAGTAATAGTATCTTTTCTATTAATTGCACCTGCTAACGCTCAGCAAATTAAAAAAACCGGAGGGTTTGCCAGGTTAGCCGGAATGGGAGTAAATCCTTATATAGTTGATCCATTTTTTATGACAGTAAACCCAGCATGGGGCACCTATTATGATAATTTTATATTCGGCGATTTAGGTGCCGGGACAGGAACTTCTACAGATTTTGCACCGGGCGGAAGAGGACAATTTTTTGCCGCAAACTTTGGAATAGGTAACAACTTAACTCTTGGCGGGTTTTTAGCTAGAAACGATATCCAAGGTTTTGCTATATCAACCCTGGATCCTTTGTCCAAATTTCCCGGAACTTCCTTGGGTGTTATTAATAGAATTAATTCTTTCGGTAAAAATCCACCTGTCATTCCCCTAAATAACAATGTTGAATTATTTGGTACTTTAAGACTAGGAAGATTAGCATTCGGTCTTGGTGCTGCATACGCTTCAACGACAAATGAAATAAATAATGCAGGCAATCCGCCTACTGGGGGATCTAATCAGTCTTCTGCAAGTCAAATAGGAATTAATGGAGGGTTACTCGCGGATTTTACAAATAGCATGAGGTTGGATGCAGGTGTTTCATTTTTGTTCCCCAGCGCCAATGTTAAGCCGGCGGTTGGAGCCGAAACAAAAGTAAGTGAAACTATTATTTTGGTCAATGCAAGGCTATTCACAAAACTCTCCTCCAAGGTAACTTTGGTTCCAATATTTGCCTTCATTACGGCTTCCGGAACCCAGGATTTAGGTCAGGGTACTACAACCACAACAACAGACATGCCATCGGTAACAATATTCAATTTAGGTTTGGGTATGAACTATAATGTAGGAGATTTCCTTTTGGCAGGTGGGTTATCTTTAGCTAATTCCAGTGCAACAACGGCTTCTACTCCAACTTCCCCAGAGCTAAAAACTTCTTACTTTGTATTCCCGCTATGGAATTTTGGCATGGAGTGGGACATGACGTCCTGGTTTGTTGCCCGACTTGGTTATACAGCAATGACTTCGAAACTGACTACTGAATCTCCCGCAACTCAAACTGCAGCGAATGATGATAAAAATGAACTTGTTCAAACTCTGTTCATCGGTCCCAATGGTGCGACTCTTGGTGTCGGATTCAGGTTTGGAGACTTCTCAATTGACGCAACTGTTAACGAGGGTGTTTTGCGGCAGGGACTTAATAACATTGGCGGCGGCGGTCCAACTTTTGCTTATATGTCTGTGAGTTATGCATTGCCGTAAAATTTGATCAAACATTTTATAAAAGTACCCGTTTGATGCGGGTACTTTTATTGGTCTCAGAAAGAGTTAAAACTATGCACTTCCAGTGCATTTCGCTTTAGCTTCTAAAAATTCATAAATTAGTGATATGGAATATCAACGTACATCAGGTCATACCGTATCACGGTTAACAGCGCATATAGTATGGTCAACAAAGTATAGATATAAAGTTTTAGATGGTGATAAGAAAGTACGCTGTAGGACAATAATCAGACAAATATGTGAATCAGAAGATGTTGAGATACTTAAGGGAGTAGTCTCAAGCGAGCATGTTCATATCCACATAAATTATCTTCCATCATTAAGTTTGAGTACATTAGTAAAAAAACTAAAAGGAAGAACATCAAGAAAATTACAGCAAGAATTTCCGGAGTTAAGAAACAAGTATTGGGGGCAACACTTTTGGGCAATAGGTTATGGATGTTGGAGTACATGAAATATAACAGATGAAATGTTGAATGAATATCTTGAACACCATAGAAAGCCTGATTCTCAGGATGACTCAAATTTTATAATAGAAAATTGACTTTCAGTCAAAAAGAAAACTATGGACTTGCAGTCCATAGTGGTTTATTTTTAAACTTATTTATCCACTTTGTACTGTCTAATCAGTTCTGATATCCATTTATCATAGAATTACAAAAATTGAATCTTAATCTCTTATCTATTTATAGATTTTAATTTTAATACAGCAAAAGTATTGTTCTTACCGAAACTTAAATATCATTACTTCATCATCTTCCGCAGCCTGTTTACTTCATCCCTAAGTGAGGCAGCTTTTTCAAATTCAAGGTCTTTTGCAGCCTGATGCATTTGGTCGGTTAGCTGTTCAATTAGGTCTTGTTTCTGATCGTTGTTCATATATTTTAGTACCGGCTCGGCGACTTTGGAGAAACTGAATGATTCTTTTTCTTCTCTCTTTCTTACATCCGCTATGGAGGTGGAGTTCATTATTTCTTCCACGCTCTTGTAGATGGTCATCGGAGTAATACCGTGCTCTTTATTGTACTCCATTTGAATTTCCCTGCGCCTTTCAGTTTCGTCTATCGTTTTCTTCATCGAGTTTGTTATCTTATCGGCATACATTACTACCCTACCGTTTACGTTTCGGGCAGTTCGTCCCGCCGTCTGCATGAGCGATCTTTCACTGCGCAGGAAGCCTTCCTTATCCGCATCGATAATTGCGACTAATGAAACTTCAGGAAGGTCCAAACCTTCTCTCAGTAAGTTAACCCCGACAAGTACATCGAACTCTCCTATTCTCAGATCTCTTAATATCTCTACTCTTTCAAGCGCATCGATATCGCTGTGGATATATCGAACCTGTATCCCTAGTTTATCGAGGTAGTCAGATAAATCTTCCGCCATTTTTTTAGTAAGTGTGGTAACGAGTATCCTTTCTTTTCGAGTTACTCTTGTTCTTATTTCACCGATGAGATCATCTATCTGTCCTTTAATCGGACGAACTTCGATCTTGGGATCCAGCAAACCGGTAGGACGAATAATCTGTTCTACCACAACACCGTCGCTTTTTTCAAGTTCATAATCCGACGGAGTTGCGCTGATAAAAATTACCTGATTCAGCATCTTTTCAAATTCGTCGAACATCATCGGACGATTATCGAGCGCAGAAGGCAGCCTGAACCCGTATTCTACCAGAGTCTCTTTTCTTTTTCTGTCGCCGTTATACATTGCTCTTAGCTGCGGGACGGTAACATGTGATTCATCAATAATCAAAAGAAAATCCTTCGGGAAATAATCAAATAGGTTATAAGGGCGAGAGCCGGGCAGTCTTCCGTCCATGTGCCGCGAGTAGTTTTCTATTCCCGCACAATAGCCGATTTCCTTCATCATTTCTATATCGAATTTTGTACGCTGTTCAATGCGCTGCGCTTCCAAATATTTCTCTTCCGATCTAAAATATTTCAGCCTTTCTTCGAGTTCGAGTTCTATATTGTATATGGCTTTTTGAATTTGATCCCGGTTCGAAACAAAATATTTTGCCGGGTAAATAGCTGCAGAATCAATTTCTTTAATTACATCTCCTGTGATCGAATCGATAATGGAAAGTTTTTCAATTTCGTCATCCCAGTATTCAACTCTAATTGCCTCTTCGTACTGGTAAGCCGGAATGATTTCGACTACATCTCCCCTTGCTCTGAAAGTTCCGCGGGTAAACTCAACATCATTTCTTACATAATGAATATCAATTAATTCACGAAGCAATTTCTTCCGCGGGAATTCCTCGCCTTTTTTCAAAAACATAATCTGGTTTGCATATTCCTGCGGAGCGCCGATACCGTAGATGCAGCTAACGCTGGCAACGACAATTACATCCGGTCTTCCTTCAATGAGTGCCGTAGTTGCTTTTAAGCGGAGTCTGTCAATTTCTTCATTTATTGAAAAATCTTTTTCGATATAAAGATCGCTTTTAACTACATAAGCTTCGGGCTGATAATAATCATAGTAACTGATAAAAAATTCAACTGCGTCTTTTGGAAAGAATCCTTTGAATTCAGAATAAAGCTGCGCTGCAAGAGTTTTATTATGCGATATTATCAGTGTCGGCTTATTCATTTCTTTAATTACGTTGGAGATGGTGTAAGTCTTACCGCTGCCGGTTACACCCAGCAGAGTTTGAAATTTATCCCCGCGTCTTACCCCTTCAACCAACTGTTTGATTGCCTCGGGCTGGTCTCCCGATGGTTTGTAACTTGATATTAGTTCAAATTTATTCATATGTAAATTTTTATCTTCAAGTTAATTAAAATATATTTTTATAAGATAATGATTATTTTAATAAGAGTGCAATGTAATTTGATCAGCCTCATAGCGATTAATTTATAAATTGAGACTCATTTTTTTGTTGCAATAATTTATCTTTATATGACAATATTACGTAATCAATTTAATAATGTTTTCGTTTAAGTGAGTCTCAATTTTTTCAAGGAGAATACTATGCAAGAAAAAAGAACTTGGATAATTACCGGGGGAATTTTTGGATTTCTCGGAGTTGCGTTGGGAGCGTTCGGTGCTCACGGATTAAAAGATATTCTTTCTGCGGAAATGATAGAAATTTATAAGACGGGCGTATTCTATCAACTAGTACATTCCGTCGTAATATTAGCCGTGGCGTTCGGAGGAGAAGCAAAATATTTTAAAGCAGCCATGTTTTTTGCGATAGGAATAGTGCTGTTTTCTTTTTCGCTATATCTTTATTCGGTGACACAAGTTTTGGCTTTTGCAATTATTACTCCGTTCGGAGGCGTAAGTTTTTTAATTGGATGGCTGCTTCTGATTATATCTGCCGCAAAAAATCCCCATAGAGTGCAGAGAGAAATTTGAATGATTTAAGATTGCAGATTAACGGTTTGAGCTTTAAGAGTTCTACGAAAGATCAAAAATCAAAAATCGTTAATCATAAATCTGCAATCAAATGGGTGTGAAAAATTATTTAGAAAGGATTTATGGTTGCAGATTAGCGATTTAAGATTTAAGGAGTTCTGCGAAAGATTTAAAATAGAAAATTGTTAATCGTAAATCTGCAATCGTAAAGGATTCATTTATTAAATTAGAAAAGGTAGAATATAAAAATAAAGATCATAATTTAAGATATTAAAAGTAAATAATTAAGGGAGTTACAAAAATGGATAATTCCGAATTAGAAGAACGCTTAATCAATTTTGGAGTATTGATTGTTGATATCATAAATGATTTGCCTAATTCAAAAGCCGGTAATCATCTAGCCGGACAAATCATTCGTTCGGGAACTTCACCAGCATTAAATTACGGCGAAGCTCAAAGTGCTGAATCGAGAAAGGATTTTATTCATAAAATTAAAGTTGTGCTAAAAGAGTTAAGGGAGACATTTATTTGTTTACGAATAATAAATAAAGCAAAACTTTACAAATCGGAACGACTTATTCAAACAGCATTGATTGAAAATGATGAGCTTATATCAATTTTTGTAAAAAGTGCTGAGACGGCACAAAAAAATTTAGATAATGAAATGAGATCGAAATGAAAATCTAAATTCGAAAATCGTTAATCATAAATCTGCAATCAAATGGTTATGAAAAATTATTTAGGAAAGATTTAAGAATGCAGATCAACGATTTAAGATTTCAGAAGTTCTATGAAAGATCAAAAATTAAAAATCGTTAATCATAAATCTGCAATTAAATGGTTGTAAGAAATTATTTAAGTAGGATTTATGATTGCAGATTAACGATTTAAGATCGCCGCTGTTAAAAAACCAAAAGGAATGCAAGGGGAGGTGTAACAAATTTACAAAATTGTTTAAGTCGCAAATATTTAATTATAGAGGTATTGCCGGACAATTCTCAGTGGCTCTCTGTGTTTGCTTTGTGCTCTTTGTGTAACTTCTTAAATGACGGTTACACAGAGTCCACGGAGAAGGCACAGAGAACCACGAAGAATAAGAATTTTATTTATTATGAATAAAACCGGTTCTGTTTCACCGCTCTTAACTTAAAATAAACTTCCTCAGGCGAGAATATTCCGGCAAAAAACCTCTCGTAGATTACCGGCTCAATGTTCAAAAAGAAATCCATCCATTTTAACGGAGCGAAATGGGAGGTGATAAATTTTTTCTCAATTACTTCGAACTGAGCTTTCCCTTCGTAATTTGTCCGGTGATTCAATTTCCATTTCTCATAGAATTTCAGCTTGCGGTTTTCTATGTATTCGTAATTGTCAAATGATCTTATGGAAAAAGGAATTTTATGATCCGGCTCCCCGAAATACTTCGTGTTCAAGAAGAAAGGGACGTAAACAATTAACAATCCGTTCGGCTTAAGTATTCTATAAATTTCCGTGATTGTATTGTGAAAATTATCAAGATGCTCCAAAATGTGGGAAGCAAAAACCTCGTCAAATGTATTTTCTTCAAAAGGATAAGGGAATTTATTTATATCGTGAATCATGTTGCCGCCGTAATCGACTATATCCAGATTAACGTAGCCTTCTTTTAAATCTTTGCCGCAGCCGATGTTAAGTTTCATCATTTGTTTTTATTCCTTATCCTTAATAATTACGTTTTTTAATAATTTGTTTATCCATGCATTGACGGATTGTTCGGAAGAGATTCAATTATATCTTTTTCAATATTTGTTAATTCATCTAATCGTGCTTTCACCACGTCTTCATGAAAATAGAGTTTAGCCAGTTTTACGAATGTTACATAATGACTCGCCTCCGTTGCATAAAGATTTGAGTAGAAAGCTTTTAAAGTATCATCTTCAAGATTTCCGGATAATAATTGTAGCCTTTCACAGGATCGCGCTTCGATTATTCCCGCAGTCAGTAAACGGTCAAGAAGCCGTTCCGGTTCATTCTTTCTTAAGTGAAATAAGAGATCCTTCACATAAGGATCTCCTTTATCTCTGTCCAAAGTTATTCCTTTCGATTGAAGAATTTCTACAACCGATTTATAATGCTCAATTTCTTCTTCCACAAGGTCGCACATAGCAAAAGAAATCTCTGTCTTTTCAGGGTAACTCGATATAAGACTTAATCCTGTAGCTGCGGCTTTCTTCTCGCAATGAGCGTGATTGATCATAACCGCATCAATATTTTGTAAAGCTGCCGCTATCCATCCCGGTTTTGTATTATTCTTTAGGCAAAGCATTCTGCAAATTTAAGAATTTATGAATAAAAAGTTAGCAGGCATTAAATCAAGTAAATTATTGTTTTGAATCATTTATAATTAAAGAATGTATGCTTAACACTGTTTTACCAAAATATAAATGAAAATACCATGCAATCACCCTAACTTTTGTATCGGCAACAGCAACAAAAAAGCCCGGCAGAAACTACCGGGCTTGAGCAATAATTATATTTTAATTATTGTTAATTAAGAGTAATAACAGGAAAATTAACACCTTTTAGCTTAAGTTGTTCAACTTTAACTTTAATAACTCCTCTTGGAATCATACCTAGCTTTATTGCCGCACCTTTCGAAAGATCGAGTTGTCTGCCGTGAATATAAGGACCTCTATCATTAATCCTTACAATAACAAACTTATCGTTCTTAAGATTTGTAATTTTAAGTAAAGTACCAAATTTCATGGTTTTACTTGCAGCCGTTAAAGCCATCTGATTATATATTTCGCCGTTTGCAGTAAGCCTGCCGTGGAAACGCGGACCGTACCACGAGGCTGTCATTTTACCTTCATTGACATAATTTACTAAGGAATTATCAACTGTTGCGTTTTCGATGCTATTAACTGTATTTATATTTTCTGTATTTACCGGTTCTATCGTTTTACCTTCTTCGTTACTCATGATTGTGAATCCTACCAGTAAAATCATTATTGAAAATATAAATACTTTCGTTAATGACTTCAAAAGCGTACCTCATTTTTTGTGAAACATAATATTTACATATTAAAGTTAGAGTGAGTAGAAGGTAGAGTCAACCTGCCTGATTACATTTGGGGTCGTAAGTGAGAAGGAGCAAACAATCGACTTTTTGGGTATTTTAGTCGAAATGTGATCTAATAAAAGAAAAAACGGAAATAATTTCCGCAATATTTACTTCCACAGGTAAATAGTACAAAACTTCAATCATCATTTCGTGCTGATATAATTGCATGAAATCCAGATTAAAGATTCAGTCATTAATAAAGAAGTATATCCAATATGTATGATTATTTCAGATACTTAGTGAACCATCTAACCGACCGGTGGATAGTATCGAGATACTGGTTCGGTTCATTTTCCAAACCATGTCCGGCTCTAGGATAAACTACTAATTTAACCGGCACCCCTTTTGCATGAAGAGCCTGATACATTTCCATTGAGTTTGCCAGTCCCGTACTCACGTCGTCTTCACCGTGTAGAATAAGAGTCGGGGTGATGATTTGCTGTGTGTAAAATGCAGGCGATCTGCTGATGTAAAGGTTATCCATATTAATTGGTTTGTCCCAGTAATGGTAGCCTAACCACATAATCTCAAATGCGGGTTGATTGGAGTTGCTCCAGTCCGTTATCAGGTTGAAAATGCCGTACATCGAAACGGCGGCTTTAAAGCGTTGAGATTGAGAAATGATCCAGTCGGTTAGATAGCCTCCGTAACTTCCCCCGGTCACTCCCATCTTTGCGGTATCAACATAACCTTTTGATATTATATAATTCACTCCCGCCATGATATCCCGGTAGTCATTTCCCCCGAGATCATATCTCGCTGCTTGAGAAAACTGATCGCTATATCCCGAACTTCCCCTGGGATTCGGTGCGAAGACGAGGTACCCGGCATTGTTGAACTCTCTAACAGCATAATATTGCAGAAATTTATTCTGAAATCTTCCGTAAGGACCGCCGTGTACGATTAGAATTAATGGATACTTTTTATGAGGATCAAAATTTTCCGGTTTGAAGAGAATACCTTCAATCTCGAATTTTTTATCCTTGCTTTTATATTTTAGAACTTCCTGAGTGCCGTATTTAAAATTTTCAAGCTGCTTACTGAAATTTGAAACCTTCAGATTGTTCACATAGATTTCCGGTAAAGATTTACTGTTCTGAAATAGATAGCATAAACTTTTTCCGTCAGCAGAAAAAGAAATTCCGGATATTACGGAATTTCCCTTTGAAAGTTTTTTAATCTTGCCGGTATTGATGCGTATTTCATAAAGCTGTGTATTTGTTCCCTCTTTAACGGTGAAGAATATCGTTTGATTATCTCTCCAGGTAAAATCATCAACGCTTAAGTTAAAATCCTTGGTTAAATTTTCCTTGTTCCTCCCGTTACTACCCATAATATTTAAATCAGTCTCGGCAAATTCAACATCGGGAAGGGTTTGTGTTATAAAAGCTATATTATCACCGTCCGGCGAATAATGCGGATTAGTTTCCGGTCCCGGTGCGGATGTTAATTGTGTTTTTCTCCCTTTTAAGCTGATTGTGTAAATATCAAACTTCTGGGCATCATTATCTGTTCCTGTGTAGTTGGTTTGATAGATAATTTTATCGCCTTTACTATTGAAACTTATATTTTCCGCGCCGGGGTCAAGAGTGAAAGATGAGATTATCTTTTTAGACTTTACATCAAAAATGTATAAAACTTTATCGGGATTTTTATGAGGATAAACGGTGACCGTTAATTTTCTCTTTTCAAGTTCTTCCTTTTTTAGTTCTACACCTTCGTTGTAATATTCGGAAAGCAGCGCAATCTTTCGGGAATTATCCGACCATGCGTATTCTTCCACGTCATTCGGGAGGTAAGTCCAATTCAACCCTTCGCCGCCGGCAACCGGAGCCGCCCAAAGCTGAACAACTTTAATTTGAAAAGAGCTGTCGTCTTGATTAAGAAATTTTCTTGACGAAAGGAAGGTAATCCATTTCCCGTCGGGTGAATATTGGGGATCAGTACAGCTTGCGGCGTTCTGTGAAAATTGAAAATAATTTTTTGTTTTAACATTGAGCAAATATACCTGGCTGACCCATTCGCTGGTATTTAAATCTCCCTTCCGGATGGTGAACAATACATTATTCCCGTCCGGTGAAATTATAGGATTTGAAGGTATATCCATCCTCAGTTCCGCATCTGCTGTTAACGGTTTTTTTATCTGCTGTGCGTTTGCAACTGTTAGGAAGGATAAAGCGATGAAGAATATTATAGACTTTATTTTTATCCCGGTCATGGTCTCACCGTAAATGTTATCTCTGATTATTTTTTTGAAATCCAATATAATTATTCTTGATGAGATTAATGATTAACAACATGCTAAAACGGTAATTAAGTTTTCGAGATTAAATGGCATATTAGATGTGACCTATATCATATAAACAAAAAAAGTTAAAAAAAATTTTCCGAGAATGCTGATTTTCTGTCTATATATATGTAGATAAAAAAGTTTTTTATGAAATTAAGTAAACGGGCGATTAAACAGAATAAAATTATTCACACCGATTGCAAGGATGTTCAGATTGGTTGAAGTAAAAAGAATAAATATAAGATTTAGACGCTAAGGATAAATAATTAAGCTGAAATGCTATGTATCATATACAGCCCCAAAACATAATTAAGACTTAAGGACATGTTGAAAAAAGAGCATTTATTTAATAACTTCTTAATACAAAAATACTTATCGTAAAGGTCCTGACTAACCTATGGAAAATTATTATAAAAAACGGTTTAATCTTTTCTCTTACCTCATTGGCGAAGTGGAATATCACGGGGGGGGGGGGTAGCATACCTACAGTTAACCGCGCTCAATTTACCGCACAGAAATACACAGATGAATCAAAAAACTTTTGCCTTCGCTTATTTAACATTCATGCAGAAATTAATAACGACAGAAAAAAACGGGAATTATAAAATGAAAAAAAATAATTCATTTTTGAATACGGGTTTGTTAATATTTGTAATCATTTTTGTCTCCGTATCATCCTTCACATGTAAAAAAAGCCCCACCGGACCGGGAGACAACATAAAAGTAAACCTATCCACTGTGGATGTATCATGCACCGAAGCATGGCTAAAAGTAAAAGCAGAAAATGTATCTTTCCCGGTTAATCTTACCATAAAAGAAGATGAACAGATTGTATATAACTCATCTGTCGGCAGAAGTGATTCCGTTATTTATATAGATTCTCTTTTGCCTAATAAAACCTACACTTTGCAAGGAAGCTACACCGAAGGAAGCGAAACTCATCCGACAAACAAAATAAGTTTTAGGACATTGGATAGCACAAGCAGCAGTTTTTCGTACAAACTTTACACCCTTGGAAATGCAGTAGGTGAGAGCAGTATGCTCTACGATGTATCAATAATAAGCGATACATCAATTTGGGTAGTGGGCGAAATACAGATGGCGGATACAAACGTAAATGGTTATACAACCTATAATGCAGTGCATTGGAATGGTAGTAAGTGGGTGTTGAAAAGGATAGAAGTCAATTTTCGAGGCAACCAAATTATTCCTCCACTATATGGTATTTATACTTTTAGATCAAATGATATCTGGTTATCATCAGGGGTTCCTGTGCATGGCGATGGTAAAAATTGGACTCAATATCATTTATTTGATATGGGAGTGCTGAGTAAAGATGATGGATATCTTACAAAAATCTGGGGTAATTCAAGTAATAATTTATATTATATAGGGACAAAAGGCACGATTGTCCATTACTATAACGGCAATTGGAGTAAGATCCGGAGCGGAACAAGTTTGGATTTATATGATATTTATTCCGGTGACGGGAAAAATATTTATACCGGCGGAGGGGATTACAGAAATTACAACGGTGTACTTATAAAAGGCACTTCGAACAATTGGGAAATAATTAGAGAAGGAAAAGAAGTAAACAGCAGCCAGATATTTGACCCGTATTTCGGCGGAGTTGCCGCCTCGGTATGGATTAGTAAATCAAACATTATTTATTTCGGGGGAGAATTGTTATACAGAATAGTTGAAGGCAAACTAGATTATGTTAAAACATTACCCGGCAATTATCTCGGCGGCAACAGTTATGCCCAGCATTGGGGATTAATAAATAGAATAAGAGGAATTACAGATAACGATATGCTAATTGTAGGTGAAAGAAATACAATAAGATATTTTAACGGGATTAAATGGATACAATTGGGAATGTCCTATAATCCGAACAGTAATTATGATTGGTTGAGTGTTTCCATTAAAGACAACTTAATAGTAATAGTAGGCTTCAAAGGCATGAAAGCAACAATAATGATGTTAAAAAGAAATTAAGAAAGGAGAAATTCCGCTAAAGAAAGTGGTTGTTTTAATTAACCCCGGCGCTGGTGACACCGGGGTGTGAATGCAAATTAATTAAAGAACAAAAAATGAAATTAACTAAAACTTTGTTATCAATATTATTATTAAGCTTTTTATCCTTCACATGTAAAAAAAGCCCCACCGGACCGGGAGACAACATAAAAGTAAACCTATCCACTGTGGATGTATCATGCACCGAAGCATGGCTGAAAGTTAAAGCGGAAGATGTATCTTTCCCGCTAAACCTTACAATTAAAACGGATGATAAAATAGTTATTAATTACTCTGTGAGCAGCAGCGATTCCGTTATTTATATTGATTCACTCTTGCCAAATAAAACTTATACTTTGCAAGGAAGCTACACTGACGGGGGCAGCAGCCAGCCGACAAACAAAATAAGTTTTACGACAATGGATACAACAAGCAATAACTTTACCTGGCAAACATATACCTTTGGAGACCCATCTGCAGGCAGCAGCGGGTTAAATGACGTGGCAATAATAGATGAAAATAATATTTATTCTGTTGGAGAAATTTATAAAAATGATTCTACAGGAAAGCCGGATCCACAGCCATATAACATTGTACATTGGGATGGGAATAATTGGACACCATTAAAAGCTCCATATGATTATCAAGGCCGGTTATATTATCACCCAATCCAATCTGTTTTAACTTTTAATGCAAATGATATATTATTCTGCGGGAATGGTATACTTCATTGGAATGGTACCATTTACGAACCATTCCCTATTCGCACCAGTGTATGGGGAGAATACCAAATTAATAAAATCTGGGGCATAAACAATGATAATTTTTACATAGTTGGTAATGTAGGCAATATTGCCCATTACCAAAACGGCAATTGGCAAAAGATACAAAGCGGAACAACCACAAATTTGAATGATATTTGGGGAATAGATGATTCTGCAGCTAACAGCTCACTGATTTTATCTACGGTTTCAAGCCGCTATCAAAGAGGTGATTATAAACTACTTTCTATTTCAGATGATAATGCCGGAGAATTTATTAATTGGCCTTATACCAGGCTATACGGCGTGTGGTTTCTTTCAAGAAGGAAGATTTACGTGGTAGGGGACGGTGCATACTTATATGTAAATGATTCATTGAGTTCTGTAAACCTTCCGTCAAATTATTTTTTAACCAGGGTAAAGGGCAGCGGTTTAAGCGATGTATACATTGCAGGCTGCTGTAATACACTCTTTCATTTTAATGGGATTAGGTGGCATAAGATTAACGGGATATACGGAAATTATGAAGGCTTGGATGTTAAGGGAAATCTTGTAGTGGCAGTTGGCTGGACCGGGTCACAAGGTATAATTATAATGGGAAGGAGACAATGATAAAATGTATTTGGATAGAGATTCTCCAAAATTAAATTAATATAACCCGTTGAAACGATTTAAAAAATATCAATATAATTTCGAACAACGAGTTAATATAAAATTTGCCAGTCTTAAATAATTGTGAAGAATAATTCCGGCAAAAGCGGGATTATTATGTTTTATTGCTCCACATCAGCAATAGGACCGAATTTCCAATATAAAAAGTTGAAAGGAAAATTAAGATGAAAAAGTTAATTTTACTCTGTTTTTTATTATTTGCAGAAGCCTTTCCACAATCCACTTATACAGTAGAAATACAGAAAACAGATCAATGCTGGGAAGCTAAATCGGAATGGAGGTTGTACACAGCAGAGGACACACAGAGAAAACAGAGATTAAAATATCTCCACGAACTCTGTGTTTACTCAGTGTTCTCTGTGGTAATTGTAAATTCAATATCTTTGTAGTTATTTATTAAAATAAATCTTACCAAATAACCTTATCTATCATAACCAAACCTTAGTAACAAACGGTAAAAAATAGCATCCGACCTTATTACCTTATCCGGATCTGTACATACACAAAAGAAGGTAATAAGGTTAATAATGAAGGTGCAGATAATTGTTATTAAGGTAGATTGCACAAATAAGGTTGATTTTAGTAAAATTATTCGACTAAAAATAAACAAATTTAAAACTGTGTTCATCAGAGTGTAGATTAATACCCGACCGCAGAGTAAGCAGAGGACACACGGAGAAAACAGAGATTAAAATATCCCCGCAAACTATGTGTGTACTCAGTGTTCTCTGTGGTAATTATAAATTCAATATCTTTGTAGTTATTTATTAAAATAAATCTTACCAAATAACTTTATCTATCATAACCTAACCTTAGTAACAAACGGTAAAAAATAGCATCCGACCTTATTACCTTATCCGGATCTGTACATACAGAAAAGAAGGTAATAGGGTTAATAATGAAGGTGCAGATAATTGTCACTTAGGTTAATTTCAAAAATAAGGCTGATTACAGTAAGATTGCTCAACTAAAAATAAACTTTTAAAAACTGTGTCCATCGGAGTGCTCATTAATAATTTACCGCAGAGTTAACGGAGTACACACAGAGAAAACAGAGATTAAAATTCCCAGATATCTCTGAATTAACTTAATCTTCCCGGGGGCAAATTGAGAGATAAAAAAACTTTTCTTAACTTTTATTCCTTTCCTGGCACTTTTTAATTTTATCTTCGTATAATTCAGTAAACATTCAGGAGCCAATATGCCCCGGTACGATAAGACTAGATTTTCAATCCTATTTATTCTCATTGCTTTCCCCTTGTTTTTAGGGAGTTCAAATCACAAAAATGATAAAAACCCGGAACGGTTTAATTTAATAAACAATACGGTTTTTTCTCCCGGAAGTAATGTTGAAATCAATCTTTATTCAAATATAGAAGAAAGTGCCGCTTTTCATTTCCGTTTGTTTAAAATTGAAAACCCGGCTGCATTTTTTTCAAACTTAAATCACCGCACACTAAGAATGAACTTCGATATTTGGGGAAAGGATCGTGAAAGTCTTCTTAAATATGTAAAGTCGGTAAAAGAATGGAATGCTGATGTCATCGGTTCTCATTATTACATGACCCGCCGCAATCTTACCGTCGGTAAAATAAATGAACCGGGAATTTACATCCTTCAAGCTGTAAAGGATAAACTTGTTGCTTATTGCGGTATAGTAGTTTCAAAATATGCGATGGTATATAAAAACAGCGGTAACCAGCTGCTGGCATATGTTGCCGATGCCAAATCCGGCGAATTTATTAAAAATACTGATTTCAAAATTTATAAAGACGGTGAACTCATTGCACAAAAAAACTCAGACGGTGACGGAATAGCATTTTTCAATTTAAAAGAAAAAATTAACCCGGGTAATGAAAATGTTTTAATAACTGCAGAAACGAGCGATGAAACAGTTCTCAGCAACCCGTACTTTTTTGGTGGGAACAGAAGAGAAAGTTACCGGGCTTACGTTTATACAAATCAACCGGTGTACAGGCCGGGTCAGCAGGTTCATTTCAAAGCAATCATAAGAAAAGATAACGGTAACAATGTTGAAAATGTTCCGGGTGAAGAATTTTCGGTCAGGATAAAATCACCTAAAAATAAAGATGTTTATTCAGGAAACTTAACCACCAATGAATACGGTTCACTCTCCGGCAATTTTATATTGGATGATGAAGCAGATTTAGGAAATTATTCAATTCAATTGACTAAAGATAACCGCACCTATTACGGCTCCTTCAGCGTGGAAGAATATAAAAAGCCCGAATTTGAAGTTAAGGTAAAACCGGGCAAAAATCAGTATGCAAGTCATGATACAATTAATGCAGCAATATCTGCTGATTATTATTTCGGCTCGCCTGTTACAACCGGTGATGTAATTGTAAAAGTTTATCAACAGCATTTCTGGCGACCATGGTGGTATTTCTCCGATTACGCCTGGTTTTACCGTTCGTTTGAAAGGAACGGAATTCAGAATTACGGCAGAAGGGAATTGCTCTTTCAACAACAAGGTAAACTAAATAAAAAAGGAGAATATAATTTCCGGTACAGCATTGACAGTACCGTAACATCTGACAATGTTTATATAATAGAGGCAGAAGTTACCGACAATTCCCGCCGCACAATAAACGGGTCGTCGAATGTTTTCGTAACCAGGGGAAGTTTTACCATTTCTACTTCCCCCGAACGATACTTTACCGGTGTAGGCGAACCAATCAAATTGAGAGTGAATACTTCCGATTTTGCCGATAAACCTATTCAAGCAAATTTTAAACTTGTTGTGGATTATCCTGGTGAAAATCAAAAAGGCGGACAGCAATATTACAGACCAATGAGCGACACTCTATACGGTTCTACCGATACATTAGGGCGGGCATCACTAACATTTTTACCGCGTCTGGGTTTGCCCGGTCGGTATACTTATACAGTAATTGCTCAGGATGAAAAAGGAAGAATTATAACAGCAAAGAGTTCTTTCTTTATGGGAAGAATGCGAAATTATTATTATCGCAGCTATCACAACGGTTTTGAAATAATTACCGATAAAAATACTTATGATAAAGGTGACAGTTTAATTTCGTACGTTTTTCTCCCTGAGGGAAATACCCATGTACTTGTAACCCTGGAGTCCAATGAAATATTGGATTATAAAAAGTATGATGTTCAGGGAAACAGTTTTGTGGTAAGGACGAAACTAACCGGCGATTATTCTCCGAGTTTTAATTTGTCCGTATCTTATCTTAAGAATAAACAAATTCATACTCAATCGAAGTTAATAGGTGTACTGGATAAATCTAAATTTTTACATATTAAAATCGAGCCTTCAAAAAAAGAATATAAACCCGGCGATAAAGCATCATACAAAATATTTGTTACCGGAAATGATGGAATGCCGGTAAAAAATGTTGATCTCTCCTTTGGCGCGGTTGATGAGAGCGTGTACGCGATTAAAGAAGACAACACCCAGGATATAAAAAACTTCTTTTATACACCGAAGTATTCGTATATCCCGACAATCAATTCACTTCAAGCAAATTATTACCGCGGGTCGAGCCGGTATTTAACTTTTATAGATAAAAATTTAACTGCTGCCGGAGAATCGCAGCCCGCTTCGGGTAATTCTTCGTTAACAGGCAAAGTGAAAACTACACGGACAGATGTGAATTGGAATAATATTTATTTATTGTTAAGCAGCAAATCTAATTTTTACAAAACACAAGTAGATTCGATGGGTAAATACTTTTTCAAAAATATTGTAAATGGCAATTACGCAATATTGGCAAACCTGGATGATGGAGAGACTATATTTATTGACAGCCTTTCAATTGCAGGCAATGTAGAACATACCGTCGATCTTGGAAATTATTCAAACAGATTTTTCCCTGCTCCTCCTCTTCTTTTAAGATCGGAAGCGAGGAGCGGTGCTCAAGCGACCTATTTTATGGCTAAAGAAAGCGTTACCGATAACGCAGTTTCAGGATATGTTAAACCGGCGTTAAGGTCGAATTTTGTGGATGCAGCTTTTTGGAAAGCTGATATTGTAACAAACAGTAAAGGCGTAGCCGAGGTAAGTTTCAAGATGCCGGATAATCTTACTGCATGGCGTGCGACGGTTAAAGGTGCAACCAAAGCGACGGAGGTCGGACAAAATACAGAAAAGGTAATTACCCGTAAAAATCTTTTAGTAAGATTAGAAACTCCGCGTTTCTTCAGGGAAGGGGATGAATTAACTATCTCAACGATAGTTCACAATTATTTAAGCGAAAAGAAGAAAGTTAAAATAGACTTTAAACCGTCCGGATTATCGCTTGAAGGTTCACAGATAAACACCCCCGGATATAGTACTATTGTTTACAGTCACAACAAATCTTCTTACGAACTTAATATCGATAAAAATTCCGAATTGAGAGTAGACTGGAAAGTAATAGTTAATTCACCTTTGGGAGAAGCCAGAATAAAAGCCGAAGCACTAACAAACGAAGAATCGGATGCGGTTGAGTTGAAAGTGCCGATTCATCCAAAAGGATTTAAGATTGTTGAACCGGTTGTAACGGATATTGAGAATAATAATAAAATAGAAAACTTAACCTTCAAAATTCCGGATGATGTGGATTTAAGAACGGCGAAGTTTTCGTTTGCGGTTAATCCTTCGCTTGCCGGCACAATGTTGAAAGCTCTAGACGACCTGGTCGGTTATCCGTACGGATGTGTTGAGCAGACAATGAGCAGGTTCCTGCCGACAATAATTGTTGCAAATACTTTTAAAAAACTGGATGCTCCATTAACTGATAAAACTATTAAGGAACTTCCCAAGATGGTTAACGCCGGACTGAAACGTCTTTACAACTTTCAGCATTCCGACGGCGGCTGGGGATGGTGGACAAACGATAAAACAAATCCTTACATGACTGCGTATGTTATCTACGGGATGAGTCTTGCAAAAAATGCAGGATACGATTTGGATAGTGAAATTTATAATAGAGGAATAAAAAATCTGGAAAATCAGTTGAAGAGCAGTAATCTCAACTTCACCACTGAGGCATATATGCTTTATTCTTTAACTACCGGGCTTGCCGGTAAAGATTATGATAAAGCGAGTTATATTAATAAAGTTGATGATTTATTAAACCAAAATTTGAATTCGTATGCATTATCGCTGCTCGTATTAACCGCAAAAAATATGGAACAAAATGACAGAAGCCTAAAAGCCGTCAATAAATTAATAGGCGATGTGCATCTGGAAAAATCAATCGCATATTGGGGCGGTGAAGCATGGCATTATTCATGGCATAACGACCGCGTACAAAGCACGGCTTTTGCGGTGAAAGCCCTGGTTGCAGTTAACAAGGATCACGATTTGATGAACAAAGCAGTAAGATGGCTCATGCTTCACAAACGTGGATTTTCCTGGAATTCTACCCAGGAAACCGCTGCGGTAATTTTCGGATTGACAGATTATTTAAAATATACCAATGAATTAAATCCCGGTTTTAATGCTGAGGTATTTATCAACGGACAACGAATGCTTGATAAGAAATTCTCTGCTGCTGATGTATTTAATAATCAGACTACCATTACATTAACCGGGTTAAAGGAGAATACGTTAAAAAGAGGAATTAACAATATTAAAATTGTAAAGTCCGGAGAGGGCAAGTTATATTTTTCAGGATTAACCGAGTTTTATTCTCCAAAAGAAAGTGAAGAAACAAGCAACGAGTTTAGGGTTAAAAGAGAATATTATGTTTTAGAACCGCAGAATGAAGGGAACAAAATTGTCTTTATAAAGCAAAAGTTTAACGGCGTGCTTACAACCGGACAAATTTTATTTGTTAAGACCCACGTAGAAGCGAAGGATAATGACCTTCAGTATTTTATTCTTGAAGATATGCTTCCTTCCGGATTTGAAGTAATCAAAAATACCGGTAGTTACGAAATCCCTGGAGAAAACGATTATCAACATACATATAATTGGGGAATGCGCCCATGGACTTGGTTTTATGCGGATAGGGAATACCGTGATGATAAAGTATCTTTCTTCGTAACTAATGTCAGGAAATCGATGGACTTTTCATACATGATGCGAGCTGAAATTCCTGGTGATTATAATGTAATGCCTTCTCGCGGGTACCTGATGTATTATCCCGAAGTCGGAGGTAATAGCGGAATGATAAAAATTAAGGTGAAAGATAAATAAAGGTAAGTCTGCCGGTAAACATAATGGAAATTGCGGGCAATGGTTTTTGTTGAATATGGAATTTAAGATACCGTAAAAATATCTGAATAGTTTTTCGAATTTTTTCGGAATCCTAAAAACTAGCCTGATAATACTTATATAATTTAAAAACAAATTTTTGTGTTGAAAATAAGGTTGTATAACTTTCTTGATAAATTATCATGAACAATTGTTCCGGTATAGTGTTTATTTTCAGCTAATTCGTAAAAGTACAGTTATTTGGGAATTGATTAATCAAACATTCTTTTAGTAAATTATATAATTTATTTCCTGAACAATTAGTATCCAAATGACTTATTTTACTTTTTTAACAGACCAATTATTTCAACCTAAAATAAAAAGAAGAGGGCTTGCTTATAAGAACGAGGATAGAGTACATAACCTGGAAATAAAAGGATATAATATTTCGGCTGAAGTTACCGGGAGTAAAAAATATTTTGTTAATATAAAATTTAATCCTGAAGAGAACAGAAGTACGGAACTTTATTGCTCATGCCCCTTCTTCGAACAAACAAACTGCAAACATTTAGCAGCCGTTTTTTATGAATTGAGGAGCATTGACTTTTTCGATGAGAGATTTTCCAAAATGCTTGATGATTATAATAATCAATCCTCGTTTGCTAACCTGAATGATAGAGATAGGCTTATTACCGAATTTCAAAAAAATGGCAAAAATAACAGTGTACTTACCGTAACGGAAAGAGAGAAGCTTATTGAAGAAGTAAACCGTAAAAGTGCTGAAGCGAAGTTTAATCAATTTAAAATAGCTGCAGGTAAGCTTATCCCAAAGGAAGAGAAAAGAAAAAACAAACAAAATTATAGAATAGTTTATGGAATAAGTCCCTCAGGTTACAGCACTACTTTATATGCATATCGCCAATTGGTAAAACTCGACGGCACAGTTTCACATTCTAACATATTGACAACCTTAAATGAGGAAGATTTTAAGAGCTTAACTGTCGAAGAAAAATTAATTCTGGGCAGATTTCAGGCAAATTCCGGAAAAATTTCTATTGCAGTGGAAACACCGGAATCCAAATCAAAGAATAACAAGGATATCATCGAAAAAGATCTCTTTTCCGAGATTTTAATTTATCTATCTGAACAAACCGTTTACCTACATTCTTTCCATTTGATTTCGGGCAATAGTATCGACATTATTAAAAAGCAGGCGCTTTGTAAACTGCTGATAGAAGAAAACGGCGGATATTATCGGCTGAGCCTGCAATTTTTTATCGATGAAAAGCCTGTTAAAAGTGAAACTGAAATTATACCTATTATGGATGAACCTTTATGGCTAAAAGTGGATAACCAAATATTCAGAGTAAACAACTTTACAATTGAGCAGCTTGAATTTTTTAAAGATAACAAAGGTATATTTGATATTCCAAAAGATTATTTATACTACTTCGAAGAAACCGTACTTCCGCAGGTTGCCAAAAACTTACCGGTTGTTTCATCAATATATAATATCGAAGAGCTTAGGACTTCTTTCCAAAGCATATTATACCTCGATGAAGATGGCGATTCACTTATAATTAATTTAAAATTTAAATACGGCGAGTATGAATTGCCTTATAAAGAGAATCAAGAAAGTACTATAATCTTAAAAGACAAAAACATAATCAGGATACTAAGAGAAACAGAAAAGGAAGAAGAAGCTTATCAAAAAATTAAAAGTACATATGTTAAAGAGTTAAGTCCCGGTGTGTTCTCACCCCGAAATGATCCTACTAAATATCTGTTTAAATATCTTATTTATTTTAAGGATAACAAATTTGATGTATTAGGTGAAGCAGGCTTAAAGAATTATAAAATTAATACCGCATCTCCTTCGTTAAAATTCAAAGTGGTTTCCGGTATAGATTGGTTTGACGTTAAAGCCAATATTTCTTTTGAGGGTACTCCTGTCTCCTTAGATGCCCTAATGAAATCGATAAAGGGAAAGAAAAATTATATTCGTTTGAGCGACGGCTCCATAGGGATGCTTCCTGAAAACTGGATTAAGAAATTTCAGCGTTCGGTAATTTTCGGAGATGTCAATCAAGATTCCGTAAGATTCTCGAAAATACACGTAAATACATTGGATTTTCTGATTAAAGAAGGTGAAAGCTATGAAAGCGATGAAGAGTTTAAAAAACACTTCGAAAAACTGAATAATTTCGAAAAAATAAAAACACATAGAGTTAGCCCTAAATTTAATGGTAAACTGCGTGCATATCAAAAATTCGGTTTTGACTGGTTCTATTTTCTTCAGGAGTTCGGATTCGGCGGAATACTAGCCGATGATATGGGGCTTGGCAAAACTATTCAAGTTTTAGCTCTTTTGATGAAAGAAAAAACAAAAGGGAAAGGCAGCAGTCTTGTAGTTGCACCCACTTCGGTAGTTTTTAACTGGATAAATGAAGCATCCGGTTTTACACCTTCGTTGAAGATTCTTAATCATACAGGGAATGAACGGATGAAGGATAACTCGTTCCATTTTGAAGATTATGATTTAATTTTAACCAGTTATGGTACGTTAAGAAGGGATGAAAAAATATTAAGTGAATTTACTTTTAATTATTTAATCCTGGACGAATCGCAGAATATTAAAAATCCATTATCCAAAACAGCAAGGATTGCAAAAAAACTGAAGGCTGAAAATCGTCTTTGTTTAACAGGCACCCCGATGGAAAACAACCTAACTGAATTATGGTCCCAAATGACATTTTTAAATCCCGGCATGTTCGGTTCGCTGAACAAATTTAGTGATGCCTATATTAAACCAATAAGTAAAATGAATGATGAAACCGTTGTAGAGGACTTAAGGAAGGCTGTTTATCCTTTTTTATTACGCAGAACGAAGGATGTTGTTGCGAAAGAGCTTCCCCCGAAAACGGAAATAGTGCAGTACTGTGAAATGGAACCCGAACAGGAGAGAATATATAATATTTGGAAGGATTCCATTAGAGACGAAATTATAAAAGAAATTGCCCAAAAGGGAATTAGAAGAACCGGTTTCAAGGTGATTGAAGGTTTATTAAGACTAAGACAAATTTGTAATCACCCTATGCTGGTGAAAGAAAACTACAATAAAAAATCGGGTAAATTTGAAGAGTTTAAAGAAGAATTAATGAACGTTGTGGGAGAGGGTCATAAAGTTTTGATATTCTCGCAATTTGTTCAGATGCTCGAAATTATGAAAGCTTTTCTTGAAAAAGAGGACATAAGTTTTGAATATCTTACGGGGTCAACAAGGAACAGGGAAGAATGTGTAAATAATTTTCAAAACGATGATTCAGTAAAGGTATTTTTAATAAGTCTAAAAGCTGGAGGTTTCGGTTTGAATTTAACAGCTGCAGATTATGTTTTTCACTATGATCCATGGTGGAATCCTGCGGTTGAACAGCAGGCTACCGATAGAACCCACCGGATAGGGCAGCGGAAGAATGTGTTTGTTTACAAATTTATTACCAGGAATTCTGTTGAGGAAAAAATACTGAATCTCCAGGCAAAGAAAAGAAAATTAGTCGAAAATATTATAACGAGTGAAAGCGGTGTTTTAAAAAATCTAACAAAAAATGATGTGGAGTTATTATTCAGCTAATTTGTGTTTTTTGTAAGGAAAGTCTTTCATCCGGCAACTTCCACATGTAAATTATCTATAAATAGTGTAAAATGTTTATAAAATCATCTGACAAGCTTTGAGCGAAAAATTCATACCCATTGGATTTCCCTGATTGATTGAAACAGTCTATATAACTAACTCATTATAATATATCCAGTTGCGTTTGCTTAAAAAATATATATCTTCATAATTGCCGGTATTAAATATTTAACACAACCCAAAATCTTCAAGCCTGGTAATTAAACAAGAATCTTTAAAAACAAACTTACAGGGATCGGGCACAAAATTATTTCCTATTAAATTAGATAAGTATAAAAAAGATTTTATTATTTAATACTTTCTATTTTAATAACATAGAAGCATATTTTTATTCCATAGTCGCTGCCGATTTCAATATTAACATTAACTTTCATAATTTTATAATCAATATCATTTGCATATTTTAAACGACAATAGTTAAAATGAACAAAGTTCTAAGAACAGTTTTTATAGGATTAGGCTTCCTTTCCATAATATTTGCAGTTTTTGATTTTTTTATGGAGCAAAATATTTTTGACGGCCTGCTGTCAATGGCCTGGGGATTACTCTTTTTGTTTTTTGCTGTGAAACAAAATTTAGCATCTCAGTTAAGCGCAAGATCTATTAAAATTCTTCAATTTGCCTCAATTATATTTGTATTCATAACGGGAATACTAAAACTCATGTATCGTCTTAACCTTTTTGATGGTATCACTTGAAGACTCACAAACAAAAAGCTAATTATATTTGAAAATCAGGAAAGTTATTTTTCCTCCGATAGATTCTTAATCTTTTCCAATTCTTCCCATCTATCGAAAAGAAAATGAACGCGGCTTTTTGCATCTTCAAGGTTTTCATTCAGTTCATTCGTTTTTTCAGCATATTTTTCATAATAGCCCGGGGAAGAAAAAATATTTTCAATTCTTTTAACTTCCTCTTCCGCTTTTATAATATCTTCTTCAATAGAGTCCAATTCTTTCGCTTCTTTCCAGGTCAATTTCCTTACTTTAGGCTTAACCCGTGTATCGCCTTTTTTTTGTGTCGTTTCGGAAGTCCCTTTTTCTTTTAAACTCTCTTTTCTTTTTTCCAGATAATAATCGTAATCGCCTTCACTAAAATAAATTTTGCCGTTACCTTCAAATGCCAGGATGCCGTCACAAACGCGGTTTAAAAAATATCTATCATGACTTACAACCACCACACATCCATCGAATTCTATTAATGCTTCTTCAAGTATTCGTAATGTAGGAAGATCAAGATCATTTGTGGGTTCATCCAATAATAAGAAATTACCGCCGTCTTTAAGAATTTTCGCAAGAGTGAGTCTGCTTCTTTCACCTCCGGAAAGTCTTCCGACTATTGTATTAATTCTGTCATCGGTAAAAAGAAATCTTCTGAGATAAGTCCATACGTTCATTTGCTTCTTACCGAATCTTATTGTATCGCTTCCCTCTCCTATTGCCTGCATCACCGTGTCTTCATCATTCAGAAGAAGCCGGTGCTGATCGACATAATTAAACTCCGTACGTTCTCCGGTTTCAATTTCACCCGAAGTCGGTTTGAGTTCACCTAATAATATTTTTAGGAAAGTTGTTTTACCGACACCGTTTTTCCCGACTACTCCCAATTTTCTCCCTGCCTGAAAGGCAAAATTAAATGCTTCAAAAAGATTATTATCTCCAAGTTTTATTCCTACATTTTTAAGCTCAATCACTTTTTTACCCAATTTTTCGGGTTCAGGGATAACAAGATCTACGTCGAGTTCTGCCCCGTTTATTTCTTTATTTGCAAGGTTGTAATAATTATCTATCCTGCTTTTAGCCTTAGTTCTTCTAGCTCTTGGTCCGCGCCTGATCCATTCGAGTTCTCTTTTCAAAAAACTCTGCCTCTTTGTTTCTTCTATTTCCGCAATTGCTAATCGTTCGGTTTTATTGATAAGATAGTCCGTATAGTTTCCCGGATGAGAAAAGAAGGTGCCGGAAGATAGTTCAACAATACGGTTGGCAATTCTGTCTAAAAAATAACGGTCATGTGTTACAAAAATGCACGTTCCTTTGTACCCGGAAAGAAAAGATTCAATCCATTCGATAGAAGTAGTGTCGAGGTGATTTGTAGGTTCATCCAGAATTAATAAATCCGGTTGAGAAATAAGTGACCGGCATAGTGCAACCCGTCTTTTTTCTCCGCCCGAAAGTGTATCGACCTCTCGTTCACCGCCCGGTGCATTCAATTCTTTTATAAGAATATTTATTCGCTTTTCAAGATTCCATCCATCTATTTGTGAAATCTTTTCTTCCAGAAGCACCTTCTTTTGAGAATCGAGAGGCGTATTATCATAATCTTTTAATAGTTTTAAAATCCCTTTTGCGCCGTCAAGTATATTGTTATGTACGTTTTTACTTTCATGCAAAGTGAATTCCTGGGAGAGGAATCCTATCTCCAGCCCGTTCCTTTTTGCGATTTCACCCGAATCGGGTTTCATTATTCCTGAAATGATTTTCAAAAAAGTAGACTTCCCGGCTCCGTTCCTGCCGACCAGTCCAATATGATCACCTTCGTGAATTGTTAATGAGGCTTTATCTAAAATTACATGTTCACCGAAGTGAACCTCCAGATTAAGTGCACTTAATATAACAGGATTGACATTATTAGTCATATAACGATTTAATTACTTTTTGTGTATAAAATAGTTCAAAGAAATCTTTAACAAGTTAGCCTATAAATATAATAGTTATTAAACATTTTGTTTGATATTTATATTACAAAGAAGGTATTTTAATGTAATGAGCAAAAAGTACAACGAAAAAGGTCATTAAAAACATTTGAAGATCTCCTTATTATTCTTTGGTATCGGAATATGAAAATCTTTTATTTGATGATTGCTTTTACTAATTTCCGTATTAGGATCCTCCTGATGAAACTATTATACTATATACAAATTAAATGGTGAATTTTTGAACGCGGTAAAAGATTTTCTCCTACAAATAAAGAAATTTTTAGATATACCACTGCAATTAGGGCACATTCACCTAACCCTATGGGCTATCATCTATCTTACAGTTCTTATGATGCTCCTGTTTTATTTTACCGGCAAGATAAGAATTTGGGTTGTCTATAAGCTGCTGGCTAAAAGTAAGATAGATCTGGGCGTGCGGGTTGCGGTCGGCACTATTTTTAGGTATATAGTACTCGTTGTTGGATTTATTATAATTTTTCAGACCGTAGGAATAGATCTGAGTGCACTTACTATTCTTGCCGGTGCACTTGGTGTCGGTATAGGTTTCGGCTTACAAAATATAACTAATAATTTTGTCAGCGGTATAATCATTTTATTTGAGCGCCCGATTAAGGTGGGGGACAGAATTGAAGTCGGAGATGTGTACGGCGATGTAGTAAATATCTCTATGCGATCCACTACAATTGTTACCAATGACAATATTGCAATAATAGTTCCTAATTCAGATTTTATTTCTTCAACAGTGATTAATTGGAGTTATACCGACAAAAACGTGCGGTTCAATATTCTGGTAGGCGTTTCATACCATGACGATCCTCAAAGAGTAAAGAAAATTCTCCTTGATATTGCCGATAATAATGAAGGAGTGCTGAAAAATCCTAAACCGGAAGTATTGTTTGATGAATTTGGTGATAGTTCCTTAATTTTTAATTTGAGGGTGTGGACAAGGGATTATATTACTAGACCGAAAGTATTAAAAAGTCAGCTTTATTTTGAAATATTCGAGAAGTTCCGGGAACATAAAATTGAAATTCCTTTCCCGCAGAGAGACTTACATATTAAAAACGAACAGTTAAAAGTTCAAACATCATAAACAAATAAAAACCGGTATTCCCGGAGGGAATAAAGATGAAAACTAAAATAATCCTTTTCATGATATTAATAATTCTGTTCACAATATTTGTAACACAGAATGCCGGAGTAATAACTATTACAGCCTTTTTCTGGAAGTTTCCAATGTCGGCTGTTGTTTTGATATCCATCACCGGGTTTGTAGGACTCATGCTCGGGTTTATCCTTGCAAAAATTTTCGATTCTCAAAGCAAAAAGAGAAAGAAAGAAAAAGAAATATCCGGAATAAAAACCGAAGAAAAGAATAATTTTGAAAGTTTAAAAAAAGATCAGGAATAACTCATTTATGCCCTTTTTTAGTGCGAATTAAAAAAGGGTATTTTGAAACTATTAATATCTCACTCGTACAGAGTAAAGCTATAAATAATTTTTATCCCTTCCGCAATAGATAATAAAAAATTACTTGTCAATCTTTCGGTTGTCCTTTTATTCCCTAAAATTTATCTTAGATAGAGAAAACTGATATATCTATAATACATTTAAAAGGTAATATAAAATGAACAATGTTCTTCCGGATCGCATGGCGATGTATAATGCTTTATTAAAAAGGGACACCAGCTCTGACGGAATTTTTTTTGTTGCTGTAAAAACCACAGGGATTTTCTGCAGACCAATTTGCAGGGCAAGAAAACCTAAAATAGAAAATGTAGAATTTTTTGATACAGCACGCAGTGCACTGTTAAGCGGTTACCGACCATGTAAATTATGCAATCCCCTGGGTTGTACCGGGGATGTTCCGGATTGGCTTAAGGGATTATTAAAGGAAATTGAAGAGACGCCCGGAATTAAATTAAGAGATTTTGATTTGATGCAGAGGAACATCAGTCCGCACAGGGTAAGGCGATGGTTTAAGAGTAATCTTGGAATGACTTTTCAAACATATTTAAGAACGCTCAGAATAGGTAAAGCTTTCGGACAAATTAAATACGGAGAGAAAGTCACCAATGCTGCGTTTGATGCTAATTACGAATCCCTGAGCGGCTTTGCATCATCTTTTAAAAAAACAACCGGATTTTCTCCTGTGGAAAGCAATAACAAAAAAATTATAACTGTAACAAGGATTCCAACTCCTTTAGGTCCCATGCTTGCCGGAGCAATCGATGATGGAATTTGTCTCCTTGAATTTGTGGATAGACGAATGATAGAGACGCAATTAAACAGACTTAAGAAATTAATGAATGCAGAAATACTGGCAGGCACACACGAACATTTCAAAAAATTGACGAATGAAATTAAATCCTACTTTGACGGAAAGCTGAAAGAATTTACTGTCCCGCTCTCAATACCCGGCACACCGTTTCAGAAGAAAGTATGGTCAGCGTTACAAAAAATTCCTTACGGCGAAACAAGATCTTATCAAGAACAAGCCGGGCATATCGGAAATCCGAAAGCAGTACGTGCTGTAGCAAGAGCTAACGGGGATAACCGGATCGCAATTATTATTCCATGTCACAGGGTAATCGGAAGTGACGGAAAACTGGTAGGGTACGGCGGCGGTTTGCGGCGTAAGCAATATTTACTTAACCTTGAATCGGGGTACAAAAATTTGCTTCCTTAAATAATATTTGTACGTATTAATGATTTTAAATGAATTCATTATTGCCTCATTTATAAAAACTTGTTATCATTTACAAAAGTTAAATCGTCCAACCAAATCATTACTCTTTTTTGCATGAAGCAATATTATTTCTTCTACTGTTTCATCCCTGAATAGTTGCCAAAATAAACAATTAACCAATATAAGACTTTCCCGATATAGTGTTCCTCATCACCCCTTCTTAGAAATAGGAATACTTCAAGAAGGTCTCTTCTAAATAATGACAAAAGATACCTATAATTGATGCAAAAAGGCATTTTTGCATCATTGGCATATAAATTGTCCTCTAAAAGTCAAGAGAATAATTTTAATAATTAAAGTTTTAAAAAAATCATGATTAAAGGAACCGTTATAATCGATCGGGATGTATGCAAAGGATGCGAGCTTTGTATAGTTGCATGTCCTCAGGACAGCCTTGCACTTTCCTCAAATATTAATATCCGTGGCTACCGTTATGCTGAATTGGTTCAGGATAACTGTACCGGTTGTATTAATTGCGCCCTTGTGTGTCCCGATGTAGCCATAACTGTCTACAGACAGCCGAAATCGGCATTAAAAAAGGCAGTTTAGTAACCGGATATCCAAAAGATATTCCTAAATCATCATGCAAAAACATGGGTTTAAATATGTCACAAACAAACGGTAATAAAGATATTCGCCTAATGAAAGGCAACGAAGCTTTAGCCGAAGCAGCAATCCGCGCAGATATAGACGCATACTTCGGTTATCCGATTACCCCGCAGTCTGAAGTACTGGAATATTTAACACGGGAGATGCCAAAGCGTCACGGTATTTTTTTGCAAGCCGAAAGCGAGTTGGCAGCTATTAATATGATATACGGTGCTTCCGGCGCAGGCGGAAGAGTAATGACCTCATCATCAAGTCCCGGGATCAGTCTTATGCAAGAAGGCATTTCTTACATCGCCTCAGCACAGTTACCTTGCCTGATTGTAAATGTTAACAGGGGAGGTCCCGGGCTTGGTACTATTCAACCTTCGCAGGGAGATTACTTCCAGGCTACTAAAGGGGGCGGACACGGAGATTATCATTTAATTGTTCTGGCTCCGGCATCCGTTCAGGAAATGGCAGACTTTGTTTTTGATGCCATCAAGCTTGGCGAAAAATACAAAAATCCGGCAATGATTTTAGCTGACGGTGCACTCGGACAAATGATGGAAAAAGTTGTACTGCCCGAAGAAGGTTCACTGCCGAAAAACGAAAATACATGGGCGACCGTAGGAAAACCAAATTCAAGGGAGAGAAACATTATAACTTCTTTATTTATTGAGCCTGAAAAAATGGAAGAGATAAACCTGGGGCTTCAGAAAAAATATAAAGAGATGCAGAAAGAAGTTAGATATGAAGAGATAGCTGCCAAAGATGCAGAAATATTATTAGTGGCTTTCGGGCTGTCTGCAAGAGTATGTCAGAAAACCGTCGATCTTGCAAGGGAGCAGGGCTTGAAGGTAGGATTGTTAAGACCGATAACGCTTTATCCTTTTCCGACAGATATACTTAACCGTTACGCAGATAAAGTAGATTTTATGCTGGTAGTGGAGATGAATGCCGGTCAAATGGTTGAAGATGTTAAACTATCTGTTGAGGGGAAATGCCCTGTTCATTTTACGGGACGAATGGGTGGTATGATTCCCTCACCGGAAGAAGTTCTTCAAAAATTAGAAGCAATAATCGAAAAACAAAGTATAAGTCAGGATTGAGGGTAATGATATGCAAGATGAAACAACAACACTAAACGGATTTGAACTGGTTTACAAAAAGCCGGAAACCTTAACAGATACGGTCTTTCATTATTGTCCCGGATGCGGACATAGCGTGGTACATCGTGTTTTGATGGAAGTGATTGAAGAGATGGGAATCCAGGAGCAAACCATCGGTGTCGCTCCCGTAGGCTGTTCGGTATTTGCCTATCATTACATGGATATTGATATGCAGGAAGCCGCTCACGGTAGAGCGAGTGCAGTTGCAACCGGAGTAAAAAGAATACTGCCTGAAAAGTTTGTATTCTCGTATCAGGGAGACGGTGACCTGGCTGCTATAGGAACCGCGGAGACAATTCACACCGTGAACAGAGGTGAAAATATCATGATGATATTTATCAATAATGCTATTTACGGAATGACCGGCGGTCAAATGGCACCCACTACTTTGATTGACCAGGTTACATCTACTTCGCCATACGGACGTAATACCAATTTAATGGGGTACCCGCTTAAGATTACCGATTTACTTGTTCAATTGCCCGGTGCATATTATGTAACACGACAGGCTGTTCATTCCGCCGGTGCGGTTCGTAAACTGAAAAAAGCTATCAAAAAATCTTTGGAATTGCAGAAACAGAACCGCGGTACATGTTTTATTGAAGTCGTGTCAAACTGTCCTTCCGGGTGGAAAATGACTCCGGTTGAAAGTAATGAGTGGCTGGTTGAAAATATGTTTCCGCAATATCCGTTAGGGGATTTAAAAGTACCAAAAGATAAATAATTTTTTCGAATTATTTTTAAAGTCGTTCTATCCGGTTATTTACCCGGTAACATTGAGATAAATGACTGAAAGATTAAATTGAACAAAATAAGGAATTGAAAATGCAGAAACCTCATGAAATAATATTTGCAGGATTCGGCGGTCAGGGTATTCTATCAATGGGACAAATTATTGCTTATTCCGCAATGATTGAGAATAAAGAAGTCAGCTGGATGCCTTCATACGGGCCCGAAATGCGCGGCGGCACTGCAAACTGTATTGTTATTGTTTCGAGTTCAAGAATCAGTTCGCCCCTAATTTCAAGATATGATACCGCTATTGTACTGAATCAGCCTTCTCTTGAAAAATTTGAAAATGCTGTTAAACCGGGCGGTCTTTTAATGTACGAAACGTCAAGTATCATTAATCCGCCGACAAGGGAGGATATACAAATACTTGCAGTACCGGCTAATGAAGAAGCTAACAAGTTAAATAAAAAGCAGGTAGCTAATATGGTGCTTATAGGAGCATTCCTGCAAAAAAGACCCATTGTAAAGATTGAAAATATTGTAAAAGCTCTTTCAAGCGTATTACCGGAAAGGCATCATCATTTGATACCGGTAAACGAAAAAGCACTTGAAATAGGTAAACATTTAGCTGAAGAATCAGATAAAATATTAATGAATAATTAACTAATAATTTCGGTAGCGGAGTACGCCATGAAAGAAAAAGAAGTAACATGTGTGCGTGCGTGCAAGAACACCTGCGCAATGCTGAACGAAGCTTTGAGAAAAGAAGCTTCATTGGTTAGGTATTATGAAAATCTGCTGGAGCAGTGTAACTTCCCGGAAGTCCGCTCGTTTGTTGTTGACCTTGTCGAGAATAAAAGGAAGGATATACTAAGTATAATCCAAAAATTGAACGAAATACATGCGCATTCGGACGTGCTGGACGGAATTTACTCAAGCTTCAATAATATAGACGGTTAGTACTCCTCGCTTGTGCTTTTGTTTATTTTTGCGGTTGTTGTTCAAGTTGAGATTTGACAGGGGGGTTATGTTTTTATATATTAGTAATCTGAATTTTAAAAATAATCCACTACGAAATTAATATAGACAGCAATTAAGTTCTTAATAAAAAGATAATTATACATCGCGGTGTGGAATGTGTAGTTCGTCGGGCTCATGTCCCGACAGCAGTCGGGATGTAGGTTCAAGCTGAATGTAGAAAAAGTTCTTAAAAAAATATTAGAGATTATATATCGCGGGGTGGAGCAATTTGTAGCTCGTCGGGCTCATATCCCGACAGCAGTCGGGATGTAGGTTCAAGCTGAATGTAGAAAAAGTTCTTAAAAAAATATTAGAGATTATATATCGCGGGGTGGAGCAATTTGTAGCTCGTCGGGCTCATATCCCGACAGCAGTCGGGATGTAGGTTCAAGCTGAATGTAGAAAAAGTTCTTAAAAAAATATTAGAGATTATATATCGCGGGGTGGAGCAATTTGTAGCTCGTCGGGCTCATATCCCGACAGCAGTCGGGATGTAGGTTCAAGCTGAATGTAGAAAAAGTTCTTAAAAAATATTAGAGATTATATATCGCGGGGTGGAGCAATTGGTAGCTCGTCGGGCTCATAACCCGAAGGTTGTAGGTTCAAGTCCTGCCCCCGCTACTAAGAGACCCTCAAAATGAAAAATTTTGAGGGTTTTTCTTTTTCAAACAGGATTGCAAAAACTAAGTGATGACTCTAAAATCAGGGTTAAGTCATCAAAATGGTAATCAAATTTTGGTAGTCAATTACCTTTCCGAGCTAACAACAATTCAAAGAACTAGGTTTGTTAAAGAATGATTATTTAAGTCTACTTTAAGGTATTAATTTCTTTTGAAATTTAAAAGAAATATTATTTATTGTTTTAGGGATAAAGTTATAATAATTATGCGAAAAGCATAAAATTACCTGATTTCCCCTTTTATTACTTAACATTATTAGAAAATTATATTTTATCTAATCTTTCAATTTTATCCGTCTTTTAAGGTATTAATAATGCTTGAGATATTGGGAGACCATTCTTTCAAGTCTTTTATAGCTTTTAAAAACACAGCTACTAAACCTGCTCCAGAAATAAAGGTCAAAGCAAAATACCAACCATCCAAATAATTCTTGTCATTATCTGACATCAGATTATAAAATAATGACGTTAAAAACATCAAAGCAAAAAAGACGATAATATCAAAAATTATTTTTCCTTTTCCACTATATAGATAAGAGAGTTTTGCTCTAAATAACTTACCCTTTTTTAATAAACGGGTAAGTGTATCAAGACTTTCGCTTGGGATTACTAAATTAATAATTTTCTTTTTCTTATCTAATGAGCACCTAATTTTTGAATACGGATAGCTTGTTGAAAAGGGAACCCTTGATAATAACTCTCGAGAGACTTCGTACTTTTTAAGATGAAATTTCTTAAATATAATATCTTCCGACCAATACTTGAAATTTGCGGAACCAAACGCTCTATGAATTTTCAAATCCCTTCTTAAATTATTAATTAATAATATAGTATCCACAATTTCTTTTTTTAGGTTATCTACATCAAACATAACTTTGAAATCAATATTGGTCCTAAAATCATTATTTGATCGTAACACGATATTTGAGATCTTAGATTCTAAATCTGGTATTGTAATTAAGAGAAGGTTCGTTATATTTTCTTTATAATTTCGCTTAAAACTATTACTATTAAGCACAAGTTGAGTATTGTAAGATTCATTCGGAAATAACTTTAAAAGATAAAAAACAGACACTTGTTTTAATGTAAAATCGATATTATTTGAAAAGATATTAGCATTTTGTAAAGTTTTGTTAATTAATGTAGAAATAGTTTGTTGATCGTTTAAATTTATTTCTAAGCAAGCATTTAAACACTTTATATTATTAATATTTTCTAAGCTTGTTTTGGAAATGTTTGCATTAGATATTTCACCTTCTGATTTTAGGAAAGCAATAAATTCAACTGATAATGCAGAAAAATACAACAGAATCTCCAAAAGTTGAATTGAGTCTCTTTCAGAATGTTTTCCCAAAATATTTCGAAGATTTAAACAGATATTAAGAATCTGCTTTGTTGTTATATGTACCTTAATGTTTAGCGGAAACAACCAGAATGTCTTATTATTAAAATTTGTTTTATTAAAATCTATTTCCTTATATGTTATTGCTAACTCGCCAAATAGATCTTTTAATGATTTACTAATAAAATACCAGTTTATGGAATCGGGATTTCTTTCAACTAATAATGTTTTTACCCTTTCTTCAAAAAATAAGATTGAATAATAAAGATTAGCTTCTGTGTTGTTCGCAACAGTACCTGTAAATCTTTTTAGTTTGTTGATGATATACGAATACCTATAACTTGAAATATTGTTATTAGGTGACGACATCCTTCCAATAAAATATGAAAGGAATAGAGCAAGTCCAATTTTAGACTTTTTATAAAAGTCTTTGATTATTCGAATATCAGTTAATGAAAACATTTCTTTTAAGAGTTCCCCTATCATCATTGGAATACTTTCACGATTACTTGTATTTATTACTCTCATATCTAGTTTGTAGGTAGGGGATAAGATTTTACCAAAGCATTTGAATTGTATTTCATTAGAATTAGAATTTATTAATACATTATTCATATTGATTAAAGGTGCAATCTTAAAAAGATCATAAAATTTATTAGCTTTTTTATAAATATCATCTATTATAATCAAAGCATTAGATATATCTTCATCGTTGTTTCTATTATAAGTCTTGGACGTGATATTCTTAAATTCATCCTTTATTAAATATTTAATAGAAACTTGCTTTTTAGTTGTATTTACTTCAATATTGACTTTTGGAAGGACAAAATTGTTTGATAAAAACATAACCTTTTTAATCAAACTATCTTTCTGAATATTGTTGTTGTCAATTGATGAAAAGGGAAGTAGTTCAATAGCATTATATTCAACAATACTTTTGTCAGCTACTGTATAGTAATAGCACCCATTATAATTATCATTTAAAATATGTTTCTTACTAAAGTCATCGTTATAATATGGAGACTTATTCAATATCCAATGAATTTGATTTATTAGCCCATCTTTAAGCTCTATATCTCCAATATTATTATACAGCTTTTCTAGATTTTTTAATCCTAAGGTATCTTCACTATTATTATACATATTAAATATTAATTCTGATAAATACTTAACAGCAAATTCCTTAAAGTTTAGGTCACTTATAAAATAATCGATCAAATATCTAAAAAGCGTGGTATCTTCAAGCAAGGTGCTAAAGATTTTTATAACAGCAGGTAAAAGAAGGAAATCATTAACACTTAATAAATATGAAATGTAAAGTGAGTCCTCATATCGTAA
>CAVVVS010000043.1:0-9298 GCA_963751355.1 uncultured Ignavibacteriales bacterium | reverse complement strand
GAAAACTCACCGGATAATTTTAAAAAATTGATGTACTATCTCGATCGCGAACAGTACGGTGATTTCCCGATTTTTAAAAGAAGATTTTCATCCGAACCAAATCAGCAGGGTATATATACAAACTATAACAGCGACCTTGATTTTTTCTGGCGTTATCAGATGAATCATATGTTCAATAGATACTTTCTATGGAATTACGTGGGGAAAGTCTCTACGGTGCAGGATTCGGGAGTTAAATTCAGTCAACTCTATGCAATTCCGTTTTTAATAGGGCTGCTGGGTTTCTATTATCATTTTAGAAAAGATTGGAAGATGGCATCTGCCTGGTTGATATTATTTGTATTTATGGGTTATCTAATAGCATTTTATCAAAATCAGCAGCAGCCACAGCCACGTGATAGGTTCTATTTTTATCCCGGCTCACTGCTGGTTTTTGCGGTTTGGATAGCTGTGGGCATGCGGGAACTTACCGAGTTAGCCCGTGATAAAATTAAGAGCGGTTCTCTTAAAAAGACTGTTGTGTATGCGTGCCTTGGAGCGGGATTATTGCTTGTTCCCGGTAATATGCTGAGAACAAATTATTATACACATGACAGATCGAATAACTGGTTGCCTTGGGATTTTTCATACAACCTGCTTCAAAGTTGTAAACCAAATGCAATACTGTTTACTAACGGCGATAATGATACATTTCCTCTTTGGTATTTACAGGACGTTGAAGGTGTAAGAAGAGATGTAAGAGTTGTTTGCCTGAGTCTTGCGAATACTCCATGGTATGTAGAACAGCTTAAAAATCTTTCACCTTACGGAGCAAAGAAAATATCATTTAATATGAGCGACCAGGCTATTCAAAATCTTCAACCGGAAAGATGGGATCCTCGGCAAGTCAGTGTTCCAGTCTCTGAGAAAGCTATAAAAGAATTTGGCGTTACCGATACTTCTGTTATAAAACATCACGAAATCACGTGGAAGATGGACAATACAATTACTTACGGTAATATAAAAGCTATCCGTATGCAGGATATTGTAGTTAAGGATATTATTGAATCAAACACCTGGGATAGACCTGTTTATTTTGCTTCTACATGTTCGCAGGATGCATATATTGGGCTGGGTAATTACCTGGAAATGGAAGGACTCGCTTCCAGGTTGGTTCCAAAAAAATCTACGGGTGCCGAATATGTTAATACAAAAATCACCGGAAAGGATTTGTTTGATTTAAATCCTTCTTATTCGAAAACTTATAAACCGGGATTTAAGTTCAGAGGTGTAAATGATAAAAATGTATTTTTCGATGATACCGAAACAAGACTAATCCAAAATTACAGAAATACATTTGTACGAATGGCTTATTATTACCGTACCGTTGCGAGAAATGACTCGATGTGTATATATACTCTGAATAAGATGGAAAGTGAAATACCCAGGGAAATAATTCCTATGGATTATCGTTTCCTCTATGATATCGGTAATCTATACCACAGTGCAGGTGATGTGAAAAAATTCAAGGAGATTGCTCAAGATATCGAGCCTAAAGCAACAGCTCGTTTGGACGATCCCAATTTGGATTTAAGATCACCATATAATCCTTACAGCATGCTGGAAAGACTATACGTTGAGTTAAAAGAATATGATAAAGCTATTGGTGTTATGCAAAAGCTGCAAACTATATATCCTAATGCAAGAAGCATTCAACAGGAAATAGACCAGCTTAAACAAATGAAAAAAATGGATTCATTAACAACCTCTCCCAAATAAGCTTTTTCGGGTTGGGAGTATTTTCTCCCAACCCAGTTTTAAACACTTCTGCAAATAATCGAAACTTTATAAAAAAAAAATTTTTGTTAGGCTCTATGCCCATTTAAACGGGTATCGGTTCCCCAATAAAGTCCCCGGAACGCATATATTGATAAGCAAACTCTTCGATTTTGGAGGGATATGATTTTTCTGAAATATTTGATCTACCTCATTGCAGAATTAATTAATTCTTAATTGCACTTGAAATAATAAAGATAGCGTCATATATTCGTACCAACTCTTTCGAGAGGTTTCTCCCCTGGCCTTTCGAAGTAAAAGAGTTAAAGCCCTTGGTCGCCAGACCAATGGGCTTTTTTTATTTCCAAAACTAAATTGCTCAATAGCACTATTATATCCGCATTGAGAAAGGCTTAATATTTTTATTTAACTAATTACATTGAGCAGAGTGTGAGCGGTTACCCTTCCTATTATTACAAACTTAGCCCAGACATTAAGGATGTAAAAAGCTCAGGATTGTGCATTATAGTTTCAACGAATATTTTGCAAAAAAGGTTACTTGATGAAGCCGTCTCAAGCGTAATTTGTTTGGGGTAATAGGATACTAATGACGGAGAGCGGGAAACCACAATTAAATTTTCTAAACCGAAAATAATTTGCTATACGTGTGAAAATTTAAATATAGTAATACAAGTTAGACTGAATTTCCAGGATTTTTAATATGGGAACTATTCTGGGCACAGTCTCACTGTAAAATTTACTTTTCATACAGCTCTTATTCCTTCGGAAGATTCTCCACAATAGTTCCCCAGAGAGAATTCTATTTTATAGCATATTTGAGATTTCAAATATACGGAATCTTCGGCTGCCGGCAAATATGGAATGTTCCGGGAATGAATTAAATTCTGAAGATGACATAAAAAAACCTCTTCGTAAAGAAGAGGTTCATGCACCGAATGTGATAACAATTGGAAAAAAAAATTCACATAACGGCATCAATTGTTATTAAGCGAAGAAATAATATTTTTCAGATTTTTTGTTAATAATGAATTTCTATTTTTTAAATTCTGTTCTTTCTAATAAATTGAGATAAAGTTGTTGTCAACGATAATTTTATTTCATCATTATAAAGATTTTCTAAAAACGTTTTTTATTTTTCTTTCTATATCGATTCCGAAATCGGATTTAGATATGAATTCATCGGCACCTACTGCTTTAGCTTCTTTAATATATTCAACATCGTTACCGATTGTGAGGATCATGATTTTGGCTTTTTTGTTCATGCTGCGGATAGTTTTTGCAGTCTGTAAACCATTCATACCAGGTAATGAGACATCAAGAAGGATAAGAGTTGGATTAAATTGTTCAACTCTTTTTAATGCTTCTTCACCCGAGGAAGCCCAGGTTAATAGTTCATATTTTAAACATGAATTTAAATAACGAAGAGCTGAGGTTCTAAATATGATATTATCATCCACTAAAAGAATTCGTAAGGAACCTCCGCGATTTCCACCAGAACTGTTAAAAGAGTAAGTTTGTTCATACATAATAAGTTTTCTCCAATTGTTATCCACAACATATACTAAAATGAAAGGCTGTACAATCGGGGAAATCCTGATATTAAGAGAAATAACCCCTGAGTTATGTAGTTATAAAGTAATTGCAGCACTAGAATAAAGCTTAACAGACTAAAACCTAAAGAATTACTCCCATAAAAAACACACTCTTCGTCCCGGTGTACTTGAAATCTACGGGTGCTCAAACAAAAACTTCTCCTTTAAATAGAGATGACATAAAAGATAACTCTATATTGCAGAGACATTAATGGAAATAATTCATTTGTTTTTACAACTTATTTATATCACAGTAATAGCTAAATTAACAATAATCCTCCTTGAATAGACTAATTATTTAGTAGGCTCAACATTATGAGCCGGTAATAATTTAATTTTATTAGTGATTATAATAGATAAAGATTTGGTGTGCAAAAGTAATGAAGTTTTTCTGAGGATGTTTAAGATGTGCTTTTTGAAGGGATTATGAAATTGAAGTATATTATTAAATATGCAATTGCGCCAGACAAATTATTTACAGAGAAAGAATTAACTTAAACATTTCAACTTTTATAAAAGTAACGATTCGGCGAATATTGAAATTAATATGCCTGATACAAGCAATACTAATACTTAATCAAAGGAAACCAGGCCTGACCGTATTGCATATCTAACTAATCCTGCTACGTCATGGATACCAAGTCTTTCCATGAGTTTCACCCTGTGTGTTTCTACAGTTTTAATACTTACATTTAATTTTGCTGCTATGTCCTTCGTGGAGTTTCCTTCAGCAATAAGCTGCAATATTTCACGTTGTCGTGAAGTTAACTGAATAAAAATATTTTCCGTTTTAGTTCCGTCATAAGGCTGGTCACCTATTTTTTTAAGATAATCAGTCACAAAAGTTTTGGAAATAGAAGGACTTAAATATGTTTCCCCTTTCATAACTGCGTTGATTGCAATTTCCAGTTCAGCAGGAGCGGAATCTTTCAAAAGATAACCGGAAGCGCCTGCTTTAAGTGCTTGAAGTACATATTCCTCATTCGCATGCATCGAAAGTATAATGATCGAAACATCAGGAATATCTCTACTTACGCGTTGAGCAACTTCAAGCCCGTTTAATTCAGTCATACCTATATCAAGAAGAACAATATCCGGGTTAAATTCCTGAATCAACTCCAAGGCCTCCCTTCCATTAGAGGCCTCCGCCACAACTTCAACCCCTTTAATTTCTTTCACCAAGGAACGAATTCCGGCTCTAATTAATTTGTGATCATCAGCTAACAAGATTTTAATATTTTCCATTACAAAAGCCCCGTGAGTAATTAATTATTTTATTTCTTGAGTTTTCAGTGGAAAAATGGCAGATATATTTGTCCCTTTATTAGCGGATGAATTAATATCCAACCATCCGCCCAGTAATTCAGCTCTTTCCTGCATCCCTAATATACCTAGACTTTCTCCACTTATTGCCCGTTTCCTGGCGGCAGAAACATTATAGCCTATACCGTCATCGGAAATGTTCAGGTGTAATTCGTTTGCCTTCTTATACAATTCAATAATCACATTCTTTGCGTTTGCATATTTAATAACATTATTAATAGATTCTTGAATAATGCGGTAACATGTTATTTGAAGTTCTGGAGAAAATTTTTCTTCAACCGGCTCAGTTATTATTTTTATATTCAGCCCGACTCTTTGAACCTGCCTTCCTATATACCATCTAATTGCCGGGATTAAGCCGAGATCGTCAAGCATGGACGGACGCAGATTGAGTGCCATTCTTCTGATATCATTTAAAGTATCTTCGACAAGTAGAATACCGTCATTAATTTGTTTTTTTACATCAGCAGAATTAATAGACCTCACAGCATTGACCAGGTCTATTTTTAAAGCAGTTAATGTCTGTCCAATTTCATCATGAAGTTCCCTGGCGAGTTGTCTGCGTTCGGATTCCTGGACCTGTATTAACCGACGAGAAAGAGTTTTCATTAAGTTCTGTGCTTCAATTAATTTGTTAAACAATTTGTCGTGCATTTCTTCGGCGGCTTTCCTATGGGAGATATTACGGATTACCCACATAATTAATTTATTTTCAAGAACTCTAATACTAATTTCTGCAGGGAAATAGCTTCCGTTTTTCCTCATAACCTTGGATTCATATCTTAACGTTTTACCCACATTTTTTGAAATGTCACCGTCACTAGCCCATTTTCGAACCTCCTCGGTAAAAAGATCATTAAAATTAACTTCCAAGATTTCATTATCGTTAAAACCCAACAATTCGGTAAGTTTAGAATTCCAAATCATAATTTTACCATTGGGTCTAATTAGTGCGATTCCGTCAAAGGATTGTTCAATCAAGGATTTATACTTACCTTCATTCTGAATCATTACTTTTTCGTTTTGTTTTTTTTGAGTTATATCCGAATTAATAACAACTGCCGCAATTATTTTTTCTCCTATAAATATGGGAGCTCCTGCAGCTCTAATAATCTTATCTTTGCCGGTTCCTGGGTCTGTAATAATTATTTCTTTGATAACGCTATTGCCCTTCAAAGCTTTGGCGAATACCGTATCTTCGTATAAAAGAGGACTATCTGTTTCAAAATCTTTCATCTTCATAATTTCAGCGATTTCGTTTTTCGCTTCATTAAAATCCGATAGGCTTTGGAATCCAAACATTTCAAGACATTTTTTATTGGCTTTTTTTATCTCGAGTTCATTCCCCATAAAAACTGCATCGGGTATGCTCTCGAATACCGCGTTTAATTCGGAAGCATATTCCTTTGTGACATTTAATAGCTTTTTTCTTTCGCTTTCTATGTTTTTCCTTTGAGTAATATCGTTAGCAATAAATTGAACAGCGATTTTTCCCAGATATATAAATAACTTGGCAGATACTTCTAAGAACAAAATTGAGCCATCACTTTTAATAATTCTCAATTCTATACCGGAAACTTGCTTGCCATCAAAGAGTTGTTCTTCAATATCCCTTAACAATAACCTGTCATCGGGATGAATAATCCGTAACAACCACTTGCCCAACAAGGCTCGGGAATCGTCACTTCCCCATGCTCTAACCCCGGTTGAATTGATAAAAACAATTTTACCGTCTTGCTGAATTCCCATGATATTGGGGGACAACTCTACTAAATCGCGGTATCGTTTTTCACTTTCTTTCAAATCTTTCATAAGCTGTATCCTATACGTAATATTGGTAGTTACTGAAGAAATATTTGTAATTTTCCCGCTTCGATTTCTTACCGGAATGATTGTGGATTCAACATTTATTCTTTTTCCGTTTTTTCCGATGCGTTCGGTTTCCAAATGAAAAATTTTCCTCCCGTTTTTCATCTCTGAAATAATATTGTAAAATTCGTCTTTTTTATCGAAAGGTATCAGAAACAACATGTATTTACCAATCATTTCTTCAGGTGAATAACCATATAACTTTTCGGCACCGGGATTCCAGCTAATAACTTTGCCCGATAAATCGGTAACAATCACCGCTTCATCTATTGATTCCCAGATTGGAGTTAATTTAGGTATTTCAACTTTATCATGCTCGTACTGATTCTGTGGATTGAATGTAAATAATAATCCCCTTAATTTTTTATCCTCATCTCCAAGTTTGAATATTCTGGAATCTGCGGCAATCTCATCATTATTTTTATTAACTATAATTAAATTGGTATCATAAAAATAGTTACCAGCCAGTTCTGTTTCAAGAATTTCTAGCATCTTTTTGAATGTTTCAGTTTCCGGAAATAAAATAGCTGCGTTATTACCTATAATTTCCTTTTTATTATAACCCAGTAGTTTTCTTCCTGCCGAATTACAATAAATTATTTTTTCTCCCGGAAATTCGATCCGCATTATCGGGGTTTTCATATTATTCAATAATTTTTCATCCGGCTTAAAAGAATTTGTCAATGCAATTTCTAATTGCTTTTCTCCTAAATTATTTTTTGATACTTCGGTAATGACGGCTATTTTTGCACTCTTATTTTCATAGACAATCTTATCCACTGTGACATTTACCTGCACTTCTTTTCCATCGCTCTTACGAATACCGCAATCGAAAGGAATTGTGCGGGAAGATAATAACTTTTTTTGTGCACTTTCATTTGTGAATAGAAGGGTTATATCCAGGGAAAGCATTTCATTCCGGCGGTAACCTAAGAAAGATAATGCAGATTTATTGACGGAAAGAATGACTAAAGTTTTTTCATCAAATATAATAACCGAATACCTGTCTATTAGACTAGTTCTGCGTTTCCTTATTAAATTATTATAATTCATCTAATCCTCATGATTAAAATATATTCATAATATACATCACTCATTTTATCAATTTCAACTTGTAATAACCACATTGATAGTAATAATTACACCAATAAAGGTTCAACGTAATTATGTACTCTCTAAAAATATTTGGGACACCTTATATTTTTACACGATTGCTTAAACGGCAACGATTGCTCTGGTCAATTATTTGGAGAGGAGCTAATTGCTTATATATATGTATAGGGATTATCAACATCTAATGTCAGGCATTATTGACCTCATTCAAGGGATCCCCCGATTTAACCGCACAACTTAATCAGTTACGTTTCAGTTAGAAATTATTTAGGTATTGAATTAAGAAGATAAGACTCGTCAATGATAAAATCACCAGCTACTTTTGTGAACTAGGGAAGAAAAAATGATGTTTTCACTCAAAAAATAAATTACTCTTTTCCCCCTGTTTTAACTCACCGGTTTGCAGTATCAAGCACTAACAACAAAGATGCTACCGGTAAAAAAAGATACAAACAGAGGAAATATTCTTGTTGCAAAAACACCATACAGCCTATATACAGCTTCGGACAATCGCGCTCATCAAAGTAAAATATACGATAATAATACTCGACTCAATCTTCAAAAAACTGCAAAAATAAATTCCCTTATCTATACAGTACAAACCGGGAAGTTAAAGACAAAATAAGCTTTTGCTAGGGAACTACTTGCAGCAGTTCAACTCATAACGGATGCCAAAAAACCACATCCACAACCATAATTTTCAAAGATTTAATGAAGAACATCTTCATAAATCTAATAATTGAAATTTAATTCCACAGAGAATATTAATGAAAAATAAAATATTTACAATACTTTTCTTGTTTCCGTTTCTGACAGGTTTAATAAATGCCCAAAATCCAATAAACGGTAGATTCGTTGTTGTATCCCATAATCCTACAACATATACAGTTGAAGCCCAAATAAACGATGAAGGAAGTGCTGAACAGATTGGTGCCTCAACATTCATCCTCCAATTTGATACGGCTTCCATCTCTTTTCCAAATTCACCGATTAGCGGGACTGATTATTCGTTCTTAAATTTTAACGGAAATAACTACTCTCAGGCTACATTGACAAGACCTAAAGCAAATGAAATTTGGCTAAATATTGAATTAATGAAAAATAACGAAGGCACTCCTCTAGTACAAAGTCCTAATTGGACAGATGTAGCTACGATAACTTTTTCTATAATAAATCATTTAGGTTCTTCAAATTTAGAGTGGCAAACTGATGCCGCCAATTGGGCTTTATATAAGGGTGATAATTCTACTATGTGGCAGCTAGGTACATGGACTGGGTTAAGTACGACTCCGTTACCTGTAGAACTCACATCATTCTCTGCTGCAACCGAACAGAATGAAGTTGTTTTAAATTGGCAGACATCCACTGAACATTCAAATTTCGGTTTTCAAGTTCAGAGAGCAACTAAGGTGAATGACTCTAGTTGGGGAAACATCGGATTCGTAAAAGGAAGCGGTACAAGTACTAAGACAAATTATTATTCATTTACGGACTCTCCGCAAAACGGTAAAAATTTTAATTATAGATTAAAACAAATTGATATGACAGGAAGTTATGAGTATTCAAATGTAATAAATGTTAAAATTGATTTACCAGAAACCTTTAATTTATCACAGAACTATCCA
>CAVVVS010000042.1:0-6318 GCA_963751355.1 uncultured Ignavibacteriales bacterium | reverse complement strand
TAATCGGATCTTTCCTACCGTTGAATCATTAAAAAATTAACTAAAGATTATGGCCTCAAAGCAGAAAAATTGGGTGAAATAGAAAAATACGCTCTGCTGAATGATATAAACATCTTTGCTCAGAGAAATTAGACCACATTATTAACCTAAAATATAGTCGTCTGGAAAATCAGATGCTATTGTGAGTGATTTTTTTGACTTTTTAATAGAGTGATATGGTCAATATAGCTAATATCCTGACTTTTTTGTCTTATGGATTTTTGACAGATGTTCATGAAAATAACGGAAATCCTCTTATACATAATGAGTTGCTGCCCGCGATAAAAAAAAGTAGCAAGAGGTGTAGTGGTGATGAGGAATGTATTTTAAAAGAAGGGGTTATAGCATTAAAAAATACTTTCACGAATTGTGACGGTAATTTATTCATTGTACCAATAAGTGGCGGTATTGATTCAAGGACAGTCCTGGCTGGTTTAATAGATGCAGGCTATAAAGACCGTATAATCACAGTAACTTTTGGAACTCCCGGTACATGGGACTATGTAATAGGCAGTAGGATAGCTAAAAAGTTCAATTTACGTCATAAAGTATTTGATTTAACAAAAATAAAAGTTGAAGAAAAATTGCTTTTAGAAACTGCCGAAAACGGCAGTTCCTGGACACTAATAATTGATGCATTTTATAATTCACTTATATGCAAAGAATTCGGAAGAGATGCAGTTTATTGGACTGGGTTTATGGGCGATAATTTAGCCGGTTCGCATTTGCCTGAAATACCAAGTACCAACTGGGTTGAAGCCAAACGTTCTTTTGCAAATCGAAATAAATTTGCAACATCAATTGAAATTACTCCAAAGAATTATTACCCTGAAGAAAATCTTCCTTTAAATCCTCTAATTGACAAGTCTATAATTAGTTATGATGATCAACTTGATATTTATTGTAGACAGGAAAACTACATAAAACGGGCAATAATTTTTAAAGGATATGAATATAGAACCCCATTTCTTGATCCTGGATGGATTAATTTTATTCTTGGTGTTCCTCATGAATATAGACGAAATACTGTTATTTACAAAAAAATTGTGAATAAGGCTTTCCCCGAGTTCTTTAAATTTCCAACCGCAAACAATTTGGGCGGTACGCTTAATATATCACCGGTTAAATTGAAATTACGAAAAGGATTAAATCAGTTAAAAACTATTATTTGGAAAAAAAATAACACAATTGCAAAAAAAATCGATCCTTTCTGGTCAATAATAGGGTTCTATAGAAAACTCAATTATGTTGACTTTGACGAAGCGATTAGAACAAGAGAGGATTATAAGCTACTTGTTTACAAAAGTATCAAAGATTTACAAAAAAGGAAGATAATCGACTGGCTTGATTTAGATCTTATTTGGGTTCAGCACCAAGAGAAAATTTTAAACCATGGTGAGGCGCTTATGTTGCTAAATGCGCTTGAAATTTCACTTAAATCAGAAAATCAATAATTAATTTAATTTATCAGTAAAACTAGTTATTCCCCCAAAGTTATAATTTTTAATATCTCTAAATATTCATGGTGAAATATTAATGTTTTTAATTTCTATCACAAAACAAAGCATCAAAAACAAATTTGATAAATTGGAGTGGAGAGTAAATGAAAAGGAGATGAATTCTCATTATTTAACTTTTATTACGGACAATTTTTTATCAAAATTTAATATAGGGGAAAAAGAATTATCCATTATTGAGTCATTAAATAATAATGTATACGATGAAAATAATATTTTAGTAAAAGTTGTTTTTGATCATAATAGCAGGAAGCTTTCTATTTTTAAGCCGACCCATTCCGGTAGACCTATTTATTATTATTTGAACTCAAAAGGCGAATTCTTCAGTTCAACACATATAAAAGTTCTAAGAATTGCCGGGGTCCCGATTCAAGAGAACACTCAATTGCTTCCAGAATTTTTTACTTATAGGTTTGTATTACCACCGAATACTTTGTATAAAGATATTTTTCAGTTAACCATCGGGGATATAATACACATTGATATAAGAGGTGATAAGTGTGTGATTAAGGATGATCAATTTTACGACCCTTTTTCTAATAGGTCTGAATTATATAATTTAAAAATAGATAATAGTATTTTACAGATCTCAAATGATTTATCTGATTCGATTAGCAATTTGCATTCTATGCCAAATAGGCTGGCATTTTTGTTAAGCGGCGGTCTGGATTCGTCAATCCTTTTTCAATTAGGGAAAAAACAATTTAATATTTCCCGGAGTTATTCCACCGGTTATCCATTCGAGGACACACATAATAATCATGAAAAGGAATATGCAGTATCTGCAGCTAAAGCCTTTGGCGCAAATCATTGTTACTATGAACCTAAGGTTGAAGATTATCTCGATGCTTTTATAAGGACAATATTTAGCGCGGAAGAACCGGTCAATCATTTACAGTCGGTTTTACTCTTTTTATTGTATGAAAACTCTATCCCTCAAAATGAAAATATTATTATAAGCGGTGAAGGGGCTGATGGTATATTTGGAAATGAAATTCAAAGTCTTATTTATAATAGTCTCAAGCATAAAGAGATTCTTCCCTTAGCATCTGCTTATCCTTTTTTTACATTATTTAAAGGACTATCCCAAATTACGGGTAGGGGAAATGAATTTATCAGAAGGATAAATGCATTTAGAATGATAAATAAAAATCTGGGTGATCCTGATAATATCATATATTCAATTAGTAAATATGGGGATGAAAATTGGGTATGCAAGTATTTTAATATGTCTAGAAAAGAAGTTATTCAAAGCAGATATAATTGGGTAAAAAAATTTGAAAATCATTCCATATATGATATAATTACAATGATAAGCATTCTTGGATCAGGGTCGACTACACAGTCTATTTGGTCAAAAATAGGGGAAGCAAATAAATTAATTACTTACTATCCTTATTACAATAAAAAAATAATTGAGGACTCATTTTTAATAAGTTGGCCTGATAAGCTAGATAAACCGAAAAATATACTTAGAAAGGTTGCACAAATTATAAATATACCGGAATTTATTATTCAGCGGCCCAAAAAGGGATTTGGAATACATCCTGGTAAATGGGCAATTAAAGGAGGCGTATTTGACTCTCTGATTCCGGTCGCAGCAAAAATTTTTGATGAAAAATTGATTAGAAATTTTCAATCAAATGAACACCATAGCGCAATGACATTCTGGAATATATTAAATTATTCTGTTTGGAAAAGACTATTTATAAACAATGAACCAATTGATACTTTATTAGATGAAATTCTAAAAATATAATAATTTTACCAAGATAGATTACTAAGAAACATACTAAAGCATGTAGCCTATATGTTGTTAATTTCATTAGTTTAACGTAAGGGTAGAAAAATAAAGTAAATAACTTTAAGATAATTTTATAATAAGAGTGATTATTTTTAATTTTGCAGGCTATTGAAAGAAAAAAAATAATAAAAGTTTTTTTAATTCTAATTTTTATAAAAGATACTAATCTTATTCCAGCGATTGTGAGCATTTGAATTATAAAGGAGCTCAAAATATACACGAAAATTATAAAAGAAATTAAATTTTAAAACTCGTCTTTAGTAATAAAAAAATGAAATATTCAATATTTCCCCATCTGTTATTTGACTGCAAAACTTGAGAATAAAAATTATTTAGATATTATTTGATGGATAGCTATATTTTTTTACCCACATTATTATTATGATGTTCAATTAAGTTTATTCATTTAACAATAGCGGTTTAATTCGTCTTCGTTCTGCCGGATTTCGGCGGACCAGATCGCTTGGGTAGAATTCCTTGCCGCTTGCAGCGAGGTAGTTCATTTGGTTTATTATTTACATAAAAAACAAAGTCTTGACACAATAAATATTTTACTAAATTGTCATTTTAACCAAAGGAAGATATTTCACAATTTTAAAAGATATGCGCCATAGGCGCACTGGCCGCATTGATAACTCTTTCCAAAGGACAAATAAACTATTTTGCAGAAAATCTAAAATTTACTGAAGCTTTGTAAAGTTTTTATACTCTTGTATAATTTTTAAACTATAGATATTCAACATACATTCCAGGAATATCTATTCGTCTTTTAAGCTGTTGTAATAAAAGAATATACGATATTATTATGATGGCCTTTTATGAAAATGGGCATTACTTTAGTGGCTCAATATTTGCTATATATGTTTATACATATAACAATCAATTAAATGGGTATAAATGTTATGAAATTTTTTTCAGTTTTAATTTTTGTTTTTATTGCTACTGGTCTGACTTTTGCACAAAGCAATTATTATGTAGATAATAACTTAGGCAGCGATCAAGCAGGGAATGGTATAGCAAGTGGTAGTGCGGCATGGAAGTCAATTGAATATGCTATAGATAATGTTGTGAATCCAACAACTGATTCAATTATTATTCATATTGCCGCCGGGGTTTATAATTTGTCCAATAATCCAATAGATATTAACAGATATTTTACTAAACTTAGTTTGCTTGGAGACAGTACTAATAATACAATCATTGAATCAGAATCCGATACATCTTTATCAAACTCAAGGGTAATAAAAATACATGGCGCAAATAATGTAAGCTTAAAGTATTTAACTATTCAAAATGGACGAAGTTCATCAAGCGGTGGCGGAATTTATGTTGATAGTACCGGAACGGCGAGTATAGACCATTGCGAAATAATTGGTAATATTGGCAGCGCAAATGGTATAGGAGGGGGGATAGGGTGTCATTGGGGGAATTTATTGATAACTAACTCAACCATAAGTGATAATACAGGTCAAAGTATGTGCTATGGTGGTGGAATAGGTATTGTAAACGGAAATCTTAGTATTATAAATTCGACTATTTCGAATAATGTTTCAAGCTCGGGCGGCGGAATTGCAGTTATTGCATTTATGGGTAATACTATTTTTAATATGACCAATTCAACAGTTTCAAATAATTTTTCTACCTTTGGTATAGGTGGCATTAGATTTGACAAATATCCTAAAGATTCAACTGTTGCAGATTCATTTTATGTCTCTGCACATATAAACAGCTGCACAGTATTTAACAACTCATGTACTGGTCCTAATGGTATTGGCGGCATTGGGGTATGGAATAGTGACAAAGGTGATTCTTTATATATAAAAAATTCTATTGTATCCGGAAATATTGCAACGGTTGATTCTGCACATTCTGATTTATCCGGATCAGCAATTTCAGAAGATTATAATCTTATACAAAATGCTTATACCTCTTCAATTTCAGGAATAATCGCTCATAATATTTATGGAGTTTCGGCTGATTGCAGTCCTCTGGCATATAATAATTCGTTAAACGGAACTATGACATGTGCAATTGCATCAAATAGTCCGGCGAAGGATGTAATACCGGAAAGTTCACCCAACGGTGCACCATTATATGATCAACGCGGTGCCGCAAGGAAAGGCAATTATGATATAGGAGCTTATGAATATTGGAGTGACTCAGGAGCCTTGCCTGTTGAGTTAGTCTCATTTACTGCCGAATCATCCAATCAACAAGTAAATTTATCCTGGAAGACAGCAACAGAAGTGAACAACTACGGATTTGAGATAGAAAGAGCTTCGACAAGTTCAGCCGCAGTTTGGAAAAAAGTTGGTTTTGTAAAAGGAAATGGTACAAGTACTAAAACAAATTATTATTCATTTACGGACTCTCCGCAAAACGGTAAAAATTTTAATTATAGATTAAAACAAATTGATATGACAGGAAGTTATGAGTATTCAAATGTAATAAATGTTAAAATTGATTTACCGGAAACCTTTAATTTATCACAGAACTATCCTAATCCTTTTAATCCGTCCACTGTTATTAAATATAGTATACCCGTTTCAGGCTTAATTAATTTATCTGTCTATAATTCTATTGGTCAAAAAGTAGCTATACTTGTACAAGGGTTTGAAAATGCCGGTATTCACAGCGTGGAATTTAAATCAGCGGGCTTATCAAGCGGGATTTATTTTTACAGGCTGCAGGAAAATTCGTCTGTCTCTACTAAAAAAATGATTCTTTTAAAATAGTATTACAAAATAAATTTAATGAGTCTACTCTAAAAAGGACATAAATGTCATTCTAAATGAACGAAACGATTGAAGAGTCTCTAATACTAAAATGAGTAAGAGATTCTTTGCTTCGTTTAGGATGATTGGTTCGAGCTTTTTAGAGAGGGCCCTTTAATAAAACAAACAAAAACCTTTGGGATACACTAGGTCCTAAATATTATGAATTCAAATTAAGGGAACA
>CAVVVS010000041.1:0-140505 GCA_963751355.1 uncultured Ignavibacteriales bacterium | reverse complement strand
CGGCCATGCTGCCAAACCTGGAGCCAGACTACGTATTGCTGTACAAATTTTGTATGGTAGGCATTTCTGCTCTGCAGGGTGGACACCATGAAGCCCAAAAATTCATGAAAATGGTTTTGTGTTTGAACTGCAGCAGCGTTGCCGGCTCCCCGTTTAACTTAGTAAGCTGCATAAAATAATTAGCAGGTATCTGTTTATTCAGGGGTAATTCATCGTTGGGCTGTATTACGTGTGTCCATAGAACAACCTTCTGAATGTCACCGATAACCACGGTATATAAACCTGTGAAATATAGAATTGCTGCAATCCCTAATAATACCGCCCACTCTATTAGATTTCTTTTTAAAGCTTTTTGATTTTTACTCAATACTGTTTTTCATTTTGTGATCAAACAAATTACAGCCGGTTTACGATTAAAAACATTACTGCATGCTGCTTCAACTGCTGCTAACCGCATGAATGTTTAAATTCCAGTTGTTTATTCAATCTTATTTAGATGCATGTTTGCATAAATAGATGCACTCACGATCACGTCTATTCAAGTTTCATCAACGGCTGACTCAATAAATTAATCAGGTTAAAAAAATGCAACAATGCGATACATAGAATTATGCTTTAAATGTATTCTTAAATTTACTTGATGCTGAAGATTACTTCTCCAAAGGAAAATATAACTCAAAATGAATATTCAACTCCGCCGTTTATGCCGACATAGCTTCCGGGATAAACATATCCATCCTGAATTGAAGGAGTTGTTGTATTATACTTTAAGTTTACATCGATAAATATTGACGGATCGATTTTAAGCATTACGCCTATGCCGGGTACAAATCCAAATGCCGAGTTATTATCCTGTACCGTAAATTCCGGAAGGGTGCTTTGATCCGTCTGGGTTCTAGTCATATAATAAATCCCGGTTTCAAGACTAAAATACGGCTGAAAAGATTTTTCGGGAATATAATATCGAAACCCAATCAGAACGGGTATTGCATCATAACTTATAGCATAGCGCGAACCTTGATAAGTCCTTTTCCCCCATGAATGGTAAGCTATTGAAGCCGTAAAATTTAGCCTGTCAAGATGATAAAATTCGACGGTGCCGGTAATTCCAAAACCATTTCCTTCAATTGCTCCGAAGTCACCTGTGGGTGCTTGAATACCGATTTGCCCGGAAACTTTTATTTGAGCTTGAAGCAGGGAAGAAGCAGCAATAAAAATTAAAATGATTAAAGAAGAAAAAACGAGTTTTATTTTTAGGATATTATTCGATTTCAATTCCTCTCTCCTTTAAGTAAAAATTATATAATTATTTAAAGATAATGTAAAAAACCATAATAGTTTAGTGAAGCAGGGCAAGATGTTAGAGATGTCAAACATGCCATGTATAGTTTAATATCAGAAGTACTGCCAGAGAGCAAACAAATTAGTTAGATTGCCGATCAAGTTGAAGATGCTCATATCAGAAGAGGGGGTAAAGACAAGTAAAATAATTGTTCACCCCGGCACGCAAGCCGGGGATTTACAATTTATGAAAGTAAACCGATCATTCTTCAAATTTCTTAAAAATAACCGTAGTATTATGTCCTCCGAATCCGAAAGCATTGCTAATGGCAACATTAACTTCTCTTTTCTGAGGTTTATTGAAAGTATAGTTTAAATCGCATTCGGGATCGGGATTTTCAAAATTTATTGTCGGAGGAACCGTATCATTTTTAATTGCTAATATTGAGGCTATTCCTTCAACCGCACCGGCTGCACCCAATAAATGTCCGGTCATACTTTTAGTCGATGAAACATTCATTTTATATGCATGATCACCGAATACTTTTTTTATTGCTTTTGTTTCCGCAATATCTCCCAGCGTTGTTGAGGTGCCGTGCATGTTTATATAATCGACATCTTCTTTTTTTATTCCGGCATTTTGAATTGCCATTTCCATTGCCAAAATTGCACCGGTTCCTTCCGGATGTGGAGCCGTTATATGGTATGCATCTGCGGATAATCCCATACCGATTATTTCCGCATAAATCTTAGCACCGCGGTTTAATGCGTGTTGCATTTCTTCAACGATAATGGCTCCTCCGCCTTCTCCCATAACAAAACCGTCTCGTGTCGAATCAAAAGGACGGCTGGCTGTTTCGGGTGAATCGTTGCGGGTTGAAAGCGCTCTTGAAGCATTGAATCCGCCTATACCGATTTCATTTAACGAAGCTTCACTTCCTCCGGTAACTATCACATCGGCTATACCCTGCCTAACCAGCATTAAGGCATCTATCATATTATTGTTTGCCGTGGCACAAGCTGATACTATACAATAATTCGGTCCTTTAAAACCATATTGAATTGAAATAGTACCGGCAGCGATATCCGGGATCAACATGGGAATGAAAAATGGTGAAATTCTTTTCGGTCCCTGAGTATGGTTTATGACGGATTGATTATAAAATGTTTGAATTCCGCCGATACCGCTTCCGTAAATAACGCCTATACGGTATTTTTCTTCTTCGGATAAACTCTCAGGCTTCAGGTCACTGTCTTGAATAGCTTGAACCGCGGAAGCCATCGCATATTGCGCATAAGGATCCAATCTCCTGGCTGTTTTTCTATCCATAAAATTTCCTGCATCAAATCCGTCAAGCTGACACGCAAATTTCGTATCTAAATTGGAAGTATCAAATTTTTCAAGCATGGAAGCACCGCTTTTACCGTTCATCATACCGTCCCAAAATTCCTGAACGGAAAGACCGAGGGGAGTTACTGCTCCCATACCTGTTACTACAACTCTTCTATTATTATTTTGAGCCATTTTTTCCCTTTATGCTGTTAACTATACTTTTAATGTCAATTTTCTCAGGTAAAATAAAAATTAAAGGGTAAAGTTAAAAATTTTTCATCAATTACCCGAGTGTTTTTGGTATAAGGTTATAGAGGTATAAAGTTATAAGGTTTAATTATAGGAATATATGCTGCAATAAAAACCAGTATACCATTATACCTATATACCCAATTAATTCCCTATCCTTTGGAGAGTAATTCAATTTTTTCTTTATCCAGCCGGTAAACGGTCCATCCGTTCATAGGAACAGCGCCGAGATTCTCATAAAAATCGATGGCAGATTGATTCCAATTCAGTACCGCCCATTCTATTCTTCCGCAGTCTCTTTCTTTTGCAAGTCTTATCAATTCTGCAAAAAGTGCCTTCCCTATTCCTTTACCACGCATTTCCTGTTTCACGTAAATATCTTCCAGGTAAATGCCGGGTTTACCTACAAAAGTGGAAAAATTATGGAAAAACAAAGCTTGACCGACAGGCTTGTTTTCATATTCAGCCAACAGAACTTCGGCATACGCATTTTCACCGAATAAATTTTTCTTTAAAAGACCTTCCGTGGCAGTAACTTCGTTAAGAAGCTTTTCATAATCAGCTATCTCTTTTATTAAAGAAAGAATAGTACTCACATCTTCAATAGAAGCCTTACGAATTTTTAATTTTTGTTCAATATTGCTTTTCATAATTATACTTTATTTTGTTCAACTTTTATGTTAGTCTTATTTTTAAGATATTCGTCAATTTTTAATGCGCCAATAGAAAAAAGATAGCCGATTGCCGCACCAATAATTGCACCCCCGAGAATATCCGACGGATAATGAACTCCTATATAAACCCTTGATATGGCGATTAAGGAAGCGGTTATAAACAGCGCCCATTTCAGTTTTGGAAAAAGGCGGTAATAAAAAACGGCTGCGGCAAAATTATTTAGTGCATGATTAGACGGGAATGAGAAAGTACCGTTACATCCCAGGGGGGTTATTACATCGGAAAGTGCGTTACAGGGTCTTATCCTCTGTACCCATTCTTTAAGCACCCTAGCACCAAACTGATCTGAGAATGTTAACAGTAAGATTATTCCTATTACTGCAATTTTACCGCGTCTTCCGCCTTTAAAATAACTAATGAATAGGAGAATAATATATGCAATGTACCAATTGTTTACGTTTGTAATAGTGGTAAAAAATTTATTCAATACCCCGCAAGATAGAGTATGGTTGAAAAAATAAAAGACAGCCAGGTCGAGGGAATAGAGGAAATGTTCCATATATAATAAAATATTAAAAAAATAATGTCTAATTTAACTAATTTTGATCTTATCTACATAATTAAAAATGGTCACTTAAATTACACATACTCCTGAAAAATCTTGATAAAATTATTTATTATATTTAACATTGTTAAACAAAAACATTCCGCTACGAATTTTAAGTTATTAAAATATTGGAATGAAAAATGCCTACTACTCACAACCACACTGTAATTGATTATATTTACAATCAATCAGTACCGTTTAGTTCAAAAGAATATGAACACCTAAAAAAAGAATCAGCCGAATTTTTACTTGTGCCTATTAAGGTGATGGCTTTTTTAATTGCCGTATCAGGCCTATTCGCAATGATATTCGAGGTACGTTATTTTTCTCAATTTGCCATTCAAATTTACTTTACAAGACTTCTTGCTACATTAATAGCATTCGTCGTTTTAGTTGTAATGTATTCTGATTTCGGAAAGAAGAACTTATTATTAATGATGCATATTCTTCTGGGATTAATAATTATTTCATCAGGGTACATGATTTATCTCATTCCCAATACGCTGGTACTTAATGCACAGATTGTAGGACTTATGATTTTTACTTCAGCATTGTTTTTAAGCTGGGACGTGAAAAATCAAATAATCGTGGCAATCTATTATAATATTGTTTTTGCGTCGGCAATTCTTTTAAATGATCAAAGTATTTACTTTTTACCCAATATGTATGCTTCCGTTATTTTTGTCCTTTTCCTGAGTATTTTATCGGTTATTGGCGCAGCGGTGAATTATAGATTAAGAATGCAGCTTGCAGAAAGAGCTTACATGATTGAACTTTCGGAAAAAAAGTATCGTTCAATTTTTGATAATTCAGCCGAAGGTATATTTCAATCAAGTTTAGACGGGAGATTTTTAACAGTTAATCCTGCTCTTATGAAAATTTTAGGATATAATAATAGAGAAGAGTTGATGAACGTTGATATTTCAAAAGATGTTTATATCAATAAAGAAGGAAGGAAAAAAGTTCTCCTCGAACTAAAGGAGAACGGTAAACTGAAAGATTATCAAATTTCATTGAGGAAAAAAGACGGAAGCAGTGTAATTGTAAGGTTGAACGATAGGTTAGTAAAAGATGAAGACGGTAATGAAGCTTATTTTGAAGGTAATATGCAGGACATATCGGAACAAGTACATTTTCAAAAATTAAGAGAAAAAGCTGAAGAGGCTCTCCATGCAGAGAAGGAAAAATCGGATAAACTTGCAAAAGAAGCTACACAGGCAAATCAGCTAAAAAGCCAGTTTCTTGCAAATATGAGTCATGAAATACGCACTCCCATGAACGGAATTCTGGGACTTTTAACACTTATAGAGAACGGCGCTTATATTGACCAGGCCGAGATGAAAGCATTCGCATCGAATGCTAAACAGTCCGCCGAAATATTACTGGAAATAATTAATGATATACTAGACCTTTCGAAAATGGAATCCGGTAAAATGGAACTAGCAGATTTAGAATTTAATTTAAGCGATCTCATTGATGAATCTGTCTCTGTATTGTCACCAAAAATAAGAGAGAAGAAAATTAATATTTCAAGGGAAATTCCAGATGATACATGCATTTTGTTGAAAGGTGATAATACAAGGATTAGGCAAATATTCATAAATTTGCTCGGGAATGCAGTTAAATTTACAAATAATGGAGCAATTAAAGTTAGTGTTAGATCAAAATATATCGAAAACGATTATGTACTATTATCCGTATCAATCAAAGATTCCGGCATTGGTATACCGCAATCCAAAATTAAAACTCTATTTAAACCGTTCTCGCAAGTTGATGGATCAAACAGTAGAAAGTACGGCGGTACCGGTCTTGGTTTAGTAATTACCAAGGAATTTGTAAATATGATGGGAGGCGAGATTTCGGTTGAAAGTAAAGAAGGCGAGGGGAGTAATTTTTATTTCACTTTAAGGTTGAAAAAGCAATCAGATGTGAAATCAAATCCAAATAATAAAAGGTTGAGTAGAATTTATGATCTTGAAGAAAATAAAGAGCCTGAATTTGGTGGAGATAAAGATTCACTTAAAAAAGAAAGGAAAAAACACAACATACTTCTTGCAGAAGATAATTTGATTAACCAGAAAGTGGCATTACGCATTATCAAAGATGCAGGTTTTAATGCGGAATCCGCATTAAACGGAATAGAGGCTTTAGATGCAGCGAAAAATAAAAAATATGATTTGATCTTAATGGATGTTCAAATGCCAGAAATGGACGGTTTTACGGCTACAAAAAAAATCCGTGAACTAGAAAATTATAAGACAATACCGGTAATCGCAATAACTGCTCACGCACTTTTGGGCGATAAAGAAAAGTGTTTAGAAGCCGGTATGGATGATTATTTGAGTAAACCGGTAGTTGCTGATAAGTTAGTTCATATGCTGGACTCCTGGTTAAAAATAAAACTTCCCGAAGAAATAAAAGATGAAAAGAATGGTCCAAAAAATAGCGGCTTATTTGATTTTGATCATTTAAAAAATATGAGTTTGGGGGATATGGAGTTTCAAAAAGATCTGCTTAGCAGTTTCCTGGAAGATATAAGCGAGAGATATAAAAAACTGGAAGAATTTATAAAGGCTAATAAAATAAAAGAAGTTATCAATGAAGCTCATACCATAAAAGGTGCAAGCTATTCCGTCGGTGCAACCGGTATTGCCGAAAATGCATTAGGAATAGAACTTTCCGGTAAACAAAATGATATAGCGAGCGCTAACGAAAGACTAACCGATCTTAGAATAGCAATTAAAAATACTGCAGAATTATTAAATAAAATCTTAAAAAAATAACTTGTTGTAATTTTTTATTTAAAGATTTTCATGACTTCCGCACTTTTTTTGTGACAAAAAAATGAGCAGCTTGTTATCCTATTTGGGGTAGGTTAACCTACGAGCAGCGTTTTTTCAAACCTCTAAGATTTCTTTAAAGACCTTTGATGTAAATAGCAGCAAAATGTTCAAAATACAACCTTTGGAGTATGGATAGATACCCCGAAGGTAAATATGGACTTGCTAAAAACTGCTTTTAATCAGTTGCCTATTTAAGCCATTTGTAAAACTTCTTTAATATGCGTTAACGCCCAATCAATTTCATCCTTTGTGATAACTAATGGAGGAGCGAATCTAATTACATTTTCATGAGTTTCCTTACAGAGTATTCCTCGTTCCATTAAAGCTTCACAAAAACGACGTGCACCGCCTGCTTCCGGAATTAATTCCACCCCGATGAATAATCCTTTCCCGCGCACTTCTTTCACGTGGGGTGAATCTATTGCGGCTAATTTCTCTCTAAAATACTTTCCGAGTTCATATGAATTTTCAACAAGTTTTTCATCGATAAGTACTTTCAAACTTTCCCTAGCTACCGCGGCTCCGAGAGGATTACCGCCGAAAGTTGAACCGTGATCTCCCGGATTAAACACACCAAATATATCACTATCGGATAAAACTGCGGAAACAGGATAGCATCCTCCGGAAAGTGCTTTTCCGATAATCACCATATCCGGTTTTATATTTTCGTACTGGAATGCAAATAATTTTCCGCTTCTTCCCAGTCCGCATTGAATTTCATCGGCAATTAGCAAAACGTTATTTTGCTTACAGATTTCGTACGCTTTTTTCAGATAACCGTCCGTGGGCACAATTACTCCGCCTTCACCTTGAATCGGTTCCACTAGGAATGCCACGGTATTTTTTGTAACAGCTTTTTCAAGTGAATCAATATCATCATAAGGAATTATTTTGAAACCCGGAGTGAATGGTCCGAATCCTTCTTTATACTGATCCGTAGAAGAAAAGCTGATTATGCTTATGGTTCTACCGGCGAAATTGTTTGTGCATACGATAATCTCCGCTGAATTTTCCTCCACACCTTTGATAGTATATCCCCATTTTCGTGCAGCTTTAAGCGCAGTTTCTACTGCTTCAGCTCCCGAATTCATCGGTAATACCATTTGGAATCCTGTTAATTCACATAATTCTTTATAAAGCAGAGGAAGCTGATCATTCCGAAAAGCCCGGGATGTTAGCGTTACTTTATCTGCTTGCTCATTTAGTTTCTTAACAATCCGGGGGTGGCAATGCCCTTGATTAACCGCTGAATAAGCCGCTAAACAATCAAGATATTTTTTACCTTCTACATCATAAACCCAAACACCTTCCGCCTTGGTTATTACCACATCCAGGGGATGATAATTATGGGCGCCGTATTTTTCTTCTAAATTAATATATTCCTGAGTATTCATAAAAATTTATCCCATTTAATTTTACATTTTAATATTATGTAAATTTATCAAAATTAAATGAGATAAAGAATATTTTTTTGTCTGACAATTATCAGCGGTTATACAAATAATTTTTGGTCCTTTTGTCATTTTAAAAATCATTTTAATCTTACATCAAAAGAGGATTTCTCATCCGGTTGAATGAGGTTCCCATGAAATGAAAAAGAAGTTAAATTTATATTTTCGCGTAAGCGTTGTTAATATATTGTGTAGGAAATAAAACACTCTATTTGGGTAGTTTTTATTGGTCCCGATTTTTAGGAAATTACATTTTTGATCATGATTAAAATCATATAAGCAAATAATTAAACATCAAACATGATTACAGTTTTAACAACATCATTTAGTGTCAAAACAAAAGGGAACACAGATATAATAGATATTACTGCCGACGTGCAGTTGAAAATTACTTCCTCCGGATTTAATGAAGGCAGCGCTTTAATTTTTGTTGGTGGTTCAACAGCAGGGATAACCACCATTGAATATGAGCCTGGCTTAAGAAAAGATTATCCCGATTTTTTTGAGAAGATTGTTCCATCCGGAGTAAGGTACAAGCATGATGATACATGGCACGACGGAAACGGACATTCGCATATTCGTGCTGCATTGCAAGGAGCTTCCTTTGCAGTTCCGTTTTCGAACGGGAGATTACTGCTTGGTACCTGGCAGCAAATCATTTTAATTGACTTTGATAATAGATCCCGAAATAGGGAAATAATCGTTCAAATTACTGGAATGAAGGGAAATGAAAAATAAGTACGGTTTTTTTACGCTTTCGATAATTCTAGCACTTTTGTTAACACAATCGGCTTTCCCCTGGGGAGAAAAAGGGCATAAATTGATAAACAAAATGTCTGTAAACTATTTGCCAAAAGCGATGAAGCCTTTTATGAAATGGGGGGACTATCTTGAGGAGCATGCCGCCGATGCAGATATGAGGAAAAAGATTGACAAAACCGAAAGTGCAAAACATTATATCGACATAGATTATTATAAAGAATTTTTAGAAGGTAAGATGATCCATGATAAGGATTCTTTGATAGCAGAATACGGTGAGCACGAAGTTCTCAAGCAGGGAGTTCTTCCTTGGGCAACATTAAAAACTTACCGGAATCTTATTACAGCTTTTAGGAACCATGATAAGAAAAAAGCTCTTTTTTATGCTGCAGACCTGGGGCATTATGTAGCAGACGGGCATCAGCCGATGCATACTGTGATGAATTACAATGGTCAATTGACCGGACAAAAAGGAGTTCATGCGAGATATGAAATTACAATGGTCGACGAGCATTTGGATGAACTTCAAAAATCTTTTGAAATTAATACCGCATCTTACGTAAAAAATCCGCTTGACTTTATCTTTAATTATATTTCCAATTCAAACGCAGTTTGTGATGTACTTTTTGATGCTGATAAATTAGCCGAAAAGGAAACCGGTTCTACCAGGAATCCGGATTATTACAGAATTCTCTGGTTCAGGACCAAGTACATTACGAAAATGCAATTTAATCGTGCTGCGGAAGATCTTGCCGCTTTAATTTATACTGCATGGATGAACGGCGGTAAGCCATCTTTTAATGAAATGAAATAGGAATTTTTTGTATGAAATTTAAATTTATTATTGCTTTTGTGATTTTGGGCTTAAGTTGTATATACTCGCAGGTTGTATCCACTATACCCCGCTATGCTACCGAAAATGATTCGATTACGGTTATATTTAATGCTGCCGAAGGTGATGCAGGTTTAAAAGGATTCAATGGGACAGTTTATGCATACACAGGTTTGATCACTAATAAAAGTTTAGATTTACATGATTGGAAACATGTAATCAGCAGTGGCTGGACAGATTATGTTCATCAACCAGTATTAACAAAAATTGGCACTGACTTATACAAAATTGTCATAGGCTATCCACGTAAATTTTATTCGGTAGAAGATTCATCAGAGCATATTTTAAAACTAGCGTTTGTTTTTAAAAATGCGGACGGTTCAAAAAGCGGAAGAGATGTTGGAGGCCGTGATATTTTTGCTTTTCTATATTCTTCAGGCATTAACTTGGTATTAAATTCACCCACAATGCCGCAGCAGTTTGGCGACCCGATGAGATCACCTATCTTTGCGGGTCAAAATGATACCGTGAGCCTTTCCATTTCTGCAGTTCTTCTAAATACAAAACTTTCTTCTCTTGTACTATATAATAACGGTAATCAAATTGCGCAGACAACAAGTGACTCCCTGTTCTATCCTTTTATATCGGCAAATTTTAAAACCGGGGCTAATATCATCAAAGCCGTTGGAACGGATACAGCAGGTTTGGCTGATACTCTTTCTCTTGACATTATGATCAATTCGCCTGTTCAACAGGCTTCTCTGCCGGCAGGAAATGAATACGGAATTAACTATAATAACAGCACAACGGTTACTTTAGCTTTGTATGCTCCGTATAAAAAATTTGTATATGTATTGGGTGATTTTAATGATTGGAAAGTCGATCCGGCTTATTATATGAAAGAGGAAAAGGTAACGCCGGATAGTGTTATCTGGTGGCTGACAATAACCGGTTTAACACCCGGTCAAGAATATGCTTTTCAATATTTGGTAGATGGTCAGCTTAGAATCGGAGATCCGTATTGTGAAAAAGTTCTCGACCCTTCAAATGATAAATACATAAGTTCATCCACATATCCCAATTTAAAACCATACCCGACCGGAAAAACGAATGAAATCGTCTCTGTTCTACAGACAGCGCAATCTCCATATAATTGGCAGGATACAAGTTTTACCCGACCGGCAAAATCCAATCTGGTTATTTATGAACTGCTGGTCAGAGATTTTGTTTCTACACACGACTATCAAACATTAACCGATACTATCGGTTATTTCAAAAAACTTGGCGTCAATGCAATTGAGCTTATGCCTATAATGGAATTTGAAGGAAATGAAAGCTGGGGATACAATCCGGATTTTAATTTCGCACCGGACAAATATTACGGAACTAAAAGTACTCTGAAAAAATTTGTTGATCTTGCCCATCAGAATGGAATTGCAATCATACTGGATGCACCTATGAATGATATCTTTGGTCAGTCTCCGCTTGTACGGTTATACTGGGATGCAGCGAAAAATCAACCGGCGGCAGATAATCCCTGGGTTAATCCCACTGCGAAACATCCTTATAATGTAGGCTATGATTTTAATTATGAAAGTTCGGCTTTTCAATATTACATCAACCGTTTTACTAAATTTTGGCTAACAAAATATCATGTTGATGGCTTTAGATTTGATTTAGCTGGAGGATATACACAAAATCCAAATGGTTTTAACAACTGGGAAAACTATGATGCCTCAAGGATAGCAAATGAAGAAAAGCTTGCAAACGGAATCTGGAAGGTTAGCCCCGATGCGTATGTAATACTTGAAGAATTTGTCAATAGTAGTGAAGAAAAAGTTGTAGCTAATTACGGAATGATGGTTTGGGATCGAATGAATGATCAGTATGACCAGGCTTCTATGGGTTACTCTAATCCTTCGTGGGATTTATCGGGCATCTCTTACAAATCTTGGGGATGGAATGTGCCCGGCTTGGTAGGTTATATGGAAAGCCACGATGAAGAAAGAATGATGTATAAAAATTTGCAGTATGGGAATTCAAACGGGGGTTATAATATTAAAGACCTGGGTACTGCACTTAACAGAGTTAAATTATGTGATGCATTCTTCTATACAGTGCCGGGTCCTAAAATGCTTTGGCAATTCGGCGAACTGGGTTATGATATCTCAATCAATAATCCATGCCGTGTCTGCAATAAACCCATCAAGTGGGAATATTATAATGATCCGAACAGGCATGCGTTGTATGAAACTACATCTGCTTTGATTAAGCTAAAAAATGAGTTCCCTGCGTTTAACAGTACTAATTATTCAACAAATTTATCGGGGGCAATTAAAACAATTAATATTACCGATACTTCTATGAATGTTGCTATTATAGGTAATTTTGATGTTGTACAAAGAAACGGTATTCTCAACTTTCAAAATACAGGCAGCTGGTACGACTATTTTTCAGGCGACACAATTAATGTTGCCGCAACTCAAAAGACGTTCTCACTGGCTCCCGGCGAATTTCATATTTACACAACCAAAAAATTACCTACTCCGGAAGCAGGAATTATAACAAATATAAACGAAGCAAATTCTATAGCAGTTACAAGTTATAAACTGATGCAAAATTATCCCAATCCTTTTAATCCTACCACGGTTATTGAATACCAAATTCCGCAGCAGGGATTAGTTTCACTAAAAGTTTTCGATATTCTTGGAAGGGAAGTGGCAACCATTGTTAATGGTGTTCAAACGGCGGGAACTCATTCAATAACATTTGACGGAAGCAAATTATCCAGCGGAGTTTATTTCTATTCATTAAAAACCGGCAATTTTTTCGGAGTTAAAAAATTGATCCTCATGAAGTAATTCTTGTAAAGAAATAATGAACACATGGAAAAATGAGACTCACATAAATAGTGAGTCTTTTTTTTAGCTCCCATTTACGATTTGCCTAATAAATTTCTGTAGCCATTTCATATCTGATTTATTATCTTTGAGTAAGTAATTATGGGGAAAACTTATATTCATTCCGTAACTGAAGAAGAGCGGGTGATATATACCTTGCATCTTTTCGATTTCCAGCTATTCATATTCTTGTAATAAATAAGAAAATTTCCGGTATACATAACATCGCTTGTAAACAAAAAATGGGGGAGATTATCATGAAAAGAGCGATCTTTTTCATACTGTTTTTAATTACAGGTATATTGCTCAATGCACAAACTGAAATTCCCAAAAGGGAATTGAGGGGAGTTTGGGTTGCAACAGTTACTAATCTAGACTGGCCCTCATCACCTTTTTTAACTGTAGCCCAGCAGAAACAAGAATTGGTTAATATGTTCGATAAATTTAAAGAAGCAGAAATAAATGTAGTCTTTTTCCAAATAAGAACAGAGTGCGATGCTTTATATGAATCCCCTTATGAACCATGGTCGTACTGGTTAACCGGTACACAGGGAAAAGCACCGGTTCCTTTTTATGATCCTTTAAAATTTGCAATCGATGAAGCTCATAAAAGAGGTATGGAACTGCATGCATGGTTAAATCCTTACAGGGTTGAAAAAACTGCCGGGTATTATCAAATAGATCAAAATCATATTTCCAAATTGCACCCCGAATGGATTTTAACTGTAGGCAACTATAAATTTTTAGACCCGGGTCTTCAAAAAGTGAGAGATTATGTGATCAAAATTTTTATGGATGTCGCAAGAAGATACACTATAGACGGGATTCATATGGATGATTACTTTTACTCGTACGATCCTATCTCGACCCAGGATACCGCTACCTTTAACAAATATAACAGAGGAATTGCCGATATAAAGGATTGGCGGCGTGATAATGTTAATTTATTCGTTCATCAACTATCCGATTCATTAAAAAATTTCAATCCAAATTTAAAGTTTGGAATTAGTCCATTCGGTATCTGGAAACCGGGTGTACCTTTGTGCACCATCTGTTTTGATGCGTTCAATGTTTTGTACTGCGATCCTATTCATTGGCTGCAGGCAAAGGATATTGATTATATAACACCGCAATTGTACTGGGAATTCGGAGGCGGACAGGATTACGGTACTTTGTTAAAATGGTGGTCGGATTCAACAGGCGCTAATAACCGCCATTTATACACCGGAAATGCATCCTACAAAATTTCCACTTTTTCCGCTAGTGAAATTCCCAATCAGATTAAGGCGAACCGCAACAATATAAATTGTCAGGGATCTGTTTTTTTTGAGGGAATTGACTTTATAAATAATCCGAAAGGATTTACAGATTCATTGAAGAATAATTATTATAGGGCTCCTTCGCTTCCTCCGCTGATGAGCTGGAAAGAATCTGTACCGCCTGAACCGCCTTCAAATTTAAGGTATGAATTGGATAATACTTCCGGTAACTATGCATTGTATTGGGATTCTCCTGCTGCCGCAAGCGACGGTGATTCCGCGATGAAATATGCGGTCTATCGTTTTGAAAATATTCCAACTCAATCAGACATCGAAAACGGAAATAATTTATTTGGTTTAATCGGGGGAACTAAATTAACCACTCAAAATTCACGATATAATTATTCTTCCGGCAATTATTATGTAGTAACATCCCTGGATAAAAATAATAATGAGAGTCTTATAAGCAATACCCTGCACATTACTCAAACACCTCAAGTCCCGAAACTTCTTTCTCCGGCAAAAGGTGATGCCAGCCAGGAAAACATTGTCCAACTAAGTTGGAGCGGTGATGAATATACAGGGGGTTTTTCTCTGCAGGTATCAAAAGATTCCATATTTGATTCGGATATGATTATTGATATCGCGGATATGAAAGACACGACATTTGAATTAAGCGGTCTTGAAGGAGAACAAACATATTTCTGGAGAGTGGCAGCATCAGGAAACGGCGGCAAAAGTAATTATTCCGAAACATTTAATTTTACTACCGCATTTCCTAAACCTCCTGTTTTATCTGAGCCAGCTCATGCATCCACGGTATCGTCGATTAATCCGGCATTGAAGTGGTTAAAGAATAAAGTAGCGGAAAAATATAATTTTCAGCTTAGTTTTAATGTGAAAATGCCGCCGAATTATATATTACTGGACACTACTCTTGTTGATACCACAATTACCCTTTTAAATTTAAATGTGAATAAAGTTTATTTTTGGCGAGTAAAAGCATCCAATCAATACGGAGAAAGCGACTGGTCTAGTATCTGGGGATTTAAAACGCCCGCCGGTACTAATGTTGAGGATAAAAAAGTTGTGCCTAAGAGTTACCTTCTTGAGCAAAATTATCCCAATCCATTTAATTCTCGAACAATAATTAAATACAGCGTTCCGGTTGAGACTTTGGTTAAATTGAAAGTATTTAACATCCTTGGTATAGAAGTAGCCACATTGGTAAACGAATTTAAACGTACAGGTAATTATGCAGTACCGTTTGAAGATAGTAATCTTTCAAGCGGTATATATTTTTATAAGCTTGAGACAGGCAGTTATTGTAAGGTTTTAAAAATGATTCTTATTAAATGATGGTAAACCCTGATTTACGGTTCTTCAACATTAAGTGAGATTAATAGATTACAATTCTTGATTTAGTAAATATCGAACTTGTACAGATTATTAAATTAGCTCGAACAAACGCAAGTATATAGCAAGTTGTTCTACGTTAATAATTGTAACATTCTCGGCAGAAAATTTGTGGTTAGGATCATCTTTAATAGGAAAAAGGGTAAATATAAATATCTTCTGAACATTTTCTTCATCATTTATAGATTTGATAAAATTATTAATCTCCGAATAGCTGATTTTTTTAGCATTGAATATGCATTGCACAATTGTATTAATTTTGTGACTTTTTTTAGTATATGTGCCCCGCAGGATATAAACATTATCCGAAACGTTGTCCTCGATTTTAATATTTTTGTAACCCACATTAAAAAATAATAATTGAACTTTTTCTAATAACTTCTTGGGTGTTAATTTTTTTAGGAGTTCTAAAGGAGCTTCCTGTTCTATTTTCCGGGCTTCATCTATCGGTAAATTAAATATTTCCAGCCACTCATTTTCGGTAATTAATTTAGTAAAAGCTTCTGCCCCTAATGTTGCCGTGAAATTTTCAATCAACAAACCGTTTTGTAATAAAATATTTCTTAATTTTTCTTCTACGGTATTCTTTGTGAAATAAGCATATACATTTATTGTTGATTTACTTCCGTCAATACCGTTTATCTTTTCGTCTAAATTCCATTGCGTGGTCGGCACCCACCACTGATCTAAATGAATGATATAAGATGCATTTGTCAAATGTTGTTTCGAAAGAGTAGCCTGCATTCCTGCAATTAGTACCGTAATCGATTTATCTTTTTCAAATTTTCTTATAACATCTTCCGATTCATCAGGGGACATTCCCGGTAAAAAACATACATGTTTTATTTTCTCCTTCTTAAACAATTCCATTAATTTCTGTGTACCGAACTTATCATACTGAGAAAATATCACCGCCTGCTGTCCTGAATTCTTAAGTGCCGTAAGTTGCAATATCAATAAATCAGCTTTATGGCTATTTATATTTGCCGCAGGAAAATTAGTAATTTGTTTCAATTGATGAAGTGAAAAGAAAACTTTAGCCTGAAATCTATAAGGATTCCCCGTTTCTAAAACATCTAATAGTTGGCTTTGTGCATAAAATAAAGCTTGTTCATATTCTTTCGATTGCTGGTCGTTTAAATCAAACCAAATATCTTGCCGCACTAAATCCGGCAATTGTTCCGAGATGTCTTCTTTTCGTCTTCTTAAGTAATATTCCGGTAATAATTTGGAACCGATTTTTTCTTCAAGAACGGACTTAGGCTGGCAACTTAGAAACCAGGAATATTTGGCATGAAATAATTTTAATAACCTATTTAATTTAGTTTCGTGTCCGCCGATTAATTCAATATCATCATAAACAATACAATCGAAAATAGATAATTTTTTTTCAGTTAAAATTTCTGCAAATATAAGCTCATTGATCAATTGATATGAGACAATGTAAACCTGACTTTGTTTTTCAAATAACGATTTAATTTTGTTTTTGTTGTTATCGAGTTGAATTGTTGTAATACCGGGAGCAAATTTTTGAAACTCACCCTCCCAACCGGAAAAACTTCCGGTGGATCTAAAGATTGCCCTATCACCTATAAAATTACGGTTTGTAATTATCAAAACAGACTTTATTTCTTTTTTTCTAAATAAAATTTTAATCGCAGCAATAGCCTGGGCGCTTTTACCCATCCCGAGTTCATCATTTAATACTGCGGTTTTATGTTCAAGCAAAAAATCAGCGCCCTCAATTTGATAGGGATAAAATTTGTTTGTTATATCCCTTTTTTCCTCATCGGTTATTTCAATAACGGGCTGAAGTATCTTATTAATATTTGATAGTTGTTCCTTAGCGGTAATCCAGCCAGGCCCTTTGGCTTTTATCGAATTACCGTCGTACTGTATGAAGAGACGCGGATCTGATGCCTGTGCAATTGAGAAAGATTTTATTTTAGTCCCTGCTATTTTAATCTTAAGCAGCTCTTTAAAATATTTTCGACTATCCAAATGAATGTTGAAATCGAAATTAGATATGGGTTCTAATATTTTATCTGCGGGATTGATTTGAACATGAATAATTTCTTTAAGTTTAGGGGAGTTGTCAAGCAAATCAATTCTTTGCTGAAATTTTTCCGCATCTTGTTTTTCACCTTCAACGTTTTTTAATTCCAGCAGGCGAATATTATATACTTTCGGAACAATCCCGGATAGATAGTCTTTTACAACAGGCAAGGGAATATGATAATCGGGGATGACAATTTCAACCTTCCCAATATTGTAAGAAATTAACCGGGATGGAGTTTGGCCGGAAGTAAAATTTATCTTTTTCGTTTGCACGGACTTTCCGGCTTGATCAACTATATCAACAGTAATATTCGTGATATCCGGGCTGAGTTTTTTAGTAGTTCCTTTCCTTTTTAATTCTTTGATGCTTAAACTAACGGCAGCACCATCATCCGAAACTATTAAAGCCGTGAACTGCTGTTTTAGGTCCTTATCAAATTGAAAATCGATATCCCGCGTTGGTATTTTCCCCAATCCGAAGAACACGGGATTGGTTCGTGTTTTTAATTCTAACTTTTTAGGATTCGATTTATAAAGTTTTATTTTGTGGAAATTGAACCGGAAATCATTGCTGACCGGTTTATCAAAATCCAATTTAATATTCCCAATGTCCGTTAAATGACTAAATATCTGCTCGATTTTTATTTCTTCGGTGACAGAATGCTTGAGCCACTTGCAATAAACAAAACTATCCTCCAATTCAATTTCAGAAATGGAAGAAGCTGTCATTGCTCTTAATTTCTTATAAACGGACATTATTCACCCGTTTTTTGCTGGTGCACTTGTTCGCATGCAGTTTTGAGACGTTCGAATGGTTCCAGTAAATTCCGGGATTCTGCAATAGAATTAAGTCTATCTTTTATATCGGGAAGTTCATTTTCGAACTTTTTAGAAGTCTCGAGGAAAATTTTAATATTTTCTCCCAATGGAGAATTTAATTCCTCTGTTGCAGATTTAGTCTTTGATGGATTGTCATCTTTATTAAAAACTCTAACCACTCTTACTCCCTGTTTAGAGTTTGCACCAAGGAAAAAAGGATCCTTAACTAGGATAAGATCAATCTCCTGTTCTATTGCATTTAATAGAGGTACGGAAACCAATTCTACGAGTATATGTTCCATCAGCACGTTGCCGTATAATGTCTTCTGAAAATTTGTGGGTTTAATTGGTGCGGTAACCCTGAATTCCAGCGGTTTAGTATCTTGATCAGCCACAAGAATAGCCCCCATAATACCCTCGTTATCATCCAGAGCGTAGGTTTCTAAAAATGCTATTTTAGATAATTCCATTTTAACCTCCTAGGTATCGTTTTTTTTTGTTATCGGAATAAACAATGAATTATGAATTTAAATAAAAATAGAAAGAGTTAAACATAGCAGTATCCTAAGATTGCCCTCATCTCAAAGAATAGTCACACCTAATATCTCTCTATTCGGAGATATGGGAAAGATTTTTGTAAGATTTACCAAAATATAATATTTCTTGTTCAAAATAAATCTATTTATTAAGAATGTCCAAGAAAATTAGATAATTTTTAAAGAATTTTTAGCAAACTCCCCGAGTATCACAGCCGAAGCTGATGCGACGTTTAGCGATTCTGCTTTGCCAAATTTTGGTATTGTTATCTTATTATCTGCAATATTTAGCAACTGCGGGGTCGGACCGTTAGCTTCATTAGAAAATATTAATATTGATTTATAATCAAGTTTATAATCGAAAATATTAAGGCCTTGCAAATCAGCACAAAGAATCTTGAACCCTTTATTTTTTAACTCACTTAAAGTAACGGGTAAATTAATACCGGGATATAAGTTAACGTGAAAAATTGACCCCATACTTGCACGAATTGTTTTAGGATTATAAATTTCAGCACAATTTTTACTTAAAATTAAATCATTAATACCGAACCAATCGCTATTTCTAATTATTGTCCCAGTGTTTCCGGGGTCGGATATATTTTCCAGGCAAACAATAAGCGAGTTAAATAAATTTTCAATTTTCACATCAACAAGAGCCGGAATATTTAGAACTGCCGCAATTCCCTGCGGATTTACTGTATCACTGAGTTTTAAGAAATCCCTATTGTTAATTACCTCAATCCTAAGATTTTTTTCAATAATGCCATTGGTAAAAACTTTATTTTTATCGAGGTATTCAGGTGTAACGAAAACAATTTCACATTTATAATTGCTGTTTAACGATTCCGCGGTAATTTTAGTCCCTTCGACTAAAAATTTATTTTCTCTTTCCCGATATTTTTTATTGAGCAGGGAAGAATAATATTTTATATCGTTTTTTGAAATCATCAAATTAATTTGTCATAATCTTGCTTGCTGCCTCTGTCCTGATCCTCGCCTAGTTTAATGAGATATTCCCACGTATAGATACCGGTATTGTGGCCGTCTTTCCATGTAATTTGAATTGCATATCCTCCAACACTTTGTATATCTTTTATCTTGTACATATCTGGGTTTTGAGATTTCGGTTTTGCGGGGCGGTAAGTTTTTAACAATATCGTTTCGCCTTTACAGCCTGCACAAGGACATTCATCCCGCAGATATTTCAAATTTATTTTAGTTTCGGAATTGTCATCCCATTTTATAAGTAAATGAGTCTTTTCGTGTATTTTAATTTGTTTTGGTGTCATACTCAAATTTTTCCATTGATGGTTATAATTATTTTTCAGCTTCAGGAAAACACTTTCCCTCTGTTTTTAATAATCCGCGACAGTCAAATCCTATTGAAGTAAAAAAACTTGATGCTTGTAAAAAAAGTAAACCAGACTTACTTAATCATTTAATAAATAATGATATATAAAAATAATTTATAAACAAATATAATAAATCATTAACACAACCGGTAAATCTGTTTTATGAATAAAAAAAAAGATGAAATTATATAATACAGTCATTAAGTGTTTAATTGAAAAAGTAAAGTCAAAGAGAATTGGTAATTATTGATTTATAATGATATTTTGTGATAAATTTAGTAATTCATTTTATAAATATTAGAGGAGGAATAAATTTTTACCTAGCAGTAATCAAATTAAGCTAAACCGGTAAAAATAATATAATGGATTCATTTTTAATTGAAATTATATTAGTACTGCTTTTCATCCTTTTTGCAGGCTACCTTTCCGCGGCGGAGGCTGCAATCGCTTCGTTCGGAAGAAACAAAATTGAAGAATTAAAAGAAAAAAACGATAAAGCGGCAAATTTATTTGAAAGAATTCATGCCGAGCCGAATAATTTTTTTGGTACAGTCCAAATTGTCACCAATCTTTTTATCTTAGCCACAGGATTGCTTTGCTGGCACCTTTCTATGAAATTGTTTTTCCCTTATTTGATTAACATCGATAATTTATTTTTAAATTCCTATGCAGGGATAATCTCATTTATTACCGCGTTAATCATTTCGTCATTATTAACTTTAATTTTTACGATACTGATTCCCAAGGCGCTTGGATTTAAATATTCGGAATCTTTAGGCAGAGCATCCGTTCGTTTTATGATATTTTTCTCATTGTTATTTAAGTACCCTGTAAAACTTGTTACAGCTGCCGGAAACATATTTTTGTTTCCATTTAAAGAAAAAACCGATTTTTCCCAAACAAGATTTTCGGAAGATGAAATTAGAATCATTATATCGGAAGGTGTAAAAACAGGAGCAATTGATGAAACCGAGCAGGAAATTATTGAGAACGTATTTGAATTCAATGATCTGCGGGCTAATGAAGTGATGGTTCCGCGAACGGATATGTCTGCCATTGAGTTGATTGGTGATGATTCGGAAATTGCAAAACAAATATTACAAACAAATCATTCGCTAATTCCGGTTTTTCATGATTCTCCCGATAACATAATAGGTGTAATGCATTCAAAAGATTTTATGCGGGCATTTATCGAAAATGTTCCGGTTGAAGTTAAAACTCTTATTCGCCCAGCATATTTTGTCCCGGAAACAAAATTAATTTCGGAGATTTTAAGAGAAATGCAAAGAAGGGGTGAAAGATTGGCTATTGTAACGGATGAATACGGGGGCACTGAAGGAATTATTACAATTGAAGATATTTTGGAAGAAATTGTAGGTGATCTTGGAAATAATTCCACACCGGAATTTAATGAATATGGCAAACTGCCGGATGGAACATTTTATATTTTAGGTTCAATGGCAACGGATGATTTCAATAAAACATTTAATATAGAACTACCGGTATCGGATGAGTATAATACTGTCGCTGGATTTATTGCGTATAAATCGGGAAAGATTTTGAATGCGGGTGAAACTTTTGTTCATAACGAACTGAGTTTTGAGTTAATGAAAAAAATAAGGCAGAAAATGGTTCAGTTTAAGGTTCATGATAAAGAGGGAAAATTCGGAGGAAAAGAAGACGAGTCAGAATGAAAAACGAATCAGACTAAAGAAAAATCTTGCAAAGGATAATAAAATCTGTTAATTTTGAAGACTAAAAATTATTGATTCGAACTGCTGAAATATTTTCATAATTTTGAATTGATAATGAAATGCTGGCGTAGCTCAGTTGGTAGAGCAGCTGATTTGTAATCAGCCGGTCGTTGGTTCAAGTCCGACCGCCAGCTCGAAAATAAGCCAAAATCAAAGAAAACCGTCTGACAATTAGGCGGTTTCTTTATTTTTAAACCAACTGTACTGTACACATCACTGTACACGGTTAAACATACTTAATAAAAGAACTTCCTTAAAGAAATTAGTTACAATTAAAATTTAATGATTAATACGGATAATGAAAAATATCTTTAGCGTCAATTATTAGTATATTTGACCCTATTTCATCGTCAAATTACTCTTCTTTCAACTAAAGAAGTGTAAGAATCATCTCCGAAGATTATATGATCGAATACTGAAATGTCGTTAATCTTACCTGCTTCTACAATTTTCTTAGTTATAACTATTCCCCAATTCGTATGCACATTTAGTTGCAGTAATTCCGTCGGAGAATAATTTCAGACAACCACCTATAGCATTTGAATTTTCCGCGGCGAACTCTTCCTAGAGTAGTTTGGCTGACTACCGGTCCATCAATTAAATTTTCAGCGGATAGTGAAATACCATTGGAATACCTCAGCTGTGAGTCTGCTGTTATAGGTTTTTGATTAAAGTTGATTATTTGCATTTCCTTTCTCTTAGTTAGTTTGTTAAAATTACTTTTATTAATCTTCTAACTATCCACCAGAGACATTGAATTGATAAGACATTTGTTATAAGTGAATGTGAATTTGACTTAGCATGACGATAAGACATCGGAACTTGTCAATTAAAAGTAGACACATTAGCTTGGGAAGTGAGTTCTTATGATCAATGGCCGAGTTACAACAGCTGCACGGGACAATCAGCAACGTTCACCTTTTCATATTTTAGAGTTAATCAAATTTACGGTGATCCCTACTTCCACGATGCGCCTCCTGGTGCTTTTTCAATAAAAGTAAATGCAGGTGATGTTTTAAACTTTGATTTTAATGGAACCTATAAAGCTACACCGGTATTTCCATCTGGAGGATTTGACGATTTTATTAGAGATTATGGTGGACAAATTTATATGATGGGAACAGTACCGGATTATTTATGCTGGGAAGAGCTGTTGTGGAGCAATGCACCCGCAGATGTGGCCAATTTATATTTGAAATATGATAAAGGTTACTCAATATTACTTGGCGAAACAAAATATTATTATGCGACTGAAGATAATGGACAATTAACGATCCACGAGACTAAGGACCCAACAAGCAATCCGGGAATTAGTAGTATTGTTTTTGATAATCCAACGGCAGCTTCTAGCAGTGAAAAAAATCCCATTTATTGGGAATATGAATATCCTGTTTACAACGGCAATATTTTTACTGGAATGAGTCCTTTACCAAAGGGTATGATAAGATTGATTGGAAGGTACTGGGAAGCTGGAAAAACATTTGAAACAACACTTACTGCTCATAATACGAAAGATGGCAAGATTGCCTCGATTGATATTGAAGTGAAGAAACCAACAAAACTTGGAAGTAATTATTCAAAGGCGAAAGATGTATTTGGCAATAATATTAATATTGACAGTTTATGTATAACATACTCCGGTCATTACGGAATTCCACCCCAGTTAATCAAAGGACAAATGGAACAGGAGGCAGCTACTTACAATTTTGGAGGAAATGTTGGTGTTGGATTTGCACCATCATATAGATATGAACCTTACACAGTACAGTTTTGGAGTTGGATAAAGAACCGTACAAGAAATCCATTTTACATAACATTAAGTAACGTAGATAATCCTCCTATTCCCGATCACAAATATGTCCAAAAAATCTCTTACATTTATCCTAACAAATACGTATGGGATGTAATTTATGATCATTCTCAATTGATAAACAACAATGCCGACGATTCTCACAAATTATACGGGGTTAGAACCCATGCGGATACAATGAATTTTTTGCCTTATAAGAAAATTCAGAGATACTATAGTACCTTCTTAAAAAAGGAACTTCAAAAATATAAATTGAGCTACGCAGCTAAAAAAGCTAATGCACAAATGGTTATATTTTTACGAGATAAATGGCATGGAGGTACTAAGAAAATTTTAGCGCAAACTCGTATAGCTAGTTCATACGGTTTGTTACAGATGTTATATTCTACGGCTATTTATAGAGGTTTTATCGAGGATATATCACACCTTCCTGAAGATCTAAATACCACCTCTACTATATTGAATCTTTCTATTCAATACCAAAAATCTCTATTAGTAAATAATATCGGTTCATCCGTTGAAAGTGTAGGCAATTGGCCAGACGGCTTCGAGGAAAGTTTGTACAAATTTGTTTATGGAAAGTGGAACCCTAGAAGTGCTTATAAAACTGAAGTTTTTCAGAAATCAAGAAATTTTATACCACAACCCTAAGAAGGTACCGAGGCATGATGAAAAAATTAATTCCGCTAATAATATTAACCTTTGGATATACTTTAACATTAATCGCTCAGCCAAATCCGGGGGTTACCAATGTGATTAGAGAATCAATTACAAATAAAGTAAACGCATTATATGGATCGGGTATGTACGATCTCAATACAATTGACATTATTAATATTGATAGTTCCTTAACTCCAAACAAACCTTTAGAGATACAAGACCCGTACCACACTCTGGAACACTGCTTTGTCTTCCTCGCTTCCGGTAAAATGCAAGCTGATGGGAGTTTTCCCAAAGGATTTGTTGGCGTGTATAGAGATGGAGATATTATTTGGCACTCTTCTGCAATTATCAATAGCAACGGTGTTATAGATGCAGAGATAAATCCAATTCTTGATATGAACAATAATGGAAAAGTAGACATTGTTACTAAATGGAAAGAAGGAGTACATGGTGCTGCCGATTATATCTGGATTTTTTCCTGGGACGGAAATAAAGGAGTACCGCTTAATCTATACGATAGTAATGGTCAATCCAATCTTGTTTCTTATGCAGATGAAGAAAATTTCGTTGATCTGGAAGGCAATGGGATATTAGGAATAAAAGGTAAATGGCAAACTAATAACATACCATCAAAAGATATATCTGTTCTGTATGCTTGGAATGGCAAAAATTACGTGAGTGTTGATACATCGTCATATGCAAAAACAATTGCCCTTCCTAGAAATAAAATTCATGCAATTGTAAGCGCATCAGTGACTCAGGGTAATGACAGCTTATACTTTTCCTATATTCTAAAGAACAAAAATACGAGTTTGCAAAAGATAGAAACCTTCGCGATAAGACAAGGGACAAACTCAATATCTTACATTTCAGGACGGAAAGAATGGATATTCGATGTATGGACAAAACAGCCTTTATTGAGTTGGGATGATGTATACATGGATAATCTTTTACCACAAGGTGAAATGGATATATATAAATTCAGCACAACCGCTTTACCTAAAATTGAGCAGTTTTACATTCAAGGATATAATTCAAACGGAGACTTATCCGATATTTTCACTAATTCTTTACATGGTTTCACAATCGGACCATCAGATCCTCCTACCCCATTTATACCGCTCAATTTTCTCGACACACTTATTTCATTCAAGCACCGTTCCGTTTCCTTAGGTTGGATAAACAATAAAGGCATAGCCAACAGCCTTGATTCAAAGCTTGATAACGCTAAGAAGAAATTTTCTTCCGGAAACATGAAGGAAGTTAAAAATATATTAAATGCTTTTTTAAATGAAGTTGAAGCACAAAAAGGGAAATATCTTTCAAGTGAAGCTTACGCGCTATTAAAATATAACGCGAAATATTTAATTGACAGCTTAAAGTAAACGAATCGAGTAGGGAGGGTATTTTCAAAATGTTAAAATGTAAAATAAAAACAGCAACAACAGTTATTATATTTTCAATTTTTTTCTTTACTATCACAAATGCTCAGACTACAATTCCATATTCTCAAATTCCAAATTTCCATTCTCTAAAGCCAAACAAAACTACAATGCGGCAGTGGTTAGCGAATTTTCAAAATATAACGGATAAAGTGTGGGAAGTACCTTTTGCCTCAGTCGGAAATAAAATTTCGTTGAACGTTCAAAATAATTCCAATACCGAAACAAAGAATGTATCAGTAACTTTTTATAATCTGCCGTCGTGGTTAAAATTCAAATCAAATGCGGTGCTAATTAAAAGTATTTCAGCCCACAGCTCAAAAAATGCGGAGTTTGAATTTACAGTGGACGAAAAAGCACCAGCAGAAAATGATACAACATTGTTAGCAATAATAAAGACCTCTAATGGTCAGAAGAGAATGAGAGAGATACGGATATCAGTTGCAGCACCTAAAAGCTATAAACTGTATAACAACTTTCCCAATCCTTTTAATCCATCAACTAAAATAGCATTTTTATTACCGAAAACCACACATGTGAAACTCATTATTTATGATATAATGGGAAGAGAAATAGAAAAGATAGCAGATGGTAAGTATCCCCAAGGTTACAACGAAGTAACCTGGAACGGAAATAACAGTTTTGGAGTACATGTGTCTTCAGGAATATATTTTTACAGAATCAGTGCTGGAGCTTGGAGCAAAGTTAGGAAAATGATGCTACTGAAATGAGCGCCAAGCAAAGCTTGGACTATTCTAATTAGGTGAAGCTGGATTTGCGAACCAGCCAAGTCCTAATCACGGTAAAACTCTAAAGCCGTGTAGCGAGAAGCCGGGGTATAATTGGAAACGGGTATACTCTAAGCGGCTTGACAAAGTAGCCTTAAAGGGCGCAACGCAAAAGACCGGGTTGTAATGTAAATGAACACGAAGGTAGCCTCGTAAAGATCTAATTGAGATGGACGAATCCCTATTTTATGGATGAAGTCAGCATCACTAAACACTAGAAGATTAGAGCCGTGTTTAGTGGCATCTCCGGGGTGCTAGTGATGACACGGTCAGACAGAAGGTACAGGAACTTGGGAAGCCCTCGCCTGACGAGAAGGTTCTTTCTATAAGGCAACGAAAAGAAGGAAAGCAGGCAGGGTGGCGGATGAGACCGTAGTACTGATGATAATAGTGCAAGATAACACTAAAGTAGGGAAGGGTCTCAACTGAATATTAGCTTATGAAGAGAAGACGTAATATGTATTGCGAAAGCTATCAAACATATAAGATCAGGAAACTTGGAGTAAGCAATCCCCATAAAAGGGATATGTATTCAGGAAAGCCGTATGAGGGAAAACCTCACGTACGGTTTGATGAGGGTTCAAGGGAAACAAGTTGATGGCACGCTTGAGCGGGACACTCGTCCGAAAGGAGAGAAACAGTCAGGGCTCACAATGTCTGTACAACGTTGCGCCCTTGTCCTACTCTACGACTTTGAGTTAATAGATGAATTAACATCTAAAATTTAACGCAAGAATAAATTTTCAGACAAAAAGTAAAATGTCACACAGCTAAGGGCTGAGAAAGAACACAACTTGCCAAAAAACTACACACAAACTGAGTATAACAACTTCATAGGAAATAATAAGAAAGTTATCAACAAAGTCTGGCTTTGCAAATTATGGCTGTTCAAACAATCAATCTTAAACCAAGTTCTCTTATCAATAAGCTGCGTAATCTTCATGCGATTCCAAAATTTGAACAAACATAAACCATCATATAAATTAACTCAACATAAATTTAAGTTTGACAAATGATTTATGTAATTGGAAATCAAATTATAACTTTTCTTATTGTTGTAAATTACTTTACTCGGATTCTTTAAAAAACTTGGAGCGGGCGGAATCATTTCATCATTTTTTTAACTTTGCTTATTGTAAGTGGTACAGAACCTTCATAATGATTGTTAACATTTTGATATACCTCAACATCACGAGATTGGAAATATTTAATCACCTCGACTATCCGCCTCAATTCTTTATCACGGTTAATATATATCTTATCCCATTGTTTCCCGCTTAGCTTTTCCATACCGGATCTATCCGGCCCATGCAGACGAATAAAAGTTAGTCCTTTAATGAATTCCTTATATTTATCATAAACTTCGACAATGGGAGGCATTTATATGCGGAACTTGTCAATACAAATGTTCCTCTTAGTTTCAATAAAAAGTAAACTAAATATTTATAAGTTTCAATTGAAGGTCTGCGGATAAGACTTTTGATGCAGTCACTGACACAAGCGGGGAGAGGAGAGAATCTAAAACACCCCCGGTGGCTCGGAACGTTTTGATTGGGTCCCATCTGCTTTATGGTACCAGGGACTCAGTCAGTCCTGTGTGGATAAGAGAAACTCGAGCTAATCTGGATTGCGGAACTTGACACAAGAAATAGAAGAGCGGCTGAGTAAGTTCCTATTTCCCGTAGAAGAGAGAAGAGTGTACTTTACGGATTCTGTTGATAATATAAAATCAACTCGAGAGTACAAAGCTATAGTAAGCTCGGATGACAATAAACTGATATCCATAATGCAAGATAGCTACAAACTTATTCCCAACCGTGAGGTAATACTTCCGCTTCTAGAGCAGCTTCATGAGCTTGATACACGCTGGCATTTTGACAATACTCATTCAAAAAGAATGAGACTGCAAGTAACATTCCCGGACTTAACACTCAACGATGGAAGAAGCGATATAGCATTGTCCTTGTTTCTTCATAACAGTTATGACGGAAGTGAAGGAATAAGGATGTTCTGGGGCGCAATACGCGGAATCTGTTCAAACGGAATGGTATTCGGTGATGTTCTTTCGAAGTTCTACGGAAAGCATACAAAAGGAATAAATCTCGGAAATCTTAAAGAGCAGCTCGAACAGACGTACGACCAGATACCGGTAATTAAACAGAGAATAGAAGTTCTTCAAAGTATCAGTGTTACTAACATTATTAAAACGGAAGTAGAAACTAAAATGGGTAAGACAGTTGCAAAATATGTAGAAGAGCAGAAATCACCGGTTAACCAGTGGGCGCTCTACAATATACTAACCTACTATGTCAGCCATATTGTTGAGCAGAGAATGAGAGCTGCTTATCAGATGAAAGTGAGTAAGTTGTTCAAGCTGTGAAGCAGAACTATTAGGGCCGGATGATTATGTCCGGCTCTATATAGATCAAATAAAAATTATAAAAAATAATTAGAATCCGGTTTTTATATGGGAATTGGATACTACTTTTGTCGGATTTGAAATATTTAATAAAGGATCGACTGAAATTTGGTACTATTGGTAGGGAGAGATCTTAAAAAAATTAAAATGAAAATGAATGATTCTAAATATATTCTAGCAATTTTTATTTCAAGAAATCTCAAAAATATAATCAATCAGTGTGACATTTAGAGTTAGATCAATTCCGCTAATGATATCTAATTAAAAAAAGGAATTTAACTAATTCTAAATTATTGAACTTTTCACAAGATTTTTTTTGGAGATTATCAATATTTGCGAGCTGCTTATTATAATTTACTTTAATTACATTTTAGTTACCTAAGGTAAAAAATTTAATATGTTATTTTCACTCCTTGTTTTTACAGTAATAAGCATAATAAATATTACGAAAATTTTTATTTGATAATAAAAAAGTTTGCAATTATATTAGTTTCGTTAAAAAATGAATTAAAAGGAAATTTATTGTTACAATTAAATCAAATGGAAGAAGCTTTAGATGATATTGGTAAAGGCAAAATAGTTTTGATTTATGATGATAAAGATCGTGAAAATGAAGGAGATTTTATTGTTGCTGCAGATTTTGTGAAGCCTGAGATTATAAATTTTATGGCAAAATACGGCAGAGGCCTAATATGTGTTGCTTTGACCGAAGAGCGATGCAATGAGCTATCTCTCGAAAAGATGGTAAAAAATAATACATCGGCAATGAGTACAAACTTTACCGTTTCGGTGGATTTGATTGGCAATGGCTGCACAACAGGTATCTCAGTATTTGACCGGGCCAAAACAATAAAAGCATTAGTTAGTCAAAGTACCCGTCCTGAAGACTTAGGACGTCCTGGACATATTTTCCCGTTAATAAGTCATCCTTTAGGAGTACTTGGAAGAAGAGGTCACACAGAAGCTGCAGTTGACCTAGCCCGTTTAGCCGGTTTATATCCTGCGGGTGTTTTAGTGGAAGTGATGAATGAAGATGGCTCTATGGCTCGCTTAAATGAACTTTATGGAATTTCTCAACAACATTTAATTAAAATCATTTCTATCAACCAAATTGTCCAATATAGGCAAGAAAAAGAATCGGAAAAAAAATGCTATCAACCCAACGAAGAGAAAAAATTCTTGAATTAATTCGAGAAGATGGTCACGCAAAGGTCGTTGACTTAAGCCGTATATTTAAAGTTACCGAAGTAACAATACGCCATGATTTAGAACGTCTTGAACAAGAAGGGTCTATTATTCGTGAACACGGTGGCGCCTATTTGGCGAATGTAAATCTTAACGTTAGAAATTTCAAATTACAACATCGTGAAAATCTTACGGAAAAAATTGCAATTGCACAGAAAGCTATCGAATTTATACAAGACGGAGATACAATTATTCTTGATTCAGGTTCTACAACTACCGAAATAGCCAAATTAGTAGGTGGATATAATAATCTCACTGTAATAACAAATGCTCTTAACATCGCCTTGATATTAGGTGTACAACCTGAAATAAACATAAACGTAACCGGGGGAGAATTTAAAGCACCAACCCTATCATTAACAGGTGAAAAAGCCGCTGATTTTTTTAACAATTTACATGTTGATAAACTTTTTTTAGCAACTGCCGGAATTACATTGAAATCCGGTCTTACATACCCTGGAATAAGTGATATGGTTGTTAAAAGAGCTATGATTGATTCAGCGGATGAAATATATCTTGTAGCTGATTCTTCTAAAATAGGTAAAAATTCGTTTGCAAGTTTGGGTGCTCTCTCATTAATAAACCACTTGATCACTGATTCCAAAATAAAACCCGAAGATATAGAAATGTTGCAAAAAAACGATATACAATTAATTATTGCCGAATAGGAAAAGGTCGATAAGTATTAAATTTCATTTCGGTATATTCTAATCGCTAGAAACGTGTTAAATTTATAATGCTGATTAGGTTTTGCAGCTAAAGACCGATCATTTTTCCAATTGTTTTATAATATAAGATATTTAATCCGTTTTCTCAGACGCTTCCGCAATACGAGAAGGGTGGCATAATTCACTTTAGTACTATGCGGAATTGGATTCAAAGCTTAACCACAGGGTAATGTCATCGATTAATAAAATTCTTATTAGATTGTAAATCATAAAAAAACACTTCTTTTATAATAAAAATTTGTTTCGATTATTTACTATCAACAATTCGATATATTTGCTGATTTTATATGATAATTAATGCCTTTTTGTGTGTGGACGGTTATCAATTACACATTAATTTGTCAAATAGAAAAAGACAATAAGCGAAAGAAGAGTTTAATAAATAATGTTTTGCTTTTAGAAAAAATGTAGTTCAGACTCAAAACTTTTAGCTGTAGATAAGATAATAAAATGAGTATCAATTCGTTTAAAATTTATTAACAATTAAAGTTTGATCATTACCGGTGAAAATAACTTAGTCTTGTGTGATCTAATATCTGAATTAATAACTAGTTACGAATCTACTGTGTAAAACCCGGAGGGGATTAACTCTCTTCTATCCTTCCCGGTGTTAAATTTTCCTTAGTATTCTATAGAAATTATTGGAATTAGAACTTTTGATATAGTGGTAAAAATACTTTCAGAAGAAAAATATGCGATAATTTACTGCGAATCATCAAGACTAAAAAGTCCTTGAATTTTTCGTCCAAAACCAAATCTTCGGTAAGTTAAGGTGAAATCAATTAAGCCTTGACTAAAAATATGAAAAACGGAAAATAATTAGATTTTTTTATTGTTAATCGAAAAATGTTTTTACCCATTGAACTTATAATGACTTTAGGCTACGGTAATGGTAAAATGGACTACGTTTAGTTACGAAAATCTTTTGTAATAGTCATTTGATTTTATGAATATTTTTTATATTTTAATAAACGAAACTAAACAAAAATGGTGGCGAAATGTTAAGTGATATTTTAACGAAGAAAACAGAAGATATTAGGGGATTGCAATTACAAGCAGAAAAAATAAGAAAAAGAGTGTTAGAAATCATTTATTCAGCAAAAGGCGGGCATACCGGAGGATCTCTTTCTTCTATAAAGATTGAAACCGCTTTATATTTCCACGTTATGAATATTGATCCAAAAAATCCGAAAAAAGAAGACCGCGATCGTTTTATTCTAAGTAAAGGTCATAGCGTGGAAGCCTTATATTCAGTACTAGCAGCAGCTGGTTTCATAGATGATGAAACGTTAGATACTTATGGCAAATTTGATACCATACTTGCCGGGCATCCGGTTAATAAAATACCCGGGGTTGAACTTAACAGCGGCGCCTTAGGTCATGGACTATCTTTCGGGGTTGGTCTGGCAATTGCTGCTAAAATGGATAAAAAATCTTATCGAACTTTTGTTTTGATGGGTGATGGAGAACAAGGTGAAGGCTCAATATATGAAGCAGCCATGGCAGCAAATAATTATAAGCTTGATAATTTGGTGGCTATAATCGATAGAAACGAACTCCAAATAAGCGGGAAGACTGAAGATGTAATGCCATTGGAACCGATGAGTAAACGGTGGGAAAACTTCGGCTGGGAAGTTTTTAATATTAATGGAAATGATATGGAAGAAATTGTAAGTGTATTTGAATCATTAGATTATAAAAATTCCAAACCTAAACTTATTATTGCGCATACAACTAAAGGATTTGGCATCTCATTTATGGAAAATATGCCTCAATGGCACCACAAAGTGCCTACAGAAGGGCAATTCACAAATGCTATTTCAGAAATTAATGATAGAATAAGAATATTAAATGAAGAATAAAATGAATTTAGAAAACACAAATACTATTCCTTGCAGGAAAGTATTTACCAGCACATTGCTGGAACTGGCAAAAAAAAATAAAGATATTTTAGCTGTTACAACCGATGCTCGTGGTTCCGTAACATTAGGTGATTTTGCCAATGAATTGCCCGCGCAATTTGTAGAATTGGGGATTGCAGAACAGAATGCAATTGGAGTAGGAGCAGGATTAGCTTCGACAGGTAAAGAAACATTTGTATGCGGACCGGCCTGTTTCTATGTTGCCCGGAGTTTGGAGCAAATTAAGATAGATGTTGCTTATTCACAAAATCCGGTAAAGATTTTAGGTGTAAGCGGCGGAGTAAGTTATGGAGCACTTGGATATTCTCATCACAGTCTGCATGATATTGCTGCGCTAAGAACATTTCCCCAAATGCAAATTATTTTGCCTTGTGATATTTATCAAACTGAAAAACTAGTCCATGAGTTAATTAACTATCCTCATCCGGTATATATCCGGCTTGGAAGAAATGCAGTCCCTAATGTTTATGAAAAAAACAATGTACCCTTTAAAATAGGAAAGGCTAATATTCTTCTTGACGGCAGCGATCTTACAATAATTGGAACAGGAGAAACTGTATATCATTGTTTAATGGCTGGTAAAAAATTACTTGAGAATGGTATTAAAGCTCGCGTTATTGATATGCATACTCTAAAACCTTTTGATAGGGATGTTGTAATAAAAGCCGCTCGTGAAACAGGAAAAATAATTACTGTTGAAGAACACAGCATTTTCGGAGGACTAGGAGGAACTGTTGCTGAGATTGTTGCAACGAATCATCCTGTCCCTGTGCGTATTCTTGGTATACCTGATGAAACTACCCCCCATGGATCATCTGCGGAATTATTTAAGTACTATGGTTTAGATAGTGATGGAATTTATAAAGCGGCTTTGAAGTTTGTAAAAAATAATTAATCAGAAATCTTAGCTAAACATATATTGATAAGTTTTTTCAAGTATTTAAATTCATCGGATAGCAAAATTAAAATTGGATTAGATTGACAGAAAATAATTTTTAAAATTAAATTCATTAAAACCGGTTTTATGTGAATGAAAGATATTTTAGTTATAGATCAAAGTACTTCGGCAACAAAAGCAATACTGTTTGATACAAATGCTAATTTAATTGCCCGTACGTCGGTTGAGCATACTCAATTTTATCCTAAACCTGGATGGGTTGAACATGATCCGGAGGAAATACTTAATAATACTTATAAAGCAGTTCAATTATTATTAGAAGAAAATGAATTTATTCCTTCCAATATTTCATCGATTGCTATAACTAATCAGCGAGAAACAGTAGTTGTTTGGGATAAAAGAACCGGAAAACCGGTTTATAATGCTATTGTTTGGCAGTGTAATCGCGGGGCAGAAATTTGCGATGAGCTCATCTCGCGTGGTTATGAGAAAATTATTTTAGAAAAAACGGGATTAAACATTAATCCGTATTTTTCGGCTAGCGGCGTAAAATGGATTCTTGAAAATGTAGAAGGTGCGGCTCAATCAGCAAATGAAGGACATCTTTTATGCGGAACTATTGATAGCTGGCTTATTTGGAATTTTACTTCAAAATTGCACTTAACCGATTATACAAACGCATCGAGAACTCTCTTATTCAATATCAATTCCTTGAACTGGGATCATGAATTATTGAAACTTTTCAGTATACCTAAAGTAATGATGCCTGAAGTATTACCTTGCGACGGACAATTCGGTACTACTAATTTAAATGGACTAATTTCCGAGGTTCCGATTGCCGGAGTAATAGGTGATTCTCATGGTGCTTTAGCCGGACAAATGTGTTTTTCACCGGGAATGGGTAAAGCAACATACGGAACCGGTTCTTCGATAATGGTGAACATCGGAGAAGAACCGTACATTGCTCCCAAAGGACTTGTTACTTCTATTGGTTTTGCCGCAAAAAATAAAGTTATTTACGTATTTGAAGGAAATATCCATTATACCGGTGCTACAATCAAATGGCTGCAGGATGAACTTCAACTTATTAACTCTTCAGAAGAAACAGAAGCACTTGCTAATTCTATTGAAGATACTGAGGGTGTTTATTTAGTGCCCGCTTTTACGGGATTAGGTGCCCCTTGGTGGGATAACAATGCAAGAGCTCTGATTTGCGGAATGAATCGAGGAACTAAGAAAGCCCATATAGTTAGGGCTGCGCTTGAATCGATTGCTTATCAAGTAAAAGATTTGATCATATTGATTAATGATTCGGGAACGAAGCTTAACGAACTTCGTGCTGACGGTGGTCCAACAAGAAACAATTTTCTTATGCAATTTCAAGCAGATGTATTACAAACGAAAATAAATCGAAGTGAGATTGAAGAAGCATCTGCGCTTGGTGCGTTATTAATGAACGGGTTTGCGTTAAATCGCTGGAATGAATTTAGTGAAGTCGAAGATATCCGTGCAACTAAAGAGTACTTTGTACCGGAGATGTCTATATCAAAAGTAAATGAATTCTATAATGGATGGAAAAAAGCTGTGAAGTTAATTCTATCCAAGTAATTATTTTTTAAATAAAAGAGATAAAACAGATGAAAAAGTTAATTATTTTTTTTATAGCAATTGTAGTTGTACCTTTTTTTACATCTTGTAATAAAAGCAAATCACATGGTAAAGATAAAATTGCTGTAGTCATTTCAACTTTAAACAATCCATGGTTTGTTATCCTTGGAAATGCCGCTAAAAAACATGCTGAGGAACTCGGATATAAAGCAGTTATTTTCAATTCGCAAAATGATGCTTCCAAAGAAAATTCAAATTTCGATGATATAATTGCTTCAGGATATAAAGCAATTCTCTTCAATCCTACAGATTCAAAAGGATCCGTTTCAAATGTAAAAGCTGCTAAAGCAGCCGGTATCCCGGTTTTCTGCATGGATCGAGAGATTGATGCAAAAAATCTTGCCACGTCTCAGATACTTTCGGATAATTATTCAGGGGCAGTATTAGAAGGGCAATATTTTGTAAAAGTACTTAATGGCAAAGGTAAATATGTAGAATTGCTTGGATTAGTCGGTGACAATAATACCTGGAATCGTTCAAAAGGATTTCATAGTGTTGTTGATAATTATAAGGGCTTAAAAATGGTCGCACAGCAAAGTGCAGATTTTGACAGAAATAAAGCAATGGAAGTAATGGAATCAATACTTCAGGTACATCCTAATATTAATGCTATATTTTGCGGAAATGATGCAATGGCAATGGGGGCTTACCAAGCTGTACTTGCTGCAGGAAAAGAAGGGAAAATATTAATCTTCGGATTTGACGGAGCTGCCGACGTATTGAAAGCAATTAAAGAAGGTAAAATTGAAGCAACGGCAATGCAATTTCCAAGAGTTATGGCGAAAAAAGCAGCACAGGATGCGGACAAATATATAAAGGGCAAACGTGATTTTCCACAAAAAGTACCGGTTGCAGTTGAGCTTGTTACAAAAGATAATGTCCAAAATTATGTCCCTTACGGAAAAGCTAAATCAAATCAGTAATTTCAAACTGAATTTAAATCACGTCATCGTATACTCAAATTTATTTTAGTGATTTAAAAGAATAATATGGTCTCAAATGAAGAAATATATAATTAGAATCATAATACTTATTATTGCTGCATTTGCTCTGTATAATTCTGTCTTTTTTGAAAAATTAGACCAGAGGAAAATGGAGCAGATGAAAAAGAATTTCAATCCTAAACAGGCGGTGGATTTTTTTTGGAAGAATGAAGCACCGGGAATTCTCAAAACCGCTATGAGTTTGAATAAGTTTGATTCGCTTCTTTCATCCAATCCAAAACAGTTAATACAAAAATATGGAAAGACCGTAGGAATTTCGTCTGATTATAGCTTCCTTGTGAAAGGAGCTGCTAAAACAGCAGCGCCCGGAGCTGATAAAATTCCGGTCACTTTGCCCAACGGGAATTACAAATACAACTTAGTCTTAAAATATATTTTCGGAAATACCGCAAGGGATGCTGTAGGCTTTTTTAATGTTGACGATTTTAATAACACTATGGAATTTAATGAAGTAGCTACGGAACTGAATAAAGTTATTTTAGGAAAAGTGATTGATGATAAATTTGATTCTTTAGCAGTGGGGACAAATGTAAATTTTATCGGCGCAGTAGAAATAAACCGGGAAAATATTAAGAAGGAAATGGAAATAGTGCCATTAAAACTTGAGATTGTCAGATGAAAGATAATTTTACCGAAAATATAATTATGGAAGCACGGGGAATTTCCAAAAGATTTCCGGGAGTTCTGGCATTAGATAATGTTAATTTGAGGATTTATGCGGGAAAGGTAAATGCTATTGTTGGTGAGAACGGGGCCGGGAAATCTACCCTTATGAATATTCTGTCCGGTGTTTATCCCGAATATGAAGGAGAGCTTTTATTAAACGGAGAAAAAGTTAGCTTTAAAAATACTACAGAAGCAAGGAAAGCCGGGATTTCAATAATACACCAGGAACTTCAATTAATCCCTTACCTATCTATCGTAGAAAATATTTTTCTTGGACGTGAACCTCTCAACAACGCAAATTACATTGATTTTAAAAAAATGCGGAAAGATGCCGAAACCTTGCTCGAAAAACTGGAATTTACGAAAGATGTAAGGACTAAAGTTTCAATGCTTCGCGTTGGGCAGCAGCAAATTGTTGAGATTGCAAAAGCATTATCTTTTGATGTTCGTGTGCTGATTATGGATGAGCCTACATCAGCTCTCTCCGAAAGTGAAACCAATATTCTATTTAAACTAATAAGGTCTCTAACAACTCAGGGTGTTGCTATTGTTTATATCACCCACAAAATGGATGAAATAACACAATTAGCTGATTATGTAACCGTATTCCGTGATGGACGTTCGGTTAGTGAGTCTGCTGTTGAAAATATAAAAGTAGATGAAATCATAAAACTTATGGTTGGGCGAGACCTTAAAGAGTTCTTCGTCAAAAAAGAGCACGAAGTAGGTCCTGTTAGGTTACAAACTAATGGATTATCACTTAAACAAAAGGATAATGCTGAAAAATATATAATTAGAGATATCTCCTTCAAAGTTAGAGCTTCCGAAGTATTTGGTGTTTTTGGCTTGATGGGCGCCGGACGCACTGAATTGCTCGAGACCATATTTGGTTTACATTCTACAAATTCTTCGGGAAATATTTTTATTGACGGACAAAAGGTGAAAATTACTAATCCTACAGTCGCAATAAATTCAGGTTTGGCGTTAATTCCCGAAGATCGAAAATCCGACGGTTTGGTACTTGATATGGACATTGCAGAAAACATTAGTCTTGCGTCAATGGGCAATGTCCTTAAAAACGGAATGCTTAACGATAAAATGGAACTTGAACAGGCAAATGATTATCGTGACAAGTTAAAAATAAAATCCTATTCGGCAAAACAAGCAGCAGCAAAACTTAGCGGAGGGAACCAGCAAAAAGTTGTTCTGGCGAAGTGGCTTGTAACCAATCCTAAAATTCTACTTCTCGATGAACCAACACGAGGTATAGATGTTAACGCAAAAAATGAAATTTATAAATTAATTGATGACTTGGCTGATCAAGGTATATCAATAGTTGTTGTTTCATCGGAATTACCCGAGATTATGGCAATCTCTGACCGAATAATAACCATATGTGAGGGAAGATTAACAGCAGAATTTGAACGAAAAGATTTTTCGGATGAAAAAATTCTAAAAGCAGCTTTACCTGCAAATTAGTATCAATAAAAGATAGCAAAAGTTATTCATCGTTTTTACCATATAATAATTTCTGATTAAATGAAAATAAATAAAATTAATTTATCAATACTTCAGCCGCTCATTGCATTAATGATAATGGTTGTTGCAATGACAGTCCTTTCGGATAATTTTGCTTCCGGTAGTAACCTATTCAATGTTGCCAGGCAAATATCAGTTAATCTTTGTATATCTGTCGGTATGACCATGGTAATCCTAACCGGAGGTATTGATCTTTCGGTCGGTTCGATACTTGCTTTTACGGGAGCTATTGCTGCGGGACTTATTAAAAATGGTCTTGAAATAGAAGGACTGAATCTGTTTGTCGGGTTTACACTACTGGGAGTTATAATTGTTGCTTTGATTGCGGGGGGATTTTTAGGGTGGTTCAACGGATTTATGATTACCAAATTCAAAGTGCCTCCCTTTGTTGCAACTTTGGCAATGCTTACAATTGCCCGCGGTTTAACGATGCTCTACACAAAAGGATTTCCGATAACTCAGTTAGGGAACAACTTCGATTTTATTGGTACAGGCTGGTTTGCCGGGGTTCCGATGCCTGTATGGATTTCTATTCTGGTTATCGCTTTTGCAGTGTTCTTTATGAATAAGACAAGAACCGGCAGATACATATATGCTATCGGCGGCAATGAAAGAGCTGCTTTGCTTTCTGGAGTAAAGGTAAATAAGATAAAAGTATTTGTCTATGTAATTGCCGGAGTCCTTTCCGGTGTAGCAGGTTTATTAGTTACTGCGCGTCTGGATTCCGCCCAGCCGAATGCAGGTATGGGGTATGAGCTTGATTCTATTGCTGCTGTTGTTATAGGCGGTACATCACTGAACGGCGGAAAAGGTTCAATAATGGGTACGGTAATAGGCGCATCGATCATAGGTGTTTTAAATAACGGATTAGTGCTATTAAATGTTTCTCCTTTCTGGCAACAGGTTATTAAAGGTTTGGTAATCTTGCTTGCAGTCATAGTCGATAAAATACAGAAGAAAGAATTAGACTAGTATAAATAGTAAATAAACTATCTTTTATCATAATTGAGATAAATAAATTTAGAAAATAATTAAAGTGAAGAGAAATGGCATACAAACAAAAACTAACATTCGGAATAATCGTTGCAACACGAAATATTTTCAACTTCGAATTAGCGCAAGCGGGTAGAAAAAAGATTCTTGATGTATTGGATAAATTAGGGTACGATACGGTCATTCTTCCAGCCGAAGCTACTGCCACAGGCGCGGTTGAAACTATACAGGATGCCCGCAAATGTGCGGATTTATTCAGTCAAAACCGTGACAAAATCGACGGCATAATAGTAACTCTGCCTAATTTCGGCGATGAACTTGGAGTGGTGAATACTATAAAATATGCAGATCTAAAGGTTCCTATTCTCGTACACGCCGAAGATGATGATAATAACAGAGTAGATGTTAAAAGCCGGCGCGATGCATTCTGCGGAAAGATATCAGTATGCAACAACTTCTATCAGTATGGAATCCCATACACCGATACAACTTATCATACATGTAAAGTTGATAGCGAGACTTTTAAAAGCGACATTGAAAGGTTTGCATCCGTTTGCCGGGTTGTAGGCGGATTGAGACATGCACGTATCGGGGCCATCGGTGCTCGGCCGGCAGCATTTCAAACAATGCGCGCGAGTGAAAAGTTATTGCAGGCTTCGGGTATTACCGTTGTACCGGTTGATTTATCGGAGATAATAGGTGAAGCTGAAAAAATTGATATTGAAGCATCCGAATTAAAAGTAAAAGTTGGTGAAATTAAAGAATACGGAAAAATACCTTCATATATAAAAGATACTAAAGTTAATCTTCAGGCAAAATTGGGAGTGGCTATCGAAAAATGGATTGCAGAAAACGAAATTGATGCTGCAGGTGTTCAGTGTTGGTCGTCGATACAAGATAATTACGGCTGCGCCACATGTCTATCAATGAGCATGCTTGGTGAAAATATGATACCGTGTGCATGTGAAGTGGATATTGCCGGAGTAATATCGATGTATATGCTTGCCCTCGCATCAGGTACGCCGCCGGCAATACTTGACTGGAATAATAATTTTGGTGAGAACAGAGATATGTGTGTATGTACCCACTGCAGCAATTATCCGAAAAGTTTTTTCGGAAACGAAATTGAAATATCCAATCTCGATGTTTTGGGAACAGTACTAGGTCAGGAAAATTGTTTTGGAGCAATAAAGGGCAAAGTCAAATCCGGGCATATGACTTACTTCCGGTTATCGACAGATGATGCTAACGGAATTATCAAGTCCTATGTCGGTGAGGGTGAATTTACAGACGATCCTTACGGAATGGACGGAGGAATTGCTGTTACAAAAATAAACGAACTTCAGAAACTTCTGAAATATATTACTAAAAATGGTTTTGAACATCATGTTGCGATGGTGCGCGGAAATGTAAGCGATATTCTAAGTGAATCTGTGGAAACATATCTTAAGTGGAATATTTATAAGCACGGGGAATGATTATGACTAAAACGATTTTATTTCTTTCTATCTTCTTATGTTCAATTATTCTGAGGGCTCAGAAACATATACATGTCAAGCCGCGCATTCTGATCAGCTCCGATATTGGCGGTACGGATCCGGATGATAATCAATCGATGATACATTATTTAATGTACACTAATATGTTTAAAACTGAGGGACTTATATCTTCTCCTTCTTACGGGCATGGAAGTAAGCAGATTATTTTAAATATGATTGATCTTTACGAAAAAGATTATCCAAAGTTAAAGCAACATTCGAGAGACTATCCTTCGCCTGATTATTTACGTTCGATTTGCAAACAAGGAAGACAGGGCGGAGCTCCTTACGCCGGTTATACAACTGCCACGAATGGTTCCAACTGGATCATCAAATGTGCGGAGAAAAAAAGCGACCAACCTCTTTACATACTGGTATGGGGTGGTCTGGATGATCTTGCTCAAGCACTGCACGATGCCCCTGATATACAAAATAAGATAAAGGTTTACTGGATTGGCGGACCCAACAAAAAATGGAGCGCCAATAGTTATGCGTACATAGCTAAAAATTTCCCTAATCTCTGGTTCATTGAAGTAAATTCTTCTTATCGCGGATTCTTTTCCGATAACGACGCACCCGATAGTTTGAAAGATAATAATTATTATGACCGTTACATCCAAGGGGACGGGTATTTGGGAAAGGCTTTTAAAAATTACTACAACGGAACTATTAAAATGGGAGATACTCCTTCAATATTATATATGATGAGCGGGAATCCTGATAATCCTTTGACAGACAGCTGGGGCGGCAGTTTTATGAAAATTAACCATAGCCCAAGAATTATTTTCCATCGGAATACTACAATTTCCGATACGGTTCCGGTGTATTCAATTTTAGAATTCCATTTTAAAGGTCCTAAAATAAATATCCCTCCTGATTCAGCTTGTTTTACAATGAATGTGTATGCCGGGATTGGCGAACAAAAATGGGAGGGGTTCTATCTTGGGCAAGGTAATTATGCAGTAAGATATGCTCCAAAGAAAGCCGAAACATTAACTTATCAGCTATCTTCCGATATTCCCGAATTACAGAAGCAAAGTGGAAAATTTGTTGCAGACGACGTTTGGCCGGGTAAATCCCGTTCTACTGATTATAAATTAGGTCATAATTGGTATACGGATAAGTCGGATCCTTCTCTGTTCGATGGTATCTGGCAAGGTGCAAAAACAGTTCTTAAATGGCGAACAGACGCATTAATGGATTGGTCAAAACGCTGGGAGTGGCTGAAAGGAAGGTAGTTGACCGGTTAACCGATGCTATGAAAGATTATAATACTTCTTAAAAAATGGAATGTAAAATAAATGGTGAATGCAAAATGAAAATTTTAAAAAAATTGGAAATTCAAAATTACCCCATCTTAGGCGCGGCAGCATTTGAAAGAGTTTTTAGCAAATTACTTTGGTTGTCGTTAGTTCTTCTTATTTTAATTTCTAGCACAAAACTGGTTGCCCAGGAAAATGCACCGGGGCGAATTCCGAAATATCCTGTCCCTTATGTATATCCAAAGGTTAACGGAATTAAAGATGTCTTATATCGTGTACTGCACTATTATGAATCAACATGCGATTTAAAAATTATCGATTCAAAAACCGGCAAGGAGATAACTGATTTTACTAAACCGGATAAGTACGCACGCGTTTCACCCGGATTCGCCGGTTCATGGGACTATACAAACGGCGTTGTACTCTCTGCGTTTGCGTATATCGACAATGTACTGGGTGATTCGGCATTCTTTGCCAATAATACAAGGTTTTTTAATCTGGTTGTGAAGACCTTGCCTTATTTTATTAAGAACAAGGAGGTATTCGGTAAAGAAGCACGGGGCGGTTGGGGCAGAACTCCTGATTTTAAGGCGCTGGATGACTGCGGCTCTATAGGCGCCGCTATGATTAAAACCTATTTGAAGAATAAGAATGATAATTATTTACCCCTAATAGACACGATTGCAGATTATATTTCAAATAGACAATTCCGTTTAAAAGACGGTACCCTGGCTCGCCATCGCCCGCAGTATAAATCTTTATGGGCAGACGATTTGTATATGAGCGTGCCTTTCCTTGCCAACATGGGGGTGCTTACCGGAAACCATAAATATTGGGATGACGCCGTAAGGCAGATTCTGCAAATGGCTGATAGACTCTATGTACCTTCAGTAGGACTATTTGATCACGGCTGGAATGTAACATCCGGCAATTATGATCCACGATTTTATTGGGGACGAGCAAACGGCTGGGCTTTAATGTCTATGGCGGAATTACTAGGTGTATTGCCTGAAAATTATAAAGGACGGGACAAGATTCTGGATTTGTATCGTTCTATGGTTCGTAGTCTTGCGCATCTGCAGGACGGTACCGGTTTCTGGCATAATTTGCTTGACAAAAACGATACCTATCTTGAAACATCATGCACGGCAATGTTTACTTATTGCATTGCCAAAGGAATCAATGAAGGATGGATTAACCACGTATACGGTCCGGTTGCTGTGATGGGTTGGAACGCCGTCAATACACGCGTCCTTAAAAACGGGGCTGTGGACGGAACATGTGAAGGTACAACATTCGCCAGCGACAATACGTATTACTACTATCGAGGTAAAAGCATTTATGCTACTCATGGCTATGGTCCCGTATTTTATGCCGGCGCTGAAATGCTCCGCTTACTTAATAACAATAAAATTAAAGTTCTGAAAACAAAACCTAATTCCAGAAACAGCGCGCTTCATTTTCTATTGAAAAGTGAATGGCCGAAAAAATAATGACATTTCCGGTAAATATCGGAGAGTAAAAATTTATTTATAACATTAGAGAAAAATATTATGAAAAAACTAATTATTTTATGCCTCTTACCGTTACTTTTTATAGGGAAACTAATTGCTCAAAATCAAAATTTAAAACCGCGTGTTGTCGTTATGACAGATGCGGAGATTGATGACCAGTGTTCCATGGTCAGGTTCTTACTTTACACAGATGTTTTCAATGTCGAGGGTATAATCACTACAAGCTCACAGTACCATTCACACGGGCACAATTGGGCCGGGGATCATTGGATAGATCCATTTCTGGATGCCTATACAAAAGTGTATCCCAACCTGAAAAAGAATGATCCGGGTTATCCAACCCCGGCATATTTGAAATCGCGAGCAGTCTTGGGAAATGTATCAAAAGAGGGGGCGATGACTGAGAGTACTCCCGGCTCAAGGCTGATTGTTAAGCTCCTTTTAAATGAAAAAGATAACCGTCCAATCTGGTTCCTGGCCTGGGGCGGGATGAATACGCTTGCCAGAGCTTTAAAAACCATTCAGGAAAAATACCCGGACAAAATGGCTTATGTAGCAAAAAAAATGCGTTTCTTTTTTATCTGGGAACAGGATAACACCTATCAATCATATATCCGGCCCAATTGGGAAAAATATAATATCCTCACAATAATTTGCGATCAATTTTGGGCAATCGCTTACCAATGGGATAAAATATTACCGGCAGATAAACAGAAGTACTTTAAAGCCGACTGGATGAATTCACATATTCTGGAAGGTCACGGTCCGCTTTGTGCGCTATACCAAGCGTATAAAGGTGGGAGTGATAAGAAGGGATTTAAAGGAGGGGATATCAAATCGAAAGGTGACTTCAGATCGGAAGGCGATTCCCCATCATTCATTTATACCATTATTAACGGATTGAGAGATGGCAACCTGGAGCATCCTGACTGGGGAAGTTGGGGCGGACGTTACACAAAAGTTAGGGCAAATACCTGGCTTGATCCGGTGCCTGACTCAACTTACAAATACCCGAAGGGAAGATGGTATACAAATACCGCTTGGGGACGACAATATATGAAACATGAATACCCTAAGCACAAGGATCTTATGGTGAAATATTTTAAGCCATTAGTTCGCTGGACAGATGCTTTACAGAAGGATTTTGCTTCACGCGCGGATTGGTGTGTTAAATCATACGATAGCGCAAATCATCCGCCTGTAGTTAAACTTGCCAATCCATTGGAACAGACGGTAAAACCAGGCACAAAAATAAAACTAAGCGCAAAAGGAACTTCCGATCCGGATGGCGATAAACTACATTACAAATGGTGGCAATATAAAGAAGCCGAAACATATAAAGGAAATATCGAAATTTCGAATGCCGGTCAGCAGGATGCATCATTTACTGTACCGGAAGATGCCGGTAAGGGAGAAACCATACATATTATTTGCGAAGTAACGGACACAGGTACTCCGCAGCTTACAAGGTATAAACGAGTAGTCGTTACCATTGAGTAATTGTTAGGACAATATGTTTACAATACAAAACCAAAATAAAATAAAACAGCCTGCAGCAGCAGTTCTTCATCAGCGATTGATGGTGTGCGGCATGGTATCTTTTTTTTATAATACAGGGAATTAAGTTTTGAATAATCTAAAACGTATTGTGGTTTTTGTACTGTTAACAATCTGTTTTTCATCTGCAATTGTTATGGCTCAGGATGATGCCCTGGTTGCTTATTATAAACTTAACGGTAATCTGAAAGATGAGAAGGGATTATCGAACGGATTTTTTGCTGCCGGAAATATTGCAGATTCCGCTAGTAAGTTTATAGAAGGATACGACGGTACGCCAAATGGTGCACTATTTTTCGGCGGAAAATCCAGTGAGTGGTGCCGAGTAGATTTGGGGAAATTTTCACCGGTTCAGCTCGGAACGAAAGGTGAAATGACAGTCACTTTCTGGGCTTATTGGAACGGCTCCACCGGAAGCTGGCAGGATATTATTAACAAACGCGATACATGGTCTTCAGACGGAATGGTGTGGGGAATTAATCAACATGCTAAAACCGGAAGTGTACTATCGGTCAGGCAGCCAAATAGCAATGCGGACAGTGATGTGAGAATTCCTGAGGGAGAATGGACATTTGTAGCTATAGAAACTGACGGTAAAAACGCCTATTTCTTCATCAATGGTAAATTAAAGGATACCAAACCATACACGTACGGAACAAAATATAACTCAGAAATTCATATGGGAACATCGCCCAACGGGGCAAAGGATGCTTATAACGGCGCCCTTGATGATGTTGGTTTCTATTCGCGGGTATTAACTGAATCGGAAGTTAAAAATGTAATGTCTTCGGGTAAACCAGTACCTGTTTTTAGTTATTTGCCTGACACTGTTACAACTGAGGATACGGTTCACTTTGACGCCTCAGGCTCCTTTGATTCAGGAGGAAACATCGTAAAATATTTATGGAACTTTGGGGATGGTATTTCCGATTCAGGTATGACTACCAGTCATATATACAAATCAACGGGTGATTATACTTTTACGCTTACTGTTACGGACAGTTTAGGTAATTCAAGTCTGAAAAAAAAGACGATAACTGTTTATCCGGGGGAACCAATTGCTGAATTTAAATTCCAGCCAGTGTATCCGATAGCAGGTCAATTTATAAACTTTGATGGCTCCGGTTCATGGGATGCTAATGGAAGCTTAAAGACATATCAATGGGATTTCGGCGATGGAAAAACCGGCACTGGTGTATCGGTGACCCATTCATTTACAAATGCCGGTACGTATTCCGTTACTCTTACGGTTACCGATAATGATGAAAAAACCAGTGATACTACTCAATCCGTTACAGTTTATACAGGTCGGGAAAAACCGAGAGTTATAGTAACTACCGATGGCGAACGTGATGATCAAAATTCTATGATCCGTTTCTTGCTTTATACAAGCGAATGGGATGTTGAGGGAATAATATATTCAAGTTCCAGATTCCATTGGGTAGGTCATAACTGGTCTGGTACTAACTGGATTCAGGATGATATAAATCTTTATTCACAGGTTTATGACAATCTGGTTAAGAATGACTCCGCTTATCCCGCGCCGGATTATCTCCAGAGCGAAGTCTTCGTTGGGAATATTGACAGCGTAGGTGAGATGAGCAAGGAAACCCCGGGTTCGAATCATATAGTAGATATACTTCTTGATTCAACTAAACCGGGCCCGGTTTGGCTGACGGTATGGGGCGGTACAAATACAATTGCCCGCGCACTGAAGACAATTCAGGAAAAATATCCCGATAAAATGGCTGAAGTTTCAAAAAAAGCGATAATATATATCATTTTAGATCAGGATAATACCTATTACGATTATATAAAGCCCAATTGGCCGGATATTCAGGTCTTGTATAGTCATTCACAATATAGAGCAATAGGATATCAATGGTCCAAATTAGACCCGCAGCCCTACCATGCTTATTTTGAAGATGCCTGGATGAAGGCAAACATTACAGAGAATCATGGACCATTGTGTTCCCATCGTTACAGTATAAATTTCCTTGGAGAAGGTGATTCACCTTCCTTTATTCATCTCATCCCGACAGGCTTGCGTCAGATGGAATATCCGTCGTACGGCGGCTGGGGCGGTCGATTTTATTTAAAAGACCAATCATCGCAATGGTGGGGCGCCAGCGATGACAATGATTTATACAAACCCACATATCGCTGGGCAAAAGGTATGCAGAATGATTTTGCCGCTAGGGCAAACTGGTGTATTAATGATTACAGCCACTCAAATCATAGGCCTGAGGTTCATGTTATAGGAGGACTGAACCGGGAAGTTGCAGCTGGCAGTAAAGTTATTTTGAATGCAAGCGGGACGACGGATCCCGATGGAAATGATTTGACATATGAATGGTGGCAATATGCGGATGCGGGTAATGTAAATTCACAAGTATCCATCAGTAATTCAACTTCAGGAGATAGTGCAAGTTTCATTGTGCCGAATGAAGTAGGAAAAGAATTACATATAATACTTACGGTTACGGATAACGGTTCACCGAATTTAGAATCATATGCACGTATTATTTTTAAAATAACTGAAATGACTTCGGTTGAAAACCAATCATCATTAAAACTCGAAAAATATATGCTGGGCAACAACTATCCGAATCCATTCAATCCGAGTACCAATATTAAATTCCAGATACCTCAACAAGGACACGTTAGTATTACAATCTTCAATTTACTCGGACAGCGTGTGGTAACATTGGTCGATAAGGAAATGAATACCGGGACATATACAGTTACTTTTGACGGAAGCAGGTTAGCCAGTGGTGTATATATATATCAAATGAAATCAGGTGCTTATATGGAAAGCAAAAAATTTGTTTTACTGAAATAAGGAAAGGTTTTCTTAGCATAAATAATTAAAATATTAAAGGCATGATTCAACATAAAATGTGATTTTATTAAGAAAATATAGCTCTTGTTATGCATTTATCCTTTTCTTGAATAACGAAATCAGATAAAAAGATTAGCTGAGCTAGATTTAGAGTACTATAAACTGATGGTTCTCTAATTAATTAATCATCTTTCATAATATAAAGGAGAAAACATTATGAAGATTCGTTCACTTCTTTTGTTCACAATGATAGTCGCGATTGGACTAATGTCAAATACTAATGTATTTGCGCAATCCGCACCGGTTGTTGATTCTACATCAAGTGCTGTGAGTATAACCCGTACTACTGCAGTGTGTGGCGGCTATGTTGGAAGTACCGGCGGTTCAACATTGACTGATCGCGGAGTAGTTTATAATACTACCGGAACCCCAACCATTTCAGACAGTGTAGTTGCATCGTTTAAGGTAACGGATGCAAATTCATATGAACCCAGTTACCTGACAAGTTTGAAGCCAAACACAAAATACTATGTGCGTGCTTACGCGACTAATAGTGTTGGTACAAGCTATGGTAATGAAATCACATTTACTACTTCAGCCGGAAATGCCGAGGCGAGTTGGCCTTTGCTTTCTGATTTTGCTGGAACAACAGTTGGAAACATTAGCGTTTCAGATTTTGATACAAGTCATTGTCCTTCTAATGTATCATTCAATCAGGGTCCTAAAAATAATTTTTCTTGGGATGGAGACGGCTGGCTTAAAATTCCGACTCGTTCTCAAATGACAGATACAATGAATGGTAATTTTTATCTACAATTTTCAGTTTCCCCGGCGTCGGGAAAAAATCTTAGTGTAGAGGGAATCTCATTCGGTGCTCTTGGTTATAAAACCCATAGTATAAAGTTAGCAGTATATTATTCCTTAAATGGATTCGCTAGTGATTCTAGTGCCTTAGGACCTGCAATGGTAGCTGATAGCGTTCATTCAGTACTTGATGCTACGGTAGATAATCCTATTTCATTGTTATCGGCAAATGAAAGTATTACAACGCCAATGGGAAGAGAATGGGAAAGTTACTCTCCTAATATAACTGTTCCGGATGGTCAAGCATTAACAGTTAGGATATATGTATGGGGAAAGAATGGAGGAACTTTAGGAATAAAGAACCCAGTAGTCACCGGAACAACATCTCCAACATCATCAGCTTCACTTCCTGTTGTAGATTCAACCTCAAGCGTTGTAAGTATAACCCGTACTACTGCAGTGTGTGGCGGCTATGTTGGAAGTACAGGGGATTCAACATTAACGGATCGCGGAGTGGTTTATAATACAACCGGCACTCCAACCCTTTCCGACAGTGTAGCCGCATCGTTTAAGGTAACGGATGCAGTGTCATATGAACCCAGTTACCTGACAGGATTATTACCAAACACAAAATACTATGTGCGTGCTTATGCTACGACTAGTGTTGGTACAAGCTATGGTAATGAAATCACATTTACTACTTCATCCGGTAACGCCGAGGCGAGTTGGCCTTTGCTTTCAGATTTTGTTGGAACAACAGTTGGAAACATTAGCGTTTCAGATTTTGATACAAGTCATTGTCCTTCTAATGTATCATTCAATCAGGGTCCTAAAAATAATTTTTCTTGGGATGGAGACGGCTGGCTTAAAATTCCGACTCGTTCTCAAATGACAGATACAATGAATGGTAATTTTTATCTACAATTTTCAGTTTCCCCGGCGTCGGGAAAAAATCTTAGTGTAGAGGGAATCTCATTCGGTGCTCTTGGTTATAAAACCCATAGTATAAAGTTAGCAGTATATTATTCCTTAAATGGATTCGCTAGTGATTCTAGTGCCTTAGGACCTGCAATGGTAGCTGATAGCGTTCATTCAGTACTTGATGCTACGGTAGATAATCCTATTTCATTGTTATCGGCAAATGAAAGTATTACAACGCCAATGGGAAGAGAATGGGAAAGTTACTCTCCTAATATAACTGTTCCGGATGGTCAAGCATTAACAGTTAGGATATATGTATGGGGAAAGAATGGCGGAACAGTAGGAATAAAGAATCCGGTAATCACAGGAACAACTTCTGCTGTGCTTCCTGTAGAAATGACTTCTTTTACCGGTTTGTTAAATAACGGAATTGTTAGTTTGAAATGGCAAACAGCCACAGAGAATAATAATAAAGGTTTTGAAGTACAGCGCAAGACGGGAGCCCAATGGGAAAAAATTGGTTTTGTAAACGGAAAAGGAACTTCAACGAAAATTAATAGGTATAGTTTTTCGGATAATGTATCAAAATTGGATAAATCAGGAAACATTTTTTATAGACTATGCCAAGTTGATTATAACGGAACTACTACATTAAGCAAAGAAGTTAGTGTAAGTTATTCATCTGTTCCTAAAACATATAGTTTATCCCAGAATTACCCAAATCCGTTCAATCCATCAACTACGATTCAATACGCTTTGCCGTTTGACAGCCATGTGATAATCTCAATATACAATATAAATGGTCAATTAGTGAGAACTCTGTTAAACGGAACTGAAAAAGCCGGTAAACATGATATTATGTTCAACACTGCCGGGAAAAATTTAGAATTATCTTCAGGAATTTACTTCTACTCAATAGAAGCTAATGCAATTGATGGATCTGACAATTTCAGACAAACTAAAAAGATGATTCTTTTGAAATAAAAAAATTATATCTCCTGGAGTCGACTTCATTTTCGAATTCGGCTTCGGGAGATGGTAAAAAAATTTCTGTGATGTAAATGACCTAAGAAAATTGTTAAATACCTTCTTTAAGGTATAATTATAAAAAAATAGAAAGGAGCTCAAAATGAAGATGAAATACATTTTTATGATACTAATGTTTTTCATGTTTTGTTCAATATCATGGTCTCAGCAACTTGCATTTCCTAGTGCCGAAGGCTATGGAAAATATACTACCGGCGGACGCGGGGGTAAAGTTTACGAAGTCACAACCCTTAACCCTACTGGTACGGGAAGTCTCGGCGCCGCGATTGATGCTTCAGGCCCAAGAATTGTAGTATTCAAAGTTGCAGGTACTATAAAGGGAAGTTTCGATATAAGAAATGGCAATATTACTATTGCTGGACAAACGGCGCCCGGCGATGGTATATGTATTAGAGGAAATCTTTCTACCAGTGCCGATAATATCATCATCCGATATATTCGTGTAAGATGGGACCCTGCAATGGGTGAAAATGATGCAATAGGCGGCAGGTTTCAAAAGGACATTATCTTCGACCACATTACTGCCAGCTGGAGCACTGATGAAACGATGAGCTTGTACCATAATGATAGCACAACCGTTCAATGGTGTCTTATCTCGGAAGCGTGCGAAAAATTTATAAATGGTGTACCCCAAGGTCATAGATTCGGAGGCATCTGGGGAGACAATTATGGTACCTGGCATCATAACCTGATTGCAAATAACGATAGCCGTAATCCACGCTGGGCTTCAGGTGTTGGATATAACGATTACAGAAACAACGTACTTTATAACTGGGGTTATCAAGGTTCTTATGGGGGTGAAGCACATCAAGTAGGTGCGGAGACTCAATTCTCATTCAGCACCATAAATATAATAGCTAATTATTATAAGTCAGGACCGGCAACAGGACCGAAGAGCCTAATCGTAGATCCTTCAGCGCGTTCAGATACAGACAAGGGCAGTTGGTATGTTTCCGACAATTACGTGAACGGTTATCCCGATGTTACTGCGGACAACTGGAAGGGAGTCACCGGCAACAATTACATAAAAATGAGTGCTCCATGGAACGCTATGCCTATTAACCAGCAAACTCCACAGGATGCGTATGATTCAGTACTCGCACATGCAGGCTGTTCATTCCCAAACCGCGATTCAGTAGATATGCGCATAGTAAAAGATGCTCGTAATGGTACTTATACCTATGGCGACAAAGGAATTATCACTGATCCGTCAGATGTTGGGGGATGGCCCATTTTAGCTAAAGGGACACCATATACAGACAGCGACCATGACGGTATGCCCGATGATTGGGAAATTGCACACGGTTTGAATCCAAACGATCCCAGCGATGGAAGTCAAATCGCCTCCAATGGATATACAAACGTCGAAAATTATATTAATGGCCTGGTTGATGATCTTAATCCTATTGCAGTTACAGGCGTTATGGTTACACCTTCAAGTACAACGATAGATTCTAGCCAGACTGTCCAGCTTAAAGCCACAATAAGCCCGTACAATGCTACTAATAAGAATGTAAGCTGGAGTTCGAGTAATACTTCCATAGCCACGGTAGATTCATTAGGAGTTGTTAGCGGAGTGAACTATGGATCCGCTGTTATTACAGCTACTACTCAGGATGGAGGATTTACGGCTCAATCTTCCATAACAGTTGCCGTTATTCCCGTCACCGGTATTACGGTCAGCCCATCGAGTGTTGACGTTGCAGCTGGTGATACAACCCGGCTTACTGCTGTAGTACAACCGTCCAATGCAGGAAATAAGACGGTAACCTGGAGTTCGAGCGATTCTTCTGTTGCTACGGTAAGCTCTTCAGGTTTGGTTACAGGTGTTGGCGAAGGCACAGCGGTAATTACCGCAGCTACGCAAGACGGTAATTTTAAGGCAACAGCAAATATTACAGTAATTGCATCTACCAAGAAAAAATGTATGCTCATTATTGGGGGCGATTCCTCGCCATCTTCTCTGTCAGCGGGAGATCAAATTATAAATGATACGCTGAAAGCATGGGGATATTTTGTTATACCTGTAGCCAGCTCCGATTTACTGACTTTAACTTCATCGGATTATGCTAAATATGATTTGGCAGTAGCTTCAGAATCCCCAAGTTCAGGTGATTTTGGTAAAGGTATTTTTCCATCCGTTCCTATTCCATTGGTAATATTTGAAGGGTGGGCTGTAAAGCCGGGTGCAATGGACTGGCAGAAAGACAAGGTTGTTAACAACTATAACGCAGAGCCGGTTAAAATTGTAGACCAAACAAATAGCCCTCTGGCTGCGGGATTCTCCTATGGTTCCACAGTTACATTATGTGATTCCGGATTAATCATTGCCTCTATCCCCCAAATTCCTATCATACCGATTGCGAATATGACATCAGTTGATTCAATGAGCGTTATTTATGGAATAGAAAAAGGTACTATAAATGCAGTTGGTGATACTATACAAAACAGAGTGGAAGTCATTGGTCTTCATGAATTATCCTATACTTCACTTACAAATGATGCATTTAAATTTATTAAAGCTGGAATTAATTGGGTCTCTTCATCAACATCTTTAGTAGATTCGACCTCAATTGTAACAAGTATTACTCGCACATCAGCAGTGTGCGGCAGTTATGTTAAAACCGGTGATGCAACAATAACCGGGCGAGGAGTAGTTTATAATACTACCAAAAATCCAACCATTTCAGATAATGTAGCTGCATCGTATAAGGTAACGCCTGCTGTAGAATATGAACCTAGCTACCTGACAGGCTTGAAGCCAAACACAAAATACTATGTGCGTGGTTACGCGACCAATATTAACGGTACAAGTTATGGTAATGAAATCACATTTACTACATCAGCCGGAAATGCAGAGGCAGCTTGGCCTTTGATTTCAGATTTAACATCTACAACTGTAGGAAATATTAGTGCTTCTGATTTTGATACAACTAATTGTCCTTCCGGTATAGCAGGATACAATCAAGGTCCTAACAATAGTTTTTCTTGGGATGGTGATGGCTGGTTTAAAATCCCTAAACATTCTCAAATGACGGACGTATTTAATAGTAATTTTTATCTACAGTTTTCAGTTTCCCCAGCATCGGGACAGAATCTTAATGTAGATGGAATCTCATTCGGTGCGCTTGGATATAAAACCGGGGCTGTAAAGTTAGCAGCTTATTATTCCTTAAATGGATTCGCTACGGATTCGAGTGCCTTAGGCCCTGTAATTGTAGCTGATAGTGTTCATTCTATACTTGAAGCGACAGCAGGTAATCCGATTTCATTGATTTCAGCTAATACCAGTATTACTACCCCGATGGGAAGAGAATGGGAAAGTTACTCTCCTAATATAACTGTTCCAGATGGTCAATCATTAACAGTTCGGTTGTACGTATGGGGAAAGAACGGAGGAACAGTAGGAATAAAGAACCCGGTAGTCACCGGAACAACATCACCCGTAACTTCCGTGGAAAATACTCAAGTTCCAAAATCATTTAGTGTATCACAGAATTATCCCAATCCGTTTAATCCAACAACAGAAATAACGTATGCAATACCTCATGCTGCAAATGTATCAATTGAGATATATAATATGCTCGGGCAGAAGGTTAAAACTCTTGTAAGCGGTGAGAGAACAGCCGGTACTTATACAGTACAATGGAACGGTGATAATGATTTCGGCGCTAAAGTTTCAAGTGGTGCATATATTTACAGGGTAATTGCAGGCAACCACATTGTAACTAAAAAAATGATTATGATGAAATAATATTAAATGACCACAGGAGAAGCTAAGTGGTTAAAAATAAATAACTAATTTAGAACAAATTAAAATAAGGGAAACGATTAAAAATCGTTTCCCTTGGATTAATAAATAACTTGAAGAAGAAATAAGAAAATTGATCCTTTTATTACAAGTTGTTTTTCCCTTGGAATCCCTTTGGAACAATTTAGCCGGCAAACGATCAGTATACTGTTGGACAATGCACTTAGATATTCATGTAAGTGTAGAAATCTTTTCGTAAGTAAATAGTTGAATGACCATAAACTTAAGTTGACATGTAACTTTTTTTTTTGCCTTACATGTTTGCCAGCCGGTTCAAAAGACTATTTAGTACTTAGTAACATTATAAGTTTCCTAGAAAATATAAGACCAAGCAGTAAAAATAATGATTCATAAACACAGAAATTCAAAAACATTTCTATGAGGTTTATATTGAAAATTAATTCATTCAGATTTTTTGTCTGCATTATAGTTCTAAATTTTTTTATACTTCCTGTTTTAACTCTTGGACAACAATTTACTGTTGCGAAAGATAGCAGCGGCGATTACACTACTGTCCAGGCGGCTTTTAATGCAATACCAAATAACAATACTGAAAATATTACAGTATTTGTCAAAAACGGTGTGTATGATGAAAAAATATTGTTGAGTTCTTCAAAAAATCATGTAACACTAATTGGAGAAAATAGAGATAGTACAATTCTAACGTATAATGATTATAGTGGAAAAGTAGTTAATGGAGTTATTGTGGGGACTTCAACTTCTTATAGTGTTGCAATTGATGCAAGTGATTTCATTGCAAAGGATATTACATTTCGTAATACATCACAGGCGGCACAGGCTGTTGCACTTAGAGTTACCGGAGATAGGGTAACATTTGCTAATTGCAATATTCTTGGATATCAAGACACATATTATACATGGGGACACGGAAGAATATATAATTATAACTGCCGCATTGAAGGTACAACCGATTTTATTTTCGGACGATCAATTGATGTATTTGAAAATTGTGATATCCATAGCAAAAAAAATTCGACAATAACTGCCGCAAATACCGATGTAAATTATCAATTCGGTTATACCTTTTTCAATTGTAAATTAATTGCCGACACCGGTATAAACAGAGTTGAACTCGGAAGACCATGGAGAGATTACGCTAGAACGGTTTATATTAATTGTAAAGAAGGCGCACATATAGCTCTGTTAGGCTGGTCGGATTGGAATGGAAGGAGTAAAACCTGCTTTTATGCCGAATACAAATGCTCAGGTACAGGTTATAAACTTGACCAGCGTTTTACATGGTCACACCAGTTAACGGATGAAGAAGCAAAAGATTATACACTGGAAAATATTTTTTCTAAAAATTCGGTTTCGCCTGCATATAAAGATAATTGGTTGCCTCCTAAAGAATATTTAACAGATGTTAATGAACAGTATTTTCATCCTGCTGATTTTACACTAAAACAAAATTATCCGAATCCTTTTAATCCTACAACTAGGATTAAATTTTCAATTCCGAAAGCACCAAATGTACTATTGGAAGTATTTGATGTTTTGGGAAGGAAGGTAGCTACACTTATTGATGAAAATAAAAAAATCTGGAAACTATAGCGTAGAGTTCAATGCATCGAATCTAAGTTCGGGAATTTATTTCTATAGATTAAATGCTTACGGAAAAATTATAACAAAAAAAATGCTGCTTCTCAAATAGTACCAAATGATGCCAAGAATGGTACGAAGTGAAATTAAAGGTATACCCATGAAAAATTACATCGTTATAATCTTCTTAACCTTATTAACTTTTGGAATTTGTGGAAATCTTTCCGCTGCTGAAAAGCCAAGAGTCATTGTATTAACGGATATTGAAAACGAGCCCGATGATGCAATGTCAATGGTGCGTTTTTTAGTTTATAGTAACCAGTTCGATGTAGAAGGTTTAGTAGCCACAACTTCCGTGCATCAAAAAAACAAGACCGCCGCATGGCGTATAAAAGAAATTGTTGAAGCATACGGAAAGGTTAGAGATAATCTATTAAAAAATGCACCTGGCTTTCCTTCAGAAGATCATCTTCTCTCGGTTATTCGTAAAGGATTACCGGAATACGGTATGAATGCTGTTGGCGAAGGTAAGGATTCGCCCGGTTCAAATTTGATAATTAAAACTGTAGATGAAAAAGATCCCCGCCCGGTTTGGGTGCTCGTATGGGGCGGACCGAATGTTCTTGCGCAGGCATTATGGGAAGTTAAAAAAAATCGTAGCCCTGAACAACTTGCAAAATTCGTTTCCAAACTTCGCGTTTATACTATCTCTGACCAGGATGATAGCGGCCCATGGATTCGCAAAACTTTTCCTGATCTTTTTTATATATGCAGCCCGGGATTTCATTCGGGAGATGGTTATCATTATTCCACCTGGGTTGGTATTAGCGGCGATAATTTCCACGGAAGATTTACCGGTGCTGATTTTAATCTGGTCGCAAACAAGTGGGAAGATAAGAATATCAGGAGCAAAGGACCGCTTGGCGCAGAGTATCCGCATATGAAATATTTGATGGAAGGCGATACCCCCACGTTTCTGTATTTAATTAACAACGGACTTGGAAGCCCGGAACATCCGGATTGGGGAAGCTGGGGAGGGCGTTATGAATTTTATACACCGCGTTACCATAAATGGTTTTTAGAACCGGAAACCCGCCCGATTTGGAGTAATGCTGATGATGAAGTTATGGGTGTGGACGGAAAATGGCATACCAGTAACAAAGCAACAATCTGGCGCTGGCGTTCCGCTTATCAGAACGACTTTGCAGCAAGGATGGATTGGACTATAAAACCATATTCCGAGGCAAATCATCCCCCGGTACCCAAGTTAAATATGCCCGATCGAATTACCGCTGCAGCAGGAGATACCGTCAGGCTTAGCGCCGAAGGCTCAACCGACCCGGACGGAGATTCTCTTTCGTATTCTTGGTTTTACTATAAAGAACCCGGAACATTTGCTACCGGAAATGCAAGAACGGGGCAACCGTTAAAAATAGTAAACTCGAATAATGTAAATGCATGGTTTATTGTGCCGACACATCGTGTACTTCGTTACGGTACTATGCACATAATTCTTGCGGTAACCGACAACGGAAAACCAAAACTGACGCGCTATAAACGCGTCATTATTGATGCGAAACCTTAAGAATCGATACAACTAATTAGGAGTTTTAATAATGCATCCATATAAAAACTTTGCACATGACCGGGGTTTAATTACGATCTTAAGCCGCTATTTGTTTTCCAAAGACATGTCTTTAATAGCGATCATCCTGGTTCTGGTTAGTTTTTCATTGTCTGCACAAACGAACTTGCAAATCCCTGAAAATAAAGTGGTGAGTAATTTGCCTGCAATTTTAATGGGGGCGGCTTGGTATCCTGAGCAATGGCCTGAGGCAAAATGGGAAAAAGACCTTACTCTTATGGAAAAAGCCGGTGTGCGGGTAGTGCGCATCGGCGAGTTTGCCTGGAGCACAATGGAGCCGACGGAAGGGAATTATAATTTTGGATGGATGGATCGAGCAATTGAAGCGGCAGCCAGACATTCCATTGTAACTGTGCTCGGCACCCCGACCGATGCTCCGCCGGCCTGGCTAACACAGAAGTATCCCGAAACACTGCGCATTGATGAGAACGGACGTCGGATGGAACACGGCATTAGACGCCAGTGGTCCTATAGCAGTCCCCGCTATATGCAATTCTGCAAGCGCATTGTCGAGCAGATGGCACGGCGTTACGGCAAGAATCCAACCGTTATAGGATGGCAGGTTGGAAACGAGTTTACGGACGACTCCTTCGATAAGCACTCGCAGAAACTCTTTCAGAAGTGGCTGCATAATAAATACGGTACACTGGATGCGTTAAACCGCCATTGGGCTGCGGCGCATTGGAGTGAGACATATACCAGCTGGGACCAGATTCCGATGGGACGCGGCTACCGCAACCCCGGTTTATTACTGGATTATAAGCGCTTTGTTACCCACCAGTTCCGGGTGTTCGTTGCGGTTCAGATTAAAGTCCTGCGTAAATATATCGAACCGCGGCAGTTTATTACTACCAACCTGGGTGGTCTGGGATGGGCAGACCGTTTCGATCGTCATTTGTTTTCACAGGACTTTGATATGATAAGCTGGGATAACTATGTCGGGATGGGTCACCTGGATCCTTATCGTAACGGAGCAACTCACGACCTGGTATGGGGCTGGAAGAAGCAGAATTTTTGGGTTATGGAAATGGCGCCGGGTTTTGTAAGCTGGGCGAAAGTTAATAACAGCCTAGATCGCGGAGAAACGCGTCGAATGGCCTGGCAGGCAATCGGTCACGGTGCCGACGCTGTCCTTTTCTGGGAGTGGCAAAACGCATTGAATGGTCAGGAGACGATGCATGGAAGCATTGTTGGTCCCGACGGCGAACCGAACCCGATCTACGAAGAGGTACAGCAGTTGGGTAAGGAATTCACACGAAGCATCCGGAGTACTTAAAGGTACATCGCCTTCGTCGGAAGTTGCTATTCTGCACGACTATGACAGTCGTTGGGCATTAACCTTTAATAGTCAGCGGCACAGTCGTGAGTATGATCCTGTTTCCGTTCTTCTTGATTTCTATAAACCTTTAAGAGATAACGCACAGTCGGTGGCTATTATCGCACCGACCGAACCGCTCGATAAGTACCGCCTTGTAGTGGCGCCGTGGTTGAACATATTGCCGAAAAAATTGGGAAAGCATCTGATCGACTATGTGAAAGCAGGCGGGCATCTCGTACTAGGACCACGCTCCGGTATGAGGGATAAGTGGAACGCGCTGTATGAAAACAGGCAACCGGGCCCGCTGGAGGATGCCCTGGGCGGGCGCGTAGAGCAATACTATGCCCTGATTAAAAAAGTACCCATCTCAGGAGTTTGGGGAAAAGGGAACGTATCAATATGGGCTGAGCAGATGTCCACCAAGAGTAAGGACACAAAGGTATTAATGCGTTACGGAAAGAGTAACGGATGGCTCGATGATCAACCCGCTGTTATCCAAAGAAAAGTTGGAAAGGGGAGTATAACTTATGTCGGAGGATTGCTGGATGAGCAACTGATGCTTACTGCAGTACGTTCGTGGCTGGATGAAGCCGGAGTAAAACCGGCTCTGGGTCCGGTTCCGGAGGGAGTAGAGGTCTGCCGCCGAACCGGCGATCACGGTGACGTATTCATACTTCTGAATAATAATCAAACGCCTGTATCATTTAAGCTGCCCCGACCGATGCGCGATGTTTTGGGTAAGGGTGCACTTGTCAGCACGGTTCGATTGCCGGTGGAGGGTGTTATCGTGCTCTCCGACAACCGGAACTAGCTTTACTAAAAGAGTTGTTCTGTAACAAAAAATATTTAAAGGATAAATATGATTTCTATAAAAAATATTTTAACAAGAAGCTTTACAATTTATTTATTTATAATATTTTTAATGTTTTCCTTCCTTTTCTTCTCTCAAAGTTTTTGCCGAAGGAAAAAATAAAGTTTCCGGTGTTGTAAAATCCGAAAAGCACGGTTGGGATCATGTTCCTGAAATTCTAAAGAAAATTGTGGCTCCCAAATTCCCGGATAGAAAATTCAACATTGTTAATTATGGCGCTTCTGCTGACGGGAAAACCCTCTGTACAAAAGCATTCGAAAAAGCCATAGACGCGTGCAGTAAAGCCGGGGGCGGTATAGTTGAAGTACCGGAAGGGACATTTCTGACAGGGGCAATTCATCTAAAAAGCAATGTTAATTTGCATATCTCGGAAAGAGCTGTGGTAAAGTTCAGTACAAATCCAAAAGATTATTTACCGCTGGTTCATACCCGGTACGAAGGGATTGAATGCATGAATTATTCTCCTCTTATTTATGCTTATGGACAGGAAAATATCGCCGTAACCGGTAAAGGTCTGCTCGACGGGCAGGCAAGCAACGAATACTGGTGGTGGTGGACAGGCTCAAAAAGATTCGGATGGAAAGAAGGAATGCCTAGTATGCGGGATGAAGGTAATAGAGAGACACTTTCAAAAATGAATGATGAAAAAGTACCGCTTGAGAAAAGAATTATGGGTGAAGGGCATTATCTAAGACCTACAATGGTTGAATTTTATAAATGTAAAAATATTCTGATTCAGGGTGTAACGCTAAAAGACGCTCCGTTCTGGCTTTTACATCCAACACTCAGCACGAACATTACTATTGACGGAATAATAACAAATAGTCTTGGCCCTAATAATGACGGCTGCGATCCGGAGTCTTGCTCCTATGTGCTTATAAAAAATTGTGTTTTTACCGATGGCGATGATTGTATTGCAATTAAATCGGGACGAAATAATGACGGCAGAAGAATCAATGTGCCGAGTACAAATTTTGTAATTCATAATTGCAAAATGAAAGACGGACACGGCGGCGTTGTAATCGGAAGTGAAATCACCGGCGGCGCGTGGGATATTTATGCCGAAGATTGTGAAATGGATAGTCCGAATCTGGACAGAGCTCTGCGTATTAAATCAAATGCAAAAAGAGGCGGGGTTGTTAAAAATATTTATATGCGAAATGTTAAAGTCGGACAGGTAAAAGAAGCTATAGTAAAAGTGAATTTACATTACTCAAGTGATGAAGCGAAGGGATATCATTATAAACCTATTGTAAAAAATATATATGTCGATCACGTTATAAGTAATAAAAGTGAGTACGCTCTCTATCTGGACGGATTAAAAAATTCAATTGTGAAAAACATCAATATAATTTATTGCAAATTTAACGGAGTTAAAAAAGGAAATTACCTGAATAATGTTGAAGGTATTCACTTAAATAATGTTTATATAAACGGGAAACTATCAACAAATAAATAAGTAGAAAAAATTGGATCCATCCATGAAAACGATAATCACTTTAATAATCTTTTGTTTACTGCAAGTAAATCTTTTTTCCCAACATTATGTAGATGCTAATAAAAACGGAAAGATGGATGTCTATGAGAATCCAAAGGCGAATATAGATGTCAGAGTAGAGGATCTGCTCAGTCGTATGACACTTCAAGAGAAAATTGCCCAGATGGAAACCATCGGAAAAATTCAATTTGACGAACAGGAAAATTTATCCCGAAAGACAATTGATGAAATTAAAAACGGAATCGGGCAACTTAGCCGTACAGGTGAAGACTTAATGCCCGCTCAAACTGTTGAAGAGATAAATAAGCTTCAAAAGTATCTAATTAAAAAAAGCAGACTAGGCATCCCGGCGATTATACACGAAGAATGTTTACACGGTCTTATGCTCGCGGGAGCAACGGTTTTCCCACAGGCAATAGCAATGGCAAGCTCATGGAACGTTTCATTGGAAGAAAAAGTTACATCGGCAATTGCGCAAGAAACCAGGAGCAGAGGTGCTAATTTAGCATTAACACCGGATATTGATTTGGCGAAAGATCCGAGATACGGACGAACAGGAGCGACTTTCGGGGAAGACCCATATCTGACTTCTCAGTTCGCTATTGCTTCAATAAACGGATTTCAAGGAAAGAATTTTCTTATCGGCAAAGACCATATTGGTGCAACAGTAAAACATTTCGGCGCCTCCGGTCAGCCGTTGGGTGGCTTAAATCTCGCACCGAATTATATGAGTAAAAGGGCGATGCTGGAAGCCGATTTATTGCCGTTTAGAACTGCTGTTGAAAAAGCCGGTGTCGCTTCTGTTATGGCTGCCTATAATGTCTTTGACGGTATACCTTGTCATGCCAATCATTGGCTGTTGACAAAATTATTAAGAAACACTTGGGGTTATAAAGGTATTGTAGTATCCGATTACAGTGGTATTGAACAGTTAGCAGATTTTCATTATGTAGCTAAAAATTTTGACGAAGCTGCCAAAATAAGTATAGAAGCCGGGGTAGATGAGGAATTACCAAAAATCAAAACATTTAAAAACCTGAAGCAAATGGTAGATAACGGAAACTTGGATGTTAAATATATTAACAGAGCGGTAAAGAACATATTGAGACTAAAATTCAGGTTGGGATTATTTGACAATGCTTATGCCGATTCTGTTTATGCTAAAAAAGTTAATCACAACGCTAAACATATCGCCCTAGCCTTAAAAGCAGCTCAAGAGTCAATTGTTTTACTTAAGAATGAAAATAAAACACTTCCGATTAATCTGAACAAGATAAAATCCATTGCAGTTATTGGACCTAATGCAAAGCATGCATATTATGGCGGATATACTACAAGGTCTTGTTATGGAAATGGTGTGACCGTATATGACGGCATTAAAAATTTTGTCGGCGGCAAAGTTAAAGTGAATTATGCCGAGGGATGTAAAATACATAAAGGAAGCGGGTATTGGAGAGAACCTGAAGCTGAATTGAATTCCGAGGCATCAGATTTGAAACTGATAAATGAAGCTGTAAAAGTTGCTAAAAATTCTGATTACGTGGTTCTGGTTATTGGAGGTACTCCCCGTACAAGTCGTGAAAGTACAGGCAGCAGGATTGGTGATAGGGACAATCTTGATCTATTCGGTAGACAGCAATTACTGGTCGACTCCATTATGAAACTCAATAAGCCTACTGTAGTGTATTTAATGAACGGAAGACCCCTTAGCATTGTAAAGGTGAAAAAAGAAGTTTCTGCGATTTTGGAAGGCTGGTATGAAGGCGAACAAACCGGCAATGCAGTTGCCGATATTTTGTTTGGGAAAATAAATCCGTCAGGTAAATTACCTATTTCATTTCCCCGTTCGGTTGGAGATTTACCATGTTATTACAATAAAGTTAATTCAGCATTTCATAACAAGTATATTTTAGAGGAAAAAGGTCCTTTATTTCCATTTGGATATGGATTGAGCTATACAAATTTTAAATATTCTGATTTGAAATTATATAAAAATGAAATAAGAAAAGATGACAGCACAACAGTTAGTGTTAAAGTTACAAACACAGGAGATTTTGATGGTAAAGAAATTGTTCAGATGTACATTCACGACAATATTGCTTCTGTTGCGCGTCCGGTATTGGAACTAAAAGGTTTTCGAAAAATATTTTTAAAGAAAGGTGAATCCAAAATTGTAGAGTTTAAAATTACTCCGGAGAAATTAAAACTTTTAAATCAAAAAATGGAAGAAGTTGTTGAACCGGGTAAATTCACAATTTACGTTGGTAAAAATTCTGCAGATTTGCAGTCGATGGAATTAACTGTTATTGATTAACATATTTACTTTAAATATCAATACAAATCTATCTATTTGGTTAAAGGCTGCAAACCATAGCGGTAAATGATAATTGGAAATATTTTAAACAATTAATGGAATTAAAAAATAAAAAATTTAATAACGACTGTAATTCTTTTTGTACTAGTCATGGCATTTTTGCCATCTACAGGAAGAGCACAATCCGAAACCAAAAGCATGGAAGCTTTAAAGGTTTCAGAGAACAAACGGTTTTTAGTCGATGAAAACGGCAAACCTTTTTTCTGGTTGGGAGATACAGGATGGTTACTCTTCTCAAAACTGAATAGGGAAGAGGTCGATCAATATCTGACCGACCGTGCCCAAAAAGGCTTCAACGTCATTCAAGTTATGGTGTTGCATTCGCTTAATGCAGTAAATGTATACGGTGATTCGGCTCTTATTAACAAAAATGTAGCCACTCCAATGGTTACTAAAGGAAGTAACTTTGAAGACTCAACCGAATATGATTTTTGGGACAATGTAGATTATGTTGTTGATAAAGCAGCCGGGAAGGGAATTTATATCGGAATGGTGCCTGTTTGGGGAGGCAATGTAATAGCAGGGAATGTTACTAAAGAAGATGCGGTAAAATATGCCGGATGGCTTGCCAACCGGTACAAAAACAAACCTAATATCATTTGGATGGTCGGAGGTGATGTTAGGGGCAGCGATTCATTAGATATATGGAATGCAATTGGTTCGACAATTAATAAGATAGATGCAAATCATTTAATTACATTTCATCCGTTTGGAAGAACAACCTCTTCACTTTGGTTTCAAAATGCAAAATGGCTGGATTTTAATATGTTCCAATCCGGCCACCGTCGTTATGACCAGGATGACACAAAATGGGGATTTGGTCAGGACAACTATAAGTATGTTAATCATGATTACGCTCTTAAACCTGTTAAGCCAACCATAGACGGAGAACCTTCCTACGAAGGTATTCCACAAGGTTTGCACGATACCACGCAGCCTTACTGGACAGCTAATGATGTCCGCAGGTATGCTTACTGGTCGGTGTTTGCCGGGGCGTTTGGTTTTACCTATGGCGCAAATTCCGTAATGCAGTTTTATAAACCTACTGATAAACACCCTGCTTTCGGTGCCAGGGAATATTGGACTGAGGGCATTAATTTACCCGGCGCAGGACAAATGCAGTACCTGAAAAAATTGATGTTGTCTCGCCCATTTTTAGAGAGGGTTCCCGACCAATCGTTGATTGCCGGCGAAAACGGTTTGAAATATAATTACCTCGCTGCAACTCGCGGGAAAAACTATGCCTTTATATATACTTATACAGGTAGAAACATTCCTGTTCAAATGGGTAAAATATCGGGAGATAAAGTAAAAGCCTCGTGGTATAAGCCAACGAATGGAACAACGATTGAAATCGGTGAATTTGAAAATAAAGGTACCCACGAATTCGATCCGCCCGGAGAACCTGCTGACGGCAACGATTGGGTTTTAATACTTGATTCCATTTAGAAGATTCACGACCAATTGAACAACGGAAAAATATTAGGTGGTTCTAAAAATTAGGAAATTCAAATGAAATTTGTTAAAACAATTGTTTTATTTTTATTCATCGTCATATCATTAAACCAACTCGTTTTTGCGCAGGGCAAAGAACATCCCGGCAAGAAAATAATTCCCACGATATTTTGGACGTGGCAGGACAGCGTGATTGAAAATCCGAACTTACTTTTAGAGCAGCTGAAGGATATTAAAGCTCACGGTTTCAAAGGTGTTTATGCAATGCCGCGTGCCACACATTATCAGATATTTGATGAAGACATGATCAACGCTGTTAAAACTGCAAGCGACGCATGTATGAAAGAAGGTATGGAATTTAACTGGGGAGCCGATCCGCGTGTAGCAGCACACGAAGCTGTTAAGGAAACCGGATACGGCGCCGAGGTGCTATTGGTTAACAAGACTTTCCATCCTAATTACAATGTTAAAGGTACCAATCCCGACCGCTTGCTATTGAATGAATGCATAGTAAAAAACAACAGGTACTTGTTGAAATATGAATATCCTGTGCGCAGGGATGTTCATTTGCTGTATGAAGTATCGCTTTGGTTCAATCCTCTTTCGGTTGAAAAAGTATTTGCTTACCGGCGGGAGAACGGGAAGGTATGTGAAATCATCAATAAGAGATATAACAGCCGACGCTCATTTATTTATAAATAGAAGTTTTCATTACGTGGAAGTTTTAGGTAAGACAAATTTACCAAAGGGTGACTGGTATGTTTTTGCTTTCCCAAAATTCATGACCAACATGTACGCGTTCGATTCACCCGAACATGAAAAAATTATGTTCAGATCTTCTTGATGAATACAAAAAACGTGATATACATTTTAACGGTTTTTGGTGGGACGAACCCGGCTATTATTTCCAATTCGGGCAGTTTGCTATAAGCGATAGAATTTACAAAGATTTTAAGAATAAATACGGTTACAGCCTTAAAAAAAATCTGTATTCACTTATGCTCGATTTGGATGACAACAGTCAACTGAAAGTCCGCAAGGACTATTTTGAATTGTTGATGGATTATGTATTTGGCAGCGAAAAACGTTTTTGGAAATACGGGGAAAAACTTTTTGGACCGCTTCGTATGGGAATTCATCAAACCTGGCACACAATTCCTGATGATAAATATGCGGGATGCGGAGACTACTGGAGAGGGCTTGCATCAGTTGATGGAGGCTATACAGACGACGGTGCCTTCGAAAATTATTTTAAAACAAACCTGGCAGGCAAGTATGAACAAACAGCTTTTATGATTTTGGCATCCTCGCTTGCGAAATTCTCTCAAGACGGTGTAGCACATTATAATAGATGGGGGACACACTATACTAATAAAGTCCCGGTTTATTGGAACGATTTAATGCCGTTATTTTCGAATACTTGGATCCAGCATTGTTACGGTTATACGGGAGTATTGGGCGCATCGCGGGGTTTTGGTCCGGGTTTTCCGAATCATTCTTCATGGAGCATTCTCCCGGAATTAAACAAAAGAACCGAGAAAGTTGTTAATATAACAAAATATAAACTTCCCGTTGCCGACGTAGCAGTCGTATTTCCCATATCAACATTTTTAACGTCGCTTCAACCTACCACTGGTAAAATGATGGATGAAATAAGGCGCTTGGTTGGAATTATGCCTGCACTCGGTATTCAAGTCGATGCGATTTCCGACTGGCTTTTCGCGGAAGGAAAAATTAAAGACGGAGTTTTCCAGGTTCGTGCTCAAAAATATAAAGCCGTGCTTCTGCCGTATTCAAAAATAGTTTCAAAAAAATGTTTGGCAACAATAAGAGAATTGCAAAAGAAAAATTTCCCGGTTTATTTTATTGGCGAAGTACCACGATTAACAGTAGATGGCAAGAAGGTTGATTTAAATGCAAAAGTATCATTTAAAGTCGGTGATGATATGGATAAACTTTCTGCCGAAATTAAAAAACTGGATCTGCCTTCCCCGGTTACTCAGTTGAAAGGCGCTTACGTTACTGTTGTACCTGGGAACGATAAAGATGTTTATGTACTTGTTATGCCTGTAGTACCCGGCAAAGAGGTTAGCGGCGAGATAATTTGCAACGGGAAAAAAGTGGTTGTAGAAAAATCAAGCAAGCTTTCAATATATCATGTTGATTCAAACGGGAGTAAAAAAGTTTTTAATTAGTTATTGCAGTTTCTATGAAGCGCAAGGTTTTAACGTTAAATAACATTGGTAATAAAAATTATTTGAGAGAAGTATGAAAAAAATAATATTCCTATTATTACTGGTTCCTGTACTGACTTTTGCCCAACAAAAAGCAGATTCAGTAGAAAAATGGGGAATGTATGAAGTAACACTAAAAGCCCCTAGTACCGGTAATCCGTTTGTTGATATTGAACTGAGCGCTGTTTTTACGAACGGTGAGGAAAGTTTTAAGTCCGACGGATTTTACGACGGCAACGGGATATTTAAAATCCGGTTTATGCCGGATAAAATAGGTGTTTGGACATATAAAACAAAAAGCAACCGAAAGGAACTGAACGGCAAAGAAGGCAGTTTTATTTGTACACCCGCATCACCGGGCGTTCATGGACCTGTACAGGTGCGAGACCGGTATCAATTTGAATACAGGGATGGAACACCGTATTTTCCGTTCGGCACTACGATTTACGAATGGGTTTTCCAGTCGAAAAAGATTAGGCAGGAAACGATTGAAACACTGAAATCGTCACCGTTTAACAAAGCCCGTTTTTTACTTGTTCCCCCGTATAAAGAAAAATATCTCTCCGGCCCTTTAAAGATAAATACTTTTCCTTTTGTAGGCACATCCATAGATAATTTTGATTTTTCCAGATTTAATGTTGAATACTTTCATCATTTCGAAAAATGCCTGAAACAGATCGAGGACCTCGGTATTCAAGCCGACGTGATTCTCTTCCGGCCCTATGACGGACCCAAATGGGGCTTTGACAAAATGGATATGGCAACTAATGAACGTTTTACCCGCTACGTTGTTGCTAGACTGGCTGCATACAGAAATGTATGGTGGAGTATGGCAAATGAAAATAGTTTTATGCATAACATTACTCAGACTGACTGGGACAAGCTTTTTAAAATTGTAGCCCAAAAAGATCCATACCATCATATGTTGTCAATTCACAATGGAGATATACTTTACGACTACACCAAACCCTGGGTGACGCATGTCAGCATGCAAAATTACAATGCTGTACGTGCGTTCGGTGCTGCGGCTATATTCCGTGATATTTATCGTAAACCGGTGATATTCGATGAGATTAACTATGAAGGCAATATTTCAAGCCGGTGGGGTCAGCTGACGGGTAAAGAAATGACTTTCCGATTTTGGATGGCTATTATCGGCGGAACATACGCTACACATGGAGAAGCAATCGTTGTTGATTCAACCGGACTCAATTGGATTTCTGATGGCGGAGTATTACATGGCGAGAGTCCATCCAGGATTGCCTTTTTACGGAAAATAGTCGAGGCAGGCCCGCAAGCAGGGCTTGAACCGATCGATCACGCTTACGCCAGGAATATTGCCGGTGAATACGGTAAATATTATCTATTCTATTTTGGAAAAAAGAAGATTAAAAACTGGGATTTCGTATTGCCGCAGAGGGGACTAAAAGATGGAATGAAGTTCAAAGTGGAATTAATTGATACCTGGAACATGACCATTACGCCTGTTAATACGGTTTTTGAAATTGAAAAGCTGAATAGGTATAAATTCATCGACAAGGAAAAACGCTCTGTTAAATTTCCTGGTAAACAGTATATGGCTATGAGGATTACATTGATTAAAAAATAAATCCCCACATTTATAAGTTATAATTCATGAAGATATTAAAAATATACAAATTAATAATAATATTTGCCTGTGTTTCCGCTGTATATGGGCAGACTACAGTAAGTCAATCGGCAGTGACGAAGAAAGAGGTTCGGGAATGGTGCAAGCTGAAATACGGTCTGTTTATTCATTTCAGTTTGTCGACCTTCGATGGAAAAGAACAAACGCCCGGTAATACTCCCGTCTCAATTTACCATCCGACAAATCTAGACGTTGACCAATGGATTCGGGTAGCTAAAAATGCCGGGATGAAATATGCTTTACTTACAGCAAAGCATTCTTCCGGTTTCTGTTTATGGGACAGTAAAGTCAAATGGAAAGGGAAAGAGTATGATTATGATGTAGCAGCCAGTCCTGTTAAGACTGATGTTGTTGCAGAGTTTATTGCTGCCTGTAAAAAATATGGTATTAAGCCGGGAATTTACTATTGCATCATGGACACTCATAACAGCGATACAAATATTGTCTGGACACCTTCTTTACCATACATTTCAAAAGACTACTTCCAACTAGTAAAAGACCAATTGACTGAACTCCACACAAAGTATCCGGACATTGCAATACAATGGCTTGATATTCCAAGACATCTGACGAATGATCAGAGAGATACCCTTTATAATCTAGTCAAGAAAATTAATCCGAAATGTATAGTAATGTTTAATTATGGGCAGGAGAGCCGAGATATTTCCGGAGATTATAATATTAGTATTGCCAAAGATGTAACCTGGCCGACGGACATATTAAATTCGGAGAAAACTCCCATTAAGCTTCCTTTTCATAACCGACAAATATTTGAGGGAAAAAAGTACGAACTTGGATATGAACATTGTATCTCAATAGCAGACGGATGGTTCTGGTCAAAAAATTCGAAAATAAAATCTTTAAAAAAACTGGTTGAAATACGGAAACAGATCCGTGAACTAAATGGAAATCTTCTTTTGAATGTACCGCCGGACAAAACGGGAAGAATACCAAAAGTTTTTATAGACCAATTAATGGAATTAAAAAAACAAATAGAGAAGTAACTTGAAAATGTCCGGAGAGCATGCATCATATGTATTTATATAGAATCAAATAATAAAGGGAACAATTAACACCGGTTATGAAGAGAGAGTATATTATGAAAAAAATAATTCCCATAATTCTTGTATTAATTGTTCTGACAAATAGTATAGAAGCTCAACAAAAAGCGCTCGTAAATACTTCAAAAAGTCCTTATGCCAGGCTTGTTCCGGTCAATGTAGATGCGGTTCGATGGACCGGTGGCTTTTGGGGAAGGTGGTTTGATGTCAGCAAAGATACCATGGCGATGAATATGCTGCACGTTTACGAAAACGATTCTATAAGCCATGGATATTGTAATTTCGAAATAGCAGCAGGTCTTAAACAGGGAAATTATGAAGGGCCGGTTTTTCAGGACGGCGATTTTTACAAAACAATGGAAGGCGTAATAGCCGTCTACGCACTTACAAAAAATAAACGCATGCTCAATGATCTGGAACGGATTATTAAAGTTATTGCAAAAGCGCAAAGAAGCGACGGTTATATTAATACAAAAACGATTATCAATCATTTGAATAAACCAGGGTCGGTCAGGGAATTCGAAAATCAAATGGATTTCGAGGCTTATAATTTCGGTCACCTCATGACTACCGCCTGCTTGTACTATCGCGTAACCGGGAAGACAGATTTTCTTGACATTGCTAAAAAGGTGGCCGACTATCTTGTAGCCTATTATAAAAACAGGACTGCCAATCAGGTGCATACAGCCGTTTGTCCTTCACATTATATGGGTCTCATTGAAATGTACCGGACAACCGGAAATAAAATATACTTGGACCTGGCGGAAAAACTCATTGATTTTAGAGGACATTCCATCAGCCGTACAGACCAGAACCAGGACCGAATACCCTTTCGCTTACAAAGAAAAGCTGTTGGACATGCCGTGCGCGCCAATTATCTTTATGCCGGGGCTGCAGATCTCTATATGGAAACAGGCGATGACTCGCTGATGACGGCTCTTACGAGTATCTGGCATGATGTGGTTGATAAAAAACTATATATAACCGGAGGCTGCGGGGCGTTGTACGACGGTGTTTCGCCAAACGGGACTTCCTATAATCCAAAGGAAGTTCAACAAGTGCATCAAGCTTACGGAATGGCGTATCAGCTTCCGAATATAACTGCATACAACGAAACTTGCGCTGAAGTTGGAAATATACTATGGAATTACCGGATGCTTCTTGCCACAGATAATTCTAGGTATGCAGACATTTTAGAGCAGGTACTTTACAATAGTGCTCTTTCAGGAACTAGCTTGGACGGCACCAAATTTAGATATACAAATCCCCTGCGTGTAGATAATACCTTACCCTACAAATTGCGCTGGGAAGGACCGCGTGTGCCGTATATTGCCTTGTCAAATTGTTGTCCGCCTAATATAATTCGGACCATAGCCGAAACTAATAATTATGCCTATGCATTGACAAAAACAGGAATTGCTGTCAATCTGTACGGAAGCAATACCTTAAATACAAACCTGCCGGATGGATCAAAATTAATTTTAAGACAGGAAACCGATTATCCTTGGGATGGCACAATCAAAATAATTCTGGACAAAGTACCCGATAATACTTTCGATATAGATTTTCGCATTCCCGGATGGGCAGATCAGGAAAACATTATTAAGGTTAATAACCGGATTCTTCATGTTGATACAAAACCCGGTAAATATGCGGTAATAAACAGGAAATGGAAAAAAGGTGATGCGATTGAATTGATATTGCCGATGAAAATAAAATTAATGTCTGCCAATAGGCTTGTTGAGGCGGATCGCAACCAGGTTGCCGTAAAAAGAGGACCCATTGTTTATTGTTTGGAATCGGTTGATATGAAAGGAAAGAATATCTTTAATGTAATTCTTCCCTCGGATATAAAACTAAGACCTGTGAAAGCTGTAATAGACGATGTAAAAATGATCGTACTGGAAGGAAAGGCTTTTCTTAAAAGTAAAACAGAACATCCATCGGATTTATATTACGCTTTGAATGCACAATCAAAGTTGGAGAATATATCCGTACGCCTTATACCTTATTTTGCATGGGGTAACAGAGGAACTTCAGAGATGTCTGTATGGATACCTGTGAGCATTAAATAAAAATGACTGTAATTGTTATGAAAAAATATCTAATAATAGCTTTCTTCCTTTTCTTCGTTGTATCAAATGCTCAGGCAAGCGATACGACTAAAATAATGCCTGTTGGTAATTCCATAACAGCCGGCGAACACTATAAGTATCCGGCTTTATCTGAACGGACAGGTTATAGAAAAGATCTCTATGAACTGCTGATCAAAGCAGGCTATAATGTTGATTTTGTTGGTTCGCAGAACCATGGACAAAGACCAAAAAGTGATAAAGATTGGTATGACTGGAATTGTGAAGCGTATCCCGGTTGGAAAATTCCTGATATCGCAAACAAGGTAAAAGCAGCGTTGCCGGTATATAAACCGGATATTCTTCTTGTTCACGTTGGAACGAACGGCAGTGACTGGAGCAGTAAACCGCGGCAAGTAAAAAGTATGCTTGATATGGTAAATAAGTTTTCAGTTGAATATAATCATCCGATTACTGTACTTCTTTGTTTAATTATCAACAGATTTAAAGGCGGAGATACAGCCACAACTCAATTCAATAAAGATGTAGCAAAAATGGTAGAAGCCAGAACGGGCGATAAAATAAAAATAATATTGGTAGATATGGAGAATGGCGCCGGGCTGGATTATTCAGATAACCCGTCTGATCCGAATGCCGATCCGCCGTATGAAGGCGGCGATATGTGGGGTGAAAAATATCCCGGGGTGTCATACGATAAATATCATCCGAATGATAAGGGCAATGCTAAGATGGCTGCAAAGTTTTTTAAGGAACTTGTAAAAGTACTTCCGGTGCCCTCTAAGATTGAAAATAAATAAACCGTAAGAGTGATACCATGAAAGAATCATTGTCTCATGAACTTCGAAAATAGTATTTTATATATAGATAAAAGAGTCTTTAATTAAATAAAATAAATAAAACTTGAGAAACTTCTATGAAAAATTCTGTTACTGAAAAATTGGATGAAGATACCGTCCAACAAATAAACGAGGATGTAATTACCCGGCAGCAATGGAAATGGTCTGTGCTTGCGGGTATGGCGTCTTATCTTGATGCCGGTTCAATCGTCGCACTTGGTGCGGGACTGGCGCTGTTCCAATCTTATTTAAATCTCAGTAATTTTGCCGTTGGAGCGTTAGCTGCAATCGGTCCGAACGCTATCGGCTGCGCACTCGGTTCATTTATCGGCGGACGGCTAGGTGATAAACTTGGACGAAAGCGCATTTACCAGTATGACCTTCTTGTTTATGCTGCAGGTATCCTGTCTATTGCACTGGCGGTAAATCCGGCAATGTTGTTTATCGGTACTTTCGTAGTTGGACTTGCAGTGGGTGCCGATGTTCCTACCTCGCTTGCACTGGTTGGTGAGATTGCACCTGCTAAAGCACGAGGTAAACTGCTTGGACTTACACAAGTGGCGTGGGCTCTTGGACCTGTAATCGTTCTGTGGATGGCGGCAGCACTTGCGTCGTTTGATATACTCGGTATTCGTATTGTCTTTTTACATTTGTTCGTAGTTGCTATTGTAACCTGGGCATTACGTAGAGGACTCACCGAGTCAGCACGTTGGAAAGCTGCCAAGCAATCCAGCCGTACACAAATCCGTAAACTTTTCTCCGGTGTAAATTTAAAGGCGCTTATTTGGACGGCGACGATTTACCTCTTCTGGAATCTTGCTGCGGGTACAGCCGGGATTTTCAATCCCTATATTATCAAAACACTTGGCGCAGGCAGCCAGGCTGCTAGTGTGGCAATCACCAGCATAGCTTTTCTAGTTATGATAGTGGTTACTGTTACTATTTTCATGCGCTTTTCTGATCGCAATTACAAGACACGTAAAATCCTTTGGGGTACCGGTGCCGTAATGCAGATAGGTGCCTACGCTTTATTTCTCGTATTACCTTTCAATATCCCGGTGATTATTGCCAATATAGTGTTGTTTGCCGTAGGTGCTTCGCTTGCCGGAGAGGCATTCTATAAAGTGTTCAGCCAGGAACTGTTTCCGACATTGCTGCGCGGTACCGCTCAGGGTGTGACCTTCGGAGTCGCAAGAACTTTCCTTGGTATTTGGAGTTTCTTCGTTCCGGTACTTGCAAAAGCAGGCATTGGTCCAGTTGCTGCTCTTCTGGTAGTTTTTCTCATTATCAGCGGCGGCGTTGGATTCTTTTTTATGCCGGATACTTCGGGCAAAACGCTTGAACAAATTGAAACGGAACGCGGGACATGAGTTTAAAAACAAATTTTATGCAACAAGCTACATGGATTTGGTATCCTGGTGATTACGATATCTGGCTTGCCAATGAAATGCAAAACCGCCGTACGGAACGTGGTACATTCTTCCCTCCGTTCTGGAAAACTGACAGTCATTTTAATCTTGTTGAATTCTCAAATAAATTTGTGTTAACCGAACCCGAAGAAATTAATATAACGGTTGAAGGGAAGTACAATGTAAAGCTTGACGGTAAAATGCTGCAAGGCGCTCCTGATAAAGTTACGATTGATGCAGGAAAGCATTCGCTCAATATTAAAGTCTTCAACCAGCAGAATGTCCCTTCAATTTATGTAAAAGGGAAAACCATTGTTTCGGACTCAAGTTGGAATGTAACTTATGAAGACAAGGAATGGATTGATGAATCAGGAAAAGTTTCAGATGTTTCTGCAACTGTTTATTTAAAAGCCGCAAGCTGGAATTTTTATAATCATGAAAATCCACCTTCGGCTTTTAAGCTATCGACTGAACCAAAACAGGCTGATATTATTGAACGTAACGGAAAATCCTTATTGGTCGATTTCGGCAAAGAGACTTTCGGCTATTTAAAATTCCACGGATTACATGGTACCGGAAACGTTAATGTTTATTACGGTGAATCGAGAGAAGAAGCCCTATCACCGGAATATTGTGAAACTTTGGATAATCTCAGCTTCAATGAATCGGGGCAGATAGATTACACACTTCCTGACTCAAAAGCTTTTCGATACGTGAACATTGTTTGCGAAAACGGTATAAATATTGATTCTGTTTCAATGCTTTATGAGTTTATGCCGGAAAATGTACGGGGATATTTCCATTGTTCGGATGAACAGATAAACAAGATTTGGGAAGTCGCGAAATATACTTTTCAACTTAGCACACGCGAGTTTTTTATAGACGGAATAAAACGCGATAGATGGATTTGGTCCGGCGATGCTTATCAAAGTTACTTAATGAATTACTATTTATTCTTTGATAGCCCCGAAGTCAGCAGAACTCTGGCGGCTCTTAGAGGAAAAGACCCGGTTACAAGCCACATTAATACAATCATGGATTACACTTTTTATTGGTTCCTCGGTATTTATGATTATTACATGTACACCGGCAATGAAACTTTTATCCGGGATTTTTATCCGCGGATGGTAAGCATGATGGATTATTGCTTAGGTAGACGAAACGTCAATGGAATGATGGAAGGTTTGAGTGGCGATTGGGTTTTTGTTGATTGGGCGCCGATGGATAAAAAAGGCGAAGTTAGTTTTGAACAGTTATTGTTGTGTCGTTCTCTGGAAACCATGTGCGTATGTGCGGAAATATTGAACGATGCCGATGGAAAGAAAAAGTACAAACAAATTGCGGACGATCTTCATGCAAAACTGATCCCGGCTTTTTGGAATAACGAGAAAGGATGCTTTGTCAACAATAGGATTAACGGCGTTCAGTCGGATAATGTAAATCGTTATCCAAATATGTTTGCCGTCTTATTCGGTTACCTCGACAGCGCAAAAATATTGTCGGTTAAAGATAATGTTCTTCTTAATGAAAATGTTCAAAAAATAACAACTCCCTATATGCGTTTTTATGAACTTGAAGCGTTGTGCGCTTTAGGCGAGCAGAAAAAAGTAACTAAAGAAATCAAAGATTATTGGGGCGGAATGCTAAACGCCGGTGCGACTACCTTCTGGGAAAAATACGATCCGAATGAAACCGGTGTGCAGCAATACGCAATGTACGGCAGACCTTTCGGTAAGAGTCTTTGCCATGCCTGGGGCGCAAGTCCGATTTATTTACTCGGCAAATATTATCTCGGAGTTAAACCTACGAGCCCGGGGTACAAAACTTATATCATTGAGCCCGTGCTTGGCGGGTTGGAATGGATGGAAGGAAAAGTCCCGACTCCACATGGAGAGATATCCGTCAACTGCAGTCAACAATTAATTAAAGTAAAATCGGATTCTGGAAAAGGCACTTTAAAATTTAAGAGCGGCATAAAACCGTTTTGTGAACAAGAGAATATTATTCCGATTGGAAATAATAATTATGAAATGTCGATTGAAAAGGGTATCGAATATTCTGTAAAGTACAAAAACATAGATTAAAATAATTTCTATCATTAATACGAAATAAAATAAGTTAAAACGAAAAATTGCTATGATTATGAAAAACAAAAAAAACATTGAGGAAGCATATCAGTATGCTAAAAAAGAATACGCTGCTTTAGGAATTGATACGGATTCAGCTATGCAAAAATTAGATCAGGTCAAAATAAGTTTGCACTGCTGGCAGGCAGACGATGTCGGAGGATTTGAAACTCCGGATGCTGAATTAAAAGGAGGCGGTATTCAAATTACCGGAAACTACCACGGGAAAGCTAATACGATTCAACAAGTAAGAGCCGATATCGAAAAAGTTATGAGTATGCTGCCCGGCAAGCAGCGTCTTAATCTGCATGCTATTTACGGTGATTTTCAGGGCGACAAAGTTGACCGCGATCAAATCGAAATCAAACATTTTCAAAGCTGGATTGACTGGGCTAAAAAACTCGGTATAGGGCTGGATTTTAATCCGACATGTTTTTCTCACCCTTACGCTAATGACGGATTTACACTTTCCAGCAAAAACGAAAATTACCGCAAGTTCTGGATCGAACACGTTAAACGCTCAAGAAAGATTGCTGCCGAGATGGGCAGACAGCTAGGTACACCATGCGTAAATAATATATGGATACCGGACGGTTCAAAAGATATTCCGGTTGACCGGAATACACATCGTATGTTATTAAAGAAATCCCTGGATGAAATTTTTGATGTTGAGTATCCTAAACAGTATCTAAAGGATTCTGTTGAAAGTAAATTATTCGGTATCGGATCGGAATCTATGGTAGTCGGTTCACATGAATTTTATATGGGCTACGCAGTTAAAAATAATAAGCTGCTTTGCTTAGATACCGGTCATTTCCATCCGACAGAACAAATAGGAGATAAAATTTCTTCTGTGCTGCAATTTGTTGATGAATTGCTTCTTCATATAAGCCGTGCTGTTAGATGGGATAGCGATCATGTTGTAATCTTTAATGACGAGATTCAATTGATAGCAAAGGAAATAATTCGTGCGAATGTTTTGGAACGTGTAAATATCGGTTTGGATTTTTTTGACGGCAGTATAAATAGAATCGGTGCTTATGTAATAGGTACGAGGGCTGCACAGTTAGCGTTTCTATCTGCATTGCTTGAACCTATACATAAACTCAAGGAGTATGAAGAAGCCGGAAATTATTTTGAGAGACTGGCTCTTCTTGAAATTATGAAGACAAAACCCTTAGGCGCTGTTTATGATTATTATTGTATGATAAATAATGTCCCCGTTGGTGAAGATTATATTGAAGTAATTCAGGAATATGAGGAAACCGCTTTGAATGCCCGTTCTTGATAATTGGGGTGAAGTAATTAAATACAGTCTAATAAACACTGATTTCTGCAATATAGATTTAGTAATCTAATAAGAATATTATTATGAATAAAAAAGTCTTTGTTTTCGTCCTTATCACTCTCATCTTTGTATTAAATGTTTCTCACTTGTTTGCACAAGCAGGGCAAATTAAAAATGAGATTAAAAAGTACAGCCGTAACCTTCCATTCAGTTTTCCGGAATTATCTGTACCTTCATTTCCTGAAAATAAATTCAATATAATTAATTATGGCGCTGTCGGGGATGGCATAACCAACAATACAGAAATATTCAAGGAGGTTATAGATTCTTGTTTTAATTCCGGGGGAGGAACAATTATTGTCCCTGCCGGAATATGGCTTACGGGTCCTATCATATTAAAAAGCAACATTAATTTACACCTTAAAAGGGGTGCACTTTTACAGTTCACAAAGGATTTTGATGATTATCCTTTAATAAAAACTACATACGAAGGCGGGAAACAGTATAGATGCATTTCTCCTATTTATGGTCTCAATCTTCAGAATATTGCAATTACCGGTGAAGGTGTGATTGACGGAGCCGGAGGGGCGTGGCGGCCTGTGAAAAGATCTAAGTTAACCGCTTCCAAATGGCATGAGCTAGTTTCTTCAGGGGGAGTTGTTGACAAAAGTGGTAATACCTGGTGGCCTTCGGAGCAAGCTATGAACGGGGCTTCTGAATTGGAAAGATTAAGCCGAAAAGATAAACTTACTAAAGAAGATTATATGACAGTCCGCGATTTTTTGAGGCCTGTTATGATTAGTCTTGTTAGCTGTAAAAATGTTCTGCTTGACGGAGTTACTTTTCAGAATTCGCCTGCATGGAATATCCACCCTTTAATGTGCAATAATTTAATTATACGCAATATAAATGTTCGCAATCCCTGGTATGCACAAAATGGGGACGGTATTGATATAGAATCGTGCAAGAATGTTATTTTATACAATAGCAGTTTTGATGTAGGTGATGACGCTATCTGTGTCAAATCGGGCAAAAATGAATTTGGCAGAAAGAGAGGTATTCCGGTTGAAAATTTAATAATAACCGGTTGTGTGGTTTATCATGGTCACGGCGGATTTACGATAGGCAGTGAAATGTCGGGTGGTGTAAAAAATATTAAAGTTAATAACTGCAATTTTATAGGTACGGATGTTGGATTAAGATTTAAAAGTACGCGTGGCAGAGGCGGAGTAGTTGAAAATATTTTTATTAGTAATATATATATGAAAGACATTGCCACTTCTGCGGTAAACTTTAATCTTTATTACGGAGGGAAAGCTCTTACAGAAGAAGAATCTGCAGAAGAACATTCGAAAAATCAAAAAGAAATTGTTGCAGATGAAACTACTCCGCGTTTTAGGAATTTTTATCTGGATAATATTTACTGTACTGGCGCTAAAGATGCAGTGGTCTTGCAGGGATTACCGGAAATGCCTCTGCAAAATATTGAGTTGAAAGATTTGGTTATGACTGCTGAAAAAGGAATTTCCATGTTTGATGTTGACGGAGTAAAGATTAATAATGCCAAAATATATACATCCGGGAGCCCGGTTTTTAATATTAATCAATCGAAGAATGTTTTACTCAGCAAAATTTATTACAAGAAAAATCTACCGCTCTTTATGAAATTAAACGGAAGTAAAACTAATAATATTGAAATTCAAGGAACCGGATTATCTTCCGAAGATAAAATTCAGTTTGGAGATAATGTTGAGAAAAATATATTAAAGGTTAAGTGATGAAATTATTAATACTATTCGTTTCCTTGTTTCTTTATACAAATATTTACAGTCAGCAAATAGATCCTACTTCGCATTATATTTCGGTAATAAAATCACACGTATATAAAGACTATAAAGGAATGTACAGAAAAGCGGCAGGCGCATTAGTTTACCCTTTTCTAACACCGGGCAGCAATCAATATGATAATGTTTTATGGGACTGGGATTCGTGGCTGAGTAATGTTGCTTTGGGACAAATATTATCCGACGTCGGTACAGAAAAAGATAAAAAGGAAGCCTTGCCATACGAGCAAGGATGCGTTCTTAACTTTTTACATTACGGCAATTGGGATGGTTATATCCCTATCGTAATTTGGGAGGATACCGATCCGCAAAAAATTAGACCCAAGGACATTTACAATGTCAACATGCATAAACCAGTATTGGCTCAGCACGCGGCATTTATAACAAAACTTAACGGCGGGAATGCTGAATGGCTGCGGGAAAGTTTTTATAACCTGCAGGCATTTGTTAATAATTACAGAGCTCATTACAGAAATAAAGCTACGGGACTTTATTATTGGCAGACAGATGTTGCAATAGGTGTAGATAATGATCCGTGTACATTTTTCAGACCTCCGAAAAGTTCAGGTTCGATATACCTCAATTGTTTGATGTACAAAGAACTCAAGGCAATGGTTTATCTTGCTGGCAGGTTAAATCTTCCGGAGATCGGAAAAGAATATTCGGCAGCAGCTGAAGAACTAAAAACAGCAATCCAAAAAAATTGTTGGGATGAACGCGACGGATTTTTCTACAGCGTTGATCTTAATTTACATCCCGTGACCAACAAACCCGATAGTTCTTTAGGGAAGGTATTTATTATTCATGCCGGCTACCCGCGTGATTACGATTGTTTGATTCAAAGAATTGAAGTGTGGTCAGGATTTATGGCAATGTGGGCATGTATTGCAACACCGGAACAAGCAGAGCGAATGGTAAAAGAACATTATCTAAATCCGAAAACCTTTAACTCGCCATACGGAGTACGGACACTTTCAAAAATGGAAAAGATGTACAATGTGCAGGCAAGCGCCAATCCTTCTAATTGGAGAGGCCCGATCTGGGGAATTTCGAATTATATGGTTTTTGAAGGTCTTTTGAAATACGGCTATAATAAAGAAGCTAAAACATTGGCAGAGAAAACAATAAAACTTTTTGGAAAAGATTTTGAAGAAAATGGCGCTCTTCATGAATATTATGAACCCGATACCGGCGAGCCGATATTAAATAAAGGATTCCAAAATTGGAATTATCTTGTAATAAATATGATAGCATGGCTGGAAGGTAGACCGGTTATTGAAGAATTCTGAATACTTTATTTGACTTGCTTTTTAAATAATAGGTACATGCTGTCTTGCTAAAAAACAACTTAGAATTGTTAGGTTATACAACTTTTTGCAAAGTTGAAGAATTTGATGCTGAAATTTATCAATATAAAAAACTTAACACGTATAATCGAAATTGTTAATGGAGATTTAATAACAATGAGAAATATGACCCATTTTTACAGTGTATTAAGACAAGCATTTTTTTCATGTCTTATAATTTTTGGATTAAATTCATGCAATCAGCCCGATAATTCTAAAATTTTGAATAGAGGAGATAATTCTTTTGCATCTATTCAAATTCATAATCCTTATGGAAATAATATCTTAATTGCACCAAGTGATACGTTGGGCGGAATAGGATTTATTCTTAACGGAAAAATTAATTGGGTTAAAGGACAACCTCAAATAACACAACTATCAACAAATAAATCATCATATAAATGGCAGAATGGCAATATGTCAGTAGTATTGGAAACAGAAAAGAAGGATGATGATTTAGATTTTAAATTCAGACTTGAAGGCACACAATTAAAACCTTCAGCCTGGCTAGTAAATACAAAAGTAAATCCCGATGAGTATTTTACCGGTATATTTGAGCGGGTTGTTGATGGTACTCAATATAAATCGTGGGAAAAAGGAATTACCGCAGCTCTAAATCTTCGAGGTCAAAAAGTTGATGTTAAATTAAAGTCAACTGTTTCAGCTTATGCTCCATTTTACATTTCATCCGGTAATTATGCAATCTATGTTCATGGTACCTGGCCCGGAGTAATAGATTTTTGTAAGGAGCAAAAAGATTTGGTTCAAATTTCATTTGAAGGACCTGAATTATCATTTTCTTTAATGTTGGATAAGGGACCTGCAGAACTAATTAAACATCATGCATTAGAAACAGGACCATCTTATGTCCCACCCAAGTGGGCTTTTGGACCGTGGCGTTGGCGTGATGAACATGTAAATAATAAGAAATACTATGATGGTAGTATTGTGCATGCTCCATATAATTCTGAGGTTGTTGAAGAAATTCTTTTAATGCATGCATACGACATTCCTTGTACAGCTTATTGGATTGATAGACCTTGGGGGCCTGGAATTAGTGGATTCGACGATTATAAGATTGATTATAATCGATTACCGAATTTTGAAAATATGATAAAATGGTTGGATTCAAAACGAATTAATACGATGCTTTGGATAGCTCCTTTCGTTATGGGTAAAATGGCTGATTATGCGGAATCACACAATTATAATTTGGTGAGCAGACGAAGGGAAAACGCAAGGCAGGTATTAATAGATTTCACTAATAAAAGCGCAGTTAAGTGGTGGGGAGAAAACGGTCCTGCTAAACTTGCAAAAATGGGGGTAAAAGGTTTTAAACTTGACCGTGCAGATGGAGAAAAACTTTTGGATTCACTGCAATTAAAAACATCTATTGGAACCAGCTATCGGGAAAATTACAATGACTATCCACGTCAATATGTAAAAGCAACTTACAATGCGATAAAACCTATTTTGGGCAATGATTTTATGTTGTTCCCTAGAGCACAATATACAGGTAGTGCAAAATACGGTGGTCTGTGGGCAGGTGATACAGGAAATCCACCGGAAGGGCTTCGTTCAGTGGTTATCGGCATGCAGAGATGTGCAGTTATGGGATATCCGGTTTGGACATCGGATTGCGGAGGTTATCCGAAAAATATTAATCGCGAGGTTACTAAACGCTGGCTTGGTTTTGAATGCTTTTCTCCAATAATGGAAGTTGGACCCACAAACAATACAGTGTTTTGGGATATGAATTATAAGCCTTCATTTGATCATGAGCTGCTGGCAGTTTGGAGGTTTTATGCCAAATTAAGAATGAGTCTTGTTGATTATATTCATCACTTTGCAGAAGTAGCCAGCAAAACCGGAATGCCCATTGTCAGACCTTTGTTTGTTGAATATCCCGATCAAGAACAGAGTTGGAAAGATTGGACAACTTATAAATTTGGAGACGACCTGTTAGTCTCTATTATTTGGCAAGAGGGAAAAACAAAGCAATCGGTTTATCTGCCTGCTGGTGAAACTTGGATTGATCTTTGGAACAAAAAAGAGTATAAAGGAGGTCAGTATATTGAAGTAAATGCACCTGCATATCAAACTCCGGTTTTCCTACGTAAAGGTTCTAAATTGAAGTTGCCAGACTTAAATAAATTATATGAACAATCTGTGAAAATTACTGCAAAAAAATATGATATGAGCAAATTAGAATCAAAAGAGAATTGGCTGAATGAATAGTATCATTGTATGAAGTTCAGTAGATATAATAATAAATAAAATTATAAGAGGTATAAAAATATGAAAAAAAGTAAACTAATTTATTTGGAAGATAAATGGGATCACGAATATGAAAAAAAATTAGATGAACCGGAAAAATTACGTTATCGTTCTAACTTGCTCGGTTCGGATCTGCGTATAACTAATTTCGGCGGCGGTAATACTTCTTCCAAAATAATGATGGATGATCCGCTTGTTGAACAAGAAGTAGAAGTCCTATGGGTAAAAGGAAGCGGTGGAGATCTGGGTTCTATAAAAAGGGACGGATTTGCAACATTGTATATGGATAAATTTTTATCGATCGGCAAAAAATACAGAGGAGAAAAATTTGAAGATGAGATGTTAGGATATTATCCGATGTGTACGTTTAGTTTAAATCCCAGACCGGCATCTATAGATACTCCGCTTCACGGATTAATACCTTACAAAAATGTAGATCACATGCATCCCGACTGGGCAATTGCGTTAGCTGCTTCGGCAAACGGAAGGCAATTATTAAAAGAATTTAATGAAGAATATGGTTATAACTTAGTTTGGCTTCCGTGGCAAAGACCGGGGTATCAACTTGGAACTATGCTTAAGGAAGCGATTGATAAAAATCCTACTGCAGAAGGAGTGATTCTTGGTTCTCATGGTTTAATAAATTGGGCAAACGGTCATTATGAATGCTATCGTTTAACTTTAGAAATAATTGATAGCATGGGTGAATTTGTTATTTCAAGGATTAACAATAAAGGTGAAAAAATATTTGGAGGGCTAAAATATCAAACTCTCGACAATAAGGGAAGAATTGCAGAGGAGATTTTACCTTTAATAAGGGGTGGAATTGGCAAAGAGAAATCCGTAATCGGAAATTATGTTGATTTACCCGAAGTTTTAAGATTTGTAAACAGTATTGACGGCGAGAAGATGGCATTTATGGGAACTAGCTGTCCCGATCACTTTATACGTACTAAGGTCAGACCAATGTATATAAACTGGAATCCACAGAAAGATGATATCTCTTCTCTCAGGGAACGTGTAGCTGATACATTTAATAAATATGCGGAAGATTATAAAAGTTATTATGAAAGTAATAAGGAATCTGACTCTCCGGCGATGAGAGGAACAAAACCGACCGTCGTTTTACTACCCGGAGTGGGAATGTTTAGTTTCGGAAAAAATAAAAAAGAAGCCAGGATTACCGGAGAATTTTACGTTAATGCAATTCATGTGATGGAAGGTGCAACATCCATGGGAACCGGTAAAATTGATGACGACATAGATTCTAACAGAGTTCAAAATAATTATGTATCATTATCTCCCAAAGAAGCATTTCGGATTGAATACTGGGCCCTGGAAGAAGCAAAAATTAAAAGGCAGCCGAAAGAAAAAGAATTTGCCAGAAAAATTGCAATTGTTGCAGGCGGAGGAAATGGAATTGGTAGGGAATTTTGTCTTAAGTTAGTAGAAGAAGGTGCTCATGTTGCAGTTGCGGATTTAGATAGTGATGCTGCGGAGGAAACTGCTTCGCAAATAAATACCAAATTCGGTAATGAAACATGTCTTGCTATTAAAATGGATATTACCGATAGACAATCTGTTATTGATGCGTACAATAAGATCATTTTAAAATTTGGCGGGCTGGATATATTAATTAATACTGCCGCTGTTTTTATTCCTGCCGACAAAGATGGGAAAACTTATTACGATGAAACATGGGCCAAGACATTTAATATTAATGTGACAAGCAATAATATTTTGACAGAAGAATTTGTTAAAATAATAGATAATCAGGATACAAAAGGAACTGTGCTGTTAACGAGTTCCGCTAATGCAGTTGTATCAAAGATTGGAAGCGAACCTTATGATGTAAGTAAAGCGGCTTTAAATCATCTTATAAGAGAACTTGCAATTCGTTATTCATCTAAAATAAGGTTAAACGGAGTTAGCCCGGCTACGGTTGTTGAAGGTAGTACAATGTTTCCTCGTGACAGAGTGATAAACAGTTTAGAAAAATACGGAATTCAATTTAGCGAGGATGAAAAAACTGAAATTCTGCGAAACAAATTAGCCGGTTTTTATGCCAAGAGGACATTACTTAATAAAGATGTAAGACCTAAAGATATTGTTGAAGCCGGATATTATTTAATTTCCGAAAAATCCAATCGAACTACAGGACATATAATTCCTGTTGACGGAGGTTTGAAGGAAGCATTTTTAAGGTAATTTAAAAGAAATTAAAATTAAGAAAGAAACATAATATATTGATTGAAAAAAAATTTATAGGCTTTGATCTTGGTGCCGAAAGCGGACTTTGTGTAGTTGCCGAATTGAACGATGAACAGGTCAAGTTAAGTGAAGTTCATCGTTTTACAACTCATAATATTATAAATGAAAGTGGATTTCACTGGAATATTTCAGCAATATTTTTGGAGTTAATAACCGGATTAAAAAAAGCGGCAGAAAATTTTGGGAGTGAATTCGCAGGTATTGGAATTGACACATGGGCTGTTGATTATGTATTAATTGATAAATCCGGTCGAATGCTTGGGGAGCCATATCATTACCGTGATAACCGAACTGATAACATAATGGAACAAGCTTTTAAGGTAATTCCCAAAGATGTTATTTATAAAATGACCGGAATTCAATTTGCCCAATTCAATACACTGTATCAATTATTGGCAGAAAATCGGGAAAGATTAAGTAAAGCGGATAAATTTCTTTTGATTCCGGATTATCTTAATTTTTTACTTTCCGGTATAACGAAAACAGAATTTACAAATGCTTCTACTACCAGTCTTGTCGATCCGTATAAAAGAAAATGGTCTAATCAATTAATTGACTCATTCGGTTTAGACAGAAAAATATTTCCGGAAATAGTTGAACCCGGAACCATATTAGGTAATCTTTTACCGTCAATTGCAAAGGAAACAGGATTAAGTTCAAATATTCCTGTAATAGCTAGTACGAGTCATGATACAGCTTCTGCGGTTGCTTCGGTACCGGTTAAATTTGAAGATAATTGGTCTTATCTAAGCTCGGGAACATGGTCGCTAATGGGAGTGGAATTAAAGCAGCCTTTAATTTCACCGGAGGCGATGAATTATAATTTTACAAATGAAGGGGGTATAGAAAATACCATAAGGTTCCTAAAAAATATAATTGGGTTATGGCCTATTCAGGAATGCAAAAGGTATTGGGAGGAAAAATCACATAATTATAGTTATTCAGAGCTGGTTTTAAAAGCAGAAAGAAATGGATTTGCAAATGCCTGGTTAAATTTAGATGATCCCAGATTTTTAAAAGCCGGGGAAATGCCGAAAAAAATATTAAACTATTTACAAGAAACTAAACAGAATTTTAAAAATGATGCGGGATTTATAATTGAAGTTATAATTGAAAGTTTAGCATTTTATTATAGGGAAACACTTAAACAAATTAAAGAAGTAACCGGACAAAAAATAAATTATCTGCATGTTATTGGCGGAGGTATACAAAATGAATTGCTTACACAATTTACTGCAGATGCAACCGGTTGTAATGTTATAGCAGGACCGAAGGAAGGAACTATAACCGGTAATATTGGAACGCAAGCAATTGCTACAGGTAAAGTAAAAAATATTAGCAAATGGAGAAGTATAGTTTCGAACTCGTTTGAATTAAAAACATATACGCCAAAAAATATTCAATATTTCAATGATAATGAGAATAAATTTAAAAATATTTTAAAATTATAAACAGAAAATTTTTAATGCAAATTCAAAGTCATTCAGATATTATAAACCGTTTCATTGAAGCCGCTGAGGCTCTTACGGCATCTGTGGAGGTTATTGCTAAAAACATTGACTCTTTAACACGTGCCTTGGTAATAGCTGCAGAAAACGAAACCACACTTTTAGCTGAACCTAATTATTTGAATCCTGATCTGTTTGCAGAATTTAGACGAAACGATAATGTAGTTACTAAGCCAAGCAAAGAACAATTAAGAAATATAAAAGTCGGTGTTACGGATGCATTTTGCGGAATTGCTTCCACAGGTTCAGTGTGTGTTCCTGTTGCGAATAATCTAACTAGTGCGGCTAGTATGCTTACAAGAAAACATATAGTTGTGGTTGATGGTAATACTATTATTCCAAGACCGCGTGATGTTTTTTCGGAAAAGTATTTAGACGGTAAAGGGTTATCTCAAAGTTTTTCAATAATAACCGGTCCTAGTGCAACAGCAGATATGGGTCCTTTGGTAAGAGGTGTTCACGGACCGGGAAAATTCATATAATTGTACTAGAGTAATTCTATGGACATTACAAATAAAAATAAAATCCATCCGAGAGAGGTTGCAAATAAATCTTCTAAAGAAAATTCACTATATAAATCAATATCGATTGCACTTGACGTTGAAAACAATGCGCTTCGTCATAATACCCAAACATTCAATTCCAATAAATATAAAACTACAAAAAATTACAGAGATTATGAGGAATTAAAAGACAGTGTCCGTACAATTAAAGAAAAGGCAATTGAAAATTTAACATTATTAATTAAAAAATTAACCGAAACAATAGAAGCACGCGGAGGGAAAGTCTATTACGCTAAAACAAAAGAGGATGCTACAAATTTTATTAAAAATACTTGCTTGAGCCATAAGGCAAAATTAATTGTAAAGTCAAAGTCTATTACTTCGGAAGAAATAGGTTTAAATCCTGTTTTGGAAAATGCTGGTATTGAAGTAGCTGAAACTGATTTAGCAGAATTTATTTTACAAGTTTCAAAAGAACAGCCGTCGCATATCGTTGCACCTGCAATTCACAGAAGCAGGGAAAGCATCTCGGAACTATTTAAAAGAAATTTTGATACAGATAAGACGCTTGAAACCGGTGAGGAACTTACGCAGTTTGCAAGAGATATATTAAGAAATAAATTTCTTTCGGCAGACATCGGAATAAGCGGAGTTAATTTAGTCTCGGCGGAAGATGGAACTATATTATTAGTAGAAAGCGAAGGAAACATAAGACTTACAACACAGCTTCCGGCTATTCATATAGCAATTTGCGGCATAGAAAAAATAATTTCGAGCAGAAAAGATTTTGGCGTATTTATAGAATTGTTAGCTGCCAGCGGTACAGGTCAGGCTCTTACATCATATACAAATATATTGGAACCCCCTTTAGATTTACCAATTCTTAATTTAAATGGAAGGGACGATAAGAAAAGGGAATTTTATCTTGTTCTTATTGACAACGGGCGAATGAGAATGAGGGGAGATAATACTTTAAAAGAAGCTCTTTACTGTATAAGATGCAGTGCATGTATGAATTCGTGTGCAAATTTCCAAACTGTCGGCGGACATGCCTTTGGAGGTGAATGTTATACTGGTGGTATAGGCGCTGCTTGGACGGTAGGAACAAGTAATTTAGAAAAAGGAAGATTTGCAGAATTATGTAGCGGCTGTTTAAGATGTGTTCCCAATTGTCCTGTTCGTATCGATATACCATGGTTGAACACTGAAATTAAGAATCGGCTGATAAAATCTACTGGTAAAGTATCTTTGCAAAAAATGTTTTTTGGAAAATTTTCTATGCTAGCAAGTTATGCATCAATTTTTCCAAATATTTCTAACTGGGTAAACAGTCTTTCTATAAGTAGGTTACTTATGGAAAAAACTTTGGGAGTAGATAAACGTCGCTCAATACCAAGATTTCCCCGGCAAACCTTAATAAAACAATTCGAAAAATATTCTGAGAATAATAACAAAAAGGGGAAAGCTTGCAAAGTGGTATTGTTTTCAGATGTGTATACCAATTATAATAATCCGCAAATTGGAATGGCTTCTGTCAGGGTATTTGATAAATTGGGAATCCCCGTTTCAATTAGTAAGACCTTTGCAGAGGGAAGAGCTTCACAATCGCAGGGTCTAATTGAACAAGCAAAGAATGAAGCAGTCAAACTATCCGCTTATCTTGAACAATTTATTGACGGAGGCCTTGATATTATTGTTGCAGAGCCGAGTGTATTAGCGTTGTTTAGATATGATTATAAAAAATTAATCAATAATGATAATTTGTTCAATAAATTTGCGAAACATACTTATGATCCTATAGAGTATCTGAATAAATTAATTTCCAACAATGAACTTGAATTAGATATGAAAATAGACAATTCTAGTGCATCTACAAATTACATTTTTTATCATCCGCACTGTCAGATAAAAACAATTGGTGCAGGAAATGCTGCCGTAGAATTTTTTATACGAATTGGATTTTCAGTAGATGTATCTGATGTAGAATGCTGCGGAATGGCAGGCAGTTTTGGTTATAAAAAAGAATATTATGATATAAGCAAGAATATAGGACAAGAATTGGTAAAACAAATAGGAAAATCGGAATCAACTGGTAAGCAAAAAATAATTTTAGCGAGCGGAACATCATGCCGTGAGCAGATTGCGGACCAATTGGGTATAGTGGTTTATCATCCCATAGAATTTTTAGAAAAGATATTGTCTTGAATGTTTATAAGTTAAGTAATTATTCATAAAAATTATCTTTATTATGAAAAACAAAAAAAATATTGAAGAGGCATATCAGCATGCAAAAAGAGAATATGCTGAATTAGGGGTTGATACAGATAAAGCTTTGCAAAAATTAGATCAGGTTAAAATAAGTTTGCACTGCTGGCAGGCAGACGATGTCGGCGGATTTGAAACTCCAGATGCCGAATTGGAAGGAGGCGGTATTCATGTTACCGGGAATTATCGCGGCAAAGCTAAAACTATTCAACAAGTAAGAGAGGATATTGAAAAGGTTATGAGTCTGTTGCCTGGCAGGCAGCGACTTAATCTGCATTCTATATACGGTGATTTCCAGGGTGAAAAAGTTGACCGTGACCAAATAGAAGTAAAACATTTTCAGAGCTGGATTGATTGGGCTAAAAAACTAGGTATTGGGCTGGATTTTAATCCGACATGTTTTTCGCATCCTTATGCTGATGACGGATTTACTCTTTCAAGTAAAAATGAAACTTACCGCAAGTTTTGGATTGAGCATGTAAAACGATCAAGAATGATTGCTGCAGAGATAGGCAAACAGTTAGATACTCCTTGCGTAAATAATATATGGATCCCAGACGGTTCAAAAGATATTCCAGTTGACCGGGATGTCCATCGTACAATATTAAAAAAATCCCTAGATGAAATATTTAAAATTGATTATCCAAAACAATATCTAAAGGATTCTGTTGAAAGTAAATTATTCGGCATTGGTTCGGAATCGATGGTAGTGGGTTCACATGAATTTTATATGGGCTACGCTATCAAGAATAACAAACTGATTTGTTTGGATACCGGTCATTTTCATCCCACGGAACAAATAGGTGATAAAATTTCTTCCGTTCTGCAATTTATAGATGAATTACTTCTTCATATAAGCCGTGGAGTTAGATGGGATAGTGATCATGTTGTAATTTTTAATGATGAGATTCAACTTATAGCACAGGAAATAATTCGCTCAAAAGTTCTGGAACGAGTAAATATCGGACTGGATTTTTTTGATGGTAGTATAAATAGAATCGGCGCTTATGTTATAGGTACAAGAGCCGCTCAATTAGCTTTTCTGTTTGCATTGCTTGAACCAATAGACAAGCTTAAGGAGTATGAAGAGTCTGGAAATTATTTTGAGAGACTGGCGCTTTTTGAAATAATGAAGACAAAACCATTCGGCAGTGTTTATGATTATTATTGTTTGTTAAATGATGTACCAGTTGGTGAAGATTATATTGAAGTTATTCAGGAGTATGAGAAAACCATTTTAAAAAACCGCTCTTGATTTTGGAATCAATTTAATTTAAGTAAATTTTTCCTATCCAATTGACATATTTTCTGAATCAATTTTAATTCTATGAACAAAGGCTCCTAAAACAAAATTTAAATTAAAAAGAAAGATTAGTTGGAATTTTATTTTTATATCTCTGGAGACAAATTATCAGGTTTATGAATCGAATATATAATATAGGAAAATGACAGTACGAGCCAGGTGAAATTAATTCAGTCATAATATTGCTAAGATATTTGAAAAAAGCTAAAACGTAAGATGATTGAAATATTTAATAATCTAAAGAAATATTTTTATAGTAAAAAAATCTTTTGCAGCTATTATTGAACACTTTTTTAGTATTATGTACGATTAATTTTGTTGGTAATGGAGACAATAATTTTTTAAACGGAATTTATGTTACAATTTACTCACTATTATTAAACCACTTTTTCTAATATTCATCCATATAGTTGAGATTCATTTTGAAAATTAGGGAAATGGCTATACAATCACTTCCTTTTTATCCTTAGCTACGAGTAACCTCAAAATGTCAGCCAATTTGTGTTACATCCATATTCTATTTAATTAGATAAAAGTTAGTTATAATTTATGTGTGAATAGTGTGTGAAGTATTGCATGCTTTTGCCTAATTTATTATAGTATAATAGGTTAAATGTAAATCGGTGACTCCCGCCACCTCCACTAATATGCTGCAAAAAAGTATTAGAAAACGCAGTATTTTCAAATCTTTTACCTACCTCAAATACACCTTTTTGAATACAAATAGCTTATTACAGTGTGCAGTTTAGTGTGCAGCTGTTTATGACGCACTTCAATGGATTCAGAAAGGAGTAAAAATGTTTTTATCGAAACGCCCTAACGGAATCTATTATATCTTTTATCATGATCAAGAGGGATTAAGAAAAGCAGTTTCAACCAAGTCAAAGAAAAAAACAGAAGCACTTACTTTTTTATCCAACTTTTCGAAGGAGTTAGACCTAAGAAGAAAACATGAAGTAATACCCATAACCTTAAAATCATTTCGATTTCAATTTCTTAAACACTCAGAGTTCGTCCACACAGAAAAAACTACCAAGACCTTTAAAACAACATTTAAGTATTTTCAAAATTATATAGGTGATACTCAGCTTGAAAGTATAAATGAAAAAATGATTTTGAATTATATCGATTGGAGGTTAAATAATTCATCAATTTATCAAGCTAGGAAGGACATAATAAATCTCTCCAGTTGTTTTAATTGGGGGATTGAACAAGGTTATTTATTATTTAATCCTTGTAAGAATGTTAAAAGACCCTAACCACCCCAAAAACTACCCATTTACTTTAGTAAAGAGGAATTTAAGAAACTTAAAAAGGTAATAGACAATAAAGAATTTCTAGCCCTTGTTAACGTTGCAGTTAATACCGGACTTAGACAGATGGAGTTACTCAAACTAAAATGGTATCAAGTAAATTTAGATCAAAAGTATATTATTCTCGATAATCAGCAGCATATTACGAAGGGGAAAAGAGTAAGAGTCGTGCCGTTAAATGATCATGCAATTCAAAGTATAGTCAGTCTTAAAAAGAAAAATAAGACTAGTGATGATTACCTTTTCGAATTTCCAAAAATAACAAACAGATGGAAATATGTTCAGAATAATATGAGAAGATATGTTAAACTATCTAATGTCAATCCTAAACTGAACTTCCATTCCTTGCGACATACATTTGCTTCATGGCTTGTACAAAGCGGAGTTTCTATTTATCTGGTATCCAAGCTCCTTGGGCATTCAGATATAAAAACTACTGAAATTTATGCACATTTGAGATCTGATGATTTAATAAATTCGGTAAACCTCCTTTAGTTATTCACGGAAATATGGTATAAGAAATCTGTAGTTAGAATATACCTACACCTTCTACACAACCAACCGACCCACTGCGATCAAATAAATTGTTAAACTAATTGGAGGATATCTAATGTATGTCTTGGGAAGAACTCTACCCAATTATAAAAGAACAAGCTTACTGGTCTGTCCTTCGTTATGACTCAAGAAGACAAGATAAGATTCAAGAGCTTGTTTGCCAGTCCTACGAGAAATTCCGGAACGATACTGCTGCCGGAAAAGAAATCAAAAAACGAAATTACAAATGCTTTGTCACTCAGAGAGCCAAGGAAGTTGATCAAAGATCTTTCTGCAAGCAAGGATACGGCGGAACATCAACACTTGATGCACTGTCCTTCTACAGAAGAAGACCCGATGTTGATACTGAAGTTGTTGCATACGATGATTGGATGACCTCAAAGCCAAGAGGAAAAGAAGCGGTTGAAGAATTAGTAAGTTTTCAGATTGACTTCAAAGAATGGCAGAAAAAGTTAACAAAGAGTGAACGGAGAATTCTAGAATTGCTGATGGCTGGGTATAAAGCATTGAAGATATCAGAGCTGCTTAATCTAAGTTATACTACAGTAAAAGAAATGATAAAAAGAATTCGAAGAGCATTTGAGTTTTATTTTGATCGCAAGGTATTGGCAAGTCCTTAGCAGATTGCTAAGGACTTTAACTTAAGAATTCAGTAAAATAATTTTAATAGATTTTTATGCATTTAACCAAAAATATTATTAAGTTAAAACAAACATAATTAACCACGATATCTAGGGGCTGGAAAATTGTAACTACATTAAGACACCTATGGGGACAAACCAAATTTAATAAGAACTATGGAATATCTATTAACGTTATTAGCATACTTAAAGTGATGTCGTCAACTTTTAAAGGATGGTTATAAATGGAAAACGAGTTATTGCCAATTTTAATAATAATCGTCCTGGCAATAGTGGCGTTTATATACCAAAAATGGTACAGGCAACATAAAAGGAAAAAGGAGGAAGAGCGCCAAAAACTATTTGATTTATTTAGATCTAAACTTGACTTCATTTCAAAAGCAGTAAAACAGTTTTCAACATATCTTGATTTTACAAACGGTTACTTTACCAATTACTTGCTAACAATTTGGGAAACACGTAATACATCTCTTTACAATGAAATAAAAGGAAAATCGTTTGAAAACATTAAACTTCAAAATGATGAAGTAAAAACGATAAAAACCTTTCTATACTATTTTTCTTCATCCGAAATTATAAGAACTGAACGCAACATGAGTTTTGTAAAAGAAGAATTAAAAAATTACAATCTTTTTTTTAATAATATTGAGGGGCGAAAACTTGATAATCAACAAAGGACTGCAATTGTAACTGACGAGGACAATAATATAATTATTGCGGGTGCTGGCTCTGGTAAAACAACTACTACGATAGGAAAAGTCAGTTATGTAATTGACCGCTATAAAACAAAACCAAACGAAATACTATTGATATCTTTCACTAATAAATCAGCACAAGACTTAAGAGATAGAATACAAATTGAAGGCATAGAAGCAAAAACCTTTCACAAATTCGGAAAGGACATTATTGCAGAAGTTGAGGATCAACAGCCGAGTATTTTCGACGAAAATCAGTTTAAACCATTACTAAAAAGATATTTCAATGAGTTAATTCAGAATGAAAATTATTTACGAAAAGTTACCAAATACTTTACCGATTTTTTAAAGCCAGCCAAAACACAATTTGAGTTTGAAAATCAAGGTGACTACATTCAATACATAAAAGACCAGAATTTCCGAACTTATAAACAAATAGCAGTTCCAGTTAATAATCAAATGACTTTCAAAATGGAAGTTGTTAAAAGTATTGAAGAATGCAAAATTGCAAATTTCCTTTTATTTAACTCTATTACTTATAATTATGAAGAACCTTACGAAGTAAATACTGCTGATATGCAGCATAGGCAATACAAACCCGACTTTTCAATTTATCAAAATGGCAGAAGAATTTACTTAGAACATTTTGGAATATCACGTAATGGTGATGTCCCTATATGGTTTGCCAAAGGTGGGCAGACATATAATCAAGCAAAGACTGCATACAACAATAAAATTAACTGGGCAAGAAATTTACATCAGCAAAATGGAACAGTATTGATTGAAACTTTCAGTTATGAAATGGCAGAGGGCACACTTTTTGAAAATCTTTCTGAAAAATTGATCAATGCGGGAATAACTTTAATACCAATAACTCCTCAACAGATTTGGGAAATAATTAAGAATGCAGCTGAGGTTGAAGTAAATAGTTTTATATCTTTATTTCAGACATTCATCACTTTGATGAAGTCCAATAACTTCACAATTGCTGATATAATCAAAAGTAACTCAGTAACAGCAGATAATTTTCACAGACAGCGGAACAATCTTTTTATTGAAATCATTAAGCCAATTTTTGAAAGGTATGAGAATTATTTAGTAGAGAAAAATGAAATTGATTTTAGCGATATGATAAACAAAGCGACAACATATTTATCAAATGGAAATTACAAGAGGCAGTTTAAATATGTTATCATTGATGAATTTCAAGACATTTCTATAGGCAGATACAAACTTGTAAAAGCAATCAAAGAAAATAATCCCGCCTGTAAACTTTTTTGTGTTGGTGATGACTGGCAATCAATTTACAGATTTAGCGGTAGCGATATTGCTTTATTCAAGGAGTTTGAGAATTATTTTGGTTATACTGTTAAATCAAAAATTGAAACTACTTATCGCTTTCATAATCCGCTAATAAATTTATCAAGCGAATTCATTCTCAAAAATCCAAACCAAGCAAGGAAAGAATTACGGGGAACTAATAACATCAACAGCACCAATTATAAAATTATGTATTCAATTTCCGATAACCAAGATGATACAAATACCTTGAAGGAAATTTTTAATGAACTAATTTTAGTAAATAACATTGAGAACAAGAAAATTTTTATTCTCGGTAGATATAACTTTGACATTGACAGAATAAAAAACGAAAACAACATTTTTCAGATTGACAATCAAGAAGGACTTATTTCATACCGAGTAAAACTGGAAGACGGTACAGTAAAAAAATTAATTACTCAATTCCTTACTGTTCACAAAGCAAAAGGACTTGAAGCTGACATAGTAATAATTATAAATTGTAATTCTGGCAAGCACGGTTTCCCATCCGAAATATCAGATGATTTAGTTCTAAATCTTCTCTTGAGTGAGGCCGACCAGTACGAAAATGGTGAAGAAAGGCGATTGTTTTATGTCGCTATGACACGAGCAAAAGAAAAAGTTTATTTCATTGCAGACAGTTCCTACAAATCAAAATTTATTAAAGAATTGGAATTGGGGAACAATCAAGTAGGGATTAGAAAATGCCCGCGTTGTTTAACAGCGGATCTCGTTTTAAGGAATGGTCCTTATGGACAATTTTATGGTTGTTCAAATTATTTATATGGATGTGATTATACGGTGGGGGTAAACTAGTACTACAGCTAAAAAAGAAAAAGCCGAACAAAACATCTTGAAAAAGTAATGTTGGGATTCGTAGCAAATATGGGAATTTTATCTCTCATCAACTTTGTGCTTGTAGATGGGAGATTTCCCTATAGTTAGTGTTATTATACATAACCGATTATGGATATCAAAATTAAAACAATTTTAAATTCACTTATAACAATAGGATTAACCGATTATATAGAAAGTCAATTGAGAAAAATAATTTTATGTATTTAAACAAAAATATTATTAAGTTATTCCACACATAATTAGCCACGATATTCAAGATGGGGATATGATAAACAAATTAAGACATACACATAAAACTATTAATTTGGTTTATATGATAAAGTTTGAAATTTGTTAGGTTGCAATTAAAGCGGGATAACATGCCATTTAATTAGCAGTGCTTTCGGTCTAATTAATTATACTATTAAGGTATGTAAATGAAATTTCCAATAAAATTAAATAGACATTTTATTTTATTTTGCATTTTGATTGCGATATTCTATCTTAATTATATAAAGCCTCAAAACAATTCACCCAAGATTAAGACTTTTATAATAAGTCTAAAAGTTAATTATCCAGCAAGCTTATTTACAATGGTGGACAATTTATCTAAATGGTCAGAATATTGTGATGAAAACACATTTAAATATTGGTCAAAAAATTATACGATAACAAAGAACCAATCTTCTTTATTATCAAAATACTCTAAAATCAGACAGAAATATGGTTGGGGAAAGTTTGAGGCTTGCTTCTTAGAAAATAGTGACCTTGATACTGCAATATTTTGCCTTTCATCAAAAGTGAATTCGGCTGAAATTAAAATAATAAAAAAAACTTTATATGCTTTTAAAAATAATTTCGATTCTTTATGGGATAAAAATAATTATTTACCTGAACAAAAGGAAAAAATTGAAAGCAGGTTAAGAGAATTAAATGTTTCTGAATTGCTGACAAAGATTATTAGACTTTACAATGTAAAGGGACCACCAGATAGTTTTAAAGTTTGTTTACTATTCAATCCTACTCCGAATAATTCAGATGGAGGAGCAAATTCGGGAATATTTATTCGTAATGGAAATAATATATCGGTTGATGAGAATATTATGATTATGCTTCACGAAATTACCCATTTTTTTAGTGACTCCTTAAATAAGTTGCTTTTTAAGATAGCTGAGCAACAAGGCATTCGGGATAATCACGATAAAACTATTTTACATGAATCGCTTGATTATACGTTATTCCCTGCGTACTATTATAAAATATTTTTAGGTAAAAAATATAGTCTAAAAATTGAAGCGAACAAGATGAAGAAGAAAGATAGATATTTATATTCAATATTCAATTTTGCTGATAAAATTTATCCTTATATAAAGGATGCAATTAACAATAATAAAAGTTTGGACTTAAAATTGATCTTAAAACTAGTTAAGCTTTATAAGCAAAATCAAACAATAAAAGTCATTAATAATTAGTCTGTTAAAAACAGAATAATCTCTTTAATCCGCCAAAGCCTGACAGGAAAGTAAAGAGCCAATTAGATAAAATAATTTCCAAACAATAGGTTTTGTAAAAAAGTTCTTTGAGTTATTCGCTAATTAATGGAATTTAAAATATTCCCCCCAAAAAATTTTCCCAAACTGATTTTCTAATCAGAATTGGATTGAATCCTAATCCAGATTTGAACCTATGAGCGGGCAATATCTGGAGCCAAATGACAGGGGTACAAATCCCAAAATACATAAGATCTAATTTGAAATCTTTTTATCTAAAAAGTAATATTACTTCATTTACCTATAAGAAATTATTCGGGCTGAATTTCTCATAGATAACCTTTATAATTCTTGGTTACCTATATTATTACCCAACGACATTTTTACAAATCTTTTTCGGTCACTTTATTTATGGTCCAATGTGTATAGATTTATTACCAAACTAACTACAATTTATAGTTTATGAATCAATTTAACTTGACAAGACAAATAAAAATATTTAACTTATTAAACGATAAAGTTATCGATTAAGTATTTATCTATTTTTCTTACTTCCGTTCAATTTTGGATAAAAGACTCCATATCCTTCGGAGAATTTTGATTTTTAAATCATAAAAAAATGTTAAATAAATTTGGAAATAAAAATGAAGAAAAAGATTTCATTTAAATTACTTCTTTTTATTATGGGTATTGCATTACTCTTCGGATTTTCAATCAAACAGAATAAATCTGATAAATCAAATGATTATAAATATTCTTTTAAGGTAACAGCTACAAATAATACAAAATTAGAAAGAAAGGATGTTGTAATTTCCATTAATTTGAAAAAAATAAAAGAGAAATATTCTCAATTTAACTACAAAGATTTTTTTGTTTCCTCAGGAAAAATTGAAGTACCCAGCCAATTTATACCTGCATCCGGTGAAGGTTCGCAATCTAAAATATTGTTTATCACTTCTTTTAATCCCAATGAAAAAAAAGATTTTGTTATTCATTATTCCAAGAACGGTAATATTAAAAGACATTATAAACAAAGAGCACAGGCAGTGTTAGGAATAAAAACGGATTATAAAAAAATAAAAGGTTATTATACTGGCGGCAGGTTTGTTGATATTGATTCAACAGTTGTCCCAAAAGATCATTTTGCTCATGATGCGCTTTATAGGATTGAAGGGCCTAGTTGGGAGTCAGATTTAATTGCTTATAGATTTTATCTTGATTCTAGAAACAGGAACGATATAACCGGGAAAAAAACTCATGAAATGGTGCTTCAAAAAATGGGTGTTCACGACTTAATATCTAATAGCGCAGAATCTTATACTAAAATGCTGCCCTGGGGAATGGATATTTTCAAAGTAGGTGAGTCGCTTGGTATCGGCTCAATTGCAATGTGGTATGATAATAAAGTGAATACTTTAAGTAAGCTCGAAAAAGAAGAATGTAAAATAAATGCAGATGGTCCTATTCAGGCTGATGTTTTAACAAAGTATTTAGGCTGGAAAGTAGGGAATGAAAAATTCAATCTAATCTCCAACCTATCGATCAATGCAGGCAGCAGGCTGACTAAAGTAAAATTAAATATTAAAGGTAAGAAATCTATTTTATGTACCGGGTTTGCAAAGCATGAGAATTGTAAATTTATTAAATCAAATGACAAAAAAATTAAGTGGGGTTACATTGGCCTGTACGGCAAACAAAGCCTTGCAGGTGATAATGATAATCTTGGTATTGTTCTGTTTTATAAATTAAAAGATCTGGACAAAATCACTGAAGATAGTCTAAGTCATATCGTAGTTTTAAATCCAATGAATGGCAGATTAGTTTATTATTTTGCTGCTGCTTGGGATAAAGAGCCCGGTGGAATAAAAAATATAAATGAATTCAAAGTTTACCTAAACAACACAATCAAAACTTTAAGTGAACCAATTAAAATAAGTTTTTAAGAGAACGTGTATTAGGTTAAATATGTTTTCAGAAATTTTGGAAAGCATCTTGATATAAAGATCCATAGGAATATGGATTTCAGGAAGTACTCTCTATCTAAAATTTAGAATTGGCTGCTAATATATGTGAGAATAAATATTCTTGTGCATACTTGAGAAATTGATGTAATTATAAAAATATTTCTTTGTGATTCCTTTTGTTAAGAATAATTTAATCTCTTAAAATTACTAATTCATATAGTATGAAAAATAAATTATTTCTATTCGTATTTGTCTTAATATGTCTTTCTATTTTGTCTAGCGACAGAACTCTATTAGCGGATTCAAATACTCTTTATCAAAGTGTAAATAAATATTATTTCGTGGTTGCCAAAGATGGCTCAGGGGATTATACAACAATTCAGGCTGCAATAAATGCAACTCCCGATGTTGCTCAAAAAAGAGTAACAATTTTTGTGAAGAATGGGATTTATAACGAAAAGGTTGTAATACCTTCCTGGAAAACCAAAATTACTTTAATTGGGCAAAGTAAAGACAGTACAATTATTACTTATGGAGATTATCATGGGAAAGGTGATATAAATACTTTTACTTCATATACAGTACTTGTTCAAGGAAATGATTTTACTGCAGAAAATATAACATTCGAAAATTCTGCCGGCAGAGTTGGTCAGGCTTTGGCTCTTGCAGTTGAAGCCGATAGGTGCATAATTAAAAATTGTAGGATTATTGGAAATCAAGATACTCTTTATGCTGCAAATGATTCTAGCAGACAATATTATGTCGATTGTTATATAGAGGGTACTACTGATTATATCTTTGGAGATGCAACTGCTGTTTTTAAGAACTGTTTAATAAAAAGTAAAAAGAATTCTTTCGAAACTGCTGCTTCAACTTCCCCAAATCAAAAATTCGGCTATGTCTTTTTAAACTGTAAACTTATTGCAGATTCCGGGTTAAAAAAGGTATACTTAGGACGACCCTGGAGACCACATGCTGCTGTAGCATACTTAAATTGTTATTTAGGACCTCAGATTATATCTGCTGGCTGGAACAATTGGAGAGACCCTGAAAGGGAAAAAACAGCCAGGTACTCTAAATATAAATCTTACGGTCCAGGTGCAAATCCAGAGGCGAGAGTAAAATGGTCGAAGCAGGTGACTTCTAAAGAGGCTGAAAAATATACCTTAAAAAATATTTTTGGTAACTGGCAGCCGGAGGTGAAATAAAATGAATGATAATAAGTTTAGTAGTGAGCTGAATGAAGATAATAGGCAATTGGCAGTGGGCAATAGACAAAAAGCAATAGGCAAAAAGCAATTTCTTGAAAAAATTATAAATTATAAAAAATTAAATCCTAAATTTTTAAAACTAGATTTTTATATAAGCCATTCATTAATTTTTAAATTCATTCAAACAACATTACTATTAGCAATTTTACTTTTATTTTTCTCTTCTGTTCTGCCTGCACAAGAGGTTGAAAAAAATACTAAATTCGAATCCGAGGGCTGGGTACCGGATTTAGGAAACTGTTATTATAAAAATCCGATTATTTATGCCGACTATTCAGATCCGGATGTAATTAGAGTTGGTGATGATTATTATTTAGTTGCATCAAGCTTTGATCAAATTCCTGGTTTACCAATTCTTCATTCCAAAGACCTGGTAAATTGGACTTTAATTGGACATGCTCTTTTGCGTCAACCTCCATATGATGTTTATTCAAAAATGCAGCATGGTAATGGAGTATGGGCGCCCGCAATTAGATATCATAAAAGTGAATTTTATATTTATTATCCTGATGTTGAATATGGAATATATATGGTTAAAGCAAAAAATCCTGAAGGTCCCTGGTCAATTCCTATTCTAGTTCAAGAAGGAAAAGGTTTAGAAGACCCTTGCCCATTATGGGATAATGACGGCAAAGCATATCTAATACATGCTTATGCAGGCAGCCGCGCAAGTATCAGAAATTTATTGGTAATTAATAAAATGAATTCTGAAGGAACAAGAGTTTTAGATACCGGATCTATTGTTTATGACGGGCATGAAAAAGATGATGATGTTGAAGGTCCTAAATTTTATAAACGAAATGGTTATTATTATGTCTTTGCGCCTGCCGGAGGTGTTCAAGTAGGATGGCAAATTGTCCTTCGTTCAAAAAATATTTACGGACCTTATCAGAGGAGAAAAGTATTAGCGCAAGGGAATACAAATATCAATGGGCCGCACCAGGGGGCCTGGGTTGAAACAAAATCCGGGCAATCTTGGTTTATTCATTTCCAGGACAGAGGACCGTACGGTAGAGTTGATTTATTAGAACCAATGAAATGGAAAAATGGTTGGCCGGAAATTGGAATCGACCAAAATAGCAAGGGAATCGGTGAACCTGTTCTAACTTATAAAAAACCAGATGTCGGCAAGGTCTATCCTATCCAGGTTCCACAAAAGTCAGACGAATTTAATAGTATTAATTTAGGGCTTCAATGGCAGTGGCAAGCTAATCCGGAAGCAACATGGGCTTTTACATCCGGATACGGTTTTTTAAGATTATACGCTCAACTTTTGCCTAAAGATTTTAAAAATTATTGGGACGTTCCTAATATTTTGACACAGAAATTTCCAGCTGAAAAATTTAGTGCTACTACTAAGTTGTCTTTTAAGCCTCTATCTGTGGGGGATAAAGTGGGATTTGTCGTAATGGGTGCAAGCTATGCTTATCTTGCGTTAACTAACCAGGAGAATGGAATCCACCTAATTTATACAACATGTTTAAATGCTGATAAAGGAGATCCGGAAAAAGAAACGGAAATTACAAAAGTAAAGAACGGCGATATTTACTTCCGAGTAAAAGTTGATAGCGGCGCGATATGTCAATTTAGCTATAGCTTTGATGGAAAGGATTTTATTGAAATCGGAGATCTTTTTAAAGCTGTAAAAGGCCGATGGATTGGTGCCAAAGTAGGTTTATTCTGTACCCGAAAATTGAAAACACGGGATGCAGGTTATGTAGATTTCGATTGGTTTAGAGTGCAATAGAAATTTCCAATATTAAGTCGAATTATAGAAAAGTAAATGTTTTCTAAAAATCATCCGGGGAAAAAAGTGAAAAAATTGTTGAAATAATTTAATTTTTAAGCACTTTTTAATTACTAAATAAAATTTAACTTGACAATTAAAATTAAAATTTGCAATTTTCTAACGGATAAAGTTATCGGTAACTTAATCGTTAACTTTTTAATAAATTTTGGAAAGGATTAGTTCTGAAGATTTGCTACATTATATCGATTTTTCTTTCGATGATCGTCGTATTAAACTTCCTCTTGGATTCAAAAAAACAATTGAATCTGCTTACCTGCTTAAACACTTATTTTTCTAAAGATATAATGCCAAAATTTATTATTAAAAATCCTTTGAGATTGTTTTAAATCTTTAAGAGATACCGTTACTAAAGCCCTAATAATAGTTTTAGTTTAATAAATAGGTCTTTCATTTATAATAGGAAAGGAGTAAAAATGACATAAGTTTTACCTTATCCCTCAAATTCAATTGTTGATAATCTATTCTAGCCTCTAGTCTCTTATTTAATTAATTTTTTTTTAAGAGGAGAAAAAATGAGTAAAGGTTTTAAAAAAATATTCTTTCCGGGATTACTGCTGATATTTCTGGGTATATTCTCCTTTACGGAAGTCTTTGCGCAAGGCAAAATTGTCGGTCATGTTAAAAATGAAAAAACCTGCGAACTTTTGATTGGCGTAAATATTTTAATCAAGGGAACCAATTTAGGAACTGCTTCAGATTTATCTGGTGACTATGTTATTGTAAACGTACCAGTAGGAGTTTACTCTCTGCAGGCATCAATGATTGGATATACTAGGATATTAAAAACTAATGTGGTTATTTCTTTAAATCAAATTATGTGTGTTCAATTAACTTGAAACTTTAAAAGAACGAGCTTCATAGCAATTTGATTTAACAATAAAACTTAACAATCGGACTTATTTTTATAGAAATAATTTTTTAAAACTAGGATTTAAAGCGGTAATTCCTAACATAATATTTATTGTTCTAAAATTAGAAATTAATTCAGAATTAGTTGTAGATAAAATTTGAATAAAATATGTGACTAACTGTGGCGAAGCCGTATTAAAAGTGAACTTTACTCTACGGTTAGATACACTCAGTACGAATTTAAAATTACAGGTTGTTGGTGTTTTTTAATATAAATAAAAAAAAATTTAATTTATTATTTAGTATCAGTGTCTTCTTTACAGTAAATGCGTATGCACAAAGTACAGCATATTTTAAATAGTATCTTGTTCCGCTGGATTCACAATATGTCTCAGGTGATTCAGTCTATGTAAGCGGGCAAATTGTCACTGGATATAATATTCTGGTTAGAGATTATACCGGCGTTTTAAGTTACGATGTAAGTAAATGACCTTTAGGAAAATATCAGCGATGGTATTTAAACGCAAATTGGCAAAATGAAACATCGCAAAATTCTGATCGTTATATACAATTTGTAACAAAATCTGATTCATGATATAAATTTTACGTGAATTCAATTTCTTTTTATCTAAATGCCGGTGGTACTGGAAATATGATAGCAAATCTGTATTACTCGACCGGTTCAAGTTTTTCAACTCCAATTCTTTTAAATTAAAAGGGGGCAATTGCTGTATCTAGGGACGCCGTTTACTTAATTAGTTATCTACTTAATTATTCCGAAAGATTTAATATTGGTGCAGAATATAAATTCCTTGGAATGGTAGCACTACGTGCAGGCTACCAGACCAATAGAGACCTTGCCTCCTGGTCTGCCGGAATAGGATTAAATAAAACCATTTCTGGAAATGAAATTGAAGTAAACTATTCATACTCAAAGATGGACATTTTTAAAAATGTAAATCGTCTTTCAATTGGATTTTCTCTTTAATTTTAATCCTACTTTATATGTACTGGATAAATGAATATTGCAGCATTAACAAATTGAGATCAATTTATTTTAAATATTAACTTAAAGCATATGGGAAATAAAAAAACAATTTACTTTTTATTCTTTCTATCGTTTTTCTTAACGATAAGTTTATTCGCTTCAGGTAAGAATACATCTGATTTAGTTGGAAAAAATTCATCTAATCATAAAAATATTTCTATTAATTCGTTCAAACATTGGCCTGAGCTTTTATCTGATGCAGTTATTGAAAACTATCCCAGGTTAGCTGAATACGATACAAACAGGATTTCCTGGAATTATGAACTTGGCGTAGTTCTTAATTCCATGTGGAAAGTATGGCTGGAAACCAAAGATCCAAAGTATTACAATTATATTAAAAATAACATCGATTATTTTGTCGCAGACGATGGAAAAATAAAAACATATAATTTTGAAAAATTCAGATTGGATGATATAACCCCAGGCAGAGTTGTCTTAGATTTGTATAAAAAGACAGGCGAGAAAAAATATAAAATAGCAGCTGATCTTTTAAGAAAACAGTTAAGTGAACAGCCGCGAACCAAAGACGGCGGATTCTGGCATAAAGAAATTTATCCCCATCAAATGTGGCTGGATGGATTATACATGGCGGAACCATTCTATGCTGAGTACGCTAAAATGTTTAATGAGCCTAAAGATTATGATGATATTGCAAAACAGTTTATCCTAATGTATAATCATGCTTTGGATCCTAAGACTGGTTTATTGTATCATGGCTGGGATGAAAGCAAGACTCAAAAGTGGGCAAATTCCAAAACCGGAGATTCGCCTAGTTTTTGGGGAAGATCAATTGGATGGTATCTTATGGGACTGGTTGATGTTCTTGATTACTTTCCCCAAAATAATCCGCAAAGGAATGAGCTTATTTCTATTCTTCAAAAAGAATCTAAGGCTTTGTGGGATTACAGGGATAAGAAAACAAATCTTTGGTATTTGATTATTGATAAACCGGGTAAAAAAGGAAATTATCTTGAAGCCTCGGCATCAGCAATGTTTTGTTACATATTTGCGAAAGGTGCAAATAAGGGTTATCTAAATAAAAAATATTTTAATTATGCAGAAGATATTTTTAAAGGGATCGCAAACAATTTAATAGTTACCGATAAGAATGGCTTACCTGAATTAATTAATACAATAAGCGGAGCAGGCCTGGGTGGTAAACCCTACCGAGATGGAAGTTTTGATTATTACGCAAGCGAGCCTAAAAGGACAAATGACTTTAAAGGATTAGGACCTTTAATTTCAGCTTCACTTGAACTTGAAAATTCTCATCAAAATTTTTCAAGTGTAATAGGTAAAGGAAAAGTTGTAGGACTTGATTATTATTTTAATGACGAATGGAAGAAAGATAAAAATGGAAAGGAAGTTCAATACCATTACATCTGGGAAGACACTGCTAATTCAGGTTATTCTAAATTAGGAAAAGTCATTACAAATCTAGGGGCAAAAATTAGTGAAATACATACAGCCCCAACTTTAAATGATTTAAAGAAATGTAGTGTATATTTAATTGTTGATCCCGATACTCCGCAGGAAAATCCTCATCCGAATTATATTGACGAGGCATCGATCCAAAATATCGTAAAATATGTTCGGAATGGTGGAGTGCTGGCTCTGTTTGCAAACGATAAAGGCAACTGCGAGTTTGAACATCTTAATAAATTAGCTGCAAATTTCGGAATTCATTTTAACGAAGACAGCAGGAACGATGTTGTAGGCAAAAACTTTGATATGGGGAAATTTGATAACCTGCCTGACCATCCGATATTTAAAGGAGTAAATAAAATTTACCTTAAAGAAATAAGCACTTTAAAATTTAATTATCCGGCCAAAGCTGTTCTTACAGATAAGGGTGATGTAATCATGGCTTCCTCAAAAGTAGGCAAGGGTTTCGTTTTTGCTGTTGGAGATCCCTGGTTGTATAATGAGTACATTGATAACCATAAACTTCCGGTTGGATTTGAGAATGAAAAAGCTGCAGTCAATTTATTTACCTGGCTTTTAAAAAAAGCATTAGTTGTAAAATGATAGTGCAAAGAATAAAATACTTTTATTAAAATAAAAATAATATTAGAAGAAAAATGAGCAATAAAATATTAAATGAAAATCGTTTTTTTGATCCTAACGAAAAGGTTAGACAAATTGCATCTGATTTATATTCAAATGTAAAAAACTTACCAATTATAAGTCCGCACGGGCATGTAGATCCTGCCTTACTTGCAAATAATGAACCGTTTCCAGATCCGACAGAATTAATTATAATTCCGGATCATTATATTTACAGAATGTTGTATTCTCAAGGTATAACTCTTGAGGAACTCGGCATTCCGACTGTTGACGGAACAAAAGTAGAAAGTGACCACAGAAAAATTTGGCAAATCCTTGGAGATAATTTTTATCTTTTTGCAGGAACACCCACAGGCGTTTGGTTAAGGCATGAATTCGTTGAAGCTTTTGGTATTGAAGAAAAATTGAATTCCAAAACTGCTATGAATATATATGACAGGATTGAGGAGAAGCTAAAGACCAAAGAATTTTTACCCAGAACTTTATTTGAAAAATTTAATATTGAAGTCTTAAGTACTACAGACGGTGCAGCTGATAGTCTTGATTACCACAAGAAAATTAAGGAATCCGGGTTGAAAGGAAGAGTCGTCCCTTGTTTTAGGCCTGATGCTGTTGTTAATATTTTAACTAAAACCTGGAAAGATGAAATTAAAAAACTCAGCACCGCAAGCGGTATTGAGGTTAATTCTTATAAAAACTTTATTAAAGCAATTGAAAATAGAAGAGCATATTTTAAATCAATAGGTGCGGTTTCTACCGATCAAGGAGTTATTAGCCCCTACACACATAAGTTAACCGAAACTGAAGCGAATGAAATTTTAAATCGTGCAATAAAAGGCAACGCAACTGAAAATGATTGGATGTTATTTACCGCTAATATGTTGATGGAAATGGCAAGGATGAGTACTGAAGATGGGCTGGTTATGCAGATCCATCCGGGATCGTTTAGAAATCATAATCAAAAATTATTTGAAAAGTTTGGCTTAGATAAAGGTGCAGATATCCCTCTTCAAACCGAATACACAAAAAATTTGTATGAATTGTTGAATGCTTATGGAAGCCACAAGAACTTAACCTTAATTGTATTCACACTTGATGAGTCAACTTACTCAAGAGAATTGGCAACGCTTGCAGGCCATTATCCTGCGATGAAACTTGGACCCTCGTGGTGGTTTCATGACAGCATTCAGGGAATGACGCGGTTTAGGCAGACTGTTACAGAAACTGCCGGTTTCTATAATACCGTCGGTTTTAATGATGATACCCGTGCTTTTCTTTCAATACCGGCAAGGCATGATCTTGCAAGAAGAATGGATTCAAATTTTTTAGCTGAACAAGTTGCCAAAAATATTATTGATTTTGATGAAGCAAAAATAATAAGTCATGCACTTGCGTATGATCTGGTTAAGAAAGCATATAAATTATAATTATAGTAATTTTACAAAAATTATTTTTAAACTGTGAAAATTGTTTACCATATAACCCAAAGATAAACCGGGTGCAAAATTGTGTAAATGATTTTCAAATTATTTCTACGTAATAAAATTATTTAATAAAAATATATAGGTTATTATAATGGAAGTTAGATATTCACCTGATCCGTTAAATTTTAAAAGAATGACTACTGAAGAATTGAGGAAAAGCTTTTTAATTGATTCACTTTTTCAACCTGATAAAATAGAAATGGTCTATTCTGACATAGACAGATCCATCACAGGCTCGGCTGTTCCGGTTAAAGGTAGTTTAAAACTTCTTGCAAGCAAGAAAGAAATGGCAGCAGATTATTTTACTGAGAGAAGGGAAGTCGGAGTAATTAATATAGGCGATAAAGGAACAGTAAGTCTTGACGGGACAAAATATACAATGGAACATAAAGATTGTTTATATATCGGAAGAGGAACAAAAAAAATTGAATTTGCCAGCAGTAATTCTAAAAAGCCTGCACAATTTTATTTTTCAAGTTATCCGGCGCATAAAGAATATCCTTCAAAGCATCTAAAATTTTCTGACGCTCAACCTGCAAAGCTTGGGGATACGAAAAATGCTAATAAAAGAACAATTTATAAATACATTTATGAGAAAAATGTAAAAAGCTGCCAGTTAGTAATGGGTTTAACCGAACTTGAGGAAGGCAGTAATTGGAATACTATGCCTGTTCATACTCATCAAAGAAGATCTGAGATTTATATGTATTTTAAATTAAAAGCAGATTCTTGTGTCTTTCATTTTCTTGGAGAGCCGAATGAAACAAGACATATTGTTGTCCGGAATGGACAGGCTGTGTTATCGCCAAGTTACTCGATTCATTCGGGTGCAGGTACTCAAAATTATACATTCATTTGGTCCATGGGCGGTGAAAACCAAGAGTTTGATGACATGGATTGGGTAAAAATGGAAAATTTAAAATAAATACAAAAGGTAAAAAATGATTTTAGATAATTTTAAATTAAATGGTAAAACGGCAATCATAACTGGTTCTAATAAAGGGATAGGACAATCCTATGCACTTGCTCTTGCTGAAGCAGGCGCCGATATAATTGGTGTTTCGTTTGAAGATGATTTTTCCGAAACAGAGGAATTGATTACTGGTCTGGGAAGAAAATTCAAATCATATAAAAGTGATTTTTCAATTCGAGAGTCTCTTTATGAATTTATTAAGAATGTAAAAACCGATTTCCCTAAAATAGATATACTTGTAAATAATGCAGGCACTATATTACGGAAACCAATTGCCGAGCATCCCGATGAATACTGGGATAAAGTGATTGAAGTTAATTTGAATTCTCAATTTATTCTTACCAGGGAAATTGGTAAAGAAATGGTATCTAGAGGTTATGGGAAAATTGTATTTATTGCTTCTCTACTTTCTTTTCAAGGCGGGATACTTGTGCCGGGATATTCAGCCTCAAAGGGCGGTATTAAACAATTAACAATGGCTTTTGCAAATGAATGGGCTTCAAAGGGTGTTACAATAAATGCAATTGCCCCAGGTTATATAGCTACAGATAATACAAAAGCTTTAAGAGAAGACTCAGTTAGAAGCAATGCAATACTTAATAGAATTCCCGCTGGCAGATGGGGCACACCTCAAGATTTAATGGGGACAATAGTTTTCTTATGCTCTGATGCTTCTAATTATCTTAATGGAAGCGTTATAACAGTAGATGGCGGATGGATGGGACGATGATTTCTAATCAATCATTATTTACCAAATTAAATTTTTGTTATTTATAAATAAAAAGGGGTTTTTATAAAAGTAATTTAAAAGTTTTAATTATCTTTACCGATAAAGTTATAACTTAATAGGTGCTATAAATTGAATAAAAGGCTCCAAGTCACTCTTGATGATATTGCCAAACAATTAAATGTCTCAAAAGTAACAGTATCTAAAGCATTACGCGGCCATCCTGATATTTCTAAGGAAACAGCTCAGCGTGTTAAACAAATTGCACAGGAATTGGGATATACCCCCAATTATATGGCAAGGAATTTATCCTCAAAAAGGTCAAACACAATTGGAGTAGTAATCCCGAAAATTGCGCACTTCTTTTTTAGTTCAATTATTGAATCTATCTATGATACGGCATTTAAAAATAATTATGAAATCATATTGACGGTTTCACAGGAAAGTGAGGAAAGAGAAAAAAAGCATATTGAATCATTATTAGCTATGCGAGTTGATGGATTAATTGTATCAATAACACAGCAAACTCGAGATCATACAATTTTCGAAAGAGTAATTAATTCCGGTGTGCCATTAATTTTTATGGATAGAATTTTGGAAATACCCGGAACCAGTTCAGTTACGGTGGATGATAGAGAAGGGACTTTTCATGCAATCGAACACGCTATTAAACTCGGTTATACAAAAATTGCTCATCTTGCAGGTTATAATGAAATAAATATCGGAATAAATAGATACAAAGGATTTGAAGATGCAATGAATCATTATGGACTTCCCATAAATCCGGATTGGATTATTAAAGGAGGATTTGGTGAAGAGTTTGGATACGACGGGTTTATGAAACTGTATAAGAGTAATAATCTTCCCGAATTTATTTTTGCTGTTACTTATCCGGTAGCATTGGGAGTTTATGCTGCAATTGAAGAACTTGGATTAAAAATACCTGATGATGTCGATATTATGTGTTTCGGAAACAGCGATGTTAACCGCTTTATTTCTCCTTCTTTAAGCAGTGTTAACCAGCCTACTGATAAAATTGGCGAAAATTCGGTTAAATTAATGATAGATCAAATCAGGAATATAGAAACGTTTGAACCTCAGCATATAGTCATCCCTACAGAATTAATTTTAAGAGAAACATGTTCTAGAAAAAAAAATGAAACATATTCAAAAGCTTCAAATAAATAATTGTAGGTTTATTTAATCCCTTGTTTAGAAAGTATCATTGAATAATTTAGTAACATTCATCTCATCAATTAAATAAGTTTTATCAAATAAATAAAAAATTTTTCTTTTTAAGTAACCGATAAAGTAACCGATAAATAATATTTGCTAAAAAATTCATCTCAAGTAGAAATAAATTGTAATTATTAATACATATAAAATTAAATTAAAGGGAATAAATGGGAAGAGTTGAAATAGTTAATTCTCTAATTGAAGCCAAAGTTATAGCCGTTATACGATTGTCTGATCCCGGTAAATTAATTAAAGTTGCTGAAGCTATATACAAAGGAGGAATCTCAGGAATTGAAATTACTATGACAATTCCTGACGCAATTAATGTTATTAAATTAGCTGCAAAAGAGATTGGAAGTTATATGAACATTGGTGTTGGATCAGTGCTTGATGCGGCAACAGCAAAAAAAGCAATTGATGCCGGCGCTAAATATGTTGTTAGCCCAATCTTCAAAAGAGAAATTATTGAAACTGCACATCAGAATGATGTACCGGCAATGCCCGGCGCATTTACACCTACAGAAGTACAAACTGCCTTTGAAGTTGGTGCAGACATCATTAAAATATTCCCAGCCGATGTTGTCGGGATGGCATTCTTTTAAAGGGGTTTTAGCTCCGATGCCGCATTTAAAGTTAATGCCGACCGGCGGAGTGACATTAACTAATGCTGGAGATTGGATTAAAGCCGGGGCTTGTGCTGTAGGCGTTGGTTCTGCTCTCCTTGATAAAAAAGCTATAGATTCCGGTGATTATAATGTACTTACTTCAAATGCAATTAAATTGATTGGGAGCATAAAAAACAATTCATAATCCCGCCATTTACACGAACGCAGTTAATCTAATTTATATTAAAAGAAATTTCTAATGAAAACCGCCTAGTATAATAATTTATAGCTGTATCTCTTTTATTGGTCCCAGAAAGAGTTAAAACTATGCACTTAAGTGCATGTCGCTTTAGCTTCTAAAAATACATAAATTAAAGGTATGGAATATCAACGAACCTCAGGTCATACCGTATCTCGATTGACAGCCCATATAGTATGGGCGACAAAATATAGATATAAAGTATTAGAAGGAGATAAGAAATTACGCTGTAGGACTCTAATCAAACAAATATGTGAATCAGAAGATGTAGAGATACTCAAAGGAGTAGTCTCAAGCGACCATATCCATATTCATATAAATTATCTCCCATCGTTAAGTTTAAGTAATCTAGTAAAAAAACTGAAAGGCCGCACATCAAGGAAATTGCAACAAGAATTTCCAGAGTTAAAAAACAAGTATTGGGGTCGTCACTTTTGGTCAATAGGCTATGGATGTTGGAGTACAGGAAATATAACAGATGAAATGTTGAATGAATATCTCGAGCACCATAGGAAACCGGAAACAACAGACGACTCAAATTTCATAATAGAAGAATGACTTTCAGTCAAAAAGAAAACTATGGACTTGTAGTCCATAGTGGTTTATTTCAATCTGCTGACGACAAAGCAGTTCCAATTGAAACAAGTATTAAAATATTTGATGTTCTTAAATCACTGAACGTACCGATTGAACTTCACATATTTGATAAAGGAGGACATGGATTTGGGCTCGGCAGAGAAGGGATGCCCGACACTACATGGCCGATGCTTTGTAAAAACTGGATGATTGAAAAGAGAATTTTAACTAAGTAGAAATCTGAGATAGAAGAGTCTAAAATTCTTTTAAATATAGCTTGCTGGAAATTGCACCATCAATATTTTAAACCTTGATAATATTAAATAATCAATTTTAATTTTTTCCGTCAAATTCAATTGTTGAGAGAAATATGAATGATAATTTTCAAAAAACTAAAATTGGGTTTTGCTTTTCTTTAATTTTCGTTTTGTTCCTTTTTTGTTCAAGTGGATATTCTCAGCCTGAAAAAAAAGACGTTCAGAAAAAGATTGATGTATCCGGATTTTACGACAGCGCTCATCACTGGAAAGATATTACAGACCATGAGCAATATATAGTCAGGCTTCCGAATCAAAAGGAATATAAACCATCTCAAATAAAAGAAATTGCTGATAATGTTTTGCTTTACCAGCAGAAAAACGGCGGATGGCCAAAAAATTACGATATGCTTGCAATATTAACACCTGAGCAGAAAGCAATTTTAAAAGAAGGTAGAGATTCTCTTAGAACTACTTTTGATAATGGAGCAACTCATTCGCAGATAGAATATTTGGCAAAGGCATATACAATCTTAAAAGATAAAAGATATGCTGATGCAGCAATAAAAGGGATAAAATTTATTTTGGAAGCTCAATATTCAAATGGAGGCTGGTCGCAGTTTTATCCCGATACTAGCGGCTACAGAAAATACATTACATTTAATGATGATGCAATGACAGGTGTAATGAATGTACTTCACCATATAGTTGAGGGAAGTCCTAATTATTCATTTGTGAATAACAGTTTGAGAGAAAAAGTAAAAAGTGCATTCTGGAAGGGGATTGATTGTATTTTAAAATGTCAGATAAAGGAAGACGGTAAATTGACAGTTTGGTGCCAGCAGCATGATAATATTAATTTACGTCCCCAAGGCGCAAGAACATTTGAGCTTCCATCCAAATGCGGTGAAGAAAGCAGCGGGATTGTCTTGCTGTTGATGAGTATTAGCCATCCAGATAAAGCAATTATTAATTCTATTGAAAGCGCGGTTAAATGGTTTATACTTTCCGAACTTCATGGCATAAGAGTAAAAAGAATTAAGGCTCCCAAAATCGTTTTCAAATATCGTACTTCAGTAACAGATAAAATTGTAGTAAAAGATCCTACTGCACCACCAATATGGGCTCGCTTTTATACTCTTAAAGGTAACAAACCATTCTTCAGCGACCGTAACAGCGTGGCTGTTGATACACTTTCCAAAGTTGGAAGAGAAAGACGCGATGGATATACATGGTATACTTATGAACCGCAGAAAGTTCTGGATAATTATTCGTTGTGGCTTAAAATGAATGATATAAAAGATTAGAATAAGTAATTATTTAGCTTAGGAATAATAAATGTTTTTTAGTGAAGAAAGAAATAACATAATGAAGAGAGGAATTATTAGTTTGTTAGCCGTGATTTTTTCTTTCACAATTTTTACAGCAATGATGTATAAAACAGGTATTAAAGGAAAAGTAGTCTGCTTCGGCGATTCAATTACGCACGGTGCAAAAGTAAACGGACACAGTTGGGTATATTATCTTTCGGAAGATCATAAAGATATTAATTTTGTAAATGCCGGAAGGAACGGACGAAAAACATCGGATAAGAAAGAACTCTTGCCCGTATTGAAAAAAAATCCTGACGCGGATTATTTTTTAATTTTTCTTGGAGTTAATGATTTGAAGAACGGTAATGATAGTCTTGTTAACATTTGTATTGATAATATGAAATGGATGATTAATAAAATTCATGAGACTAATGAGAAAACGAAAATAGTAATTTTAGCGCCGACTGATATTAATTTAAAAACCATGGCGGCTCTTAATGTAAAGAAAAAATACAATGAGAATACTAAACATTCTTTGTTTGAATTAGAAAAAAGATATAAAGAACTAGCAAAATCTGACTCACTTGGGTTTATATCATTATTGCATACAGTTTCACCTCCGAATTATGTTGACGGACTTCATCCAAATGAAAAAGGCCAGCAGCAAATTGCTAAAGCGGTTTGGGCCGGACTGAATAAATTATTTAAGTAGAATTCTATTTATAAATCTTAGTCTTTTATTTAATCTCATTCTCTTAAATTGCCATTAATATAGATTTTGAAAACTACCCGATAAAAATGAAAACATTTTTTAATATAATTATATTAATTATAAGTTTGTCTGTTTTAACTTTTGCAAAAGATTATCACTTTATTACAGTTGCAAAAGATGGAAGCGGTGATTATAAAACTATTACAGCTGCGGTAAACTCACTTCCAATGTTTAATTATGAGCGTGTCGTGATTTATATTAAAAACGGCGTGTATAATGAAAAGTTTCGGATTACACAGGACTATATTACGTTAAAAGGTGAGAGCAGAGACAGTACAATTATAGAATACAGTCAGCTTAGAACTGATTGGATTGCTCATGAAGATTCGATTGGCCCTGCTGTAATAAATATTCATGCTGATGATATTGTCCTTGAAAATTTAACAATTAAAAATACTCAGCCTTTGGTTGGGCCGCATGCGTTTGCAATTTATGGTACAGGCACACGAACAATAATTATAAATTGCAATGTTCTAAGCAAAGGTGGTGATACAGTTTCACTTTGGGATTATAAAACCGGAATGTATTATCATGCGAATTGTAAATTCGAAGGCTCGGTTGATTTTGTTTGTCCGCGCGGATGGTGCTTCATAAAAAATTCACAGTTTTATGAACTTAAGCAGACTGCATCTATTTGGCATGCAGGTGGATATAAAATTAATCAGAAATTCGTTTTAAAAAATTGTTCTTTCGATGGAGTAAAAGGATTTCAACTCGGCAGGCATCATTATGATTCACAATTCTATTTAATAGATTGCAAGTTCTCCAAAAATATGGCAGACACTCCTATTTATAGAGTAACTTATCCTGATCATCCCGAAAAAAACAGACCTTCAAACTGGGGTGAAAGAGACTATTATTATAATTGCAGCAGAACAGGTGGTAATTATTCCTGGTTCAAAAATAATATAGGTACTGCTGCTGGATCGCCTAAACCAAAAGAAATAACAGCTGCCTGGACGTTCGATAGGAAATGGAATCCTGAAAGTAAAAAAGAATTAAAGATTGTGAAATATGAAATTCATGATAAATATTTCCTTCTATTTTACAATGAACCTATAACCGTAATCGGAAAACCGGAATTAAAATCGCAAACAGGTAAAGTTTTTATTTATAATTCCGGCGCTGGTTCAGATACAATTCGTTTCGATTCAAATTCAGATTTTTCAAAAAATGATTTAAAAGGATTGTACATTTTAAATAAAGGAAAAATGTTTGGTACTAAAGCATCCGTCCATGTTCAACAAGCAGGTTTATCAATCAATTAAAATATATTATGAAGAAATATTTTAGCTTTATATTATTTATAATTTTAGTTGCATACATTGGGAAAGCACTTTCTCAAATAAAGCAATGGAAAGGCGAAGATTTATTTACAGGAAATGGAATTCAGTTAAAACTGGAAAATAATCATTTATTAGTTTTCTCAAATAAAAGAGAACTCACAGAGATTAAATCATTCCAGTTCAATTTTACAAATCCTAAATCTCTATCGTTAATAAAAAAATCTGATAATGAAGTTTATCTAAAAGCAGTTTATCCGGGAGATGCAAAGTATAATGAAGCACCAGGCAATTTAATTGATATTATAAAAATTACCAGAAGCGGTGGTTGCTTAAGATTTTACAGCAGTCCGCAATGGGCTAGTAACGTTACAGTTAGTTTAAAAGATTTGGATGAACATTATTTTGGTATAAATGAAAACCTTTATCCTGATAATCATAAAAGTCCGGATTTACGGGGAAAGGTACTGGATGTGGAAATATTAGGAAATGCAAACCAGTATCATGAAAATTATGCTGATGTATGGTCTTCATTTTATATGAGCAGCCGCGGTTATGCTTCCTTCTTTGATACCTTTGCCTACGGAAGATACCAGCTAGGAGTAAATGGAGTTACTGAATTATATCATAGAACAGGCAAACTTGATTGGTATTTATTTGTCGGGAAGAACGGTGATGATATTTTAAAATCATATTATTCAGTAATTGGTCATCCTAAATATATCCCTATCTGGGCATGCGGTCCGATTGTTTGGCGCGATGAATACAAAGGTAAGGATCAAATTCTTGATGACATGCAAAAGATGACAGATTTGAAAATCCCTTTGACTGGATTGATGGTTGACAGACCATACAGCGACGGTGCCGATGAATGGTCAAAAATGAATTTTAATAAAAGATTTTCAAATCCTAAAGAATGGATTTCAGAGTTAAATAATAAATACGGTATTCAGTTTATGACTTGGGTAGGTTCGCTTACTTTTAGTGATAAAGATTTCCCGGGGCTTCTTCCTAATTACAAAGGTTATATCGACCTCACAAATCCTAAGGCTCTGGGAGGATTTGAGAATAGGATGAAGACGAATCAATATTCTGTTAATGTAAGAGGACATAAAATGGATCGGGGAGATGAAGATTTTCCTGTAACTTCTGCTTGGTATGATAAAACACCTGAAAGTGAACGTAGAAACAAATACATTTATTTGTACTCGAAAAATATTAACAAATTTCTTCAAGATTCATTTGGTAAAGATGAATTTAATTACGCAAGGGCTGCTTACCAAAGATGTCAGCCTGATTTAAGCGCGGTGTGGGGAGGAGATTCCCGTTCAACTTGGGATGGCCTTGCCTGCAGTATCGCAAATTCTGTTCGGGTAGGATATATGGGTTTTCCAGATTGGGGTTCTGATGTCGGCGGATATTTTGGAGGAAGAATCAGCGAATCGCTTTATGCAAGATGGCTCGAATTCGGAACATGGAGCGGTATGTTTGAAACAAAGCTTGATAATGCCGGAGGAAAAGGAGAAGACAGACCGCCGTGGAAGTACAGCAAAAATCTTCAGGATGTTTTTAGAAATGTATGCGAGCAGAGAATGGAGATGCTACCGTATATTTATTCTGCTGCAAACTCTTCTTATAAAAATGGCGTTTTAATGAAACCCTTGTCTTATGAATATCCTCAAGATGCCAATACTTATGGTATATGGAATGAATATTTATTCGGAAACGCTTTTTTAGTAGCGCCAATTTGTGATTCAACAAATACTCGTGATGTTTATTTGCCAAATGGTAGGTGGTATGATTATAACGATATATCAAAAAGTATTGAAGGAAGGAAAACAATAAAAGTAAATTTGCCTTTTGATAAGATCCCGGTTTTTGTAAAAGCTAATTCGATTTATGTTACGGGGAGGATTTTTTACGGTAGTGATAAATTGTGGAATAATAATAAAGTAGAAAATCCTGTATTGACTTTTCATATTTTTCCGGGTAATGAAGGTGAAACATATATTTATAATTATATAGATTATAATGATAAAGATACTGCTAAAAATATTATCATGGAGAGCGGGAAAAATAAAATAATTATAAAAGTTGATCCGCTTAAAGAAAAAAGTAAACTTTTAGTTAGGGTTGAAAAAAAACCGTTGAAAGTAATTTTGAACGGCAAATCCTCAAATTTTAATTGGTTAAAGGATATGAAATTAATTGAAGTAAATCTCGGTTTGGATGTTAGGGCAAATTTTGAAATCGATGAATAAAAAATGAAACAAATTATTTTTGTGTCGTTGATAATATTCTTTCTTAATTTACTTTTATCAGCGCAAAATTTGAACGGCAGTATAAAAATTCCTCGCGATACTTCATATACACTTTACAGTGCTGCTAAAAAAATGCATAGAAAATATCCTGAAGCAAAACTTGTAAAGGATAAACTACCTAAGAATGTTAAAGAAGTAAAAGAAATTGTTTATAAAAAGATCGGGAACAGGGAATTAAAACTAAACGTTTATTATCCGATCGGATTAAAAGAGAAAACTCATCCTGCAATTTTAACGATATTCGGTGGCGGGTGGATATCAGGCAGCATATCTTTGATAATTCCTATGGCAGAAAGATTAGCTGCAAAAGGATTTGTAACAGTAGTACCAGAATACCGTTTATCAATTGAAGCTCTATATCCTGCTGCTGTTTTGGATTTAAAAGCAGCAATAAGATGGATGAGAGCAAATGCAAAAAAATATCACATAAATATTAAATAAAATTGCTTCTTACGGCTGTTCGGCAGGAGGTCAGCTAGCCGCATTAATCGGTACTACTAATGGTGATAAAAAATTTGAAGATGGAAGCGGAAATAATAAATTTTCTTGTAGCATTCAGGCAATTGTTGATGTAGATGGTGTCGTAGATTTTTTTGGAAAAGGTTCTAAAGAGGTAAAGAAAAATCCTAAGAAACCGGGTGATGCACGATTATGGTTTGGTGTATCGGCAAAAGATAATCCGAAAGTCTGGGAAGATGCCGGAGCTTATAATCATACAACTAAAGATACGCCGCCGATATGTTTTATAAACAGTTCAGTTCCTCGTTTTCATGCCGGCAGAGATGAAATGATCAAGCTTTTAAATAAGTACAATATTTATTATGAAGTACATACTTTGCCAAATACTATTCACACATTCTGGCTTTTCCATCCATGGTTTGAGAAAACTTTCAATTATACTGTTGATTTTCTAAATAAAGTTTTCATGAAGAAATAGAATTTTTAAAAACTAGGTAATAGGTAATTGTTAAATTGTTTTATTGCTATTAACAATTCAGCAATACTCCCTTTTCAATTACGGAGAAATCAATGTACAAAAATCAAAATAAATTAAAACTTCTAATTGTTCTCATCTCATTTTTTATTTTAGCAATATCTTCAGAAATGTTTGCACAGGAAAATCTTCAGGAGGAAGTAAATTCTTACTTAACAAACCTTCCATTTAAATCTTTTATTATTCAACTGCCTCATTTCCAAAATAAAGACTTTAATGTAAAAGATTACGGCGCTGTTGGTGATGGTCATACTTTGAATACCGAAGCATTTAAAAAAACTATTGATGCATGTGCTGAAGCAGGCGGAGGAAAAGTAATAGTACCCCCGGGATTATGGCTGACAGGTCCTATAGAATTAAAAAGTAATGTTAACTTCTATGTGGAAAGAGGTGCATTTATACTTTTCAGCCCGGATCATAAAGATTATCCAATTATAAAAAATCCGAGAGGCGGTTTTGCTGTTGCATCACCGATATACGGATATAATCTTGAAAATATCGCAATTACAGGTACTGGAATATTAGATGGTAATGGAACTACTTGGAGACCATTAAAAAAATCAAAAGTTAATGAATCATTATGGAGAAAGTTTGTTAGTTCCGGAGGTGTTGTAAGTGAAGACGGTTCTATGTGGTGGCCTTCAAAAGCTGCTGAAAATGGAATCAAAGAATTTGAAGCTTTAAGAAAAAATAAAAAGAAAATTACTGCTGAAGATTTTTTGCCTTTGCGTGATGCAATGAGACCAAAAATGGTTTCGATTATTTATTGTAAAAAAGTTTTAATAGAAGGAATAACATTGACAAATTCTCCTTCTTTTGGATTTAATCCTAATTACTGTGAAGATATGGTAATTCGAAATTTGAAGATTAACAATGAATATTGGGCTCAAAACGGAGACGGAATTGATATAGGTTCGAGTAAAAATGTATTACTGTATAAAAGTACGGTTACTGCAGGCGATGACGGTATATGCATGAAAGCCAGCCCGGTAAAGAATTCGAACGAACCTGTTTTGGACAATGTTGTAATTGCTGACTGTGTAGTCTATCATGCTCACGGTGGATTTGTTACAGGTAGTAATACGAACGGCGGTATGCATAATATTTATGTTCACAACTGTGATTTTGTCGGTACAGATGTCGGTCTAAGATTTAAAAGCTCAAGAGGACGCGGAGGTTTAGTTGATAATATCTATATAAAAAATATTTATATGAAAGATATCGTTAACCAGACAATTCTTTTTAATACATATTATGAAAATAGAAAAGCTGAAGTAAAATCTTTCCCAGTATCTGAGAGAACTCCGATATTTAAAAATATTTATATAGACAGCATCTTTTGTGACGGTTCTAAACAAGCTGCTTCGGTTGTGGGCCTGCCGGAAATGCCTATTCAAAATATTCATATAACTAATTCTTATATTAAAGCTGATAGGGGATTTGAAATAGATTATGCAAAAGGTATTACATTAGATAATGTTGAAATAGTTTCGGAAAAAGGTCCGGTGTTTGATATTAATCAGAGTACTGATTTTAATTTGAATAAAATTTTATTTCCCGAAAGTACTGCTAACTTTATGAGTCTTTCAGGCAAAGATACAAAATCAATTACTATAGAAAATACCGATTTTAAAAAATCTGCAGCAACATTTAAATTTTCTGATGGTGCTAGTATGAATGCAATCATTAATAAAAAATAATTTTAAATTAGTAAATAATATTAATGAGGAAGTTCTTAAATATTTTAGGATTTGTAATCTTAATTTTGTTAGGTATTGCTTCAGAATTATTCCTTTTCCCGCAAGGCAATAGAGAATCTAATAATTATATTGAACAACTTAAAACTAAAAATATTGTTAGAATATTTAACGGACATGATATTTCCAACTTACAATTGGTTTTAAACAAAAAAAACATCAGCAAAGAAAAGTTATATAGCATTAAGGACAGCGCAATTTATTTTAATGGAGGTTTCAAAGGGTATCTAAGAAGTAAAGAAAAATATTCTAATTTTTATTTGCATGCTGAGTGGAAGTGGCTAGTAAAATCGGAAAAAGGAAACAGCGGGATCTTAGTATTTATTCAGCCGCCTGATACAGTTTGGCCGAAATGTATTCAAATAAATTTTAAAGAAAATCATGCGGGTGATTTAATTGCAATGAATGGTGCAAAATTTAAAAAAGCTGAAGGCAAACCTAAAAATACTGCAGTCACATTTTCAAAACCCAGTGAGAAGCCGATCGGTGATTGGAATTTATGCGATATAAAATGTGCTGGAGACTCATTGAGTGTCTATATAAATGGGATGTTACAAAATAAAGCAACCGGAATAAGTCCGGACAAAGGATGGGTCGGCTGGCAGCTTGAAGGTAAACCGGTTGCTTTAAAAAATATTTATTTAATTAATTACTGAAAGGGCAAAAATGTTCCTACTAAAAAAAATTATTAAAACAAAGGTTAATGTATTAGACAAAGTACATGTATCCTTTTTAATGCTAATTATTTTTTCAGTAATAATCTTTGGTAATCCAAATGTAATGGGTCAAAACGGTTCATCATCGAAAACTAAATTTCAAAAAACCGGCTGGGCGAAAGTTCCGGAAATATTAAGCAAAATTAAACCTCCTACTTTTCCAAATAAAGTATTTGATATTACAAAATACGGTGCTGTTGAAGGTGGGAAAGTTCTATGTACTGAAGCTTTCAAAAAAGCTATTGATGCCTGCAGTAAAGCTGGTGGAGGAGAAGTCCTTGTATCAAAGGGAGCTTTTTTAACAGGTGCAATTCATTTAAAGGATAATGTTAATCTCCATATTTCTGAAGGAGCTGTAGTAAAATTCAGTACTAATTCAAAAGATTATCTTCCTCTCGTATCAACAAGATACGAAGGCATGAACTGCATGAATTATTCTCCTCTAATTTATGCATACGGACAGAAAAATATTGCCATAACTGGAAAAGGTTTATTGGATGGACAAGCTGACAATGAACATTGGTGGCCCTGGGTAGGAAACAAAAGATTCGGCTGGAAAGAGGGAATGCCAAGCATGAGAGAAAAAGACAATCGTCCGGCTTTAGCTAAAATGAATGATGAGAAAATACCTTTAAAGGACAGAATATTCGGTGAAGGACATTATTTAAGACCAACTATGATTGAGTTTTATAAATGTAAGAATATATTAATTGAAGGGGTTACTTTAAAAAATTCTCCGTTCTGGTTCCTTCATCCGTTGTTAAGTACTAACATAACTATAGATGGTATTAAAACTAACAGCATTGGTCCTAATACAGATGGATGCGATCCGGAGTCATGTTCTTACGTTCTTATTAAGAATTGTATTTTTAGTGACGGTGACGATTGTATTGCAATAAAGTCCGGACGAAATAACGATGGTAGAAGTGTAAATGTTCCTAGTACAAATTTTGTTATTAAAAATTGTAAAATGAAAGACGGACATGGAGGAGTTGTAATCGGAAGCGAAATAACCGGAGGTGCGTGGAATATTTTTGCCGAGGATTGTGAAATGAGCAGTCCGAATTTGGATCGTGCAATCAGAATTAAATCCAACGCAAAAAGAGGCGGGGTTGTCAAAAATATTTATGTGAGAAATATTAAAGTCGGGCAGGTAAGAGAAGCAGTTGTCAGACTTAATATGCTTTATGATCCGCCGGAAGCAAAAGGATACACTTTTTACCCGGTTATGAAAAATATTTATATACAGAATGTAACGAGCGGAAAAAGTAAATACGCTTTATATATGGACGGCCTTGAACAATCACCCATTGATAATGTAAATATTGTAGATTGTAAATTTAATGGTGTAGAAAGCGGAAATATTTTGAATCATGTAAAAGGTCTTGAAACAAAGGACCTTTATATAAACGGGAAATTATACACTAAATAATCTTTATTTTAATAATTAAAGCGGGAATAATTTGTGAAAAATATTTTAACCCTTATTACGATTCTATTTATATCTTTTTCTTCATACGGCCAAATTTTTGTCTCACCTACAGGAAATGATTCTAACCCTGGAACAATTGATAAGCCTTTAAAATCAATTTCAGCTTCGTTAGATAAAGCTTACGAAGATAGCACTATTTATTTGAGAGGCGGTGTATATGAATTAAGTGCAACGTTAAAACCTCCTAGAAGTGGTTCTGAAGGAAAATTAATAAAACTATGGGCATATCCTGGTGAGACCCCAATATTAGATTTTTCAGGACAAACCTACAGTTCTTCAAGTAGAGGTTTTAATTTGTCTCGAGATTATTGGTATTTCAAAGATTTAATAATTAGGAATGCCGGTGATAATGGAATAAATATCAGTGGTAATCATAATGTTATTGAAAACTGCAGGTTGTATGGAAATAAAGATACGGGCTTACAAATTTCGGGCGGAGGCGGTTATAATTATGTTCACAATTGTGACTCATATAATAATTACGATTCTCAAACGCATGGTGAAAATGCAGATGGATTCGCTCCAAAATTAGATATTGGTCCTGGGAATGTTTTTAGAGGATGCAGAGCATGGGGTAATTCTGATGATGGATGGGATTTTTATGAATCACAAAATGAAGTTATTCTTGATAGCTGCTGGTCGTTTGCTAATGGTTTTAATATTTGGGGAGATTCTAATTATCAGGGTGATGGAAACGGATTTAAAGTCGGCGGGAATTATATTCCAACTCATCACCTTTTAATGAACTGTGTTGCTTTTGATAACCGGGGAAAAGGATTCGATCAAAATCATAATACCGCGGGGGTAACTATACTTAATTGCACAGGAATTGGAAATCAAAATAAAAATTTTTCTTTCCCTGAAGTACCAACAATTGGTGTTGATAGTCTTGTTAACAATTTATCATATGAAGGAGGAAGTTCTAATAGTATTGAATCTAGTTCGATTCAGGTTACAAATAGCTGGAATGGATTTACTGTTACAAATAACGACTTTATAAGTCTCGATACTTCGCTTGCAACAATTGCCAGGAATTCAGATAGCAGTTTAACTGAAACATCTTTATTTCGGTTAATTTCAAATAGTCCCTTAGTAAATGCAGGCACAAATGTTGGGATTGCATACGTTGGAAGTGCTCCAGATATAGGCGCCTTTGAATCTGAGGGAATAAGCTCAGTCATATCGAATAGAAATCAATTAAACAGTTTTATACTTGAACAGAATTATCCTAATCCTTTTAATCCGTCAACAACAATAAAATTTAGTTTGACAAAAAATAATTTTACAAGTATAACAGTTTATAATATGGTAGGACAAAAAATATCAACTTTAGTTAATCAAGTTTTATCTTCAGGAGAACATGATATGATTTTTAATGCTATGAGTCTGCCTGCCGGTATATATTTTTACAGATTGAAAACAGGTGACTTAACAATAACAAAAAAGATGCTTTTATTAAAATAAATTTATTGTAATCCGTTTATAAATTTTTAATTTCATCCATAAATAAAAGAGTAAAAAAATGGACAATAATACAACCAGTTCAATAGTATCTCCAACAAAACCAACATCTAGCAGATATAGATGGACAATTTGTGCATTGCTGTTTTTTGCAACTACCATAAACTATATCGACAGACAGGTAATTGGTCTGCTTGCGCCTACACTAAAACATGATATAGGCTTTAACGATATTGATTACGGGTATATTGTAACCGCTTTCCAGGCAGCATATGCGATCGGCTTGCTTTTATTCGGAAGATTCATGGATAAAGTAGGCACAAAGATAGGCTACCTGGTTACAATGATTATCTGGAGTATAGCTGCAATGGGACATGCTCTGGCGAGAACGGCATTTGAGTTCGGATTTGCCAGGTTTACTCTGGGTTTGGGTGAATCCGGAAACTTCCCGGCTGCAATAAAAACAACTGCAGAATGGTTTCCTAAAAAAGAAAGGGCATTAGCAACCGGTTTATTTAACTCCGGTGCTAATATAGGGGCGGTAGTAGCACCAATTCTTGTACCCTGGATAACTCTGACCTGGGGCTGGCAGGAAGCATTTGTTTTTACAGGTTTGCTTGGTTTTATCTGGATGGTTTTTTGGATATGGAAGTATGAAATCCCGGAGAAACATAAAAAAGTTTCAAAGGAAGAATTAGCCTACATTAACAGCGACCCCGTTGAAGAAGAAATGGTGAAAATTCCATGGTTAAAGCTGTTAAAATATAGACAGACATGGGCATTCGTTATAGGTAAATTTTTAACAGATCCAATCTGGTGGTTTTACCTTTACTGGCTGCCGTTATTTTTAAACCAACGTTACGGATTGGATCTTGCTCATATCGGACTTCCATTGGTAGTTATTTATACAATGACAAGTATCGGCAGCATAGGAGGCGGCTGGCTGTCGGGAGTTTTTATAAAGAGAGGTTGGAGCATTAATAAAGGTAGAAAAGATGGTTATGCTGATATGTGCAATCCTGATAGTACCAATTGTATTCGCAGCAAGCGTGCCTGAATGGTGGGCTGTGCTGCTTATAGGAGTAGCGGCAGCTTCACACCAGGGCTGGTCTGCTAATATTTTTACTACTGCATCCGATATGTTTCCCAAAAAAGCAGTCGGTTCGGTTGTCGGATTAGGCGGAATGGCAGGTGCTATCGGCGGAATGCTGATTGCAACCGCAGCAGGATTCATCATTCAACTCACCGGCCATTATATAATTTTATTCATTATCTGCGGTTCGGTTTATTTGATCGCATTACTGATATTCCATCTCCTTGTTCCGAGATTGGAGCCTGCAAAACTTTAAAAATTATCTATATTTTAAGAGATAATATTACTGTTAAATTAATATATCCAGCAGGAAAAAGTAGATCTTTTTCCTGCTGGATGGTATTCAAATGTTTCAAATCAAAAAATCTGCTTAGGTTAGAATCAAACCGGCTTAATTTAAATGAATAAATATTTTTTTCATTTTTAAAATTAAAAACGCAGAAGAATTTCAGTTACAATTTAATTATGCTAATTATTTAAATAGGTGAAGATATGAAAGGTAATTTACTAAAAACTAAGTTGTTCAAAGAAAAGGGAAGCAACAATAATAACCAGCTTGAACTTAATGGGCTTACTGATATAAGATATTATCCTGAATCGGTAAATGACTATAATGATGTTTTTGTTTTTATAGGCTGTGAAGGAGTGAATAAATTTCTTTATGCGGCAACGGATCAGGAAGCAGAAGAATTCTTTAATAAATTTGATGGTGAATTTGTTGATACAAAAAGTTTAGATGGTACTATTAAGATAAAAAGATGTCCTTTGAATCATCATAATTCCTTAGAAGTTCAAAAATTATTTGCATTTACTCGTGCGATACCTCTGGGTTTGACTGATTCATTTGGATTTGGAGACAGGCTTGGATTGGCAAATGCCGGTCATATACGATCTTTAAAAGGACATAGCTTCAAACCGATATTTGCACAGCAGTCGATTAGAGAACTGACACGGACAAACAGAACTCCAGAGGATGTAATGGATGCGGCAGTTTGGGCAGTTTTTCAGGAAGGATATAAGGAAGGCTATGGTGCCGATGCAGATCATTTAAAAACAACTAACGATATAGATTTATTAATGAAAGCCGGATATAAATTTTTCACTTTTGATCCCAGCGATTATGTAGTTAACGGAGTGGAGGCTTTGAGTGAAGCGGATATAATTAATAAAATTGAATCTCTTAACTGGAATGATCTCAATGATACTTCTGCCGGATTTCTCTCAAGGTATGTGGATAAGAAAATAATAGTAGATGACGATTTTTCAATTGAGCCTTCTAAACTTGAAGTATTTCGCTCAGTTTTGAAATACAGTAGTGCATTGGCCCATATAAAAAAATTGTTTGATTATATGAAAAATAAATATCCGGGGAATGGATATGAAATAGAAATATCAATAGATGAAACCGATACTGTCACTTCGCCTTTCGAACATTATTTTATTGTAAATGAATTGAAAAGACTTGGTGTTCAATTTATTAGTTTGGCTCCAAGATTTATCGGCGATTTTGAGAAAGGAATAGATTACAAAGGAGACCTGGGAATATTTAAAAGTGAATATGAGAAGCATGCGAAAATTACAAATCACTTTGGAACTTATAAAATAAGTTTACACTCCGGCAGCGATAAGTTCAGTGCTTATCGAGTAATCGGCTTTCTTGATCTTTGCCGTACGCATGTAAAAACCGCGGGTACAAGTTATTTAGAAGCCTTAAAAGTAGTGGCAATAAAAGAACCCGATCTGTTCAGAGAAATACTTGATTTTTCTGCGGGTCTATACGAAACAGAAAAGAAAACCTATCATGTATCAGCGGATCTGAAAAGGATCAAACACGGGAAGGATTATAAAGACGGTGAATTGGAAGGATTATTTGCTTCTAATGATGTTAGGCAGGTGTTGCATGTGACCTACGGAAGAGTATTAACAGAAAAAAATGAACAAGGTAAGTACATTTTTAGAGATAAAATTTACAAGTGTTTAATTAAGAATGAAGATCTTCATTATAAATTATTAATTGCGCATTTCCATAAACACCTGGAACCATTCGATAAATAATTAATTAACCGGTTGTGTGAATTAGATTATAAACCGTTAAAACGGTTAATAATTACTTCGTTTTTTTATTAACCCACGGATTAATCCGTAGGTCAATGAAACCTTAAAGATAAAATTTGTAACTGTTTTAACAGCTTTTCATAATGGCACTTTTTAATTCACACAACGAGTTTAATTAATAAAAATTTAGTTGCTTCTTTTACTAGGGATATTCCAACTTATATTAAAATAAACTCTCTGTTTCCGTAATTAACGATTTAATTTTTGGATATTAGGATTATTGTATGAATAAATATATTATAAAATATATTGATGTAGTGTTAATAAATTTTATAAGAAAAGTATTGATAAAAGAAAAAATACACAGAGCGTATTGGTTGTAAAAAAACATTATAACCTTATAATTTGTTCCCTGTATTATTAAATTTAAATAACACATTTTTTTACATATTTAAACTAACAAGGAATTGTTATGAATAATTTTTCATTTGAAAATCTAAAGGATAAAGTATGTGCTATAACCGGAGGCGGAGGCGTAATAGGGAATGCTATATCGGAATGTCTTTCTGCTGTAGGTATAAAAGTAGCAGTGCTTGATCTGGTAAAAGAATTGGCTGATAAAACCGCAAAAAGCTTAACTGATAAAACCGGCACCCCCGCAATCGGTGTGGAAGCTAACGTACTTGATAAAGAATCGTTGAATAAAGCAAAAGAAAAAATTAATAAAGAATTTGGCAAGATTGATATTCTTATAAATTGCGCAGGAGGAAATTCTCCAAAAGCAACCACTCAAGTTGAATTTATGGAAAAAGAGAATCTAGATGAGTTGGAGAAAACTTTTTACGGTTTAAGTATTGATGGATTCCAAAAAGTTTTTGATTTGAATTTCATGGGAACTCTTCTACCCACACTGGTACTGACAAAAGATATGATTGAAAATAACGGCGGAGTTGTACTTAATGTTTCCTCAATGAATTCATTCAGACCGTTAACAAAAATTCCTGCGTACTCTGCAGCCAAAGCTTCTATAAATAATTTTACTGAATGGCTGGCAGTTCATCTTGCAAAAATGAATATACGTGTGAACGCAATTGCGCCGGGTTTCTTTTTGACAAACCAGAACAGGTTTTTACTGATTGATGAAAAGACGGGTAATCTTACTTCAAGAGGAAATAAAATTATAGCCGCAACGCCTATGGGAAAATTCGGAGAACCTGAAGATTTACAAGGAACTGTACTTTATCTTTTATCCGATCTTTCTAAATTTGTAACGGGAGTTGTAGTCCCTATTGATGGCGGATTTAATGTTTACTCCGGTGTTTAAAAATAATGTTTGGAATTTAAAATAATTTTAGGGAATTGGATTATGTTGTATTATGCTAAAGGCTCTGTTAATGATAATCTTTCCAAAGCTGATTTGCGAAGCGGTTTATATGAAGCGCTTGAAAAATTGGGAAATAGGAAAAAGATTATTGCAGTTCCTCCCGACATTACCAGATTACATTCTTTTGCCGGAACTTTAACCGAGCTTACATGGGAATATTATAAGGAAAAATTGACGGATGTTCTTCCGGCGCTTGGTACGCATTACCCCATGGCTGAAAAAGAAATTGAGAGAATGTTTGGGAAAATTCCTAACAGACTTTTTAAAGTTCACGATTGGAGGAACGGGCTTTCAACATTGGGCGAGGTACCTTCTGAGTATGTAAAGGAAATATCCAGGAATGCGGTTGATTATCCTATTCCGATTCAGGTTGATAAACTCTTAGTGGAAGGGAATTATGATCTGATCCTTTCTATAGGCCAGGTTGTACCGCATGAAGTCATAGGAATGGCAAATCATAATAAAAATATTTTCATAGGAACTGGAGGCAAAGAAGGAATAAACAAAAGTCATTTCCTCGGCGCAGCTTATGGAATGGAAAAGATTATGGGACGCGCAGACACTCCTGTTAAGAGAGTCCTAAATTATGGCTCTGATCATTTTGCGAAAAATATGCCTATTGTTTATGTGCTGACAGTTGTTGGAAAAGATGATAAGGAAAATCTAGCCGTAAAAGGATTATTCGTTGGTGATGATATTGAGTGCTTCAATATGGCTGCAAAGCTTTCGTTGGAAGTTAATTTCGTAATGCTGGATAAACCTCTAAAAAAAGTTATTGTGTATCTGGATCCTTCTGAGTTTAAAACTACCTGGCTTGGCAATAAATCTGTATATAGAACGCGAATGGCGATCGATGACGGGGGTGAACTTATTGTGCTAGCACCTGGATTAAAAGAATTTGGCGAAGACAAAGGTATCGATAAGCTAATTAGAAAATACGGCTATTTAACTACTCCGGAAATACTAAAACTTGTTAAAGAAAATGAAGATCTTCAGAATAGTTTAAGCGCGGCGGCACATCTTATTCACGGATCATCAGAAGGGAGATTTTCCATAACATATTGCCCCGGTGGTATTACCAAAGAAGAAATGGAAAGTGTTAACTTTAATTATGCTGATCTTAATGATATGATGAAAAAATATAATCCTGAAAAATTACAAGACGGAGTTAATATAATGCCTGATGGAGAAGAAATATTTTATATCTCTAATCCTGCTTTAGGTTTATGGGCTTACAAGGGGAGATTTGTTTAAAATATAAAGGAAATAAATGACACTAAATAAAAATGTAGTAATTGCACAATCCGGCGGACCTTCGCCTGTAATTAATAATTCACTTAGAGGGATTATAGAAACTTGTAAAATGTTTCCTGATAAGTTCGATAAAATTTACGGCGGGTTTCATGGAATAGAAGGTGTTTTAAAAGAAAGAGTTGATTGATTTATCCGCCCAGGATGAAGAAGAAATTTCGCTTCTAAGAATTACACCTGCCGCTGGTTCAATTGGAACCTGCAGATACAAATTAAAAGCAAATCAGAATGAAGATTTTAAAAGAGTAATAGATGTATTTAAAGCGCATAAAGTTGGCTACTTTTTTTATATCGGCGGCAATGACTCAATGGATACTGCCAATAAAGTTGCCAAACTATCACTTGAACAAGGATTAGAACTAGTCGGAGTGGGAGTATCAAAAACCATTGATAACGATGTAGGTGATTCCGAATTTAAATTGATTGATCACACACCCGGTTATGGAAGTGTTGCAAGGTATTGGGCAAACGTCGTTCAAAATATTAATGAAGAAAATATGGGCTCTTCTCCTGCAGATCCTGTCATAGTGCTTCAAGCGATGGGACGAAAAATCGGTTACATTCCTGCTGCAGCAAGACTTGCCGATCCCAACCGCGAAATGCCTCTTCAAATTTATTTACCCGAATCCGGGTTAGGCTTAGCCGAATTAACCGACAATGTTAATGATGAACTGAAACGAAGCGGAAGAGTAATCGTCGTTGCAAGTGAAGGATTTGATGTAGGAGATTTGGGTGAATTAAAAGATTCTTTTGGACATACTACTTTTAGTTCTAGTATGTTTACTGCGCAACAAGTTATTGTTAATCATTTAAATAAATCCGGTATAAAGGCTAGAGGCGCAGCGCGCGGACAGGTACCGGGGACAGATCAGAGAGACACAATAATTTATGCTTCAACAGTCGATCTTGATGAAGCGTATAAAATAGGACAGAATGCAGTTGTAATTGCCGTTGAGCATGGTTCCGGTTATATGTCTACACTTCTCCGTCGTCATGGAATTATATATAATGTTGATTACGATAAAGTTTCATTGGACAAAGTTGCCAATTCCGAAAGGGAATTTCCAAAGGAATGGATTACCAAGAATAAAATCGATGTAACCGATGAGTTTATAAAATATGCTCGTCCTTTAATCGGAGAAGACTGGGTGAGTGTTCCAGTTGTTAACGGACTTCAAAGGTTTGCAAGATTAAAAAAAGTATTTGCCGATAGGAAATTACCGGAATATACGCCTCAAACTTATAAGAAATAATAAATAAATAATTTAAGGGAAAATTAAATATGAGTGATCCGCAGAAAGAATTAAAAGAATTAAAGCCTAAACACAATTTTTTAATAGCTATTGACTCGGATGGATGTGCTTTCGATAGTATGGAAATAAAGCACAAGGAATGCTTTATACCCAATATTATAAAACATTGGAAACTTCAGCCAGTATCAAAATATGCTAGATCGGCTGCAGAGTTTGTAAACCTCTATTCAAAATGGAGAGGAATAAATAGGTTTCCTGCACTCGTAATGGCTTTTGATCTTCTTAATGATTGGCCTGAAGTTAAAAGAAGAAATGTAAAAATTCCGGAGGCTAAATCAATCCGCAGCTGGATGGAGCGGGAAACAAAGCTTGGAAACCCTGCACTAAAAGCTGAAGTTGAAAAAACAAAAGATCCCGAATTAACTCAGGCATTAATATGGAGTGAAGCTGTTAATGCGATGATTGCAGATGTTGTTGAAGGCGTTCCGCCGTTTCCGTTTGTGCGTGAAAGTCTACAAAAGATTTCCAGCTGGGCGGATATTATTGTTTGTTCGGCAACGCCTTTAGAAGCATTAAGAAGGGAATGGGAAGAACATGATATTGCGCAGTATGTTCGTATTATTGCCGGACAGGAAATGGGAAGTAAAAAAGAACATATTCAACTTGCATCTGATGGAAAATATAAAAATGATCATGTCCTTATGATTGGCGACGCACCTGGGGATATGAAAGCTGCAAGAGCAAATAATGCTAAATTCTTTCCGATAAATCCAGGGCATGAGGAAAATTCTTGGGAATTTTTCTATAATGAAGCCTCGGATAAATTTGCAAAAGGTGAATATTCTGATTCTTATGAAGCTAAACTAATTGAAGAATTTGATAAGCTTCTGCCTGAGATTCCTTGGTGGAAGAAATAAATAACTGATTAGTAAAATTTAATACTATTAAAAACTATTTATCAAGTTTATAAAATGATTAAATTTTTTAATTAAGGAATGTCTAAATGAAAAAACAAAAATTTGGAATTGTCGGACTTGGAGTTATGGGACAGAACCTAGCCCAGAATATTGAACGGAATGGTTATTCTGTGATGGGTTTAGATTCCGATACAGAAAAAGTTAATCAAATTAAAAAGAATCTTTCCGGTAAAAATATTATTGCAACAACTTCATTAAAAGAATTTATTGACGGACTTGAATCACCGAAAAAAATATTAATAATGGTACCTGCCGGTAAACCTGTTGATGCAGTTATAAATGAAATGAAACCGAATCTCTCAAAAGGAGATTTATTAATAGACGGCGGTAATTCTTTTTTTGAAGATACAAACCGTAGGATGAATGATCTTAAAGATACAGGAATTCTGTATATTGGAACCGGAGTTAGCGGCGGTGAGGAAGGTGCTTTATGGGGACCATCAATTATGCCTGGCGGAAATCCTGAAGCCTGGCCTTTGGTAAAACCAATTTTGCAGGCAATCGCAGCTAAAGTAGAAGACGGAACACCTTGCTGCGATTGGGTAGGAAAAGGAGGCGCCGGCCATTTCGTAAAAATGGTGCATAACGGAATTGAATACGGTGATATGCAAATGATTTGCGAAGCTTATTATTTAATGCACAGCGTACTTGGTTTATCTCCGGCAGAAATGCATGACGTTTTTGCTGAGTGGAACAAAGGTGAATTGAACAGCTACTTAATTGAAATAACAAGTAAAATAATGTCTAAGAAAGATGATGAAACCGGCAAGCCGATGGTCGACGTTATTTTAGATACCGCCGGACAAAAGGGAACGGGCAAGTGGACAGGCCAGGTAGCGCTTGATCTTGGCATTCCAGCAGTCACTATTGCCGAAGCTGTATTTGCCCGCACAGTAAGTGCAATTAAAGAAGAACGTGTTGCAGCATCCAAAGTATTAACAGGGCCCAAAGCCGAGTTTAAAGGAGATAAAAAAGAATTTATCGAAAATATACGTCAAGCTTTATACGCATCGAAGATTTGTTCATATGCGCAAGGCTTTCAACTCTTACGGGCAGCCAGTGAAGAATACAAAATGAATCTCAATTTCGGAGGTATTGCATTAATGTGGCGCGGCGGATGTATTATAAGAGCAAAATTTCTTGATAATATTAAAGCAGCTTATGATAAGAATCCTAAACTTTTAAATCTGCTTTTGGATGATTACTTTAAGAATGCGATTGATAAAGCTCAAGGATCATGGAGAAAAGTTGTAGCGGCTTCTGTTGAATTTGGTGTTCCTGTACCTGCCTTCAGCAGTGCGCTTTCATATTATGATAGTTATAGAAGCGAAAGACTTCCTGCAAATCTTTTGCAGGCGCAAAGAGACTTTTTCGGTGCTCATACTTATGAAAGAATCGACAAGCCGAGAAAGAAGTTTTTCCATACACATTGGGAATAATTCTATATTTTATAAAGGTTAAACTATTTTTAATAGGGTCGTTTCCACCCAATTATTTATCCATCACTAAGGGATCTTTTGAATTGCCAGCCAATTGGAGCTACGAAGCTTTCAACCGGTTTTTCATCATTGAGGTAAGCGACCTTTACCACATTGCCTCCATCATCCATTCTTAGCTTACTTAACTTTAACCAGCCTGCTGGATAAATAAATCCATAATTCTGGGAAACACAAGCAACCTCATTTTGATTTAGTCCTTTGTCCACTAGAATATTAAAGAAAAGATCAGAATAATCCCTATTCACAAATCCAACAGCCAGTAGATCATCATCTTTATAAACTACTTCACTTGGGATCCTATATTTTAACTCTTCCAAACCTCCCGGATATCTATCTTCAATTGCTGACAGTTTTATAATTACGCGATAAGCCTCAACCAATAGAGCCATCTTTGTTCCTCCTTGTTCCCATCCTTTTCCAAGAATAACCTACGGTTCCACCATAAATTTTAGTGCTTAACTTTATTCCTTTGTCTGTATGAGCTGAACTAGTATACTGGTTACGCCATATCTTGGTGGCCTTAATTGTCTCATAAGATCCGTTCTTTAATGCTTCATTAAAGGTATCGATTATGTTTTGGAGTTCAATTGGATCTGTCACACCCAAGTTATTTCTTAAGTAAGGTTTATAATCATCATCCATTTCATCGGGGACGAAAAGATACCATGTACCTTCATTACCATCTCCATAAACTATAATTAAATAATCGTCATAAAAATGGTCTTGTTTTAATTCTCCTAGATCTTCGAATTTATATATTTTGATTTTATCGTTATAAGGTTTCATTTGAATTGTCCTCCAGATAAGGTTTATTTTGTGCGCGATATAGTTTATCGTAATATTCTCTGTAGTAATCATGTCGGGCATTATTTATAATATCACTGAAACTAGTGAAGTTATCTATTTTAACTTTTTTATTTCCGTTAAAAAGTTTAACTATGTCCAGCCAGAGCTTTTCATCGTTCTTAGAGACCGGTCCAATTTGTTGTGCAGTCTTATTAAAGAATTTCATTAGTTATATCCTCCGAAAATTTTATAGTTTTGAAATGATCTACCGGCACATTGCCGTTTATTATACTTCTTGCATTGCAGTCTTTCTTTGAGGAAATAATGCGTACCCAACCGAACCTTTTCCTCATATGAAGTATGGTTGAGTCCGGAACAAATATTCCGGTTAATTCACGAAACAGTTTTGCTCCTCTATAGGTACCATTCGATAAGCTAATTTCCTTTACCTTTTCCATGCCTAAAGCTTCTATCAGGTTATCGACGGTGCTATGAGGTATATTTTTAGGATTAGGTTTTACTTCTTCATCTAATGTAATTTTTAGATTTTCCATTTTATTTTCTCTTTTTTATTAATCAGCCTATGCAGATAGGCCTTTTTTGTTTATAGGTCTCTGAGGGAGACCGGGTAGGGTCGGGTAGGTCGTGTCCTGTCTGAAAGTATCGGCACTACCCGACCTGCGCAACCTACTCGCCCCGGTTACATGGTTACATCGGTAACAGTCATTTGATACACACTTCCTATACGGAAGTTTATTATTAGTAATTACTTCCTTATATAATAGATAGAGTATATATAATTTTATGTAACTAATGTAACTCATCTTATTTCCTTTATTTTTTGTCAATTTTATAAGTATTCCGGTTACATCCGGTATGTAACCAAGCTGTAACCGGTAACATTTTTTATTCAAGATTAAATCCGTCCAGATTTAATCCGGCATCAAGTGCCTTTTTATAATCTATCACAAGACTGCGGGCATTCTTATCAAGATATTTAACGTTATGATCCTTGGCTACAACATATTCGGTATCATCGAACAGCTTTAAGTAATCATGCTTACCCAAATAATCTCCGTCATATCCGGTCCTTCTTGTCCATTCAGAGAACGTTGGATAAACTTTAGTGAAGTTTATTGCAAGTACTCGAACCGATGTTGAGCTCTTGGAGTTGATATCTAACGTCTTATAATCATAACCAGCCTCGAGTTTGTGATTGGCTGCCATTACGGCCAGCTCTTCAATCAGCTGGTCCACTGCCGACCTAACCAACCCCGTCCTGGTTCCGGTTATATTCTCTAGCTGTGAATTAAGAAGATCAGCCAGATTGATTCTGATGCCATATACTCCGTATTTCTTGCCGAACATTTTGAAAAGCAGTATTCCCAAAAGCATAACCGAAAGATTATTTACAATTCTGGGAGCTACAGTTATTTCTTTGAAATGCGTCCTTATAATTTTCTTACATCTTTTATATATAGCCTCAATATTCTGATTAAGAATGAACTTAATATATCTGGGCATGAAAGATTTAAGGTTAAGAAGCTTTATGGTTTCAAAGGCTAATTGAGCATCTTTATTTGTCTTAATATATTTTCCGAAGTTAGCACTGATTACTCTTTCCCTTATTGCCGGCTGAGTTATATTCCATTCACCCAGAACCATAATTGGAGCAGAAAGTTTATAATCAATTACAGTCTGGTCTGCTTTACCCTTAGATTCAACTTCACCGGAGTAGGCTTTCCTTAAGAACCTCTGGAACTGCTCTATCTCATGCTCGGCCATATCTTGCTTCTTAAACTCATCAAGTGGTATAAATATGGAAGTAGATGAAGAAAGCAGCTTAAGCATGGGGAATGATTTCATTGTACAGCTGTAAGTCTCGTCATTATTATACCCTGATAGCAGAGTAAGCAGTTTTGCTGTACTTGTCTTACCGTCACCCATTCCACCATAAGCAAAAAAGTGAGGGAACCCTCCGTCAATTTCCATAATGAATGGTTTTACTGCTGAGGCAAAGAACCAGCCTATCAAGGGGTAGATTGTGCCCGGTTCATTTATCTTAATGATATTAGTATATAAACCTTTAACAAGTTCTTCATATTCAATATCTGTGGTACTCTGATAGCTTATCTTATTTATGAATGAATCGGATCCTTTGGATACAGCTATAATATTTGGCTCATCGCTTATTCTGTCCTTCATAATATTCATACCGTCCACAACCCAGGTATCATTTATTAACCCAATTTGTCTTACACCGATTTTCTTAACCGGTACTTTTGAGTTAATATAATTACAGAAGGCTTGCAGCTCAGTATCAGATCCGATAAATGAGCAGTCTTGATGTCCAATTGCCTTAAGTAGTTTGCTTCTGGTATGCCAATCTGTATTTTCAATCTTTATATCTTCATAAGTATTTCCGAGAGAAGAGGTCACATCACAAACAAGGCAGTCACCGTCGTCAGTTACGAGCAGTTCAAGAGGTGTTACCCTGAATGAACTGACCATAATCTCTTTTGATTCATCGCCACTATTAACCTTTTTATATGTTGCATCGTTAAACTCATAATAGTTCACCGGCAGCGTAATTTCCTTCTCCACATTTCGTTTATAAAAATCATCAATTACAAAACTAAATTCTTCTTCGGACAGCGGATCTTCAAGTGAGTTATTCCAATGAGTAAGAAGATCATAAATGTTTTCCTTTGGAATTTTTCTGGATACAAACATTCCGACCATTCTTGTAAGTGCTGTCCTTCGGTTCCCGTTTTTAGCTCCTTTGAAAGCTAAATTAAGCTCCAAAATATCGTTTTCAGATCTTTCCTTTTTATTAGGTAGCTGAAGATCTGCTTCCGGGACATTCACATCCAGCATATCAGCTTCATAATTGATATATAGATCCGGATCATAACTGAAGTAACAAGGCCTTGCAGCATCAGATGTCTTATCCGGGTCAAGTCCGAGACTGGCTCCAAACTTTTTAGCATAGTATTTATATAAAGCTGAATATTTATTATGGTCGGTTATTTCTTCACTGAACCGGTAGATGACTTTTAATCCTCCTCTTGGAGAAATAAATAAACATAGAACATTAGGATCAGCCATTAGGCTATTCCTTTTTTCATTCATATCATCATCTAAATGATCATAGTCTAGGATCATCAGCTGTGTTGATTCAAGTTCTTTGCTTAATCGGCGGTTTTGTTTGAAAGTAGAGGTTACAAAGAAGGGGAGATTATTCTTTTTATATTCTTGCTGGTCGTCGTCAAATTCAATTTGACTTAGAACCTCAATTTTATCTTTTATATCTTTATCGTTTTTTATAGTATCTGTTATTTCATAGAAAGAAGTAACAGTGTCAAGATAGGATGAATTTGTTACTCTTAATCCTACAGATACTTTAATATAGTTTATTTGATCAGTTAATTGTCCTTTCTGATTTATTATTGAATCCATGGTTATAGTTCCCATCATTTGCATTTAGTTTCGAATTGTGCAGTATGCTTTTTAATGTCTTAATAGCATTAGCGTAATTCGTAGGTTCTACTTTAGCTTTAAGCCCGTAGAACTGATTTACTAGATTTATTAAGGCTTCATTTTCTTCAAAGATAAAAGTTGTTACGCCTTTCTTAACCGGAGTGCTTATAAGATTGCATCCCTCGGCAAGAAGATAACAAGAAAAATAAAAGTCCTTACTTTTGTATAGGTTCATAAGAATCCTCCTTATGAAATTTATTATATGTATATGGATTTTTTTAGTGAGTTGGTAGGCAGTCCCGAAGCGAATTTAACTAACTATTTCGACTTAACAGAGAATTTTGTATCAACTTAATTTATGTTTAAATATATTCGCACTTTGTTCAGAAGTCAAGTGAAAATTCAATTAAATAAAAAAATATTTTTCATAAAAAAATTTTATAAACTCATTCATCAATTTATTTTTTTTGTTAAAAATTTTTCAGAAAAATATAAAAGTTAAAAATCACTATGTCATTTACTATGTCACTAAATGCTAACATATTGTATTTTAATATGTTATAGAAATGAAAAACTCCTTTGTAATCAGCCGGTCGGCGGTTCAAATCCGTCCGCCAGC
>CAVVVS010000040.1:0-31861 GCA_963751355.1 uncultured Ignavibacteriales bacterium | reverse complement strand
CTGAAACCAGTAGAGGACAATATCCACGTATTGCTGAATTTTATTCAAAGCATGGTATCGAGATAATGCTTAACAAAAATTGTAACGGTATCAATGCGCAAAATAAATTGCTTTTCTTTGAAAACGGAGAAAAACTTAATTATGATAAATTATTAATTACTTCAGGCGGTGAACCGCGTAAGTTAAATCTGCCAGGATCGGAATTAAAAAACATCTTTTATCTAAGAAGTTTTACTGACGCCGATAAAATAATAAAAGCTGCCGAGAACTCTACAAATGCAGTTGTAATAGGCGGAAGTTTTATCGGCCTCGAAGCTGCTTCGAGTCTTATTAAAAGAGGATTAAAAGTAACTGTAGTTGCTCCCGAAAAAATTCCTTTCCAACATATTTTCGGTGAAGAAATCGGAAGCCTTATAAAAGAACAGCATGAGAAAGCAGGGGTTCATTTCAAATTACACTCGCAAGTCAAAGGATTTGAAGGGAACGGGAAAGTTCAATCGGTGTTTTTGAAGGACGGTAGTAAAATAAATGCCGATTTGGTTGTAGCAGGAATCGGTGTAAAACCAGCAACTTCTTTTGCTGACGGAATTGAATTGCAAGGGGACGGAAGTATTAAGGTTGACAGCCACTTCCGGGCTTTTAAAGATGTTTATGCAGCTGGTGATATTGCCACTTTCCCCCACTATCTTTTAGGCAATAAAATCAGGATCGAGCATTATCGTACTGCAGAGCAGCTTGGAAGAATTGCCGGATTTAACATGGCAGATAGAACATCCGAATACAAGGATGTTCCGTTCTTCTGGACAGTTCAAGCGGGACTGACGATAAATTATGTGGGACATACTGAAAATTGGGATGAGGTTATAATAGACGGAAATGTTCATAAGAAAGAATTCATCGCCTACTATATAAAAAATAATTTGGTAGCAGCAGCAGCGGGTTGTAATCGTGATAAAGATATGGCGGTTATCCAGGAGTTGATGAGGTTAAACAAAATGCCTGAGCCTGAAGCTATCAGAGATAATTCTGCTGACTTGTTTAAACTCATATCATAATTATCTTGTAATTATTGGAGTTAGATTTCCCAAAGATTACATATAATCAAATTATTTTTGATATTCCTATTTGTGAAGTTAGTAAAACACTGATGAAACGGATTTATTCAATGGAATAGTATTATTGTAATCAAATATGTATTGAAAATTATTCTTTATCCCACGGGGGAACTGATTTTTAAGGGCTAGTAAATGTTGAACATCGAGTCATTAAAGAATATCAGAGTGACTGTATATTGCCCCATTAAATCTTTATAAAGGATGCTCAAACTATCCAGTACCAATCCCAAAATTGGTTTAATAGCAAAAGTTTTATTACGTTTAAAAATAAATCTTTAGATTAGTGTAATTTTTACAGGATTTTTAATTTTAGTTCGAAAGGATTTTAAATGTATACTGCATTAATACTGGTATTAATCGGACTTGCAGCTATTTTATTTCTTCCCGGCATCAAGGAGCAAAAACCGGGTAAGATAATCGGCGGTTTATTAATCGGAATATTCACGATTTTCTTATTTTGGTTCATGGATTTTTGGGGTGAAGCGCTTTGGTTTGAAACACTCGGATACGGTCATAGGTTTTGGACTGTCGTTTTATCCAACGTTGGCTTTGCTGCTGCCGGCGGAATTCTCGGGGGGTTAATCGTTTACCTCCTGACAATTTATATATCAAATCAAAGAAAGTATGTACGTATAATTGCAATACTTGTGGGAATATTTTCCGGTGCAGCATGGGGCTACTCTAACTGGAGTGTAATTCTAAAATTTTGGGATCAGGTTCCCACAGGTTTTCCTGATCCAATTTTTGGAAAAGGAATAGGTTTTTATATGTTTACACTCCCGTTCCTGGACAGCCTTTATGGAATATTATTCATGTTCGTACTAATTTCATTTATTGCTTCCTTTGTAGCGGCTTTCCTCAACATAGGCCCTAACGGAATAATTGTACAGTTTCCGTTAGATATAGATCTAACGACTTCTAAAATTTATAAAGCTCTATATTTGGATTCGGCGGCATTTATAATTGTTCTGGCGTTCAGCAAATTTTTATCAAGATATCATCTTATGTACTCAGAAAAAGGGGTTGTAAACGGACCCGGCTGGACAGATGTTCATGTATTACTTCCCGCATTAAATATAGTAATAATCCTTATGCTGATTATGGCAATCGTACTGATAGTTCCGGCTATAAGGAAAAAGTATTATAGTGTTTTGAGAAAAATAAAAATTCCTTTTAAAAATTCACACGTTTATACATTGAGCAGTGTAGCAGTCGTAATATTATTCTTCTGGTTGATAGGGCTAGCTGTTGTTCCTGCAGCGTTTGAGTCATTATTAGTACAGCCGAATGAAATCACGTATGAGAGACCTTACATTATGCACAATATAAAATTTACGCGTTATGGATTCGGTTTAAATAAAATTGAAGAAAAGCAATATCCTATAACCGGAAATCTTACCCAGCAGACCGTAAATGAAAATCCAAGTATTTTTACAAACATCAGGTTGTGGGATTGGCGTGCTCTGGATGATGTATACAGGCAGTTCCAGGAAATCAGGCTTTATTACCAATTCTCGGATGTCGATGTAGACAGGTATCACTTTGACGGACAATACAGAGAGGTGATGGTTTCAGGCAGAGAAATGAATAGTCAGAACCTTCCCGCGAAAAGCCAAACATTTATTAATAAAAGATTTCAATATACACACGGTTACGGCATAACCATGGCGACCGTGAATGAATTTACGCCTCAGGGTTTGCCTCACCTTTTAATAAAAGATATTCCTCCGAAAAGCGAATTTCCAAGTCTTAATGTCACACAACCCCAAATATATTACGGCGAGCTTACCCATACTCCCGTGGTAGTTAATTCAAAGACAAAAGAATTCGATTACCCCAGCGGAGAAGATAATGTGTACATAAGATATAATGGTAAAGGTGGGGTCCGGATTAGTAATTTTTGGCGAAAGTTTCTATTTGGATGGAAATTTGACGGTACAAAATTTTTATTTTCCGATTATCCTACCGATTCAAGCCGGATAATGTTTCACCGGCAGATAGAACAAAGAGTTAAATTACTTGCACCGTTTCTTCACTTCGATAACGATCCTTATATTGTACTGGCAAACGGCAAATTATACTGGATGATTGATGCATATACTACTTCCGACTACTTCCCTTATAGTGAGCCGTTTAGGGGGGGAGATGGAATTGCTTCGGGTGTTAATTATATTAGAAATTCCGTTAAAGTCGTTGTTAATGCATACAACGGTTCGGTAGATTTTTATGTGATGGACAAGGATGATCCAATCATTAAAGTCTGGTCAAAAATCTTTCCTTCACTATTTAAGAGCGAATCTCAAATGCCGAAAGATTTATTAGCTCATATCCGCTATCCGACAGATTACCTTCTGGTTCAGGGGCTTGTTTATGAAAAATACCATATGACTGATCCGACGGTATTTTACAACCAGGAAGATCTTTGGGTAAGAGCGACAGAAAAATATTACGACCATGTTCAACCTGTGGAACCTTATTATATTATGTGGCATTTACCAGGATCGGATAAACCTCAATTTGTTTTGATGATGCCTTTCACTCCTAAAAACAGGCAGGTTATGATCGGTTGGATTGCCGGAATGTGCGACGGAAAAAATTACGGTAGGTTCCTGGCATATCAATTTCCGAAAGATAAAATGGTGCTTGGGCCACAGCAGGTTGAAACCAAAATAGATCAGGACAGCTTTCTATCCGGACAGCTAACATTGTGGAACCAACGCGGTTCAAATGTTATAAGAGGAAATGTGCTTGCAATACCGGTAAACAATGCAATATTTTATGTTGAGCCTATTTATTTGCAGGCAGAAACTGCTGCTTATCCCGAACTAAGACTCGTTGTTGTTATGCATGGGAATAATATGAGCTATGCAAAAACATTTGATTTGGCTTTGGCTAAATTATTTAATGAAGGTACAGGCAGTCAGGCTGCAGCACAGAATCAAAATGTATCTGGACAAAAAGCTCCACCAAAAGAACTATTGTCACTTAAAAATCAAATTAAAAACGCAAATGACGCATTTAATAATTATTTGAATTTATTGGGACAAAAACGATTCTCGGAAGCAGCAAAGCAACTAGAAAAACTGCAGAAATCGTTGCAACAATTGTCGGATCAGAAACAAAATAAAAAATAAAAAGAGAAACCGGAACTCGAAGTAAAAAATATTCGTTTCTGATTTGTTGATTATTAAACGATAATATTTTAAAACTTAATCATTAAGACACTTTAAAAAAAATATGCCCCGGAAAAACCGGGGCTTTAATTTTTAACATTTATTTCTAAAATACTAAATGTTTATTTTTTCTTTAGAACTTCGGATAATTCTACAGGCGGAACAGGACCAGGTACTTGATTGTGAACAGGCGGTATCGACTGCAAGTAGGTAAACATGGCTTTTAGATCTTCATCATTAAGATGACCGATAGCCTGCCATGGCATAGGTGGTAAAAGATTTCTTCCCGAACCCATAAATTTTCCCTCACGTAATGCTTTTTCAAATGTATCCAGGGTCCAAGATCCTATTCCGGTTGCTGTATCGGGGGTTATGTTTGCAGCATAGGAAATTCCCCATGGACCTACATAAGCCGTAAAATCCTGCGGAGCTAATATCCACCTACCCGGTTTTACCAATTCGGGATCGGCTTTACCAAGCGGTTCATTCGAAGGATGACCTGAGAGTAAACGGGTTGTGTCAGGAACAGGTCCCATACGAGTCATTACTTTTGGTGAATGGCAATCATTACAACCGCCGATATTTACTAAATATTTCCCCCGTGCGATCAGCTCATCCTTTGTCATTTGTTTCTGTTCCTGCGGCGTAGAACAATTATATTGAAAAAGAATTAGGATCAACAACGAGCAGAAAATACCTACAAAGACTAGCACTTTTTTCATATACCCACCTCATAGATTAAATGTTAATGAATTTATTATTTATTGAGCCTAATTTAAAAAGTTGTTCCCTGCAGAAGCGTATGGTTATTAAATATCTTTGGAATAAGCCCCGCTCGGCTTAAGAGAGTTGAAAGCAATCAATTATTATTCACGGAAATAAAGTAGAAAAATTTTTTTTTGAATGCAACAAAAATTATTCGAAAATTCTTTGATTTATTGATGTTTATCATATTTCATTAATATGGCATATTTATATATTAAAAGTTAAAATGGAATGTTTATTCTTTTAGAAAAAGCTCAACTGATCTGTCTTTACAATACCGTCGAATGATTTATCCAATAAAACCAGAACGGAATCGGCGATAGGCTGTATTTGTTTATTTATATAATGTTGATAATCTATATCGTTGTGTTTTAATTCGACAGGAACCGGTCCGCGCTTTGTTATCACATAGTATACCGTTCCGCTGTTTTGTCTGAGCATTTTTGCTGCTTTTACATGCTGGGGAATGTTTTTTGTATAATCTTCAACATCTTTTCGAAGCCTTTTTCTATAAACAAGCTTGTCATCAAACTCCCCATTGTTAAACTTTTTAACAAATTGCCGCAGCCAATTATCTATTTCTTTGTTTTCAAAAATTCTTTGATACAATTCAACCTGGAATTCTTTGGCGAGCCTTGTCCAATCAGACCTGACAAATTCCATACCGACGAATTCTAATTTCTCATGGTTGTCTTCAACTAAAAGACCGGCGTATCTTTTCTTCGCACCAGACTCGCTTCCACGGGCAGGTGTAATGATATATTTTTTGTAATACTTTTCGTATTCTATTTCCAGGAACGAATCAACCTGATATTCATTCAATAATCTTTCATGCCAGTATTCATTTAAATCATCGGCAATTTTTTGTCCGTTCTTACTCGCTGAATTTCCTTCGCCGGGTTTTAATTTTACAAAAAGCGAATCGGTATCGCCGTACACAACCGTGTAATCTTTTTTCTCCAAATATTCTTTACTGCTGAGCAGTAAAAATTGTCCGGTTCCGGTAATTGCATTAGGGAGATCCGGATGATAAAATCTGCAGCCGTAGGAGCCCATAACACCGTAGAAGCTGTTCATTAATATTTTAATTGCCTGTGAAAGCTGTTTGTCTTTTTTCTTTTTAGCGATGGCGCGTTGTTCCATCAATAGCCCGATAAACCCGGGAAGAAAATGTTTGGCTGAAGAAAACTTGTATCCTTTGGGAGTTTCAACAGGCGATTTATCTTTCAGTAATCTCGAAAGCGGATCAATTTTAAAAGTCTGTATGATGGAAGGGTACAAACTTTTAAAATCGAGCACAATAACATCTTCATAAATACCCGGTTTCGGATCGAGGACATACCCGCCAGCTGCATGTCCGGATTCGGTAATGTCTTTAATATTTGGGGCCACATATCCCTCTCTATGAAGACGCGGTAAAAAGAAATGATCGAATGCATATGTCATCATACCAAGCTGGTCCATCAACAAACCGGAAAGCTGGGCACGGCGGACACTAAGCTCGATTAAACCGGCCCTTTTAAAAATATCGGTTACAAGAATTGAATCCTGCAGATTATATTCCCCTAAAGTAATTTTGTCTTCCGAGTAAAGTCTTTCAATTTCTTTTACTTTATCCTGATCGGGAGTAATTATTTTCCCTTCGCTTAAAAGTTCCTGGGCAACGGTCTCTAATTTATAATCTTCAAAAGTAAAAAATGAAGAACGCAACGAAGCGGGACCGTCTATTACCACTCTCCCGGTAACACTGGCAAAATAACCGCTCGGCTTTCGTTTCCTTAAAGATACTCTGCCGTTAGCCCTGGCAATTTCAAAAGGTATATAGTATTCTTTACACTTATTTTCGAGAAACATTAAATCAAATCCGATGACGTGCCATCCGATAATAATATCCGGATCGGATTTTTTGAACCAATTTATGAATGCACTCAATAAATCTTTTTCCGTTTTAAAAAAGTAAAGATAATCAGGTTTATTTTTTAAACCTTCACCTACCATCATAATTAATTTTTCATTTTTATCCTTTGAGGTAAGATGAATTGCAATTGAATATAAGCGTGTGTTTTTGACTCCGGTTTCGATGTCGATGGAAGCAATCACAAACTCGGGAGTAATTTCGCACGGTTCAATTTTAGGATTATTAAAACGAATCAAATTGTTTTTTTGAACTTGGCTTCCAGTAACTCTAATCTGGGCATTTATGAAACGCTCCATTAAGTATCTTCTAACCGGGTCTATATCAGATTCATATGTGGATATATTATCCCGTTCTAACTCCGGCGTAGATTGTAAAAGATCACGCTGTGAGTTGAAATAAACAGCATCTACTTCTCTGCCTTTAAAATTTTTCAAATTAACTTGCTTCCGTTTAAAAGGAACTTGAAGCGTGAACGGCGGTACGCTGTGCTCCACAAAAAGGACCGGGTTGTTTTTGGTAATTATTATTTCTACAGGACCGGTTTCGGGAGATTTTCCGATTAAGCGAATCAGGTTGTGCCCTCTTACATCCATCCATTCACCGGTCAATATAAATACTTCTATTGATTTCATTCTACTAATAAAAACAATTTTTTAATATTATTAAATGGATAACTCATTATTACCCTCAATATTGTTACATTTGCCTTAATCACAGCTATAAGTGAAATGCAAATTAGGAGGTAATTTTTAGTAAGAAATAGTTTAACCGGAGAAAAATAATATCTAATTGCCAATGTCGTGAAATTAGTATCAGATAAAAGGAAATGAAACAAAAATTTCCGGGGGATGAAATAAATATTGTAATTAATTCGTTTAAAACAAGGAAAGACGATTACAGAGATCTGAGAATGGTCTCAAGCTGCTCGTCATTTTCAACCAGTACGGTCCTGGCTTTACTCCCGTCATTTGGTCCCACTATTCCCGCTTCTTCAAGTTGATCAACAATACGAGCTGCTCTAGAATAACCAAGCTTTAGCCTGCGCTGAAGAAGTGATACGGAGCCCTGCTGGTGACGAACAATTACTCTGGCAGCATCTTCGAACATAGGGTCGAGATCCAGTGTAAAATTACCTGCAGCTTCCTTTTTCTTATCATAAAGTGAAGGTAAAAAATACGGCTTAGCATAAGCCGGCTGTGTTTGAATATAACCGGTAATACGTTCAACCTCATCGGTGGAAATAAAGGCATTTTGAATCCGGATTGGTTTAGGAGAACCAGTCGGTAAAAACAACATATCACCTTTACCTAAAAGCTGCTCCGCACCATTCATATCGAGAATCGTGCGTGAATCGATTTTAGTTGCAACCTGATAGGCAACGCGAGCGCTAAAATTAGCTTTTATCACACCAGTAATAACATTTACGGAAGGTCTTTGTGTGGCTAATACTAAATGGATACCTACCGCCCGGGCAAGCTGGGCTAATCTTGCAATTGGTTCTTCAACTTCTTTACCGGCTGTTATCATTAAATCGGCGAGCTCATCAATAATTACCACGAGATACGGTACCGGATGATGTTTTATTTTATCGGTATCTTTCGGTCTCTTTTTTGGATCGGCTACTTTTTTATTGTAATCAACAATATTTCTAACGCCGGCTTTGGCAAGTTTATCGTATCTCTTTTCCATTTCGTATTCAACAGATTTTAGAAGAAGAACCGCATTCTGAGGATTTGTTATAATTTCTTCATCCAGATCCGGAGAAACAGCTAGGTAATGCCTTCTAAGTTTATTATAAAATGATAATTCAATCTTTTTAGGATCTATCATTATAAGTTTTACTTCGGAAGGATGTTTGCAAAAAAGAAGACTGGTAATAATCATATTTATTCCCACACTCTTACCCGAGCCGGTCGAACCGGCTATAAGCATGTGAGGCATTTTCGAAAGATCAGTAATATAAACATCTCCGCTAATGGTTTTACCGAGTGATAATGGTAATTCAAATTTTGATTCGGAGATTTTACCTAAAACAGAACGTGCATTTACCAGCGATGCCTCTGTGTTTGGAATCTCTACACCTATTGCACTTTTCCCAGGAATCGGAGCAATAATTCTAATGCCCCGTGCTGCTAACGCAAGAGCAATATCATGTTCCAATCCCACTATCTTACTTATCTTCACTCCCGGGGCAGGAACTATTTCGTACAGTGTAACCACGGGACCGGGAGTTACCGAAATATCCTGTATTTCAATATCAAATAATTTTAACTTTTCCTTTAATAATTCTGCATTCCTGGTTAATTCTTCTTCAGCAACTTTGAAGTTTTCTTCCGGGATGGGATCCAGCAATTCCAGATTAGGTTTTTTGAAATTTATTTTTTCTTCCCATTGATTAGGCAGGGCCGCTTCTTTTTCCCTGTCAATTTCTTTTGCCGTAATTTCGCCAGTTTTTTCTAAATCTACTTTTTTATTTTCTTCATTTTGAACTTCATTTACTGCAGGCTTCTGCGGGATATCATTTTTTCTAATTATTCTAATCCTCGTCTGCTCTTCCGTTTCTTCTTCCATTAATTCAGCAGCGGTTGGTTCATCCTTCTTTTTTACCTTTTTCTTTTTATCCTCTCTAAGTTTTTTTATTTTCTTTAAGTTTTCATCATCGGCTTTATCATTAATTTTAATTTTGCCATTGGACTCTTCATCTTTTACAGCGCCAAAAGAATTTGTTAGTATGTGCTTCAATACATGGAAAATTTTTTCAATTTTGATATCGAAAGCAAATATTAGTAAAACCAATCCTAAAGTAAAAAGGAATATTATTGAACCCACTCCCCCAAGAAGTCTGCTGAAGGTTTCACCAAGATAGTCACCGATATGACCCGATAATTCGTAAACGCCGCCAAAAGCGCCATAATGCATCCGGATTATTCCGAAAAAAGTAGAAAGGATAATTCCGAAGAGTAATGCAAAATTTGAAAAATGAATCAGTTTTCTAAAATTTATCCTTACGAAAAATGAAATCCCCCATAAGAAGAAAATTGCTGGGAACACTATTGAGAATATTCCAAGAGTTGAATTGATAAAAAAATCTGAAATGTAAGCACCAAAAATACCCAGCCAATTCTGGGTTGAATCGGCTTTATGCAGAAATTGTTGATTGGAACTAAAAACTTTAAAAAGATCCGAAAATTTATAACTAAGATTAGCTTCGTCAAATCTGGAATAAGAAATTATACTAAGAAATATCAGAATAGAAAATAAAATCAGGAGAATCCCGATGATCTTTTTTTTCTTTTCGATAGATATAGTAAAATATTCCTCACCATTGTTACCCTTAGTCGAATTAGTTTTTACTTTTCTCTTGGCAGCCATATCTAATTGGTTTTATCCTCATTCAAATCTTCTACCTCCCCGTTGCCAGGAAGTATTTTGAGCACATTCCCAGTATAATAAGGAATTATATCCGAATTGTTTAATTTACTACAATACTTAAGATCATCTTCAAAACCATTTTCCAGCAATAATTTTCCGTGTTCGGATTCTTTCAACATTTTCAGCATACTCCTGCCAAAAGATTTACTTAATGAAAAACTTGCTCTGGCAGAATCCGAGAGAATTACATCTCCGTTTATTTTAACAATTTCTGCAGTCAGTTTTCCTGCACAAATAGAATCTTCCAAAGAAAATGCATTTGACTTACCGGAACATAATATTTCTACATCTTGATTTAATTTAATTAAATGCCCGGCGATAGCAGAAAGGTTGCCTAAAGAACAAACAAACATATTCTCTGAAAATTTTGCTTTTGTTATTGCCTTGGTGCCATTAGTCGTGTACAGAATTATTGATTTGCCGGCAACAACTTCTTCGGTATATTCAAGCGGTGAGTTTCCCAATGCGAAACCTTCTATTTTTTTTGTGTTTCTTTCGCCACCTAATAAAGTTTGTCCTCCGAACATTCCACCGGAAACTTTGACTGCAAATTCTACCGTTGCAACCGGAACTACTTCTTTGGCACCGTTTTTTAGCGCTGTTACAATAGTTGAAGAAGCTCGTAAAACATCAATTACAACAGTGGTTTTACCGGTAAAATATAATTCATCCACACTTACCGGTGCAAAGAATACATTAAGTTTCATTATTTTTACAGCTTTCCTTTACTAGTTTTTTACAAACGGAAGTTTAGATATTTTAGCATTAATTTCTTTCCCTCGTATAAGGAAACTAACGCTGGTTCCTTCAAGAAAATATCCCTTTTCAACATATCCTAATGCTATCGGTTTATTTAAAACGGGACTAACTGTACCGCTGGTTATATTACCAATTTTGTTTCCAGAAGCAGTTATATCATACCCATGACGCGGAAAAGCTTTATCTTCTGAAACCATCGGAACTAACTTTCTTTTTAATCCTTCCGACTTAACTTTTAACAATACATCCTTACCGATAAAACCATCTTTGTTTAGTTTTGTAATCCATCCTAAACCGGCTTCCAAAGGATTTGTTGATTTATCTATGTCATTTCCGTAGAGACAGTAACCCATTTCCAATCTCAAAGTATCCCGCGCGCCTAATCCCACAGGCTGAATATCAAATTCAGCTCCGGCTTCGAAGATTTTATTCCAGATCATTTCTGTAGCAGACTCATCACCTTTAATATATAATTCGAAGCCGAGCTCTCCGGTATAACCGGTTCTTGAAACAATCATTTCCATGCCCGCAATTTTGGCTTTAAAAAAACTATAAAATTCCAGGTTAATATCCACATCGCAAATTTTTTGAATCGTTTTTTGTGAGTTTTTTCCTTGTACTGCAATTAGTGAATATTCATCACTTAAATTAACCAATTCCACATTGTACTTATTATTGTCAACCATCCAATTAAAATCTTTTTCTATGTTGGACGCATTAACTACAAGCATATATTCGGTATCTGATAATTTGTATACCAGTAAATCATCAATTATCCCACCGTCCGGATAACACATTGCGGAATATTGCACTTTTCCGGAATATAGTTTTGAAGCATCATTAATTGTAATATATTGTATAAAATCCAATGCTTTTTCGCCGCGAACAAATACCTCACCCATATGCGAGACATCAAAGACGCCAACAGAGTTTCTTACGGCTTTATGTTCGTTTATTATCGAAGAATATTGTACCGGCATTAAGTACCCGGCGAATTCAACTATTTTTGCGCCTAACTTTTCATGAATATTATACAATTTTGTTTTCTTCATCTGAGTAATCTTTCAATAATTGAAAATTTATTTCAATTAAAATCATCTGTTAATTCTTTCTGGGTCTTTTTTGAGAAATATCGAATTTGACCCAGCGGCATATTTTCATCCTTCTCAATATTAATTTTTACAAGATATTTTAATTGAAATTTTGTAAAAGTTACGAACTTACCTTCTTTCAATTTAGAAGCAAGTGTCGGATGACATCTAACGATTAAAGATCTTTCCCTAGAATTCCTTCTGAACTTTTTAAGCCATTCTTCAAGATCATAAACCAGATGCGAATGTTTGGTTAATAGTCCTGTACCAAGGCAATATGGGCAAACTTCTTTCATTGCCTGCATTATGTTTTGCCTAATCCTCTGACGGGTAATTTGTACGAGTCCGAAATCCGACATCGGAAGAACGGAAACCTTTGCACGGTCTTTGCGAAATTCCTTTCTTAATTCATCGTAAATCTTCTTACGGTTTTTTTCATCTTCCAGATCGATAAAATCGATAACTATAATACCGCCGATATCGCGGAGTTTTAACTGCCGTGAAATTTCACGGGAAGCTTCCAAATCTGTTTTAAGTGAATTAAGTTCCTGCTCCTTACTCTTTGCATAACGACCGCTGTTTACATCAATTACTACCATTGCCTCAGTATGTTCAATTATAAGGTAGCCTCCGCTGGGCAAAGGGACTTTTCTGCCCATCAGTGTTTTAATTTGTTCTTCAATTTTGAATTCGTCAAATATAGTTACACTCGATTTAAACAGTTCAATTTTATCCGCCAAACTGGGCTGAACTACTTCTACATAGTTTTTTATCTGCTTATAAAGTTTTCTGGAATCAATAAATACTTTTGATATATCCGAGGTAAACAAATCCCTTATAACGCTGGAAGTAGTATTAAGGTCCTGGTGAATGAGAGCGGGCGGACTTTCCGATTTAATTGTTATTTCAATCTGCTGCCATGTTTTCACCAATGTCTGCAAATCATCTTTCAGAGCATCTTCGGATTGATTTTTTGCAACCGTGCGAATAATTAATCCGAAATTATTAGGCAGAATTCCCCTTGCAATATGCCTTAAACGTCTTCTTTCCCTAAAGTCGGAAATTTTTTTGGAAACTCCAATTTTGTTATCGAAAGGAAGAAGAACACAAAACCTGCCGGGCAATGAAACAGCCGATGTAACTCTAACACCTTTATTGCTCACAGGTTCTTTGGTGATCTGAATAATTATCTCTTGACCTTTATGCAGTTTAGGAATTGGCGGCGGCTGGTTAGTATCTCTGCCGTTCCTGTTTCTTGTACTCGGTTGGGTGTTAGTCTGGGTTTGCGAAGAAGCATTACTCTTCCTGTGACCGTTGCTAAATGTTTCCTCATCGTCGTCCTCTTCAACGTCGGAATCTTCGCCAAGCATTTCCTGGAATTGTTTGGTTCTCGCCCCTATATCAGAAAAATGCAGAAATGCATCGTGTTTCATTCCGACATCTATAAATGCAGCTTTAATCCCTGGTAAAACCCGGGCTACTTTGCCAAGATATATGTCCCCTACTGTTCTACGGTTCTCGGGATAGTCTACGAAGAAATCTACTAAATTCCCGTCTTCCGTAATAGCCACTCGAGTTTGAGTAGTAGATGAGTTGATTATAATTTCTTTTCTCATGGGTAAACTTTATTAATGAAATAAAATATTTCATCGTAAAATCATATAAGACAAATTGACTCATCATGCAGACGGGAATTGACTGACCCTTCAGGGTTACAGTTGATTGTCGCTGCAAAAAATCAGCCACAAAAAGCTGTAATAGTAAAATCGTAAAAAACTTTTTTATCTCCACAGTTGAGTCCCTGGATATATAATAAAACTTTATGAAAAATTAATTAGCTTTTGAGTTTCCTCAAAAGAGTATTCCGTAAAAAAATAACGATTGATCAAAGAGCTTTGTCTAAAAAGGATATCAATGAAAATCATGTTTTAATATTGCTGCAATCGCAAAATTTAAATACATAAATTAAATCTTTTGAATACATCTCCTTAATAAATCATTACTATTCAGAAAGAGAAAAATCAATTACCGATACGTCTTATAAAAAAAACGATGGAAAATAAATTCTAAAAAATTCTTTTGGTAATATCAGTTAAGAACAAACAGTATTTCAATTTATTTTTACTATTATATAAATTAAATGCTGAATAAAAATTATTCAGCATTTAAAAAATTTATTTTTGTGCAGCAGAATTCGGTTCGTTACTATTATTATTCAGGAGTTCTTTTCTGCTCAGCGAGTATTTGCCGTTTTCAATTTTTAAAAGCTTCACGGTAACCTTGTCGCCTTGCTTAAAATAATCGGATACTTTATTTACTCTCTTATTGTCGATCTGGGAAATGTGAAGCAGCCCTTCTTTACCGGGTAAAATTTCCACAAATGCACCAAAGTCCATTAATTTGGTGATAACCCCGTCGTATATTTCTCCGACCTCGGGGGTAGCGGTTAATTTTTTAATATATTCTTTACACTTTACTGCATTATCCCGGTTTGGGGAAGCAATGTTAACGGTGCCGTCGTCATCAATATTAATATCGACCCCGAACAGACGCTGCATACCTTGAATTGTTTTTCCGCCGGGTCCTATTATCAAACCGATTTGGTCAGTTTCAACTCTCATTGTAATCAGTCTTGGAGCGTAAGACGAAAGAGATTGTCTCGGCTCGCTGATAGCTTCGTTCATTAAACCGAGTATATGCATTCTTCCTTCTTTAGCCTGGATTAGTGCCTTTTCCATAATTTCGAATGAAATGCCCTGGATTTTAATATCCATTTGAAAAGCGGTTATTCCTTCCGCGGTACCGGCAACTTTAAAATCCATATCACCAAGATGATCTTCATTTCCTAATATATCCGTCAGGATAGAAAATTTTTCGTCTTCTTTGATTAAACCCATCGCAATTCCCGCAACAGGTTTTTTCAACGGTACGCCTGCGTCCATTAATCCAAGAGCACCGGCACATACGGTAGCCATCGAAGAAGATCCGTTAGATTCCAAAATATCCGAAATTACTCGCACTGTATAAGGGAAATCAGTTTCGGCCGGCATCATCATTTTTAATGCTCTTTCGGCAAGGTTGCCGTGACCGATTTCTCTTCTTCCCACACCGGTCATTCTGCCTACTTCACCGACACTAAACGGAGGAAAGTTGTAATGCAGCATGAATTTTTTTGAATATTCCTCCTGCAGTCCGTCTACCGTTTGTTCGTCGTTTTTGGTTCCAAGAGTTATTGTGGTTAAACTTTGAGTTTCACCTCTCGTAAATAATGCCGATCCGTGAGTTCGCGGTAAAAACCCAACTTCAATGGAGATTGGACGTACCTGCTTAGTATTTCTTCCGTCCAGCCGCAATCCTTCTTCTAAAATTCTTTTCCGCATTAAATCTTTTTCCATATCGTGAAGGATTTCAGCGATAACTTTTTCCTGTTCAGGAAATTTTTCGGCTAAAGATTCCTGTATAAAAGTAGCCAGTTCTTTGTTTTTACTGCTTCTTTCATCTTTTGTTAAAACCGAATAAACTATCTCCTTGAATTTTTCTTCGGACAATTGATAAACTTCTGATTTTAATTCAGCATCAATTTCCTTCACCGGCACTTCCATTTTCGGAGTGTTCACCGCTTCTCTTAATTCTTTCTGAACCTGAACAAGTTTTTTAATTTCACCTTGCGCAAATCTTAATGCCTCCAACAAATCATCTTCAGATACTTCATGAGACTCACCTTCGACCATCAAAATCGAATCTTCCGTTCCGGCAACTACCAATTCAAGATCGCTTTCCTTCAATTGTTGAAATGTGGGATTAGCTACAAACTCGTTATTAATTTTGCCTACTCTAATCTCCGCAATCGGCCCTGCAAAGGGAATATTCGAAATTGTAAGCGCAGCCGAAGCACCAACGGCAGCTAATACATCAGCATCATTCTCACCGTCGTGAGAAAATACAAATGCAACTATCTGAGTTTCATTTTTAAAATTATCCGGAAAAAGCGGTCTGATTGGGCGGTCAACTAAGCGGGCGCTTAGAATTTCCTTTTCAGACGGTCTCCCTTCTCTTTTGATATAACCACCGGGGAATTTTCCGGCAGCCGAGCTTTTTTCTCGATATTCGACCTGAAGCGGGAAAAAATTCTGATCTTCTTTTGCCTCTTCGGCTGCAACTGCAGTTACTAGAACCATTGTGTCTCCGTACCTGATCATTACAGAACCATTAGCTTGTTTAGCAAAACGGCCTGTTTCAATTGAAAATTTCTTTCCGCTTATTTCAATTTCTTTCAGAACTATCATTTTTTAATACCTTTTACTTTCTAATATTCAATTCTTTAATTACTGTTCTGTACCTATTAATATCTTTTTTAGCAAGATAATCAAGCAATCTTCTTCTTTTACCTACCATCATCATTAACCCCCTTCTTGAATGATGATCTTTTTTGTGTACGTTAAAATGTTGTGTGAGATCATTTATGTTTTTGGTTAATAAAGCAATCTGCACTTCAGATTTACCCGAATCTTTTTCGTTTTCACCGAATTTTTTGATTATCTCAAATTTTTCTTCTTTTGTCATTTGACCTATCCTTGTTTTGTTATACGATATAACCCCAGAATTAACCGGGATCAATTATTTGTTAAATTTCAATTTTGCCGGACCTGCCTGCTCAAAATTTCTAAGCCGGCTTGTGTATCTTTTTTCATTTGTTCAACCAATTCATCGGCAGAAGAATACTTCTCTTCTCCGCGAATTCTTTCAACTACATTTACTGTTACAAATTTTCCGTAAATATCTTTATTAAAATCGAGTATATAAACTTCGGTAGTAACTTTGCCAGAATCATAAAAAGTTGGTCTTTTACCGATACTCATCACTCCTAAATGTTTGATTCCTTCTATAAAACATTCGACGGCATAGATACCTATTGCCGGAAAAAGCTTATCCTCGTCCTCCGGTTTCAGGTTTGCGGTAGGAAAACCTAATGACCTGCCTCTTTCATCACCTTTAATAACCGTACCCCCGAATGAGTAGTACCTTCCCAAATAGGAATTTGCTTTTTTAATATCTCCTTCTATAAGGGCATTTCTTATTTTAGTACTGCTGACAGATACATCACCGATGTTTACCGCATCTACAGCTGTAACCTTAAAATCGTGTTTAGCACCTATCTCCCTTAATTTATCGGCATTACCGCTTCTTCCTTTACCAAAATGATGATCGTATCCGATTACTATTTCTTTAAGTCCGATACCTTTTATAATATAATTTTCAAAGAACTCATCATAAGTTAATTGAGAAAATTCTTTTGTAAAATTGATGACCAAAAGGTTTTCAATACCGAGTGTCTCAAACAGAGCAATTTTTTCACTTTGAGTAGTTAATAGTTTTATGTTATTATTACCTTTAGAAACTACCTTACGCGGATGCGGGTGAAATGTTATAAGAAAATTCCTACCTGTTAATTGCTCAGATTTCTTCCTCATCATTTCAATGATCTTTCGATGTCCTAAATGAACACCATCGAAAGTACCCAAAGTAACTACCGTATTTTTATCGTTTGTTACTTTTGATAAGCTTTCAAATACTTCCATAACAAAATTTTATCCAAACTATATCTAATTAATATACGTTTTTTTAACTTGAAAAAGAAATTTTACAACCACCTCTAACACCTTACTAAATAAATTTATAGGCTCGAATCATGTTTTTCCAAAATGCTAAACCGGGCCCTAAATTCTTGTACTGAAATCGCATTCTCGACTGAATAATTGCCGATGTTAGTCCTTCGCAAATTAATCAAAACTGCTCCACAGCCCAACTTTTCACCAAAATCATTCGCAATCACTCTTATATAAGTGCCTTTAGAGCAATCTATTTCAAAATTAATTTCCGGTAGTTTTATACTAGTAATATCGAATCTGTACACTGTTACTTTACGCGGTTCTCTTTCAACCGTTTTACCCTTTCGAGCTAATTTATAAAGATTCGTTCCTTTAAATTTTACTGCCGAGTACATTGGCGGAATTTGTTCAATCATCCCGCTAAGTTGTTCTTTAACAGTAAAAATATCAGTTTCAGAGATATGCTCATAAGGCATTTCTTTTATTACCGCAGTTTCTAAATCCATCGATGGAGTAGATTTGCCTAGTAATATTGTTCCGGAATAAGTTTTACTTTGTTCCTGGTATTTATATATTTCTTTAGTTTTTTTCCCGGTACATAAGATCAATAAACCCGTGGCAGCCGGATCCAGAGTACCTGCATGTCCTACCTTTTTAACCCCGGTAATTTTTCTGACTTCGTGCACGACCTTAAATGAACTCCATTGTGCTGGCTTATCAATTAATAATACCTCGCCCTCGCGGAAATCGATATGTGAATAATCAATCGTTTCCCTTGTTATCATCTTCGTGTATCTTCTTAATTAGTCCTTCAATTTTTTCTACATAATCCAGGGTATCATCAATAAAAAACTTTAATTCGGGAACAAACCTGATCCTGATTCTTGAGGTAAGCTCGGAGCGGATAAAACCCGATAAGGATTTAACCTTCTCCAGAACGGTTTCCCGTTTTTCCCTTTCAAAAACGGAAAGATAAATTTTAGCAATCTTTAAATCCGGGCTCACTTTTACCGAAGTAATGGTGATAAAACCTAAAGCCGGATCATTCAACTTATATAAGAATATTAGACTAATTTCTTCTTTTATTAAATTTTCAACTTTATCTATTCTATGAGACATCTCTTCAACTCCTTTTGTGCAGTTTGATCATTTTTCGCAAACCTAAATCAACAAATTCTACTGCAGTTTTTTCTTTGTCTCAACTATCTTGTAAGCTTCTATAATATCGCCTACTTTAATATCGTTATAATTTGCTACATTCAATCCGCATTCATAACCTGCATCAACTTCTCTAACATCGTCTTTAAATCTTTTTAATGATCCTATCTCGCCTTCATGTACTACAATGCCCTCTCTGATTAAACGTACTTTACTGTTACGGGCAATTCTTCCTTCCTGTACATAACAGCCGGCTACGGTACCTGATTTAGGAACTTTAAATGTGTCCCTAATTTCAAGCGTACCAACTACTTCCTCACTGAGTACAGGAGATAATAATCCTTCAAGAGCCGATTTTACTTCATTTATCGCATCATAAATAACACTGTAAATTCTAACATCTACGTTTTGGGTTTCCGCCAACTTCCTTGCATTTATGTTCGGGCGGACATGGAAACCGATTATGATTGCATTGGAGGCAGATGCCAAAAGGACATCGCTTTCTGAAATACCTCCGACTCCTTTATGAATCACTTTTACAATTACCTCTTCATTAGAAAGCTTCATTAACGAATCAGATAAAGCTTCAACCGAGCCGTCGACATCGCCTTTAACAATAAGCGGTAATTCCTTCACTCCGCCGATACTAATCTGTTTGGCAATTTCATCGAGAGTAACATGATGTACTTGCTTTTGATCCTGCTCTCTCTTAAGCTGCTGCCTCTTTAGTCCAATTTCCCTTGCTTGTCTTTCGGATTCCACAACTACAAATGTATCACCTGCCTGAGGAGCTCCTTCAAAACCTAATACAAGAACAGGGGTGGACGGGGGAGCCTCCTTCACTTTATTACCCCGCTCATCGAACATTGCACGAACTTTGCCCTGGAAGTTTCCGGCTACAAACGGATCTCCTATCCGTAGAGTACCCTTTTGTACTAAAATAGTACCTGTAATTCCTCTTCCTTTATCAAGTTCCGATTCTACTACTACTCCTCTAGCTTGCCTGTCGGGATTTGCTTTAAGATCCAGGATTTCTGCTTCAAGAAGTATCTTTTCCATAAGTGAATCAATATTTAAACCCGACTTCGCAGAAATTTCAACGGATTGATATTTACCGCCCCATTCTTCGACTAAAACATTTCTATCGGCAAGTTGTTGTTTAATTTTTTCGGTATTTGCACCAGGTTTATCAATTTTATTAATTGCAATAACAATGGGCACACCTGCCGCCTGAGCATGATTTATAGCCTCAACAGTTTGCGGCATAACAGCATCATCGGCAGCAACCACGAGTACAACAATATCCGTCAATTTTGCGCCGCGGGCTCTCATTGCAGTAAAAGCTTCATGACCGGGGGTATCAAGAAATGCAATATACTTTCCGTCTCCGACACCAACCTTATATGCACCAATGTGTTGTGTAATACCGCCTGCTTCGCCGGCAACAACATTTGTGTTTCTTATATAATCAAGCAACGATGTTTTACCGTGGTCAACATGTCCCATAATAGTTACAACAGGCGACCGGAATTGAAGAGTTTCCGGATCGTCTTTAATATCTTCAAGCACTTCGGAGGTATATTCCTCCTGAATCTCTACATCAAAACCAAATTCATCCGCAACCAGTGTAATAGTTTCAACATCAAGTCTTTGATTGATAGAAACCATAATTCCCAGCTCAATACATTTGGATATTACATCGCTGACCGGAACTTCCATAAGATTGGCTAACTCATTTACAGCTATAAATTCGGTAACCTTTATTTTATTCTTTTCCTGGGATTTTAATTCCTGGCGTTTCTCTTCCTCGGCTTCTCTCTCTTTTCGTTTTTTCTTCCTTACACTTGCTCTGCCTGAACTAGAGGAAGAGTCATCCATACTTAAAAGAGTTTTTCTTATTGCCTCTTCTACCTCTTTTTGATCAATTTCAAATTTTTTAGCTCTTCTTTTCTTCTTTGTAACCGGCGCATCGTCTGTAAATTCTTTCGATTTTTTCTTGGCTTTAGTTCGCTTTTTCTTTTTAACTGGTTCTTTTGTTGTTTTAGTCTTATCGTCCCGCTCCTCTTTTTCCCTGTTCTCTCTTTTTGCTTTTTATCCTCATCGAGATCTATCTTACCGATAACCTTGAGACCTTTTTTCTTATTAGCTTCAGAATCTTTAGGTGAAACAAATCCTTTATTCTCCTCTTTTTGCGGCTCTTCTTCTATCTGCGATTCTTCTTTCTTTGGCTTTTCTTTTGCTTCCTCTAATACTTCTTCTTTCTTTTCTTCGGCTTCGACAGACGTTTCCTCTGGTTTTACTTCAACTTCCTCAACCTCGGCGGAAGATTCTACCGGCACTTCTTCAACTTCCGGTTCTTCAACTTTTGGGGTTTCTTCAACAGCTTCCGGTTCTTCTATTTTTACTGTTTTTTCTTCTTCCGATTTTTCCGCTCTTTTTTTATTAAACTCAGCAATTTTTTTATAATGTTTCTCAGCTTTTTCAATATCTTTTTTAAAATGATCTTGAATATCTGATAACATTTCATCGGAAAGCATAGACATATGCGATTTAACCACATGCCCCTTCTTTTGCAAGAATTCGATGAGAGCCTCCGCGGATAAATTGTATTCGGAAGCTAGTTTGTATAGACGTAGTTTTTTCGATTTCGTTTCGGGCATTTTCAATTACCTATTATTATACTAATCCTCTTCTTCGAACTGAGATTTAATAATTTCAATAATTTCAGCTATTTTTTCATCATCAAAGCTATCAATCTCTTTTAACTTCTGAGGGCCTGCTTGTAATACTTCCACAGCCGTATCGTAACGATTATTAATTAAGGTTTCATAAACATCGGCACCCAATTCCTCTTTCAAATCAATTAATTCGATATCTTCTTCGTATTCCTCAAACGGTTTTTCTTCTCTCAATATTTCAATTTCGTAACCGGTCAATTTCATTGCAAGTCTAATATTAACACCATTTCTCCCAACAATTAGTGAGACCTGGTCACTATCGGCGGTAACAACAGCTTTTAGATCTGCCGTGTCGACTTCAATTTTTTTAAGTTTAGCCGGTGCCAATGATTTTTGGATAAAAGTTATCGGGTCTTCCGAATAGCTTATAACATCAATGTTTTCGTTATTTAATTCTCTAACAATTGCATGGATTCGCACACCCTTCATTCCAACACATGCACCAACGGCATCAATTCTGGCATCCTGTGATTCGACTGCCACTTTAGCCCTCTCGCCGGGTTCTCTTGCAATTGACCTTATTTCTATTATTCCGTCGTATATTTCAGGAATTTCAATTTCGAATAATCTTCTTAAAAATGTGTTATCAGATCTAGAAATAATAATAAGAGGACCGCTGTTTCCCTTTTTTACTTCTTTTACAATTGCTCGTACAGTATCGCCTTTTTTATATCTTTCAAATGGAATTTGTTCATGCCTGGGTAAAAGTAATTCATTTTTGTTATGATTTACCAGAATATCATTTTTACGAATCTGGTAGATATCTCCTACAACAATTTCGCCCAGCAGTTCTTTATATTCATTATATACAATTTCTTTTTCTATTTCCCGTATTCTCTGATTTAATCCCTGCTTTGCCAAAGTAATCAATCTTCTGCCAAAAGTGGCTAGCTGGAGTTCTTCAACAAAATCATCACCGACCTCAAGTTCTTCCTCATTGCCCCGTCTATTCACTTCATCAATACTAATCTGTAAATTAGGATCGGTTACCTCATCAACAATCTCCCTCTCAAGAAATATTTCAATATCACCTCTGTCCATATTTACAACCACATCATAATGCGCTTCCTCGCCATACTTCTTCTTTACAAGCATACCAAAAATATCTTCTATTATGCCGGCCAATACATCTTTATCAACTCCCTTTTCCCTGACCATTTGGGCAAAGGACTCAACAATGTCTATGTTCATTGCTTATTTCCTCCGTTAAGAAAAACTTACTAATACCTTAGCTTTTTTTATGTTATTAAAATTAATTATTGTTTCTTTTTTATCATTAGATAAAAAAACGAGGTCTTCGCCGACAATTTTAACCAATTTTGCAGTAATTTTTTTTGCAGAATTATCCACTGAATATGAAATTTCAAAATTACGGTTTATGTTTTTTACATACTGCCTAAGAAATTTCAACGGTCGTTCAATACCGGGCGATGATACGTCCAGCCTGTAAGAGGAGCCGAGAGAAGTAATGTTTTCCAGAAGATTTTCTATCTCTCTGCTAATTTTTACACAATCTTCAGCAGTTACGTCGGTTTCACCATCGACAAATACTTCGATTACTCTATTATTAATATTTCCTCTTATAACCAAGTCGACTAAAAAAAAGCCGTATTTATCGGCTGTTTCACCGGCTATATTTTTTATATTTTTTTCTAATGTATCCATACAAATAAAAATCGCCCTATAAAGGGCGAACTAAGAATTTAAAATTACTACAATTTTATCCAATAAGCAAGAAACGTAGAATCTTTAGCCATTTACAAATACACTTCTTACTATATTAATTATAATATTATAAATATTCTACGCAAATTCAGCGAATATTTTAATTTTTCTTCTTTTACAAGAAACATGCGAATAATGGTCCGGTTTAACGGTGCAGATTCTTCAAAGGAATCCCCCGAATCATCTTAAAAAGTATTAAAATGTAAAAATAAAACAAATACAGATGAACGATCTAACTTATGAATGGAACTTGTCATACAACAGAACACTCAAGTTCAGCAATGCCCGCAATTCGGGCTTGAATTTTATCACCTTTTTCCACCTTCCCGACTCCGGCAGGAGTTCCGGTAAATATTATATCGCCCTTATCAAGTTTCATCAGGGATGAAATATATTGAACAATCTGCGCCGGCGGAAATAACATCAAATTTAGTTTTTCTTTTTGCTTTATAATGCTGTTCACCGAGAGAGAAATTTCTTCCTCAAGTGTAAGTTTGTAATCATTTTTAGAAATAAAACCTGAAAGTACAGCTGAAGTGTCAAAGCATTTTGCTATCGTCCAGGGATGACCTTTTTGTTTAAGTTTGTTTTGAATATCACGAAGCGTCATATCCAGCCCGACTCCGTAACCGGATATTGCATCTTCGGCTTGTGTTTGATCAGCATTTTTAATTTGCTTTCCGATAAACAATACAAGTTCTACCTCGTGGTGCATATCGTTAGAAAAAGGCGGATAAACAATTTGTTCACCCGAATGTATTATTGCTGAAGCAGGTTTTATAAAAACAACCGGTTTCTCGGGTACTTCGTTGCCAAGTTCTTTTGCATGCGCGGCATAATTTCTGCCAACACATACTATTTTGCCGACAGGTATTTCTTCGTTTGTGTTTTTGATTTGAATTGTATGCATAGTAATTTGTTGTGTTTTGTTTGTAGATAGTTGGGTGTAATTTTTTTGTCGATAAATTTGAATAAAAAAATAATTAAACTTAAAAATCTAAAATAAACAACTTACCTCACTTTTCCTGTTTTTTATTTTAGATTTTTAGGTTTATTATAATCGGTCAACGAGTAGCAGCTCTGATAAATAATGAACAGAAAGTAGGAACATATAATCTTCAGCTTTCAGCTAATAGGTAGGGACTTTCAAGCGGAGTTTACATTTACAGGCTGATGGCAGTAAATATATTTCAGTAAAAAAGCTGGTGATGTTAGAATAAAAATAATCATATCGTTAATTATGAGTTCTAATTATATGATATTTTTCTGAAAAATTAGAACATGAATGACGCTGATTTCCACCGCGGCATGAAGTAAATTTATTTTTATTAAAATAAAGACTTCCCCATCCCCATGTTATTTAAATAGGAAAATGTATACACAATTTTAATTGATATATATCAATTGTTACTATTCATTAATTAAAATACCGGATAGTATCACAAATTTAAAAAACTTTTTAACTTATTATTCAAAATCTTTTTCGGATCTATTTCACGTTAAAGTTAAATATTTCCTCAAGATAGTGAATAGCTTAACTACTAAAAGATAAACTAAATTCAATATACTAAATATTGATTCGAAAATTTATTTCGCATGCTAGAAATACTTTCGAATAGTAAAATTTAGCAGACAGATGTTTAAAAACGAAGATTAAAAATCACAGTAGTATAAAAATAAAGACAAGAAACATAGAGGGAATTTCCCGGATTTAGTATCGATAATTTTTTTATGGCAGTATACCATTGATTCAGCGGGAAATTGTCTTCTCAAAATTTAATAAACAATATAAATGAAGGTGAAATTGATGAAATCGAAACTCAAGTTCATGAGATCAAACATTTTTTTAATGATAGTTTTTCTATTTGCATTTCTATCTGAAGCCAATGCGCAGAAAGTTTATCCTCCCTGGTCAGCATTCTCACAAAGCGGAAAATCGTTTACCGTAGCCGGTATAGATAATGTCCCCGATTTACACGGTGATGTTAATAATCCTGATTTAGTAGTTTTTTTCGCCGGCAATCAATTTATGGTTGTACCGGATTTGATTAAGGCATTTAAAGAGAAGTATCCCCAATATAAACGTATTTTTGTAGAAACATTACCGCCGGGTATTCTGTTGGATCAAATCGAGCAGAGAGCTGTTATTATCGGCAATATGCGAATTTCTCTTAAGCCGGATATTTTTACTGCAGGGGAAGGTCATATCAAACAAATTGAAAACGGAAAACACTTATTTAATAAGACAGTGAATTATGCTAAAAACCATTTAGCTATTATGGTATATAAAGGAAATCCTGATCACATAACTTCTTTAAAAGATCTGGCAAGACCGGATGTTAAAGTGAGTATGCCTAATCCGCATTGGGAAGGAATTGCCAAAGTAATAATTCGAACTTATAAAAAAGCAGGCGGGGAGAAATTAGTTAACGAGATTATGGATAAAAAAGTGAAAGCGGGGACAACATTTCTAACTCATATTCATCATAGACAAACTCCGATACGAATTATGGGAAAAAAATCGAATGCAGGTCCGGTTTGGTATACCGAAGCAAAGTTCCAGCAAATGATAGGCAATCCGGTTGATCTTGTGCAAATTCCTGCAAAAGTTAATACCGAAGTAGTTTATACCGCCGCTTCGCTCAAGAATGCACCACATCCTAAGGCTGCAAATGATTTTTTGAATTTCTTAAAAAGTAAAAAGAGTTCTGAAATATATCAGAAGTATGGTTTTATGCCGGTTAAATAAGATGCAAATGGCGTAGAATCAGGTTAAGTACAATTAGAGGAAATACGATTATGAAAAAAAAATTATTAGTATCCCTGGTAATATTAGGTTTAGTTCTTACCGGATTGATCATATCCAATCATGAAAATCTGGTTTTTGCAAATAATCCAGAAAACATTATTAAAGATTCTGTTGTAACTAAATCAACCGGGGAAATAAAATATAATCCGCCTTCACCAAAAGATGCTCCGGCAAATATTCGGGATGCGGTAATGTTAGGCTATAACATAATGAATAATACTTCGAAATATGCAGGCAAATATGTAGGAAATAAACTCAATTGTTCTAATTGTCATTTCAACGGGGGTATTACAGAAGGCGGTAAAAAAGGCGGACTTTCTTTGGTGGGAGTAACAACCGAATATCCCAAATACCGGTCCCGCGCTAAAGCAGTTGTAGATATGGTATTCCGTACTAATAGTTGTTTTGTAAGAAGCATGAACGGAAAACCGTTACCCGGAAACAGCAAAGAAATGATTGCATTGATTACATATTTTCAGTGGATTTCCAAAGGATTACCGGTTTATCAAAAAATTCCGTGGTTAGGATTAAAACACATAAAAAATAATCATAAACCAAATTTTATAAAAGGCAAGCAAATATATACTGTAACATGCGCAGCTTGTCATGGTACAAATGGCTTGGGAACTAAAGTAGCGCCGCCGTTATGGGGTAAAGACTCTTTTAATGATGGAGCCGGAATGTCGCATTTAGCAAATCTCGCAGCATTTGCGCATAATAATATGCCGTATAAAATTGCTAATCTTACGGAGAACCAGGCAATAGATGTGGCTGCTTATGTTACCAAACAACCCAGACCTCACTTCAGTGCTAAGTAACTAATTGATTGAAAAATTCTGTTGTGCAAAATATTTATGTTTGAATTTTTTAATCTTCAAATAAAAATAAATCATTAAATAAAATAATTCATCATATATCAATTATAAAAAGAAGAGGACATCATGAAAGCAATTATTAAATTTTCGTTTGCGATTTTATTGATTGCAGGCTTTTCAAATTTTTCGCATGCGCAATCTAAATGGGAATATCCTGTGATAAAAGGTTATGGGCCTGTTCATCCATTACCTAATGCTGCAGTTCAGCCTGATAAATCAATTAATTACAAAATTCTTTTCGATGTAACCAAAGCATCAAAAGATAAAAGTAAAGTTAATCCGGCACTCGATCATATAGCGCGTTTAATTAATGTATACGCAACAGGGGGTATAATGCCGGATAAGATGAAACTGGTAGCGGTTATTCACGGTCCAGCTACGACGGTTGTATTAAATAACAAAATATTTAAATCAAAATTTGGTGTTGACAATCCAAATATCAAATTAATTAATGATTTAAAAGAAAAACGGTGTAGTCTTTTATGTCTGCGGGCAAGCTTTGGCTGATAATAATTATAAGCACGAATGGGTGAATAAAGATATATCCGTTGCACTTTCCGCTCTAACCGTAGTACCGACTTACCAACTAAAAGGCTATGCTTTAATGGCGTGGTAATATTATAACGAATTTAATCCGTCACTTTACCATCAATTGATTTGTTAATACTCTGGAAAAAGTTGATGATAAAAGTGTTATCTGTAGCAGCCTGCTTTTTTATATAATTATATTGGGCGGGCTGCTTCCTAAATTTAAATTAGACTTACGATGTAATTAATAAAAAATATTTACCTAAACAACTGAACGCTCCAATTTGGCAATTCCTGTTGTTAATGTATTAATATTATTCCCATTTATTAATATTTTGTTAATAATAATTCGAATTTATTTGAAGGTATACCCTTGCTTTTTAATTCAATAAGGGGTCACTAATTTATCAATTATTATCTAATAGCAACAATATTTGACTCTATCAAATTATTGTTGCACATTTATTTTTGTATTCAGAGAAGCGTAGGAGAGACGGTTCTCAAAATCCCATCCGAGATCCCGAATTTTCCAATAAGTTATAGGTTAGTTTTCATATTTGCAGCTATTAATTAATAAGCCGCAAATAAATTATCTATTCGTCTTCCCCAAATATTTAATAATCAAAATAAAAAATATTAGGAGGATGCATTATGAAAACTTTAATACCTTTATTAATCTTGCTTATTTTATTTTCACTTCTGTATTCCTTACCCGCACAAATCAAAGATAAAATCAATTATCAAAATTATCCTGATATAGGAAATAATTTTAGCAAACCATATAAAATCCCAAAACATTTTAATAACAAGTTTAGTAATACCGGTTTGAACCGTCAAACTTCCAAGATACTCTCTTTAACCGAACCGGTTCATTTTCCTTATCAGGATGTTTATGGATATTATCAAGAAGCATTGCCGGTTTTCTTGGCGAACGGTCAACTTCTAATGGTGTGGGTTGGTGCGGACAGTCTTAAATGTGCTCATAGCAGCGATGGCGGATTAACATGGGGCGTTCAAGTAATTATCACCACCGGGCATTGACCCAATAATATTTCAGGTTTACGAACGGGCACAAACCGTGTGATTGTAGTTTGGCATGAATACAATGGAATTAGGATGACTTATTCGGATGATAACGGACTTAACTGGGAAGCTCCAATTTCAGTAACAGACAATGGGGGTGACATTCGAACTACCATTTCCCAAACGCTGGATGGTAAACTATGGTTATTATATAGCCGTCTTGATCCCTCTACGCATTACGATATTAATTACCGGACTAGCACAGATGATGGAGAAACCTGGAGTACAGAGCAGTCTTTTTATGCAGCACCCGGACCACAGAATTATGGAATGGTTGCTTCTGCTGATAGTAATTTGCTGCTAGCCGCCTTTGAAACTAATGATGCCGGTGATTGGAATATTTATTTAACTTCGAGCAGTAACGGAGGTGTAAATTGGTCAACGCCTGCACCAATAGTAAACTCAGCATTTCAAGAGCACCAACCCAGGCTGCTGAGACAAGGTAATGGTGATTTATGGTTAATATATAATAGATTCGATCCAACGCCCACACTTCAGGGATATGAACAATCCGATCTTTATTATACTCAAAGCTTTGACGGAGGCAGCACATGGAATACTCCAACACAATTTACTTTTTTTGCCGGTAATGATGTAAAACCCAATGCCGTATTAATTAACGATCAACCTTTTGTGTCCTTTGCCTCGTGGCGTTGGGAAAGAGTTTTATCGCAATATCAAATATGGTATGAGCAAATCGGAACCACCCAGGATAATAATCCGCCTCCCGCTGTATTTAATTGTAATCCATTGAAAATAGAAGCAAATGTTCCAATTGGATTCCAGGCGTTAGTTGATGATGAAAGCGGTGTTTCAGATGTAAAGTTATTGTATTCATTGAATCAGGCTCCTTTAGTTCAGGTACAGTTGTACGATGATGGTCTTCATAACGATGAGAATGCCACTGATAATATTTGGTGCGGCGCTGCTGGTTCCTTTCAGATTGGTGATCATATATGGTATGAACTTTCCGTAACAGATAATAGCAATAATACAAGTGTTGTAGAATCCGGAGGCTTTTATATTCCTGCAATTCATAATGCCGGAAATATAATCCTGAATTTTCTGCCCAATTCGCAACTAGCAGATGAGGGAATTTCGTCGGGTTCAAATGCCTACTGGCCGAGAGAAAGCGGTAATGATTATTTATGCCAGGGAGCATTATGGATCGGAACGGATAATTTTGGTGATCATCGTGTAATGAATATCCATTATTACGATGAAGATTGGACAAGGACAGAGGATACACCATTCACACTTGCCCCGGGTGTGTCCGATCAGGATGGTAATGCGACCTTCGATGATCGATATTCGCCGCAGCGTATCGGTTTAAAGGTTCATCAGGAAAGTTATCAGTGGTCCGGTTCTACCCGGAATGATTTCATCATCTTTAAATATACAATTAAGAATACAGGTGAGAATGGAAATTTATCAAATTTGTTTGCTTCAGTATGGTTAGATCCGGATGCGGGAAATTCAAATGATGATTTGGCAGGATTTGATCAAACCAGATCTTTAATTTATATGCATGACAGTCAAGGAAATCCCAATGGTCATCTAGGATTGAAATTATTGGATGCCGGAAATTCACCGCATTCTGCGCGAACTTACAATAGTACGGAAGATACTGAACCTTTCGATGGCTATTCAAGATTTCAGTATATTACAGCCGGCTTTCCAGCCATCTCTCAGACATTAGCAGATTATAGAATAATGTTAACCGCACAACCATTTGATTTGGCAGTCAATGATTCCTACACTGTTGCATTCGGAATTGTAATGGGAAGCAGTTTAACAGATCTTCAGACAAATGCTGATACAATGGAAGCAATTTATAATAATTTTGTAGTTGGTATTGAAGATAATGTCTTGAATTCAATTCCTACAAAGTTTTCACTTTCACAAAACTACCCCAATCCTTTCAATCCTTCAACAACAATAAAATATCAAATCCCGGAAATGAATTTTGTAACACTGAGAGTTTATGATGTATTAGGAAGGTATGTAGCAACATTGGTTAACGAGGAAAAACCTGCGGGTTATTATCAAATAGAATTTAATGCTTCTGCTTTATCAAGCGGAATTTATTTTTATCAGTTTAAGACAGATAATTTTTGTGAAACGAAGAAGATGTTATTAATAAGATAATAAAAATTCTCCCGGTATTGGTAAAAACGGGAGAAATAACAAATCATTAAATTAAAGGGGGATGCTATGAAACGCTTAATATTAGTATTTTTCTTAGTTGGGATTACTGCAATCTACTTTAGCTGTTCAGATAACAATCCATCCGCTCCGGGATTAAACCCTAATGAGCAAGAAACAACCACACTTGATAAAAAAGTTCAGAATTATTTTGAAGGCACCTCTGTAACTTTTACAGTGTTGGATTTCGGTAAAACAACTAATTGGCCTAAAACTATGCCATATCAGAGAGTGTAGACAAGAGGATTAGTTGTACAGACTGACGATGTATTAGATGATCCACGAGTAACCGGAATTGTTACATGGGTAGTTAATATGAACGAGTATTTCACAGATGAAGGTGAATTTATAAATGACAAGCGTTGGGGTACCGGTGAGCTAATAATCCCGGACGTTGGAATATGGGATATGAATTATAAAGGATGGGCCAATCCCGACAGTGTTATCTACGAGGTAGATGGTCATGGGAAAGGTGAATTTCGCGGACTGAAGGCTCACTGGAGATACTATAAATCTTATGGACCCGGTCCATTTGCGGTTAAAGGATATATCATAGAAAAATAAAGAAGATAATGTTTTTTAATTAATCATTAACCTTAAGGGTATGAGTCATCATGCCCTTAAGCTACATAAATAAAAAATTTCAAATTTATTAATGAACCTGAAATCTCCCACAGGCGAACAGCCGAAAAACCAGCATGTATTTACGAAATAGAATTAAATGCTTATTCCCGAAAAAATAGTTAATTAATCATACTATTTATTAGTGGGAATTTTATGACCGGGAAAGGATACTACATTACAAGATAAGAAAAGCTTTTAGCTCCTTTTGCTCACTTGCAAAATTTGCTTTCTTTTTCACTTCATCTCTGCAAAAA
>CAVVVS010000039.1:0-3768 GCA_963751355.1 uncultured Ignavibacteriales bacterium | reverse complement strand
TAAATGGATTAGGATAGTTCTGATACAGTTGAAAAGATTTTGTAAAAACCGGTTTATTGCTTTTAATTTCAGAAAAACTTTCTCCTATGCTGAGAGTAATATTATCAAAATATAAATCTACCGAAGAAATTCCTAGATCAAAGCCTAACCTGATTATCTGTCGGACCATTATAAATTAGAAAAAGGAGATAAAAAATTTTATCTCCTTTTTACTCACATGGAAATTACTTTATCCCCTAAATAAACTCTTGTACTAACAGAAGACCAAAATTTTCAAATCCAATTCTGCCGTAGATTCCTTCGGAACATTAAGCAGAAAAAAAGATGATATCTTCCAGGAAGGTGCCGTCCCTTATATTTTTAATGCATTTAAATATAATTATTTATAAGTTTAACCGCACACTTACAGAGCCGCTATATAAGATGATGATGGGAAAATTGTAACTGCACTAAGACACGCATGAGGACAAATCGGGATGGAATAATGATAATACTAAAAGGCTATTAGACAGAATATCTTTCCTGTTAAAAGTTAAAAACAACAGAATAAAAAAATTTATAAGTTTAATAAACAGACAAGTTATGGAAGTTAATTTTATTTTTATATGGTATGTTAGGGAGAAATTAAATCTTTCTAACACTATAGAAACAATAAAATTTAATCTACTTAATTAATAGTTATATGCTTAACTAAATTGGAGATTTAATGAATATGAAAAAAAAGATACTTCTATTATTTATTAGTGTAATTCTATTATTAAATCCTTCCCTTGTATTTCCTTGCACATCGTTTGTTTTAAAAAATGGTAAAACTTTATTATTAGGACATAACTTAGACTGGCATATTGGAATAGGACTATTGATGATCAATAAAAGGAATGTTGAAAAGACAGCTCTTATGGATTCATTGGAAAATCCCGCGAAGTGGATTTCAAAATATGGTAGCATAACATTTAATCAAGTGGGGAGAGATCTTCCTTATGGAGGAATGAATGAAACTGGTTTGGTCATTGAACAAATGTCATTGCCGGGTACTGAATATCCCTCAAAAGATAATCGAAATTCAATTTCTGCCTGCCAGTGGATACAATATCAGCTTGATAATTGCTCAACCATTCAAGAAGTTATAAATACTGATAAAGTAATAAGAATAGTAGATAGGGATTCAAAGTTTCATTTTCTTATCTGTGACAAATTCGGTAATTCTGCTGTGTTAGAATTTTCGGACGGTATTATGATTGTAAAAAAAGGGGACGAACTTCCAGTCACGGTACTTGCTAACAGTCCATATAATGAATCAGTTTCTGCTTTTAAGAATAAAGTAAACACAACTTATAATAGATCGCTTTATAATTTTTGTACAGCGGCTAGTATGATTGAAAATTATTCCGAAAATAATGGAAAAGATGATATTTCTTATTCATTCAATATATTAAAATCAGTGGCGCAAGGGCATTTTACTAAATGGAGTATAGTATACGATATACATAATTTAAAAGTATATTTTAAAATTTTTGAATCGCCTACCTTGACAAAAACTGAAATTGTTTATTTAAAAGACGAAGGTGTTGTAAAAACGAAAATAGTAGACTTGAAAATAATTGACTTTACTTGTTTATCTCCTTGTTTAATAATGGATTTAGAGCTAGACCAAGAAGGACTGGTAAATTCATATTTCCAAGAATATACAACAAATACAAACAAGGAATATATTTCTAAGGCGTTCGATTATTTTTGGCGATTGGGAGTTCCGATTCAAGTCTCTGATGAAGAGCTAAATTATTTGGCAAAATATCCAGAAAGTTTTAAATGTATAAATAATAAATAAACGCATATAACAAGCAAATCGACCGGACGCCATAATGCAAGTGGCATTTTCGCAATTACTGGCTTTCAGCAAAATGTAAAGTTGCTGTTCGGCAGTAACTTACTAGACTAAATTGTTGCAGCCGGCACGTACTATGAAAGTTACGCACCGTCTGCTAAATTATTGTGTTGTCTTTTTAATTGACATTCTTGTTCTGGGGCGCCGGTTATTTGCAACGCCGTTATACCATTTTATATAGAATAAAGTCAGAACAATATAATCACATCGAGTAATTGAATATACAGCATATTAAAGGAGTCTATGATGAATATACTAAAACTATTCCTCGCGACATCTTTGATAGTAATCTCCCTCAGTAGTTGTTTTACTAAATCTACTACTAATATCGAAGGATTGTGGATATCAACTGAAGAAACATCTTCTCTATTTGAGCCGTGGGCACAAAAAGTCGCTTTGCTAATCACAAGAGATAGTACTAAAATAATGACTGCCCGCGGTCATTTCTTAAAGAACGACGAGTCCATAGCTGAATGGAAGTATATTAATGTACAATATGATACTATCGCGAAAAGAATTACTTTGCTTGATGAAGATTCAGATACTTTAATATGCAGCTTGGATGCTGAAAATGAAATTCTTATTGGCGCAGTCCATTCACAGGATGATCCCCCAAAAAAATTAAATTTTATCCGCGCCGGTAAAAATCTTGAAGTCAGATTATTTTACCCGCGAATTCCGGATAGAAACGGTCAAATCATTTATAGATATAAGAAGCCCAAACAAATTGACGACGGCTTGAGAACAGAATCTATATATAGTAACTCTATTGATTCTTCGACATTTTCAAACTTGATGAAAGATGTCATCGATCAGAAATACGGCAAAATAAAATCACTTTTAATACTCAAAGACAATAAATTAATAGCAGAAGAATATTTTTACGGCTATAACCGGGATGACCTGCAGAAAATTCGTTCATGCACTAAAAGCGTTACTTCATTATTATTTGGAATCGCACTGGATCATCATAAAGACATAGATATTGAACAAACTGTATTTAATTTTTTCCCGGAATATGATTCATTAAAATTCGGGGGAAGAGAGAAAATCACATTAAAAAATCTTTTAACTATGACAGCGGGTTTGGATTGGGATGATTATCCGGCAGAGATGTTTAAAACCGATAATTGTTTCCAATATATTCTCAGCCGGCCAATGGCAAGTAAACCTGGTGAAAAATTCAATTATAATAGCGGTTGTTCTGTTCTTCTTGGGGGTATCATTCAATGCCTTGAGGCAAAAAAGCCTCTGGCATTTGCTAAAGAGTTCCTTTTCACACCAATGGATATTACAAATTACATCTGGGAAAGCCATAAAAACGATATACTGCGGTGCGGTGAAGGACTTTCATTACGTCCGAGAGATATGGCAAAAATCGGGTTACTGGTTCTTAACGATGGGAAGTGGCAGGATAAACAGATTGTTTCAAAAGAGTGGATTCACGAATCAACTAAACCGCATGTTCAGGAAAGCAAATTCTTTGACTATGGTTATCAATGGTGGCATCATTCCAAAAATAATCTGCAATGGTGGAAAGAACCAAATGCCGCATCGCCTAAAGAGCATGATCTAATTACTGCGCTCGGCTATGCCGGTCAGTATATAATGATTATAAGGGATTTAAACCTGGTAATAGTCACTACTGCATCGGATTTTGAAAGCGGTGAAATGGCGCGCAGTAAAATTCCGATGGTCATTGAAAAAATCATCCCAATTTTTGAAGAGGCCTGATTATAGTGCAAAAGGATATTATAATGGTATAACCTCTTTAATAAGTAAAAAGTCAATAGGTAATAAAATACCCTGGCAAAAATAGTTCTTAAAAAATTAGCTTTTAAAGAGCTTTTAAGTAATATTTAAGCGGCGGTTATAGGGAGTCA
>CAVVVS010000038.1:0-17619 GCA_963751355.1 uncultured Ignavibacteriales bacterium | reverse complement strand
TTTTTAATCATTATATCTTTCCTTGAATTTTATTATAAAACGATTACACTTCAATATTTTATTATTTTATTCATTCCGGTTAACAGTTTTTAATATTTGTTAGAAGAAATACTTAAATATCTTTTTATTTAGTCTTCTCATTGTATTTATCAATAAGTACTTTGGCCATAATCGAATCCCAGATATAATTTGAAGGCGAATTCAATATATCGTTATCAGGTGAAAATGATTCCCAGAAATTGTGATTTTTAGATAATTGAGTAGTTACAGCTAGCATCATTTTATCCGATACTTCGTCGGCAATTTTATTATACCCGTAATCTCTTAATCCTCTTACAACCATATAATCCCACAACAGCCAAACTGGCCCATTCCATTTACAGCATTGATCAACGTCAGCACTGTACAAGGGATCGTCAGCAGCTAAGGTAGGGATTCCGTATTTTCTCCAGAATTTTTTGGGATTTAGAAGTTTTTTTACAAGAATTTCGGCACGGTCCTTCGGTGCAACTCCCGCCCATAAAGCAAGAAATCCGATTATTTCCTGTCGCTTTAAACTTTTACCTTTATACATAAATGAATGATGAACTTTATCCACGTGATAATAAAATCCTGTTTCCGTATCCCACATAGTTTTATTAATTAAATCGGCAATGTGATTTGCTTTTTTCAGCCATTTTTCTTTTCCCTTTTGATCCCCAAGGGCATCAGCCATTTTGGACAGCGATTTCATTTCATTAACTACCATCAAGGAAAGATCCAGATCTTCTAGGTGATTGCTGATGTCTTCACTTGGTATATCGAGATATCTTTTTTTATGCACCTGGAATATAACGTTGAACCAATCCCGGACATTTTCAATCAATCCATAGGGACCCCATTCAAATAACCCGTCGTGATCTTCATCCCGGTTCTTCTCAAGCCATTCAACATATTCGGAGCCTGATTTATAAGCTTCCTTTAGAAATTTTTTATCCTTACTGACCTTATAGATATCCCAATTCTCCCACGAAAAGAAAGGAGCAGACGTGGTCGGTTTTCCCTCATGAGGATAAGTTTGAGGACCGCGCGGACCGTGCCTGTATGCAATTAATCCGTCCTTTCCTTGCTGTTCCATGTAAACCCGCTGCGAATTTTCCGCCGATTTAGCATCGAGATATGAATAAGGAATCATACTTAAAGATTCGTGTAAAACCTGATGTCCGTTTCCCCATCCCCAAACCGGATTTCTTGAAAAGATATAATAATTGTAAGAAGTCTTTTCAAACGGCGGCAGCATACATCCGCGAACAAGATTGAACGCACCCAGATAAACGAGCTTTTCCGCTTTGGTTTTAAATTTTATCCTGGGAATTGAAGAAAATAATTTCACATCGGCATCAACGTATTTTTGAAGCGATTCATTTTTTAATTTATTTATTTGTTCTACCAACTCTTGAAGTTTTTCATCCCTCCCCTGTATTCCTCTGATATACCTGACATCTTTTACTTCTCCAGGGGCAAGAGAAAATTTTCCATGTAGTGCAGCAAAATCTACCTGACCATTTGTTTTTACATTCAGCGAATCGTTCTTTTTTATTTCGTAATAAAATTGTGTCATATCCCCGTTATATCCGCCGTACGAATATGGTTTAATATTAGCTGTAAAAAAGTCAGTCATGTGCGTAGGATACGGATAATCTTTATATAAATTGCTGATTAGTCTCTTCTTTGTTTCGTAATGATGTAATACGTAGCCGTTATTTTTAGAATCATAATTTTCTATTCTTAAAGAATCATCGGGAATATCAAGCACGGGATAAACTTCTATATTAACCGTATCCATGCTTATATTTTTTATCTTCATATCAATTACGGCAATCTTTGAACTGTATACCAGGAACGTTTCGAAGACTTGCACACCGTTATACGGTTGATATTCCAATAATGAAAGATCAGGAAATGAAGCGGTGACCACCGGTTTTTTATGGAACTCGCTCATTTTATCTATTACAACTTTATTCACTTTCCATACGTTGTACAATTTCCCGGCATGATCAGACCAGTAATTTACAGGCAAGCCGCACGAATAATAATCCATCTTATATGCTTTATCACCGTATAAACGGGAACGTTCCATAGATGCGGCATACGTTGTATACAGCGGGTCATCTCCCTTTGCTTCGATCTGCAAATATTTATCCGAGACTTTTAGTGCTTGTCCAGACATGTAATTAAATCCGTTTAGAGTTAATAAAACCGTGAATAAAATCGTAAATATTTTTTTCATACTCGAACCTTTTAATTTTCTAAAACAACATTTCCCCAATCCCTTTCACTCCCCTGCAATAGTTGTCATTATTTATGGGAGGAAGGATATGTATAATTACAATTTCTGCATATCGATAAGCATTCTTGCAATAATGCCTGTCCATATATATGTTTTATGCCATCCTGCCTGAAGATCATCCGCACTGTAAAATTCCCAGAACCAATGATTCGTCTTCAACTGGTAATCCACATTTTTCAAGACTCTCTCCGCAAGTTCTTTTGCATCTTTTTTATAGCCGTAATCGATTAATCCGCGAAACACCAGGTAATTCCACGGAACCCAAACCGGACCGTTCCAATAACCGATAGGGTTATAATAAGGATCGTCTGCCGAGAGTGAAGGTATACCGTAATTTCTCCAAAATTCTTTTGGATCGGTAAGATGTTTCACAAGAGCAGCTGCCTGTTCCTTACTCGCCACTCCCGACCATAAAGCCAGGAAAGCAACAATCTCTTTTCTCTTAAGATCGTTTTTCTTCTTGAAGGTAAACGTTCTATCGTTTTTATTTACTTGGTAATAAAATTCTGTTTCCGGATCCCACATATACTTATTTATTAATTCGGTTCTTTTCCGTGCATCTGCCGTAAACATTTTATAATCATCGTTATTGTCCAGCTCTTCAGCCATGTGAGCAAGCGAGTTTGCTTCTTTAACCAGCATTAAGTTCAATCCTAACGCATCAAAATTTGCCGGGTCTCCTACTTGATCCCAGACGGCAACATAAGCATCCCGTACGCTCTCGAGCACAGCATTGGCACCCCACTCACAAAGACCGTCATTATTCGAATCTCTGTTCTTCACCCAAAATTCGTAAAACTTTTTACCGGCTGCATAAGCTTGTTTCAAGAATTCTTTATCATGAGAGACTTTGTACAACTCCCAATTTTCCCAATTGAACCATGGCGCGGAAGTAGTCAACTGTCCGTTTGTAGGAATGGTTTCGTTTAGATACGGACCGGTTCTATAATTAATATATCCGTTTTCGTGTTGTGTTTGAATAAAAACTCTCTGCGAATTCATTGCACTTACGGGATCCATATAAACATAAGCAAGCATTGAAAGGCTTTCATGAAAGACTTGTCCTCCGTATCCCCAGCCCCAGCGCGGTTCTCTTGAAAAAACATAATAATTGGTTTTTAATTGACCTTCGGCAGGAAGCATGCATTGACGAAGTAAGGAAAAAGCATTCCAGTAAAGATCCTTATATTCTTCATTGTCAAATTTTATATCGGGAATTTTACCGTAAACTGTTTCATCTTCTTGCAAATACTTGTTGAGATCCGCCTTGAATAAATTCCTGCATTCCTGTATCAACTTAATCGTATTGCCGGTTGAATCAGCAGCATCGACTGCTTTGATTACTTTAAATGTTACCTCTTGTCCCGCAGAAATTTCAAAACTCTTTTGAGCTGCGATTATTCTGCTCTCATTGGTTCCTGTTTGAGTGTTTAATGAATTGTTTCCGACTGCATTTATGAAAATTGAGCTGCTCGTATCCCGGATTTTACTAAAGATATTGTAAGTCCCCCAGCTGTTAACTTTTGTATTGAACATAAGGAAATCATTCAAATTTGTTTTGAATGGAATATTATGACTCTTCATCCATCCATCCGGAAATTCTTTGTGCATGAATGAAATTTGGTTCCCGAAACTGTTCATTTTGATATTAGTATAGTCTCTTGTTTCGTTCTGAATGAAAGGATAAACGTTGATACTTATTCTAAACGGAGACTCGTTGATTATTTTCATTTCTCTAATTGCAATCCGGGAACTGTAAACTAAAAACGTTGTTTCAACTTTAACATCTTTAAACGGATAATAGTAATATTTAACCACGTCGCTGTAGGAAGTGGTAATGACAGGTTTCTTATAAAACTGCTGAAGTTCTGAAACAACATGATTATTCATATTGAATATTATTCCAAGATTTCCTGCTCGCTCTGTTTCGAAATTCATTCCTTTAGCCGGATCGTACCAAATAAATTGATAACCTTCATTTACCGTAAACTCCGACCGGCTCATTGCCGCTGCATAAGTGGTAAAGACAGGATCGTTTTGTGTATCTTGTAAATGTGATAAATAACTCTGCGCTGCCGCAGATGTTATAAATGTAATTACAGCTATTATTGTTAAATTTAAATACTTCATAAATTTATATATCGTTTTTGATAACAGTTAAATGAATACGATTGTTTGCAGCCCTAAATCTCCAAATCTGTTTTTATTTTAAAGTTATTCTAATGCTTTTGTTTATATAATTATTTGTACTCTCAGGAAAAATAACTTCGATAGAATAAATATTGTTTTTGTAACCGAGAACCTTCCCGTTTTCAACGGTTTTGATTTGAGCATCAGGAGAATACACTTTTAAAACTTCTCTTTTTCCCTGTTTGCCTTCAACTTTAACGGAATATTCTTTTCCCGATAGTGAAGCAGATAAAAGTCTAAATCCTTCAGATGAATCATTTGGTATTGGATTATTAATTACCGGTAATGCGCTTATCCCGCCTGAATGATAAATTTTTACCGTTGAGTTATTTTTTACGACTAATTCTAAATTCACTACCAAAGACTGTTTGTTCAAAACTTCATGTATTTTTAATTTTTTTTCGTCCACTAAAATCTTGCTTACTTTAGTTCCCTGAGGAAATTGCGGAGTAAAGTTAACCTTCAATTCTGTGTTGCCGGTGTGGGTAAAATTAAAAGTCGTTTCTCCGTCATTTCTATTCATTTTAAAATTAAGTGAATGACTTCCTGCTTTGATATTTTGAACGTTAATGAAATTCCAATTTGCAGGCAGGCGCGGAGAAAGACTTATCTCATTTTCCATAGCGTGAGCATTCAGTCCGAGCATCCCCTCGAGTAAAGGCTGAATAACCATTGTTTCGGACCAGCATTGATGATCGCAAACTCCCGAAGGCTGATAAGTTTCCCCATTTAAAACCTCTTCAACATAACCTCTTGCCCAATTCTTATAAACATTCAAATTGTCCATAACATGAGTGAAGCCCTGGATGTATTGTTCGCTGCCGTATTCGGCTAATGAAGTCCATCCGGTAAACAGCGGCCAGATACTACCTAAATGATATCCTGTAGGCTGAAAAAAATGATTATCTTCACCGATTATTCTTACTCCCCAGTCCGATGAAAAATTGTTACCGGAATAAGCATTTAGAACCTGAATTGCTTTATCTTTATCAACAACATTAAAGTAAATGGGAACAACCGGAAGAACGGTTTTTTCGGGATTGAATTTACCGCTGCTCAATAAACCGTAATTAAAAAACTTCTCCTTTGAATTCCAGAATTTAGAATTTATTATGTTTCGGACTATTCCGGATTCTTTTTCATATTTATTCGCTTCCCCGGTATAACCCAGATTTTTTGCCATGTAGGCAGATTCTTCAAGAGCTTTAGCCCAGCAGCCGGCTAAATAAAGAGTAGTTTGAGCACCGAATAAAGCTCCGCCTTCAATCCAGCCGTGACCCACATTCGTGTTTTCAATTAAATGATTATGATTCCAATCAGTGGAGTAACAATAATCTATTGCTTTTTGAATGTGTTTCCAGCTCGAACGGATGAAATTAATATCGCCCGACCATCGCAAATAATGCCCCGCAAGAATGATGTAAAGAGGAGTCGCATCCGCGGCATCATAATGAACCGCACCACTGGTTGTTAATTCATGATAAATTTTTCCGTTCAGAGCCTGATATTTTTGATAGACTTCCAATTCGGATTTTACTTTTGAAAAGTCGCCATAATCGGAAAGAGCCATTCCGCTCCACTGACCGTCGCGTCCGAAATACCATGCATATCCCGGTCTTCCGCTTACTTTTTGTGCACCGCCCCAGCCTCTTCTGCTTGTTGCATATCCGGCAACCAGCGAGGAACCGAGTTCGGGTGTATGTACGAAAAATTTATCTGTACCCACTAATGCCCATCTATAACCTTTGTTGAAGTTTTTATCCGGTGTAGTAATCATTAATTTGCTGTTTAAGAATTTCTTATAATAATCCGAAGTGTTTTCAAGTATCTTTTCAGGATTTTTAATCGCGTATTCGTAATTTTTAACTGCCGCCGTGTTTCCTTCATCCGTACCGGCTATAACAACATCAAGATTATCGTTCATATTAATATTGTATTCAACGAGTCCGGCAGCCTGAAATTTATCTGTTGATATCCCCTCGAATTTTTTACCGTTTTTGCTGAAATCGTTATACTGTCCGAATACTTTGTCAACAGGTTTTTTGTTTGCACCGATTAAACAATTAAATTCATTGCTTTCATTTTTAACATGAAATGCATTCAGTCCATCGTTCCATGAATAGTTAATTGAGCCCAATGCGTCGCTGTTATAAGGCCACATAAATCTAAGGTTGCTCTTATATTTTATCACCAGCTTTGCCGGGTATAAGCCCCTGTATTCATAATGAATAACCGCAACAGGTTTATTGACATCGGCTGTAATTACTTCTTTTATAAATGCACGTGCAAAACGATAGGTTCTTGTGAACGCTTCCGGAGTTACTTCAATTTCAGGTCGCTGATCTTTGAACCAGTAAACGGTATCTTTATAAGAAAACATAACACCAACCTGATAATCCCTTAGCGCCATAAATGGATGTATCCATATTTCATCTATACCTCCCTTTTCCGTTCCCATCAAAACTAAACGCTGTTCAGCAAGATCCCATGTGTGATCGGAGGCGAAATGTGAAGAAATTTTAATCGGTGAATTATCAGTTTGCCATGTTTTGGATTGAGGATATGTAATTGAAAAAGATGAATCATTGAAAGGAAGAACTTTTAACGGTTCATAACTCCAGTAACGGGCTTTTACATCAGACTTTAATTTATGTGCCGTATAAAGGATGCAATTATCCGTAAATTTTTCGAGGTTCAATCTGTTATAATTCTGGGGCTTATAATAAGTATATGCACCCACAGCAATTACTCTTCCTTTTCCGTACGAATATTCAACCGCCAGTTTCTCGGCATCTTTAAGAGTAATATAAGCCCAGTTTACTGCAACCACTTTACCTTCTTTAGGAATTGATTTTCCGAAGAATCCGACCTGCCTGAAAATATTATCTTTATAAGAATCCCAAATGTACGAGCCACCGTTTAATCCGGTAAATATTGGGTGAGATCGAAGAGCATGAAGACCCAGTTTCCTACCGTACCCTTCGTCTTTAGCTTCGATATGACTTACCTGTGGAACTTCGGTTTCAAACCCTAATGTGTTTATATATTTGAAAGCATTCAGAGTTAAAAATAATCCTCCGCCGTTACGAACAAAATCATCTATATATTTAATAATATTTTTATTTGTTTCTATAGATGAAAAAGCTGATGAGTCGGGACGATGATACCATACGGCATCTATTCCTTGAAGAACAGAAGGCTGCTTTTTTAACTCATCAAATGAAATTACTTTTACGTCGAAATTTTTATTTGACCGAAGAAATTTCAATGCCGATTTGACTTCGAGATTATTTTTAATCTGCTGCCGGGTATTTAAAAATCCTATTTGAACTTTTTTATTTGATGCTGCATTTAGAGTCGCAATCCCAAATACAAAAATGAACAGTACAAAAGGAATTATCTTTTTATAATTTATAGGATTCATAATTTTTTTAAATTTCATTTATTCACTTTCCATGAATTAATTTTCATTAAACTCTTTTTTTACAATTCTATTTTGCATCTTTAACACACCTGAAACCCACGGTTGCGTTTCTGTCAAATCCGGGGGAAACCATTAATAAAACCTGCCTGTGATTAAGAGGCTGAGGACCACCTTTAACGTACCACCAGCTTGCAGTGGGATTATAAAAACTTCCGCCTCTAATCATTTCCATATAGTAGCCGCCGTCATCATAAACACCATTCATTAGCTGCCAAACATTTCCTACCATATCCATTACGCCAAATTTGCTTTTGCCTTGCGGAAAAGCGTTAACCGGCGTTAAATGCCCGGAAGAATTATTACACTTTGTTGAATCAAACGTATCACCCCATGGCCAGTTGAATGAATCCATGCCTTGACCGGCATACTGCCATTCTATTTCAGTCGGTAATCTTTTACCTGCCCATTTTGCATACGCCTTCGCATCTTTCATACTTACGTAAACAACAGGGTAATTACCCATACCTTTAGGGTACTCACCGTTCACCCAATTTTTAAGATAATTGTGAGTGTATTTAGGTTTGTAATGAGTAGCGTTAATAAACTTTTTATACTGCTCGTTTGTAACTGGATATTTATCGATGTAAAATTTATGCATGTGTACAATAATTGAATCAGGTACTTGAGGATACGGAATAAATTCATCATCCCTTCTTTTAACTCTATAAATATAAGTATTTGCGGGGATTTCGACCATACCGGGGGGAGTTTTTTCTGCTTTTGGGGTCGGTATCACATTACTTATCAACCTGGCGGTTCCCGGATTTTGTTCGATTACTCTCTCGTCTTGAAGCTCGCCTTTATCGAATAATTGAACAACGAACTTACCATTGTATCTTCCGAAGACGTCCATGAGTTTAATTTTATTCATAGCCACATTGTACCTTCGAGAAGTACCCTGATAAGAAGGATTATCCGCCCATACTAAAATACTATCCCCTCTCACCGCACTGAATGATAGAGAGTCACCCTTGAGATTTACATTTAACAGATCGGGGAAATTTACAACACAATCAACATTACCTTCTTTTCTTGTTCCGAGCCAGCTTCTATTAAATGCATGAACAGAAGCCGGAAGATACGTTTTACCGTTAACGGTATCCAACTTGATTTCTTCATGATGCCATAAATCAACAAAATGATGATTGTGAGTTGAGGATACCTCAAACAAAGCACCGTCGTAGCCTTGCGGTCTTAAAGAGAAAATCGTGTAAACAGTTTTGGATTCCCCGGGCCATTTGTTTACCCATACGCTGTCGACTAAAGTAGGAAGCAGCGGAATCCAATTTTGATTTAGAAAATTAGAAGAATTCTCTCTCAGAAGCATTGTCGTTTTACCAAGATACAAGTATTCATCCTTCATCCAATCAGGTCTCCCCGGAGCCATTGTATTAACTTCCGTACCATAACCATTAAAAAAAGCGATGCCGATTTCCCTGTGAATTCTTCCCTGGCTTAATTGATCAACTCTAAAGATTGCAAACTGCGGTTTAATAAATTTATTAAGATTTAGCGGCGGCGGCATATAAATAGCATCGTGAACACGGCCTGCAACAATACCGGGCATGTCCTTGGGAACTGCCATGCCTTCGCTGTACATTACTACACCGGATCTTATACTATCTGCGGCTTCCTGTAATTTTTTGCTGGAACTACCATACGTATCAAGAACTACACCGTCCGCATCTGTAGCTCTAATCATTTTTGAAATGCCGGTATAAAAATTTTCTTTACGCGTACTCTTATCCCAGGGATTAAAAGCAATGAAAAATTTTGTACCGTGTGCTTTTGCATATTCGGATAATTGATGCATCTTCTTTAAACCGCCGGGAAGATCATCGTAAAGGTCCCATTGATTTCGCTGATCCAATCCAAGCGTCGGCCATGTAGGCCAGATACAAAAAACATCATATCCGCCGAACATTTTCTTCCCTTTTTTAAGAAATTCAGGGAAATTATATTTATGATCTTTCATGTCATAATAATTATGATCCCATGCATATTGAATCGTTACAACGTAGCTGTGCCTGATCCAATCGAGATCTTTACGTTCGAACAAAGTATTATCGAAATGTTTTAAATCGTAAAGATACCTTTGCTGGAACATCATTTTTAATCCGTTTTGCCAGATACCATGATATACATCCGCATAAAAATCGTATTCTACTTTTCCGCCCGGTTTTATAAATGCGGAATAGCGGTGAAAATTTGTTTTCTTACCGCCGGTTCTTCTTGCTAATGAAGCAATCGATCTGTCATTCCCGATGTTAATGGCAGAGTATCCGAGCTCCCAGGCATTATCCGGTAAAACCACTCCGACTGATCCTAAACCGGGTCTGAATATTTTTGAACTTGCTAAATTCCAGGGAGCGGATGCCGTAATGTAAATGTGGTCGGGTGATTGTCCCAGAGGAACGAGGTTTAAGATTTTTATTGTGGAATCGGAGTTATTTTCTAATACCATATGTCCTTTCCATCCGGGAGAGAAATTCTTATCAACTTTAAAAGTACCGGTAAGCCCGGATTCAAATTTAAAGTGATATTCACCGTCTGCTTCCGAAGCAGATGCACTCAAAGAGCTTGTAAGCTTATCATTTATTTCAATCGTAAATAACGGCAGCCTGGCAGAAAAATCACCGCCGGTTCCGTTGATTGAAAAAGAGTCCACGCCTATACCTTCTGATGTTTCAAACTTTAATGATTTTAAAGATTGAGCATTCGTAACACTAAAGGTCAAGCAAAAAATAAAGGATACAAAAAGACTGAATAATGTTGTGTTTTTATTTCTCATAACTCCACTTTATTTTTATCAGATTCCGGAAGAGTGAATACCAATCGCTTGGGTATATCACTCACCGGAATCTGCGAGGTACATGATGAAACAAATTGTTATTTATAAATTCACATAAAATTTAAATAGTTCCGAATTGAACTATTTAAGTAAAATCATTTTCTTGGTTGATAAAAATTTTCCTGCTCTCAGACGGTAGAAATATATTCCGCTTGATAAATGCGACGCATCAAACTCAACTTTATAATTACCTGGTTGTTTATTACCGTTAACCAAATCTTTTACAACATTTCCGATGACATCATAAATTGTTAAATGCACCGGGACCATATTTCCTGCACTGACATCCGGTATTGTGTATTCAATCGTTGTTGACGGATTAAACGGATTTGGATAATTTTGCTTAAGCGAAAAGCTTAGAGGAATTTGTTTTTTCTCATTTACATCTGTCGGATTCGTAAAACTTAACCCGTCTATATATAGAATAAAGCCAAAATCCCATGTGTCTGCATGAATTTGAACATAACTAATATTTGATAAGGAAACATTCCCTATAATTGTTCTTTGCCATGTGGAATTGCCGGCTAAAGGAATTGTAAATTCTTTCCACTGCCCGACCGCACTTGACAGCTCACTTGAGGGAGCAGTATAATTAAAATATCCTCCACTGTTATTTCCGATCCTGATTGAATTATTTTGAAATAATCCGTTATTTGCATTGAATGCCTTAATCCAAACATGCAGTTCTGAGTACTTTGATAAATCCCATTTTGCAATTTTACCACTGCCGGGCCAATAATTTATCATAACATCAAAACCGCTTTTAGTGAAGATTTTTAATGAAGCAGATCCGTATTTCTTTTCTGTTGAATCCCATGTTGCCGTTGTAAGTCTTCCATCCGCAGGGTAAACTGTCCACATTGAAGGGGGTTCCGCCAAATCAGCAGGGGGTGTAAGTTGAATTTGCGGAACCGCACCTCCAATGAAGGGCATCCATAATACGCTGCCTTTAGATGGATCATCCTTTTTATCGTAAATTTTATCCTCAATTAGAGAAGTATCATCAACACCAAATTTATTATTTAGAGCGTCAATATTATTTGTCGAATTATTCTGAATATGGTACATTATGCTGTTGCTGAATGAATTACCGGTAAGCGTATCCGAATATGATGTACCGTCCATTTCAACACCGTTATAATTGTAATCGAATATGCTGTTTTTAATTACCAAGCTTTCCGTTTGACTTGCAGTGACGGCATTGCGGTCACTATTAAAAACACACTCCTTAATTAAATAATCATGAGAGCCTTGATCCTGATAGGGACTAATAGGATTGCCTTCCCAAAGCTGCACTCCAATTGGATTAGAATTGACGGTATCTCCCGTGAAGTGATTATTAAAACCGCGATCAACCGCAATACCTGCAGTTTGATTGTTATTTATTTCGTTACTGTCGCACCTGGTGTTATACGAGTAGCCTAGCCAAAATCCGTAATCGCTGTTATTCGCTTTGTTATGAACGAAAACATTACCATCCGCAAATGTTGCTTCAAAAGCATTGTGCGGTGAATAAGAGCCGTCATTGTAGGCAAAGTAATTATCATTCTTAATCTGCGAATACTGATACTGCCCCAGGAAAATTCCATCGCCCGAATAAGTAATATCATTATGAGTTACTTTGTTATGGTTTGAAATGATCAACAAAATGGCGGCGCAGTCGCTGGGGTCTGTCCACCTGTTGGCATGCGAACAATTGTTATCATGAATGTAGCAGCTATCCGTAAAAAACATTCTTATACCGTAAGCAGTGTTCCATGAAAGATTGTTATCATACATAGTGATATTTTTACAATGATAAAGAGCAACTCCGTCGTTCTGGTTCTGCATTATATTAGAGGAAAAAGTAGAATTTGTACAGCTATCCATAACTACGCCGCCGCCTCTTTCTTCTTGCCCCCAATCCGTCCAGACGTGCAGCCAGCCCTGGTGCTCAATTTTGTTAAAAGAAAAATTGTTGCCGGTTACGGTGATATTACTAGAATTTTTTATTAATGCGACATAATAAAAATCTTTAACCGAAGAGAAATTCTTTATCGTTATATGGTCCGAATTTTCAATATAAAACAAGTATCCCGTAAAAGTTTCACCGTCAACATTTACGCTGTCGCCATCTATTATAATGTTGTTTTTGTTTATTATTTGAATAATTCCGTTTCCGTCCCCATCTCTTACTTGATAATTATCAGGAATAATTTTAACGGAAGAATTACTTTGAAGCACCATATTATCTTGTAAGCCAACCCGGGTTTGTGCTTGTATATTTGCGATTACTATAAAAGCAAAACAAAAACTTAAGATAAAAATGTTCGAGAATTTGAGGTACTTTTTCTTCATATTATTTTGCTAACACCATACCTTTCGTGGCAACAAAATTGCCGGATTTAATTCTAAAAAAATAAACACCGCTCGAGAGATCACCGGCATCAAAATTTACCTGGTATTTGCCCGCAGCCTTCTCCTCATTAACAATAGTAGCAACTTTCCTTCCGATTGTATCGTATACATTAATCGTTACGTGAGCAGGAGCTGGAATTTCATAACTTATAGTTGTATTCGGATTAAACGGGTTAGGATAATTTTGATAAAGTTTATAATTAACCGGTAAACCGGAATGCTCAAATTGCACATTTACCGTTTGATTGTGTAAATCCAAAATCATCCTCGCTACTAATCCGGTCCATATATATGTGTGCAGCCAGGAATTTGACGGACGCTGTGCATCTGCATAGTATGATTCATAAAAATCATGATGATCTTTAAGAACCTGAATTACCGTGGCAAATAAATGCCGGGCGATAGTATCGGCATCCTGTTTATAACCGTATTTAAGCAAGCCGGTAAAATTCAAATAAACCCATTCCGGGTAAACCGAAAGCTGATCGTAATAACCGGAAGCTGCAAAAGGATCCGAGTGAGATAATAACGGATTTCCGGATGGTCTGTTAAATGTATTAGTGTTCATTATTTCTTTATCCAGATAATATGCTTGTGTTGAATCGGCAATGCCTGCCCACATAGGCAAAAATCCCATTTGCTCTTTCCGCTTCAAATCTTTTTGTGATTGATAAGTGAATGTGTGGGTATCTTTCATTACATGGTAATAGAATTTCGTTTGATCATCCCACATATATTTATTGATAAGATTTGCTCGCTGCTGTGCTTTTTGCAGCCATTGTACTGCTTCATCATTCATTCCCAATGCATAAGCTATTTTTGATAAAGATTTTGCTTCCATCACCAGTTCACAATTTAAATCGAGGGCGTCCACCTTATTAGCACTATGCGGATCAGACCAGCCGCCCAGTAAGTCCCATATAACATTATAATCTCTAACTGATTCCCAGAATGAATGACCACCCCATTCGGACAGTCCGTCTTTATTGTCATCCCTGTCCGTTACCCAAAAATTGTAAAACTCCTTACTCTTATCGTATATATCTTTCAAGAAAGATGTGTCATTTCCCGCTTCAAAAATTTCCCAATTTTCGTAGCTGAACCACGGAGCATTTGAAGAATATTCTCCTGCTAAATAATTAACTTCATTTAAATAGGGACCTGTTCTGTAAGGGATGTATCCTTTCTGCCAGTTGGGATTTGAATCCATCTGTTCCGCAAAAACTTTTTGAGAATTTTCTGCACTTTGCGGATCCATATAAGCATAAGCAAGCATCGATAAATTTTCATGGAAAACCTGCCCTGCATGCCCCCATCCCCATTGAGGTTCTCTCGAGTAAACATTGTAATTATATGAGCATTGCCCTTCCGGGGGAAGCATGCACTGGCGCATCATTGAAAATGCACTCCAGTACATCATTTCTTTATCTTTATCCGTAAACGTTATCCTCGGAATACGGCTGTATTCTTGCTCATCATCTGTAACAAAAGTATTTAGATTAATATTGGTTAAATTACGACAGTTATTTACTAAGCTGTCAATATTTGTATTTGCCGGGGCAACTCCTCGTATTATTCTTAACTGGACAGAACCGTTTGCCGGAATGCTAAAATCTTTTTGAAGTGCGGCTATCTTTAAATCTCCATCCGGAATTTTTTCGGAAAGTTCTTGATTGGTAATGTCGGTAAAAAATTGTTCATATGAATATTGAATATTTCCCACTTCCGGTGAGTGTCCGCTCCTATCACCTATTGAATCAATTCCGATAACCACATATCCGTATATGCTATCAGGATTCAAATTAAAATCAAAATACCCTGAATCGTTTATGCTGTCGGCAATCAAACTGTATCGCCCCGGGGTTGACGCAGTTCTTCTGTAAATGTCGTATAAATATCCCGGAACTTGATCCCATTGCAGTACTGCACTTTCATTGTTAAGTGAGAAGTGTGCAGAAACATTCTGCGGAATTTTGGGAAAATTTCCCTTCTCCATTTTAATATTTACATTAACTCCTTTGGAGGCAGGCAGGGAAGGAATTATTCCAATACCTACACCTCTTTCGGAAGTAGCTAAATCGGAAAAGACTACTCTGAACGAATCCCCTTCCGCTATAGCCGGATCGTTAAAATTTCCTAGCTCACAACCCTGATATCCGTTACCGGGAATGTTCGGTGATGTTTCTCCAAACTTAGGAGCGTCCTCGGTCAAAATTTCTTTTACGGAATTATTTAAATATATAACCTGCTGCACTGCCGGGGGAGTGTTAAGATCCAGTGTACTATCTGCATGCATTATAGTTCCCCACTCAACACAGTAATTAGCCATGATTTTTAATGATGTAGATAACGAAGTTTTTATATCCAAGGTACCCGGATCGAAATATGCACCAAAAGAATTCGCCGTAGTATCAATTATATAAGCATCTATTATATCTTGTTGATACGGAATGTTGTGTGCTAAAGTCCAGCCGTCAGGATTTTCTTGATGTTTAAAAGTAAATCCGTCTCCCTCGTTTGTAATTTTTACGTTCGAAACAACATCATTCATGTGATAGAAAAACGTATATGCGCTTAAATTTACGGGACCGTCGTTTTCATTTATTATTTTTACACTTTCGATCGCAGCGTGTGAACTGTAAACATCAAAAAATACCTCCACTCTTATACCTGGAAACGGATAATAATAGTACTTTACAAGGTCGCTGTACGAAGTTGTAATTACAGGCTCTTTGTACATTTGACTCAATTTATAACGAAAATCATTATTTAATTTAAAACCGAGACAAAGACTCCCGCCGTTATCCGTCTCAAAGTTTATTCCGTCGTCTTCATTGTACCATTTGAATTGGTATCCTTCGTCAAGGGTAAATTCAGAACGGTTCAGCGGAGCTGTATACGTAGTAAAGAGCGGTGAATCTTTCGTTGCCGAAAGATTTGATAAATAGTTTTGAGAAAATAATATCGAATTATAAATAATCATTAAAAATATTACTAGTATTAAACTTTTTAATTTCATAAATAAAAATCGCAATGGATAAGTTGTGTCGAATTTTTCCGTATTAACTTATCTTAACACAATCATTTTTTTTGTTTTTGAAAAATACTTTGAATGTCCGGGTTGATAAATTTTTATTTGATAGAAATACACACCACTTGATATTCCTTCTGTGTTAAATATGACATTGTGTTCACCCGGATATTGGTACTGATTAACCAGTTCTTTAATTTTATTCCCTAAAACATCATAAACATTCAACTGTACTTTTACGCTTGAATTATCGGCTATGAACGGTATAGAATATTTTATTACCGTTGATGGATTAAACGGATTAGGATAGTTTTGATACAATTTATATTTATCCGGCACCGATGATTCATGTTTATCATGAACATCAACGGTATGATATTTTTGCATATCAATTAACATCCGTGCTGCAATCCCTGCCCAGATATAAGTTTTGTTCCATCCTGCCCAATGCTGATCGGGGCTGTAAATTTCCCACAAGTAGTGATTATTTTTTAGTTCATAAATCATATTATCAATTACATGGTGCATAAGATCTCTTGCTATATCAATGTAACCGTAATTAATAAGTCCTTTGAATATTAAATATTGCCACTGCACCCAAACCGGACCGTTCCAGTAGCCCTGCGGATTATAATACGGATCATCTGCAGATAATGAAGGGATTCCGTACTTTCTCCAGAATTCATCCGGGTTTGTTAAATGTTTGACAAGCATTGCCGCCTGAGAGCTATCGGCAATGCCTGACCAGAGAGAAAGAAATCCTATAATCTCTTTCCTTTTTAGATCTCCGGATTTCTTGAAACTAAAATCATGTGTATCTTTTGTAATATTATAATAAAATCCGGTTTCAGGATCCCACATATATTTATTTATTGAATCTTTCCGTGCATCCGCTTCATGTTTCCAGGCTACGTAATCATTTGGCTTATTTAATAATTTTGCCATTTCGGCAAGTGAATTAGCTTCCTTTACAAGCATACTATTCAAATCGAGACAATCAAAATTTGTGGGCGAGCCCACCTGATCCCAAACCGCAATCTGTCCGTCACGTAATGATTCAAGCACAGCGGAAGCACCCCATTCAGCCATACCGTCATTATTGCTATCCCTATTCTTCAGCCACCAGCCATAAAACTTTTTGCCGGATTCATAAGCTTCCCTCAGAAAAGATGTATCTTTACTTATTCTAAAAATTCCAAGATTTTCATAATTATAAAACGGACCTGAACTTGTTAATTTATTGCCGGTTGTTATTGTTTCATCAAGATAAGGTCCGGTACGATAATTTATATATCCGTCGGAATGCTGCCTTTCCATATAAACCCTCTGTGAGTTCA
>CAVVVS010000037.1:0-77056 GCA_963751355.1 uncultured Ignavibacteriales bacterium | reverse complement strand
TACAAATGCTAAACCGGAAGTGGTTTAAATAGTAATACCATTACCGCAATCGCCGTTGACAGAAGAGGAGATGTCTGGGTAGGAACAAATTTAGGCGTTAACATAATCAGTAGTACTTATACAATTACTCAGAACGAAACACCTCAGCTCAGCATTACATCCGTTTTTTCTTTGAGACAGCAAACCATCAACTGTTTGGCTGTTGATCCGCTCAACAGAAAATGGGTCGGTACAAATCAAGGCTTATTGCTTGTGAATTCCGACGGCTCCAGTTTATTAGCTGCTTTTAACACTACAAACAGTGCATTACTTTCAAATCAGATCCGTAGTATTGCAATTGATGATAACACCGGGAAAGTATTTGTCGGAACCGATGCGGGGTTAACTTCATTTAATACAGCCGCTATTAAACCCGTTGATGGTTTTACAAAGTTATTCGTATATCCGAGCCCGTTTATATTACAAAACGATAATAATAAGTTAACCATCGATGGTTTAGTCAAGGATTCTGAAATTAAAATATTAACTATTTCAGGAAAGCTGGTCAAAGAATTTTCGTCACCGGGAGGACGGGTTGCATATTGGGACGGTACGGATAACAAAGGCAGTCTAGTTAATTCAGGAGTTTATATAATTGTTGCATATGATTCCGAAGGGAATAATATTACTACCGGAAAGATAGCCGTGCTGCATAAGTAAAAGGTTTTTAGCTTATTATATATTAGAAATTTGATGACAGATTTATAACAAGATGAATTTATAATGATAGACCTTTCCAATATTTCCCTTCAATTCGGCGGGAAATATCTTTTTAATACCGTAAACTATAAAATAAACTCAGGGGATAAAATTTCCCTGGTCGGCGCTAACGGAACGGGGAAATCCTCATTCTTAAAATTGCTAACCGGCGAGCTTTTACCCGAATCTGGAACGATCACAAAACAAAAAGGGGTTACAACCGGGTACCTTCCCCAGGATAATGTAACACATTCGGGTAAAGCATTATTTGATGAAGCAAAATCAGCTCTAACTACTATCATAAAACTACAGGAAAAAGAAACCGAGATTACGGATAAATTATCTCAAGCTAATGTTCCTGAAGAAGAGCATATGGATCTTATAAATCAACTAGGCGAAGTTCATCATAGACTTGAAGAACTGGATTCATACAGTGCGGAAGCAAAAGTTGAAAAAATATTAATGGGACTAGGATTCGAGGAAAGTGATTTCGCACGGTTTACTGAGGAATTCTCCGGCGGCTGGCAAATGAGAATTGCTCTTTCTAAGATACTAATTTCTCAAAACGACCTTTTACTATTGGATGAACCTACTAACCATCTCGATATCGATTCCCTTGATTGGCTGATTAATTTCTTAAAAGACTACAAAGGTGCCTTGCTAATTGTTTCCCATGATAAGCACTTTGTTAATGAAGTCACAAATAAAACATTAGAAATTTATCTCGGTAAATTCAATACATTCAACGGTGATTTTGACGCCTATTTAAAATTCAAAAAAGAACGGGATGAACAGACCTTCAATCTCTATGAGCAGCAGCAGAAAAAAATTAAAGAAACTCAGAAATTCATCGAAAGATTTAGGTACAAAGCAACTAAAGCTAAACAGGTTCAAAGCAGAATAAAACAACTTGAAAAAGTTGACCTTGTAGAACTGCCGGAGAATAAAGCGGATATATCTATTAAATTTCCCGAACCTCCTCAAAGCGGTAAAATTAATCTTGAATTAAATTCAATAAAAAAATCTTTCGGTGATAAAGTTATATTTGAGGATTTAACATTCAGTATTGACCGGGGTGACAAAATTGCTTTCGTCGGTCCGAACGGAGCAGGTAAAACTACTCTTGCAAAAATAATTGCCGGTAAATTAAATATTAACCGAGGTGAAAGAATAATAGGCTATAATACAATTATTTCTTATTATGCCCAGGATGTTGCGGATAATCTATCTCCCGAACTTGATCTTATTGAAACAGTGGAAGGGATTTCGGAAGATAAAACGTTGGGACAGCTAAGGTCGCTGCTCGGTTCATTTTTGTTTTCAGGCGATGATGTATTTAAGAAGGTTGGCGTTCTTTCCGGCGGAGAAAAAAGCAGATTGGCTTTGGCTAAAATGCTGCTTACTAAAGCTAATTTCTTAATTTTGGATGAACCTACTAACCATCTTGATATGTCATCAAAGGAAATTCTTCAGCAGGCTTTAATAAATTTTTCCGGTACACTGATTATTGTTTCTCACGATATTGAATTTTTAAAACCCGTGGTAAATAAGGTCATTGAGATACGTAAAAATGAATTTAAAATTTATCCCGACGGCATCGAATATTACCTATCAAAGAAACAAGAACAAGTATCTTCAAAAGAAGAGCAGCAAATTAATTCGAAAAAATCGAATGGTTCAATAAATAGGAAAGATCAAAAGAGAATTGAAGCCGAACTGCGGCAGAAAAGATACAAAGCAACTAAAGATCTAACTTCGAAAATTAGCACTCTCGAAGTGAAAATAGAAAAGCTGGAGGCAAAAGAAAAAGAATTGGAAAAATTACTTGCCGACCCGGATATTTATCAAAACCCTCAACTTACAATTGAAACGACTCAAAAATATGACAAAGTAAAAGAAGAGTTGGAATCCGGCTTAGCCAAATGGAGTAAATTATCGGAAGAGCTAAGCAAGATTGAATCGGATTTTGTTTAAACTTTTATACCTAAAAATTCTTCCGCCAATTCAATTCCTCCGTACAAAGCGGCATCGTCGCCAAGTTTACTGGAAACAATTTTTATTTTTTTTGAAACTTCTTTCAAAGCATATTCTTTAAAAGCATATTTTATTTTAGGCATCATAAATGACTCTGCAGCTTCAATTAATCCGCCACCTAAAACAATTTTATCCAAATTAAGCAGATTGCTTATATTTGCAAGTACCAATCCGATCGTATCACATGCTTCCGATATTCTATTAACAACCACCTTATCCTCCGCCTTCAATGCCTCCGATAAAACTTTACTTTTTATTTTTTGATTGGGTTTTATCAATGTACTTATTATGCTTTTCTTCCCTGATTTTATATCATTCCTAATATTACGTACAATAGCTGTCCTGCTGGCGATGGCTTCAAAACATCCGTGATTGCCGCATCCGCAAATTGGGCCGTTTTTTTGTACGATTGTGTGCCCTATTTCTCCAGCTACAAAGTCCGATCCTCTGTAAATTTTTTCATCGAATACTAAAGCTCCTCCTATACCTGTACCAACGAATACGGTTAAAAAATTAATTGAGCCCTTTCCCACTCCGAATCTTTTTATGCCAAGTGCTCCCAGGTTTACATCATTTTCTACAAGTACCGGGAAGGGAAGCTGCTCTTGAAGTTTTTCCTTAATATTAAAATTTTTTAGCCCAAGATTAGGAGCGATTCCGACTTTTCCTGTAAAGGGATTTACGTTACCAGGTATTCCGAGACAAACGGCTTTGATATTGCTATTTTTAATTTTTGATTTAGCCAATAAATTGTCAACAATATCTTTTAAATTCTTGACGTATTCCTTCTGTGAGGAATGAAGTTTTGTGGATTTTTTTACTCTTGAAACAATCCTCTCATCTGAATTTATGGCGGCAGCAAGAATTTTTGTCCCGCCCATATCAATACTTATTATAAAATTTTTTCCCAGGGTAGCCTCCATCTTTAAAGTTAAACTTTTCATCAACAGATTAGTTAGTAAAAATTTAGGAAGAAATAAGAGTAATTCCAAGAAGTCATTACTTGAAATATGCAATTTTTATTCGTGTTATGCACTAAATCAATTAAAATATAATAATTTAGTATAAATCGATATTTAACTTATAAATGAATTGTAGATTTTCCGGGGGTGAAAAACAAAAAATATTCTTCGGAAGAAATGTTATCTAATTACTTAAATTCTACTAATAATTCCGCAATAATTGTAAATAAAATAATGAATACCTAAGTTTGAAAATGCAAAAAGTTAAACCACTAAAGAAATTCGGTCAAAATTACCTCAAAGACCAGAATATTCTCAATAAAATTGTAGATGAAATTTCTCCGCAGGAAGAAGATAATATTGTAGAAATAGGTCCGGGTTTGGGTGCGCTTACCGAAAAATTACTGGAACGTATTAACACGTTAACTGCTATTGAAATTGATACTAGGGTTTACGAAACTCTTTTAGGTAAATTTCCGGGTTTAAAACTGGTTCAGGGAGACTTTCTTAAATTCGATTTGAAGAAATTGTTTTTAAGAAATAACAAACTCATAAGAATCACGGGAAATATTCCTTATAATCTCACTTCATCCATTATTTTCAAAATAATTGAAAATGATGACGTAATAATGGATGCGATTTTAATGGTTCAGCATGAAGTCGCTCAACGGATGACGGCAGTGAGAGGCACAAAAGATTACGGTATATTGTCCGTTTTACTCGGATACTTTACCGAAACAAATATTTGTTTTAAGGTATCTCCTAATGTCTTTTATCCGAAGCCTAAAATATTTTCCTCGGTAATTCATATCTATATGAAAAAGAAAGAGCTTAATTCCGAATTTAAAAATTACTTCATAAAAATAGTGAAAGCTTCTTTCGGATATCGAAGAAAGACTTTAAAAAATTCATTAAGTAATAGTATATTTGGAGATGTAAATTTTTCGGATTCCGGTATCGACTTATCTCAGCGCGCTGAGCAACTCGAGATAAACGACTTCATTGTTCTGGCAAAATATGTCCAAAACAAGTCACGAAATCAAAACACAAACTAAACAATTCATTCTAACAGATATTCTAGTATTTCATGGATAAGTTAAAATCATATATATACCACTTAAAGACATATGATCTTGTTGTTGTAGGTTTTTACATATTTTTAATTGTAATAAATATAATATTTCACAATAGAATACCGCAATGGTCTTTATTCGTTTATATCAATCTTGGAGTAATACTTTTAGTTTTGATGCTAGCATATGCCGAAGTGATTTCGAACCGCCGGTTCTGGCGCATTGTACATTATTGGTATATCGTTCCAATTGTATACTATACTTTTAAAGAGTTATACTATTTAATAGAACCCATAAGGCAGACTGATTATGATTGGCTGTTTATAAAAATCGACAGGTTTATGCTTGGAGGAGATCCGACACATTTTTTACATTCAATATCGAATCCGGTTTTAACCGAAATTCTTCAGATAGTTTACAGTTCGTTCTATCTCTTACCTATCTTTTTAGTGCTTTTTTTACTGCGGAAGAGGAGATACTTAGCATGCGATTATGCAATATTTTCCATAGTATTCGGATTCTTCGTCTCTTACCTCGGATACTTTGCTTTACCAGGCATTGGTCCGCGTTTCACGCTTCATAATTTTGCCCACATCAACCAGGATCTCCCGGGTTTATTTTTGACCAAGTATTTAAGAAATATTATAGATACCGGGGAATCAATTCCCCCAGGGACACTGAATCCGGCTGCTATTGTACAAAGAGATGTTTTCCCCAGTGGTCACACTATGATAACTTTGATAGTTATGTATCTCTCCATTAAACTTCGAAGCAGGTCGCGATTCTTTTTTGTGCCGGTGGGCGCATTGTTGATTTTTGCGACAGTATATCTTTGGTATCATTATGTAATAGATCTTGTAGGAGGGGCGGCTTTCATGATGTTTTCCATCTGGGCAGGAAAGCGCCTTTTTAATTGGTGGAGAAGGAAAAAAGGTGAGGAAGAATTTGAGTACGATAAAGCTTAATATTGCTGAGAAAACAAAAATTATATTTTTAGTATTAATTTCAGAATTATTTATTTAAACGATATTTCCACATTATGACGGATAAAAAGAAAAAAGTTAGACAAATTTTTGAATCGATTGCATTTAGATACGACTTCCTTAACCATCTGCTAAGTTTCGGAACTGATTTCTACTGGAGAAAAGAGGCATTAAAGTTAACGGGAATGAATTCCGAAACAATTTTACTCGATGTAGCCTGCGGAACGGGCGATTTTGCGATAGAAGCCAGGAAGAGAGGCGTGAGAAAAATTTTTGGAGCCGATTTTTCCATTAATATGCTAAAATTATTTAATGAAAAAAGCGATTGGATTCGCGGGATGAATGTTCAAACAGTCGCAGAAAAAATGCCGCTGAAAAATGAATCGGTTACAAATATTACGGTCGCATTCGGTGTAAGAAATTTTTACGACATTCAAGAAGGATTTAATTCTTTTTACAATGTGTTGAAAAAAAACGGTAAAGCTACAATACTTGAATTCCGCCTGCCTTCAAATTTTTTCTTCCGGGGATTGTATAAATTCTACTTTAAGAAAATTCTTCCCTTGATCGGAGGTATGATTTCGGGAGATAAAGAAGCATACAAATATTTACCGAATTCGGTTGAGGAATTCGATGAAAAAATAAATATGCCCGAACTTTTAAAGAACTCCGGATTTTCCAAAATAGAAATATATCCCCTTACTTTTGGAATCGTTCAGGTAATTATTGCTACAAAGTGAAAACTGGAAACAGTTCCCACCATGTTGATTTTTTCCTATTATTTGACTTTATACGATACCAAAGTTTGAGTTATTGTGCTAGAGGTATCCGCAAAAGATATTCCGGATCCGCCGAAAGCATTTAAAATAACTCCACTGCCCTGCCACTTTATAATCCCGATATTTTCACCGAGCCATGCATTCGCAGTGTAGGTTTGTGAAACTGTTTGAAAAGGATTTGACGGATCGGGAAAAGTTAATTTAAAAACAAAATGAACCTTTGCAGCATCTTGTATTGTTTGATTATTGCCGATTGTTACGGCTTCTAATCCCTGAAAATATGCTTGAACATCAACCAAAGTTAGATTAAGAACTCCATAATTCAAATTCATTTTAAAGACCGACCAGTTTTTGCCATCCTGAAAAGGAAACTCAAACAAGGTTAATTTTGGACTAAGCTGTATGTATGGTAATAATGTATCGGGGATTATTTGAGCTAAACCGGCTGTATCCAAATAAAAGTAAACACCCGAATTATCTTTCGAAAAATAGCTTAATGAAGTGCTGGAAATACCGGAAAAAGTCAACGTATCAACCTGCTGCTGGAAAGTTTGTCCACTCAATACAGCGGTTCCATTATAAGTGGATGAACGAGTTCCGCTAACATTATTACCTGCCGAATCAGTACTAGTAACATTATATTTATAATATGAGCCGTCTCCGTTAGGATAGAAATTTTTATTTAAAGTAACAGGCGCTGTCGGATTACTGCTTTTTTTACAGGAGCTAATTAATGCTACAAATAAAATTACCCCCGCATATAAAATTATTTTATATTTCATGATTTTTTTTGCCTTTCGTTATTATTTTTTTTAACTGATAAAATGCTTTGGAACGATGACTAATCTTATTTTTTTCATTTATATCAAGCTCCGCAGTAGTCTTTGTAAACCCCTCCGGTAAAAATAAAGGATCATAACCAAAACCGTTAGTACCCCGGGACTGCTTAATTATTCTCCCTTTCAATTCTCCATGTGATGTGATAAATTTATCGCCGTTGTAATAAACAGCACAGCAAACGAATTTTGCAAAATGCGGTTCAGGATAATTTAACAATTCCTTTAATAGTTTTCTATTGTTTTTTTCGTCGCTGGAATTTTCACCGGCATACCGGGCAGAATATACACCAGGTTCACCGTTTAATTGTTCAACAACTATACCGGAATCATCTGCGATTACAGGAATATTAAAATGATTGAAAATTACTTCCGCTTTTATTTTTGCATTTTCTTCAAATGTTTTCCCGCTTTCAATTATTTCGGGAACATCCTTAATATCTAACAATGATATAATTTTGAAAGCGGAGCCATTTAGAATCTCCCGAACCTCTTTTATTTTTCCTGCGTTTTTTGAAGCGAAAATGATTCTGTTCATACAGTAACTCTCCGTGCCTTAACCTTATAATAAATATTAATTACGGCTCCGACTGCTGTCATACTATTTAACACCGTAAATACAACATCTTTCAAATAAAAGGCATACAACATTAGTAAAATACTGCCTGCAAGATAAAGTATTAAGAAGTACATATTTACTTTACAATCTTTTTCTTTTAATGTTTCCAAAGTTTGTGGAACCCAGCATGCAACAAGTGTTCCCAATCCTAAGTAACCTAGTATTGCCATTATTAACCACCTATTTTATAAATAAATCCGGAATAAGAATTCCGGTTTAAAATTAGAATATATTTCTGATAATGTTTATATCCGTAAATTCCTTCACGCAAATTAGTAAAAGGATGAGCTTTACACATAACCAGGTGAAGCAAATAAATTAAGAATTCAACTACTGTTAGGTTAAATCCCTTATATAAATTATTTTCGTATAGAAAAGCTATTTAAGTTCGATTTGTCCGCCCCGAGAAAAGGATAAGAGCTTCATTACCATATCTGACTTATTTGTGACCTAACAATTTATCATACCAAATATATTCACAAGTTTAAGTGTAAATAATATTTAGATAAATATCAGCAGGATAAATAATAAGGCTTGAATTAACCTTTGTTTTAAATTTCATCATGAATTTTGTTTTCTTCTAATATTTGCTCCATTATTTCAAAAGCATATCTTAAATGCGGAATAACGATTGAGCCTCCTACGATTAATGCGATGTTAAAACTTTCGTACAGTTCTTCTTTGGTAGCTCCTTCCTGAATAGATCGATCGATATGATAAAATATACAATCGTTGCATCTTAAAACCATTGAACCGACCAAACCCATTAATTCTTTAACTTTAGCAGGCAAAGCACCGTTAATATATGCTTTATTATCCAAAGCAAAAAATTTATTAAAATCTCTGAACCCCGAATTTAAAATTCTATCATTCATATCGGTTCGGTAATTCCTTGTTTCGGTAGTGGTTTTTTTCATAATAATTCCGTTTTTTTTAGAAGAATAATCTTAAATTTTAGAATAAAATAAAAGTACAATATTTAATCTTGATAGCATCTCAAATTAAATATTTTCATCAAACTCCTATGTTACTGAAGCTGTTAATAACAATGTTTATTGCACCGGCTAATTCCGGGTGAGAAGCTTCAAACTTTTGGTAAGATTCTTTGAGCTGCTCCAATATATTATGATTTTCCTCCTCTGTCGAATCTTCGTTACGCTCGAGAACATTATACACGTCAGACATTATTTCAAAAAGCATTTCTCTAGACTCATCATCAATTTTATCGGTATTCTTTAATTGTGAATGTAAATTTTCTAGTGATTCACGCAATTTTTGCTCTTTCATGTCAGTTTCTCCTTTTTATATTCCCGAATTTAATACAAATAAGTCTTCTCTAAAACGGTACTGCAAAAATTTAGATAGTTAAGCGGTTATTCTTCATTTTAGCCCTCATCAATAAATAAAAAGAATGAGATTAAAAAATTTCTCACTTTTCGAATTACTACAAAAAATTTTTAAGATACTCAAACTTTTCTAACAATTAAAATAAACAAAAATTATTGAATTATTTCCAATAATCTATACTCAAATAAGATGCTTAATACTTCTAAAACCTTCGTAACCGGTGACCGTAATCAAACTGTGACAATACTAACTAAAATTAATAAGCTATGTAATTAGTTTAGATTGTCTAAATGATATAAAATAATTCAATTTAACTTCGGGAGTTGTAACTTAAATTTTAAGGACGGAGTGTAAAAGTCTTCACTTCCAAACTTCTTAAAGTAACCGCTCATAAAAATATTAATTATAGTTACAATGTTAAATCTCCAGCAAGATTGTACTCTGTTCTATAAAAGTTGAAAAGAATAGGAATAAAAAAATATTATGAAATTAATACAAAGTATTTTGAGCAAACCAATAATAATTGCTGTTTTAATTTTTACATCTATTCCGTTGATAAGTATTAAAGCGCAATATTTCGGAAGGAATAAAGTTAACTATAATGATTTTAATTTTAAGATACTTCACACCAAACATTTTAATATTTACTATTACAAAGAAGAAAAAGCTGCCGTAAAATATGCTGCAGAGATTGCGGAACGATGGTACACCCGTCATTCAATAATACTTCAGGATACTTTAAAGGGTAAACAAACCTTAATTTTATACGATGGTTTTCCTCAATTCTCACAAACAAATGTAACACAGGGAATGATCGGTCAAGGCACGGGCGGGTTTACCGAACCGCTTCTAAGAAGAATTGTTTTGCCTTTCGCCGGTCCTTTAGCTGAAACAAATCATGTAATAGGACATGAACTTGTACACGCATTCCAATTTGATATTACGGGAAAAAATCAAAAAAATGAAAACGGATTACCTGCCGCATCCAATATGCCGTTATGGTTCATAGAAGGTATGGCGGAATATTTTTCACTTGGACCTGAGGATCCCTTTACCGCAATGTGGATGCGTGAAGCCGCCTTAAAAAAAATTCCAGATATCTCCGACCTGACCAACCCGAAATATTTTCCCTACAGGTACGGACAGTCATTATTAGCTTTTATCGGAGGAAAATACGGTGATGAAAAAATCGGGGAGTTATTGCGATCCGCTGCCACAACCCGCAGTATAAAACAATCAATCGATTCTGTCCTTTCAATCAGTCAGGATTCATTATCGAAAGAATGGCATGCTGCGCTTCATGCACAATATGATTCGTTAGCAAAAGTAACAAAACGCCCCGGTGATTATGGGAAAGAGTTAATTACAGGCAAAAATGAGGAGGGTTCTCTTAATGTTTCTCCTTCCTTGAGCCCGAACGGCAAAAAATTAGTTTTCTTTTCTTCAAGGGATCTTTTCTCAATAGATTTATATTTAGCCGACGCAAAAACTGGAAAGATTGAAAAAAATATTTTAAAAACAGAGTTTAATACTCACTTAGAAAACCTGGAATTTATTAATTCTGCCGGAGCATGGACCCCGGACGGAAAAGAATTCGCTTTCTCCGCAGTGGCTAAAGGAAGACCTGTTCTTTCACTTCTTGATATAAAAAGCGGTGAAATTAAAAAGGAAATCCATTTCCCCAAACTGGCTCAAATTTTTACACCAACATTTTCTCCCGACGGTAGATATGTTGTTTTTTCGGCACTGGCAAACGGGTTATCAAACTTATTTGTATATGATTTGAAGACCGATAGCTTACGTCACCTAACCAACGATGCATATGCAGAACTTCAGCCTGAATTTTCACCCGACGGAAAAAATATAGCTTTTGTAACAGATCGTTTTACATCCCAACTTTCGGATGTAAATATCGGCAATTATGAACTAGCTTTATTTAACTTTAATACCGGTGAAATAAAAAAAATACCAAGTTTTTCGGACGGTAAAAATATCAATCCTCAATGGTCGCCTAACGGAAAAAGTATTTATTTTATTTCAAATCATCACGGCATATCGGATATCTACAGGCTTGATATTTCAGATAACCAAATAGAACAAGTTACAAATTTGTACGGCGGTGTAAGCGGAATAACAGCTTTAAGTCCCGCGTTATCTGTTGCCAGAGATTCGAACAAAATGATCTTTAGTGTTTACCAGAATAATAAATATGATATATATTCTTTTGACTCCACTAAAATTATACAAGGTAAAATTCCTTACAACAATTATACTTTTACCAACCCCGGCTTTCTACCTCCGATGAAAAGAAAGAGCCCAATGTTCATGGCTAATCTGGATGATCCGGTTATTGGGTTACCATCGGACACCGCTTACAAGATTACCAATTATCATCCTTCACTTTCAATTGTCGGAGTCGGGCAACCATCTGTGGCTGCCGGGGTCGATCCTTTCGGTACATATCTAGGCGGAGGTATCGCGTTGTTTTGGAGTGATATACTGGGTAATCATAACATGGCTACTGCCCTCCAGGTTCAATCCGGCAACGGAATTACAAATATTTCCGGGCTGGTCGGATATATGAACTCGTCACACCGCTTGAATTGGGGAGGAGTAATTCAACAGATTCCTTACTATTTAACCGGGTATATCCAGGGTTACACTACAATTGACAGCACTCCCGCTTATGAAGAACAGCAATATATTTACCAGGAAACAAACCGGGAGGTTAGCGGAATTTTATCTTATCCGTTCAGCCAGGTTTTCAGAGTACAATTAAATTTTGGTTTTAGGAATATCTCTTTTACGAATAAAGTATTGACAAGAGCCGTTTCTCTTAATGACGGTTCCGTCCTAAGAAATGAAACTAAAGATCTCGGACACCAGCCTTCTATGAATCTTGGTTCTGTTAGTGCGGCTTTAGTTTATGATAACAGTTATATGGGAGCTACCGGTCCTTTGTTGGGTCAAAGATACCGGTTGGAAATAACACCATATTTCGGAACCATAAGCTTGTTTAATATTTTAGCGGATTATCGAAAATATATAATGCCTGTTAAACCGTTTACACTCGCAGGCAGAATATTACAGGTAGGGCGTTACGGTTCAGGCGCCGAGGATTCAAGACTATCTCCCATGTATCTCGGGTATCCCGGACTCGTGCGCGGTTATGAAACGTCCTCTTTTAATTCGAATGAATATTCGGTGTTTGAAAAATTAATCGGCAGTAAAATGCTTATTGCCAATTTTGAACTGCGTTTTCCACTGTTAGGAGCGTTCGGTATTGGTGACGGATTTTATGGTTATTTCCCTATTGATTTTGCCGCTTTTTATGATGCGGGATTAGCCTGGACAAATCAAGAAAAACCGTGGTTTGCAGGAGGCACCCGAAAACCGGTTAGCAGTACAGGTGTAGCTCTTAGAGTAAATTTGTTTGGTTATGCAGTAGGTGAAGTCGATTATGTTCATCCCTTTAACAGACCCGGTATCGGCTGGTTATGGCAGTTCGATATAACGCAGGGATTTTAATAAAAAATATTCATTCTTATTATAGAAATAGAAAAGACACGGGAATTATATGACAAAGGCGTCAACCTTTTTTATTTGTTATCCTCACCAATTAAGGTAATAACCGATGATCCGTATAATTCTAATGATTATACTGGATTTTTGAGAATTAGTTAACTTACGAGAGAGGCTGTCCAAAAAGTAATTTTTCAATTTATCAATCTGAGTAATCAGCGTCATCCGCGTTGTATCTTCTGAAACATTAATCATTAGACAACCTAGTGAGCAATAATTTCGGAAATGATTGTTCTCAAATATTAATTTCTCTAACCTCTATAAATTCCCAAACGAAAATAGTGCGCTCAAGTATGAGTCCTCGCAAACCTTACCGTTGAGTAATTTAACATGACTAATATTTAAGTTGAAGCCTGTTAGATCGAATTTCCTGATTTACTCAATCGCATTGTTCAGTTTAACCATGTGGATATGATCCTGCCAGACACCATTAATTTTTAGATACTTTCTAGAAATACCTTCATAAACAAAACCGGCATTTTCGGCAGTTTTAATTGAAGCTTTATTTGCAGGTAATATATTTGCTTCAATCCTGTGAAGTTTTTCCCTGTCAAATAAGTAATTTGAAGAAGCAATTAAACCTTCAGTCATGTATCCATTTCCTGTTTCCTCTTTGTCCAGTTTATATCCTACAAAACATGACTGAAAAATTCCTCTGATAATGTTTGTGTAGTTTATAAATCCTATTATTTTTTGTGAATCACGAGATCTCTTTTTAAAGAGTGCCAATTTAATACTCCTACCGATCTGCATATCGAGATGATCATTTATTAACAGATTTGATTGATATCTCCGTGTATAAAATTCACTGCTACGTTTTGGTTCCCATAACTCCAAAAATTTTTTATTACGAATGTAAAACTCAAATACTTCCACGGAATAATTTTCATCCAATGTTTTTAGTACTAATCTATCGGATGAAAAAACGATAGATTTTTCGATTATATTGGTTTTATTCACAATTATCAGATCCTTTTACATTATCATTTTCAAAATCATTAACAACCAAAAGTTTTAACTTAGTCTTTTTCTAAATCTAAGAGCACTGGCAAAAAGGATAAGAACCCCGATTAACAAAAGTATCAAAAATTGCGGCAGTAATTCTAAGAAAGAGGCTCCTTTAAGAATAACACCGCGCAGTATAGTGATAAAATAGCGTACGGGAACAAGATATGAAATATACTGAAGTATTTTGGGCATATTTTCAATCGGGAATGCAAAACCGGAAAGGTACAGCATCGGCATCATTATCCCGAATTGTGCTACCATCATTGCCTGCTGCTGAGTTTTGGAAATTGTAGAAATGAAAAGACCGATACCCAAAGTGGATAGCACAAAAATGAAAGATGCCGCCAAAAGAAATATAAAACTTCCTCTTATTCCTATTCCAAACCAGAATACCATCACGCCTAATACAATTAGAGCATCGAGAAAACCTAAAATTATAAAGGGAATCATTTTACCGATTATGAGCTGAGACGGTTTAATCGGAGTTACAATTAACTGCTCCAGTGTTCCAACTTCGCGCTCTTTTACAATTGCCATCGACATTAAAATTGTAGTAATTATCGCGAGAATTAAACCTGTAATACTTGGGACCATAAATACTCTGGTTTTTAGTTCAGGATTATACCAAACACGAATCTTTGGCACAAGATTTCCCACAGCGGAAAGTTTTCTCCCTGTTTTATCTGCTGCTTGCAGCATTATATTTTTCGAATAGTTTGTAGTAATGCCCTGTATATAACCCATGGCAATGGATGCTTTATTTCCATCCGATCCGTCGAAGATTGCTTGAATTGGTGCAGACTTCATACGTTTAATATTTTTTTCAAAATCTTTCGGAATTACCAATGCCCACAGCACTTTATTACTATTGATATCTTTATTCACCTGTCTGTAATTATCAACGTAATCGTCAATTTTAAAATATCCCGAATGTTCGAATCTTTGAATAAAATCCCTGCTTACTGCCGATTTATCCTGATCAAAAACGGCTGTGTGAACGGTATTCACATCCATATTGGCAGCATAACCTAAAATAATAAGCTGAAATACGGGAGCAATAAAAACCATTCCGAATAAACGCGGATCCCTTTTCAATTGAAGAAACTCTTTTATAACTATGCTCAATATTATTTTCATATTCATTCCATAAAAAAATTATTTGTTTATTAAGCAGTTCTGGAACGCTTGTTTATTAACGCCGAAAGTAAAAGCAACACTAAAGAAAATATTACCAGGTAAACAATTTGCTGCCAGAATGCTTCTATTCCTACTCCCTTTAACAGAATATCACGAAGAATAATCATGAAGAATTTTGCGGGTGTAATGTTTGTAATTACTTGAATTGCAGGCGGCATAGATTCAATGGGAAAAACAAATCCGGAAAGAAGCATGGAAGGAAGCATCGATATAAGAGTTGCCATTTGAAATGCTACCTGCTGTGTATCGGCAATACTCGAGACAATAATTCCGAGATTTAAAGACGCAAACAGAAATAAAAGCATCGTAAAAAATAAAAGGATAATGCTTCCTTTGATCGTAATGCCGAATAAAACATAGCCCGCTGCCAGAATAAATGCGGCAATGATAAGAGAGATAATCGTATAAGGGATCGTTTTCCCTAACAGCATTTCAAGAGATGAAAGCGGTGAAACATTTAATTGTTCTATCGTCCCCCGCTCCTTTTCTCTAACAACCGAAAGTGAAATTGATACTACAGCTGTGATTATTAATATCATAACTATCAATCCCGGTATTAGAAATATTGAAGATTTCAGCTCAGGGTTAAACCAAAATGCCGGGTGTATATCAATCGGGATGTAAGTCCTCCCGCCTTTAATAGCAAGAACATTGCTTTGAATTTTTTGTGAATAAGAAGCAATTGCAATAGTCATATAACTTTTAATAAGTGTAGCCGTATTTGCATCAACACCGTCTATTAAAATCTGAATCTGAGCGTTTTGGTTTGAATAAAATTTCCGGGACATGTCATGCGGGAAGACTATTACGCACTGTGCTTTTTTTGTGTCTAATATATCTTGTATTTGATTGCCGTTATTTATGTATCCTACGAGGTCAAAATAATCGGAACTCGTAAGAGTATTAATCAGGTTTCTGCTGTCCACTGATTTATCCTGATCATAAACAACCATCTTAATATGGTGTACATCGAAGTTAATCGCATAGCCGAACAAGACAAGAAGAATAACCGGGAAAATGAAGAGAACGTAAAGCATTCTCTTATCCCTTTTAAGCTGTCTTATTTCCTTTTTCGCAATAGCTTTAATTCTATTAAACATTTTTCTTGGTATCCTTTTCTAACAAGTATATGAATACATCTTCAAGGGTAGGAACTATTTTATCCATTCTAACAATTTCTATGGAATTATCTTCCGTCAGTACTTTTGAAATATTATTTCTTCCCTCATCTTCATTTTCAACGCTTACATGTATGTAATTTCCGAAAATTGAAGTTTCATCGACCCATGGTTGATTAGACAATATTTCGAGTGCCTCTACGACGTTATCACATTCCACCTCCAGAATAGTATTTGAAAGATATTCCGTTTTTAACTCTTTAGAAGTTCCGCTTGCTATTATTTTGCCGGCATTCAATAGCGTTATTGTATTACAGAATTCGGCTTCGTCCAGGTAATGAGTAGTCACAAAAACAGTAACGCCTTTTTGCGATAGATCATTTATCAAATCCCAAAAGTTTCTCCTTGATATGGGGTCAACACCACCTGTCGGTTCATCGAGAAAAACAATTTTCGGCTCATGAATAACTGCAATAGCAAGAGCAAGCCTTTGTTTAATTCCCCCTGGAAGTGAAGCAGTCAGCAGCTTTTCTTTACCTTCCAGGAATGCAACCTTCAACACCCACTTTTTTCTTTCTTCCAATTTCTTATTATACAGCCCGTAAACACCACCAAAGAAATTGATATTCTCTTCAACGGTTAGATCATCGTAAAGGGAAAATTTTTGCGACATATAACCGATCTGAGTCTTAACTTTGTCGGGTTGATTCATAACACTAAAGCCTCCCACGGTTGCGTCGCCCGATGAAGGTTCCAAAATTCCGCATAACATTCTAATTGCCGTAGACTTCCCTGCTCCGTTTGCCCCTAAGAACCCAAAAATTTCACCCTGCTTTACATTAAATGAGATACTATCCACAGCAGTAAAACTTCCGAATTTCTTTGATAAATTATTTACTTCAATAGAATTCATACTATATTTCCTATCCTAAATTTTCTTTTGTCCAGCATATCAGTATATCTTCTTGCCCAGTGACTTTTCCAATCTTACTTTTGCTAATTCGTAATCGACCACTGAATTATTCAGACTTGTTTTTGCCTGTAAAAGAGAAGTTTCGGAATCAATTAAATCAGTACTTGAAGCAACTTGAGTATTATATTTTTCTTTAAATATCCGGTAATTTTCTTCTGCTTGTTTAACGGCAAGCTTACTTACCCGAACTTTTTCATAAGCTTTTTTCAATGATAAATATGATTGATAAACTTCAATTTGTACTGCATCATTTAATTGAGACAGAGAAGTTTCCGCCTGAACTTTTGTCTGCTGCGCCTCCATAACTTTGGCAGACCTTTGTCCCCAGGTAAAAATATCCCAGCTCAGAGACACGCCTACATCCCAAGTATCTCTGAAATCATTTACGGCAGGAATAATTCTTTGATTAGGTTTACTGTAATAATAATTACCGGTTAAAAATATTGAAGGAAACCAGGCAGATTTTGCGGCGCTAATTCCTTTTTGGCTTGCCTGCACTCTCATTTGCATGGCTTTTAATTCATTCCGGTTATTTTTTGCTTCCTCAATTAAGTCGTTATATTTAAAATCAACAGCTTCCGGCTTTATACTTTGAGCATCTATCTCGGTTGGATTATCGAGCGTTATTCCGATCGCTTGGTTAAAACCAATTCTTGCAATATCCAGGTTATTATCAGCTTCAATTTTCTGAAGCTGAACATTAGAATATTCTACTTCCAATTTTAATAAATCATTCTTCGTCGCAAGTCCGTTAGCAAGAAAATTTCTGGTATCGTTCAGATGTTGTTTAATTTGATGTAAGTCTTCGTCTATTAGTTTTTTTATTTGTTCGGCTTTATAGTAATCCCAGAACGCTGTTTGTATTTTATATGCAACCTCATTTTTTTCTTTTGCATATTCCATTTCCTCAGCTTTATTGTTTAGATCTGCGGCACCTGCTAATGAACTCAATCTGAATCCGGTGAATAATGGCTGCTGCAAACTCAATTTTAAATTATAATTGTTTAGAATAACCGGAGATATTTGTATGGGCGTTGGTGAAAAAGGCAATTGAACTTCAAACGGCGGAATACTGCTCAGCCTGGTATAATTAGCTGCAAGTTTTAATTGCGGCAAACGCGCTGAACCCGTTTCAGTTATCCTGGCTCTTGAACTGATAACCTTAGACTGAGAAATCTTCAAATCCTTACTATTCATCATTCCAATTTGAAGACTTTCTTTCAAAGTCAATTTCTGATTTTGTGCAAAAGCTCCAGCCGTCAAAATCAAAATAAAAGCAATAATCTTTTTCATTTTAAATCCTTCAAATTTATTAACAAGCTTTTATTATTTATTAACATTATTTTCGTTTATTAAATGAATAAATACATTTTCAAGAGAGGTGGGAATTATTCTGTGATCGATTAATTGAATTCCGTTTGACTTAATAAGATTTTCTATCTGTGGAAAATCATTCTGATAATCATCAACTGCTACATTAAGCCGGTCACCGAACATTTGAACTTCAAAATCACCATTTTCTTTAATAAGGTTGTAAGCTTTTATAATGGGCGAACATACAATTTCAATAATCGTCTGTTGAATTGAAGCTTTTATATTTTTAGGAGTGTCACAGCTCATTATCTTGCCTTTATTAAGAAGAGCCACGCGGTTACAGCGTTCGGCTTCATCCAGATAAGGAGTGGACATAAAAATTGTTACACCGTCTTTAATGAGATTTGATAAAATTTTCCAAAAATCTCTCCGGGAAACCGGGTCAACACCCGTGGTTGGTTCATCAAGAAATATAATTTTCGGTTTATGAATTAGAGTGCATGTAAGGGCTAATTTCTGCTTCATCCCCCCGGAAAGATTTTCAGCGAGTCTTTTTCTGAAAGGAGTTAACCTGGTAAATTCAAGAAGTTCGTTTCTTCTCGTTTTATAATCTTTAACTCCGTGAAGATCAGCAAAAAATTCGATATTTTCATCAATAGTAAGATCACCATATAGACTAAATTTTTGCGAGAGATATCCGATTTGTTTTTGAATTTTTCCTTTGTCCTTCACTAAATCTAAACCAAATAATTCAGCGGAACCTTCGGTGGGAGAAAGCAGCCCGCAAAGCAGCCGGATTGTGGTGGTTTTTCCCGCACCGTCCGGTCCTACAAAGCCGAACATTTCAGCAGGTTTCACATTAAATGAAATGCTGTCAACTGCTCTAACTTCATCAAAGTCTTTAACAATATTATGTACGTTTATTATAGTTTCCATCGTATTTAAATTAAAAGATTGAAAGATTGTAATTTTAGATTTATAAATGAATCACCGCATCGGCAGGCATACCATCCTTTAATTCGAACTTGGGGTTATGAATATGAATTTTTGCAGCATAAACCAATTTTGTTCTTTCGTCTTTAGTTTGAATATTTTTCGGAGTAAACTCTGCGGACGGTGAGATGTAAATTACTCTGCCCGTAAATTTTTTATTCTTGTAGGTATCAATTGATACATCCGCTTCCTGCCCGAGCTTAACTTTACCAAGCTGTGTTTCTGGGATATAAATGATCAAATCGACATAACTTAAATTGGACAGCATAACCAGAGAGGATAACGGACCTGCACTTTCACCTGCTTCGACAAACTTTTTAACAACAAACCCGCTGATAGGAGCAGTAACATATGAATCGCTTATATGTTTTTTCAGTAAATTGACTGCTGCAATTCTTACATCTAAGTTAGCCTTGGCTTGTTTTAATTCTTCCGGTCTTGCGAGATTATTAACCTTCTTAAAATTTTCCTTGGCAGAATTGTACTTCAATTTTACAATATCATATTTTGCCTGAACATCATCATATTGTTTTTTTGTAATCGATTTTGATTTGTATAGGTTTTCCGTTCTATCCATATCTGTTTGAGCAAGATCAAAATTTACCTTTGCTTGCTGCAGCATATCGGCAGCCTGCTTTACGTCTTCGGTTCTTGCACCTTGTTTCAGTAATTCATATTGAGCTTCAGCGGCATTTTTTGCAGCGGCTGCCTGTTGAAGTTGAATTGAAAGGAGGTCGTGATCAATTGTCATCAATGTATCGCCCTCTTTTACCATGTCTCCTTCGTTGAACAAAAGTTTCTTAACCTGTCCGCTAACTTTAGAACCCACTGTCACATTTGTCGCTTCAATCGTACCGGAAGCCTCGATTTCATTTTTACTGCTTCCGCTGCCGCACCCCAAATATAAAACCGTAAGTAGTAAAAGAAGTACAATTTTAATCATTCTCATTTTTTACTCCGTAGTTAAGTTTCTTAAAATTTTTTTTGCCTTTTTCGGTTAATATCCCGTTCATTAAAATTTCTATAGTACCCGTTAAGGCTTCTATCATCGTGTAACGGTTGTTTATTATAAATTGCGGATTGACTACCGCACGTATTGATGAGATGAATACAGTAATTAAAATTTCAGCTCTCATCTTTAAAAAGTACCCTTCCTTCTGTCCCTGATTTATGATTTGCGTTAGAAAAGCTGTCATCTTTTTTGTTCTGTAATCGTCTATCTCTTTCCAGTGTTCGGGGGAATAGTGATGGATATCGCTTAACATCTTATCGTTAACCTTTACTAATATCTTACCTACAGTCTCAAATATCTTCACCAGTTTTTCTACGGCATTACATTTTATATTCAGAGCTTCCTCAATCATCTTCGCATTTTCGTTTAAAAATCTCTGGGCAACGGTTTTAACCAGTTCTTCCTTGGAATGAAAATATTTGTAAATAGTTTTTTTACTCATATGCATTTCGGATGCAATTTCATCCATTGTGGTTCTATAAAATCCTTCTTGAAGAAATTTTTGAGATGCAAAACTGACTATTTTTTCTTTTTCATTCTTCATGTTTAATACTTTCGAAACTTTATATGTTTTTTACGTTTCCAATATAATAAGTGGAAACTATTTTGTCAAGGTTTCGTTTCCAATAAATTTTAATAGTTGTGATACGGAATATATAAGCGTATAAAAATGCTGTGTATGAAAATTGCCGGTTGATAGATGGTTTTTTATAAAATAATTTAAAATAGAAGGCTTAGTTTGTTTTACAGTCAATCAAAATTTTAAATTATTTTCATTTAAAGATTCAATTCCTGGCGGCATGCTATTATTATTATCCTTCTATTTCTATATCATATTTGCCCAAAAGTCCGGGTATTCCAAATGATGAAAACTTTGCTTTTTTTATGCGATTATTTTCCGGGTCGATTGAAAAATTATGAGCAGTACGCAAATCTGCTTTTTCAATTATTGCATTATTGAAAACTGCTCTTGCTAATTCACAGTTGGAAAAAACAGAATTCGATAAGTCACATTCGGTGAAGTCTACCTCTACAAGTTGTGAGTTTGTAATATTAGTTTTTCTAAGTTTTTTCCTAAAAAAAGAAGAATGGTCTAGTATGCAATTCTCAAAATTAATAGACAGACCAAAGTCATTGCAGTTTTCAAAATGAATTCCCAGCATTTTACAATCAATAAATTTTACTCCGTTTAAAGTTGTTCCCCTCACTTCAACCAGACTAAGATTACATGCAATAAATTTACAATCAATGAATATTATTTCAGAAATGTCTGAGTTATAAAAGCTACAATTATTAAATGTACACTTTTCGTACTCACCCTTCTTCAACATATTTTTTTCAAAATCCGTTTTATCAAAATTCTTTTCAATTATATACATACTATCCATAACTTTTGTTTTCTTCTAAAAGTAATTTAATATCAGCACCAATATAAACGGCTTGGTTTGAAATACAACTGTCCAAAAGTACCCGGTAAGTTGTATCCCAAAACTACCAACACCTCAGATAGTCCTATTTATAAGGGCTTTTTGATAATTTTGAATATTTGTCTGATTAATACCAAAAGATCAATCTTCAAACGGACATATATACTCAGCATGAGTACCAATACCAGAGCCGCTGTCCACAAAAATCTTGTCACATTCCCAAAATAATTTTACTTCTTTGCCGACTGCTTCAATTTCTGCTGAAAACTCAGTTTCCCAAATAGTATTTTTTGGTTTCATGAGACCGGTGATAACTCGGGTAAAAAAATCTTTTACTTTGCGAAAGATGCAGTCCAATGTTGCCACTGTTGTAGCTTATATTCTTATCAGCACTTCATTGCCAATGGGAGCAGGTTTTTCAACTTCTTTAAATTGAAGGACTTCCAGTGGTACTTATTTCTCATGTCCAATTGCTTTCACAAGTATCCCATAATTTTTTGGGAATCATTATCCTATTTTACTTTTATTACCACATTTCCTTTTTTATGTCCTTTATCAACATAACGGTGACCCTCGACAATCTGTTCCAGCGGATAGTACCTATCAATAACCGGTTTTAACTTTCCCGCCTCAACCATCTCTTTAAGGAAAATTAAATCATCAATTCGTGGGTTTGGTGTACCAATATCCACCGACATGTATTTTCCGTTAGAAGTAAGTGCTTTTTTGGAATTCAATTTTAATTTTGAGCTTTTCCTTTTACCGACGGCATCAAAAATAAAATCATAAAATTCTTCTTTGTTTATAATGTCTTCTTTCGTGTAATCGATTACTTTATCGGCTCCTAATGATTTCACTAATTCTAAATTTGCAGTACTGCATACTCCGGTAACTTCAGTTCCAAAATATTTGGCAATCTGCACCGCTGAAGTGCCTATAGCTCCTGAAGCACCGTAGATTAGTATTTTTTGTCCACTCTGCATATTTGCTCTTTTCAAAAAATGTAATGCTAACAATCCGCCGTACGGAATAGCCGCTGCTTCCTCATAATTTAAATTAGCCGGTTTCAAAGCAATCACACTATCTTCGGGTAAGCATTTATATTCTGCATAAGTGCCAAATCTAATTTTGACAGGAGATTTTACCGTCCATGCAAAAACACTATCTCCTTCTTTAAAAGATTTAACATCTTTGCCCGAAGATTCGATTTCTCCGGCTAATACCATTCCCAGAATTGGATTTCGCGGTTTTTTAAAACCAATCACTAATCCCATCATTAAACCTACCGGGTTCCAGAAAGGAAGTTTAAACCCTCTTACAATACAGTCGCTTGCAGTTACGGTTGTAGCATGTATTTTGATTAGAATTTCGTCATCCTTTGGAACGGGTTTTTCTAATTCTGCGAGTTGAAGGACCTCCGGCGGTCCGTATTTTGTGCAAACAACAGCTTTCATATATTACCTCGTAAATTACTTTTTTTAATTTTAACAATAAAGATTTTGTAAGCTGATCGTTATTCCTTTGGTAAAGATTTTATAAACCTGCCCACCAGATTGATGTTTGACTTTTCATACTTCCAAACATTAAAATGCTTATCCTTACCGTAAAACGGATCGGCTGTTACCACGATAACCATATCCGGATCATTTAATAAAATGATGAATTGTCCGCCATGCCCCCACGCTAAATTGAAATGATGGTCGCCTACTGTTGCAGCGATGATCAAATGAGTGGATCCAAACTGATCTTTTTCATTCAGGTTTGAACCTGCTTTAATATGCTGCCAACAGCATCAATATTACCCTGAAGAGCTGCCATATGCAGGCTTATACCCGGAGTTGGATTTTCCTGTCCGGAAACAGTCAATGGAATTATGAGCAGAACTAATAGTAATAATTTAACTATTACTTTAATTGTTAATTCATCCCATACACGGGAATGCATGATATGTTCCGTCGTGACCGGCTTATGTGTGTTTTTGATTCTACGAGTAGCAGACATAATGTCTCCTTTCACGCGGGGTCCCACATTGCGGATTTTAGGTGGAATTAATACTTTTCCCGCTGATTAAATATTATTATTATGATCCAATGTTATTACTACTTTTCCTTTATGGTTTCCTTTGCCAAAATGCCTGAATGCTTTTTGAATCTCATCCAACTTATAGGGTCCATCTATTACAGGTTTCACCTTACCGGTTTCGAAAAGTTCGTTCATATAGTCTAAATCCTTATTTGGCTTCAGGACAACAATACGTATATACTTTTTGCTGATCATCTTAATCCATGGAGCCAGTACAAACGCCTGTAAAAGACGAATCATCGAACCTCCGACAGTAACATAAATTCCGTGCGGATTTAATGCCCGGAGATAATTGAATATTGAACGATTCGTCTTGACATCAAGTATCAAGTCATAATACCGTCTGTTTTTAGTAAAATCTTCTTTTGTATAATCAATTACATGATCAAAGCCCATTGAGCGCATCAACTCTAATTTACCTGAGTTGTCGACACCGGTAACTTCAGCATCGAATAGTTTGGCAATCTGCACTCCGAAAGTTCCTACGCCCCCGCCCGCACCATTAATTAAAAGCTTTTGCCCGTGTTGAAGTTTTCCACTATCACGAAGTCCCTGTACAGCAAGTTGTGCCGCCTGAGGTACGGCAGCTGCTTGTTCGAAAGACATACCCGCCGGTTTCAAGGCTAATGCATTTTCACAGGCGCAAACATATTCGGCAAAACCGCCCCAATCGTTGGTTAAATCTCCGAATACTTCATCCCCCGGCTGAAACTGTTTTACGCTTTTACCGACTGCTTCAATTCGCCCTGCTATGTCCGAACCGAGTATTTTTATTTTAGGCTTTAGAAGACCGTTTATCAGGCGGTTAACAATCGGAGTACCCTGAAGAAGTCCCAAATCCCAATCATTAATCGATACCGCATGTACTTTTACAAGTACTTCATTTTCTCCGGGCACAGGTTTCTCTACTTCTTTCAATTCAAGTACATCGGGTTGGCCATATTTTGTATATACAATTGCCTTCATAAGTTTCCTAAAAAGCTGCATTACTCCGGTCATTTTCTATTTTGTGCATACATTTTATCCTAAAAGTTAGCAAGTTCTAATGTATTGTTAAACCGCATTCACTGATAAATGATCGAAATAATTAATAGCAGATGAAAATTATTTTAATTTATTATTTCTAAGAATTGTCCCCCTAAATTTTAGTAAAAGTCGATGTTACAAATACAAGATAGTGACTCCTTATAACATGATCAACTAACTATTATTTTTTTAAGGCAATTATTTGCGTAGGATTATTTCGCCCATATAACTAGTTAATATTACGCACTTAATGTGAAAATACTCATTTTGTATTCCAAACTTTGAAGGAGGAATTGAGAGTGTATAAAACGACTTAAGCAATTTTACTATCGGATTGAAAGACAGTTTAAAAAACATATTCCTATTGAGTTGAATAGAAATCCCATGCAACTTTAGCAATATTAGCTATAACTTCGTCACGACTTTTCTCATTATCACGGGAATCTGAAACAAAAACCACAATAACAAAATGCCTGCCGTTGGGAAGAGTAACGATACCTGCATCATTTGTCGCCGCCGCTATTCCTTTTTCATTCACTCCGGATGAACCTGTCTTATGAGCTACAATTGTTCCTTCAGGTAAAAGTCCTTTGATTCTTCCGGCTCCGTAAATGTTGGCGACCATAACATCACTTAAGAAATCAGTGCTGGCCTTCGTAAGGATACTGTCAATAGCGAATTTATACAGAAGCTGCGCCATGGCATAAGGGGTGGAATAGTTTTTATACTGAATCGTTTCGTCTTTATGCATTTCTTCCTCTGTAGCAACTATCGCCATTCCGTTTATCCCGAGAGCGTGAATAAATTGATTTACTTTCTCTGTCCCTCCTACTAGTCTGAATAGAATGTCGCACCCGTTGTTATCGCTTTCCGAAACAGTATAAGCCAGTAATTCACGCAGAGTAATATCAACATTTCCGTCCGGATATTTTTTTCTCAGCGGACTCCATGTATTCGGGTGTAAATCCTCTTTCGTTATGTGAATTTTTTGATCGAGCGAGAATGTGCCTTTATCAATCTCGTTGAGCACGGTTAAAGCCAGTGGAAATTTGAATACGCTCTGCATCGGAAAGTGTTCATTAGCGTTAAACGTCAATGTGTCGGGACTTTCCAACCCCATTATTGCAGTCCCTACTCTGCCGTTAGCATGTTTAACAATATCGGCAATCTTTTCTCTCCGCGAATCGGTTTGAGCATTTAACACACTCGATAAAATGAAAACAATTACTATTCCCCCGACATAATTTCTAATACTTGCTTTCATATCATTACCTTTTCAGAAATTTTAACTTATTTGAAATCTATTTAATCAATTTGTTAATTTATTTAGTCGGCAGTTATATTAAGTCCTTTCAATTTATCTTTCAACGCAATACTTTTATTTAATAATCCTTCATAGCTTGCTTTACGCTGTTGAATCATTGAAAAATACCCGGTAACAATATTTCCAAATTGAGATTTTCGGATGATTTTAGGATCTTCTAATTTTCCGGCTAAAATATTATAATTTGAAAAAACAAACGGCATAACAAATTCATTGAAATATTTATAAAAATAATTGTCTATAAACTCCACACCCGAAATAGTCACATGATAATTCACTATTTCTTTTTTTAAATCATAATTACTTATAATATGCAAATTGCCGCTGTTTATAATATCTTCATATGTACCGTTTTGAATATCAGCTTTCGATATTTTCACAATTTGCTTTACTAAGTTGTCGGCAGAATCAAGCGTTATTCTTCCTTTTTGAATAGCAATTAGTTTAGGTTTGGTTGCACTCAGCCATATACTATCGGATTTAACCGCAGTTCTTAATTCGGCAATATTTTGTACGGCATCCTGGAGAAATCCGCCTAGATACTTTTTTTCCAGCGAAGAACCTTGTCTTTGCAGCTGCCAATTATTAAGTAAAAAACCAGCAGTGACACCTAGAAATACAACGATTAATTCAAGGAAAAGTTTTTTCCAATCGTAGGCTTTAATCCGGTGAAGTTTATCTTTAACGGTAAGCATATATATCTATTTTAATTTTAAAAAATAAATTTGTTCTAGAATCGTGTTATGATGCATTACTGATCATCATGAATACTCCAGACTCAAATACCACACAAACATAATTATAAAAATAAAAATTATGAATTGGTTTTAGAATATATTTATTCCTTTTTTACATATAACGGATAAGGGCTAATTCGCTATTCATAACAAATTGTTAGTTTGAACTTTATTGCCTAAGATTTGCAGACGGTGCGAATTTTTCTTCGCACACACCGGCTGAGGTTTATTTCTTAACACTACAACGTAAAAAAAGGAATTCAAAAATCCCAAAATTGCCGAGAGCGAGTTTGCAGGCGGGTTGATCCGATTTTTAGCTACCGTTCATAAAATTTTTATTCATCCCAACGATATGGAAGTAATTCTTTAAGTTTAATTGTTTTGTTTTCTTCCATAATTATTTCAGCATGAATATTTTCTTTGTCTATTTGATACATAAATTCTCTACAACGACCACACGGTGCAGCAATATTTCCATTCTCAAAAACAGCGACGATTTTTTTTATTTTTTGTTCATTGTTTGTAACCATTGCTGCTATTGCACTATGTTCTGCACAAAATCCCATTCCAGAACAAGTATCAATACTAGCTCCCAAATAAATATTCCCTTTTTCAGAAAGTATTGCACATCCTACAATTCCTACGTAAAAATCGTGGCTTATTTTCCTTGGTATTATAACTGATTTAGCTTTTTGAATTAAATCTTTGTTTGTAATTTCTTTCATAACTTAAAATATTTTTTTAGTAGGTAACGGCGTTGTGCCTAAGCCGCAGCCCAAAACAAGAATGCCGCTTTGAAAACAACTGCCGAAGATTAAGCAAACCGTGTGTAAATTTCTTCGTACATACGGTTTGCAAGTTTATTACTTAGCACGACTACCTTAAACAAGCTAGCCGAAACGGAACGACCAACTTAAATATTTGTAAATTGCCGAGTGCGAATAAGCTGTCGGCTTGTGGCACTAGTTATACCACAAACTGCGATACATCATCAATCTTATTGAACTTTTCTTCAGTCTCCTTCAATATCCATTTTAAGGAGATAAATTCACTAAACACTCTATTAAAGAAATGAAAACTTGTTTTAATTTGAATGTCTTTTGTCGGGTGAATGATTTCAAGAAAGTAATCATCATTAATATTTATTGAGATTGAGTAACCTCGATTTTTAAAATATTCTTCAATTATTTCTGGATTAAGAAAAAATAAAATGTTCAACTTATCTGTAATAAAATCATATTTTGCACCAGGATCTTTAATAGAGAGAATTAAAGGATAATACCCTAAAGATGAGTTGCCGTATTTAAAATCATTTGCAAGAAAAACCATTGCTTTAAAATTAATTTCCTTTAGAATACCTTCAAGTTCTCTTAATGAAAAATGTTTTGTTACATAACAATAAAGACCCTTTTCAATTTTTTTAAAAGAACTATTCCTGAACATAGTTTCATCAATCATACAATTGATAATATTACTAAAATTTCTTTCCGTACTGTGTGTAGATAATCGAAGAGCATTACGTTCTTCCCCATATAACCTATCGGTTTTATCTATGTTCAAATATTTCAAAATATTTTCAGCCTCTTTCTGTTGACGAATCACTCTATCATTAATATTTTTACTTGATTTTACTTCAACAATTGAGGGGAGCAATGTGACAGGATGTTTTAAAGTAATATCACCATATTTTAGGCATGTAGTTAAGTCGTTTAAAACACTAACGATTCCGGATTTGTTTAAATAATTGAATATTTTTCGTTCTAATTTAAAGCCTATTTTGCCAGATAAAAATCCAGCGTCTTGTTTAAAAGAAGTACTTTTTAAATCCCATTTATTGAATATGTTAAAAGCAATACCATCGCCAACTTTCTTTAGAATTTCCAATATTTTGTTATAATCTTCGATATTTTCTTTAATCAAATCAATTTTCTGTTTTAAATTTTTTGATCGCGATTTTGATTGACGAGTTTGAGGTAAGTTTGATTTCTCAAATTTATATTTCTGTAAAAGACTTTTTTTCTTTTTTATCTGACATTCAATATATATTGTTTTTTTTATCAACTGATTTTGAAGATTATAAATAATTTCTTGACTCTTCGTTGGAGAGTTTTTAATATTTTCCAGTTGATGAAAATAATTCAACAATGTATTCTTGTAATATGATATCATAAGTGGTATAACATATTATTAACCTACGGTGCGTATCGAAACATCAAGTAATTATTACTAAACTGCAGAAAGAATTTTATTGAATTGATCATTCGAATAATAAATTACTAACACATTATATCATAAGCAACTAACTTTTTATCTTTTGGGTTAATTTTAGACAGGATTATTAAGCTTCCGGCATATTAAATATCTGCACGGCTCATAAAATGAAGTAATTATTTTTCTTTTTGCTTTAAATCAGCAATTATTTTTCTTAGTCTTCCTTTTTCATTTTCGTCAAACCAATCTTCAATTAAACGAAATGAAACAGAAATAGGAGGAGATAATTTAAGCGAGCCTTCGGATAATTCTGTTAATATTTGTTCCCTGGAAAGCCACTTTGCGTCTTCAAGTTCATGGTCTCTCAAAGTAATTGTTTCGGAATTAGCGGATGCATGAAATCCAATCATTATAGTGCCGGGGAAAGGCCACGGCTGTGAAGAATGATACCATACTTTATCCACATGTATACCCGATTCTTCATACACTTCACGTATGACGGCCTGTTCCAATGTTTCGCCCGGCTCCACAAATCCGGCAATTGTAGCGTACTGACCTTTTCTCCATCTGGACTGCCTGGCTAATAAACACTTTTCGCCTTTGCTCACTAAAACAATTATAGCCGGGTCTGTTCTGGGAAAATGTTCGCTCTTACAATCCGGGTTGGTGCACATTCTTTTATGTCCCGCATCCATACTTACGGTTTTGCCGCCGCAGACTTCGCAGAATTTATGGTGCGCATGCCAATACGTCATTGCCTTTGCATAAGATAAAATAGCCGCATCGCTTAGTTCTAGTAAAGGAGCCATCCTCCTTAATTCGTTGAAATTTCCAAATTTAGACAAATCATCTTTTAGATTTTTACCGGAATTTGTTATATCGAGGGCAAATAAAGTACTGCCGTTTGTTTTGCCTAATAAAATCAAATCATTTTTTAATTCATAAAATTGATTTGCCGGAAGTGTAACGGGCTTCGGATTTTCATCCGCAGAAAATAAATTTTTCGATTGTGAAACCGGAATTACAAATGTGTTTGAATCTTTTAATACTTCGGATAACAGATTTGCATTTCCGCGGATTTCCGTTAATCGATTCAAATCATTCGATTGAAAATAATTTAAAGAAGAAAGTTCTAAATTGTCCATATCAAAAAAGAAGAATTATATCTCATTCATAATAACTTTAATAAACATTAACTTTAAATGACAGTTTTTCACCTGGGGTAGAATTTTCCCATGACTTAACGTATTTTAATTCGATAGTAGTATTTCCCGTACCGGCTGCTTTAAATCTGAATACAATCTTCCCGCCAGCGTTCGGTAACTTAGAATAATATGATTTTACTTCATCGGTACCGATTAATGTTAATATCGAGGAGTTAAGAGATTTCGCCAATTCCCACTTATAGCCGGAAGTTGGGTTCGTCTTGAGAGCAATTGCAAAACTTTCGCCTTTCTGTATTTTTATAGTTTCCGACGGATCGGAGAATACGCGCGATGGAGCACTGCTGTTAACACTGGAAACATTATCAGAATAAATTTTTTCAACTTTTGCGAGAGTAGTATTCACAAATTTACCTGTGCTGTCAAAATTGAAAGCGAAGGTAGCATATCCGAGCAATTCACAATTCCTGCATCCGTCCTTTAACCTGTAATTGATTAACATTCTCTGACCGTTTTTTCCCCATGTTCCGGATTTAAATGAATCCGAACCACCTCTGCTCCCGGGTAGGATCGTAACATGCGGATACTTTTTAAACATTTCCGAATAGACGACGTTGCTTTCCATTTCATTAATATCAAGATAACTCATATCATCAACATCAATTGCTTTGGGCTTACCATTTACCAGATACAGTCCCGATTTATCATTTTCTCTGAACGGATAATAAACTGAAGCCGCATCAATCATTCCGGATTCGAAAAAATTTTGCATGTAGCCATTTCCGTTTAGCATTTTTGTAAATGATACTGCCTGCTGCGTTGCACCGGTTTTATTCATCACCGATTCCAGGCAGTCTCCGTATTTTGAAGGGTCCAATCCGCCGCAATCATTTACTAATCGATCCATATCCGCTGTATTAGGCTTCCAGATTGCACTATTATTTATGCTGCTGTTGTTTTGAATATTACTTTGCGTTTGCGCCGTTCCGGAATAACACATTAAAATAATAATTGATAGAGTTAAAAAAAGTGATTTCATACAATTCCCGGTTTTATTTTATAATCCTTTATTTAAAAAGTAGTCAAGTTAAAAATTAAGAACAAGTGATTGATTATTCTCAGAAATAACCGGTCACTTCATAACTATTTATAGAACTTCATTAATAAGTTATAACAATCATGTCCACAGGTAAATATTAAATAAATTAAATCTTACAATATTCATGCCTAATTCTTAACAGATTAAAATATCCTTTCATTTTCGGTTGTAATTCCAATATATACTTTTTTAGGCTTTGTCTATTTAAAGACAAAATATTAAGTTATTATTAGTAATTTTAAAGAGAATTGGGAAAACCATTCTTTTTTTAAGCCTTCAAATATTTCTTTGAGTAAAAACAGGGGACACAATGGAACGGAGGGAATTCTTAAAGAAAACAAGTACCGCAGCGATAGCAGCGGGAGCGTCATTAACATTCGGAAATTTCTCCAATTTGTTTGCGTACGACCGGAATGCTGCCGTAGAAAAGTACGATCTTGTCGCCATAAAGGGCGGTGAACCTGCCGGAATGTTCAGCAAAGCAATTTCTTCATTCGGAGGAATAACAAGATTTGTGAGAAAAGGACAATCCGTTGTTGTAAAACCAAACATCGGATGGGATGTAATACCCGATAAAGGTGCAAATACTAATCCGGGATTAATTAATGAAATAGTTAAACAGTGCATACAGGCAGGAGCAAAGGATGTTTACGTTTTCGACCATACCTGCGATAATTGGACAAGATGCTACTCTAACAGCGGGATTGAAAGAGCCGTAAAAGATGCGGGAGGGAAAATTGTTTCAGGAGCAAGCGAAGGATATTATCAAAAAGTTGAGGTTAAAAAGGGTAAAACTTTGTCCGAAGCAAAAGTCCACGAATTAATTCTTGAATCCGATGTATTTATTAATGTACCGGTTCTAAAGAGTCACGGTTCCGGAAGAATTACAGTCGGTATGAAAAATCTGATGGGAATTGTATGGGACAGAGGATATTGGCACAGAAACGATTTACATCAATGTATTGCTGATTTCGCCACTTTCCGAAAACCGGATTTAACCGTAGTTGATGCGTACAATGTTATGATGAGAAACGGACCGCGAGGGGTTTCGAAAGAAGACCTTGTACTAATGAAATCTCTAATAATTGCAACCGATGTTGTTGCTGCCGATGCGGCTTCCGCAAAACTATTTGGAATTGACCCTAATGATGTTCCTTATATTAAAATAGCCGGAGAAATGAATACCGGTATCAAAGATCTATCAAAATTAAAGATAAATAGAATTATACTTTAAACATAAAGACCCGGCATTTTATCTAGGAAAACTTTTGTAATGCGATGAAATTATCCTCTTTAAAAAAATTACGTGTAATAATTTCCATTTTTTTCTTTTTTTTCCTATCCTTCCTTTTTCTCGATTACGGAAATATACTTTCACCGGCTTATACTAATTATATTACTTATCTTCAATTTATTCCTTCGCTAATTAAGTTTACCGGTGCTGCCGGTATCGCCACAGCTGGATTTATAATCATTATTTTATTGACTTTTTCATTCGGCAGAATTTATTGCTCAAGTGTTTGTCCGCTCGGAACTTTACAAGATATCATATCTTTTCTCTCCAAGAAAATTCACAAAAAAAAGCATTACAAATTATCGTCACCCAATAATTGGCTGCGTTACTTATTCCTCCTTGGTTCGATTATATTTTCTCTGAGCGGGAGTTTATTCGTAATAAATTTGCTTGATCCTTACAGTAATTTCGGCAGAATATTTACTCAATTGCTAAAACCTATTTTATTATTATTGAATAACCTTCTGGCTTTCGCACTTGAACGAGTAAATATTTATTCATTTTATCCTGTCGAAATACCAACGCAAAATTTCGCTTTAATTTTATTTCCGCTTGCATTCTTAATTCTTGTCGCCTGGTTATCTTATAAAAAGGGACGCTTATTTTGCAATACAATTTGTCCGGTCGGGACACTGTTAGGTTTGATATCAAGATATTCAATCTATAAGATAAAAATTGATCAACAGAATTGTATAAGCTGTAAACTTTGTGAGCGCGTTTGTAAAGCAGGCTGCATTGATAAGCAGAATAAGATTGTTGATTTCAGCCGCTGTGTAAATTGTTATAATTGTTTTTCGGTTTGTGCTACTGAAGGAATTAAATACAGCAACACATTTATGAAACCGGATGAGATTAAAAACAAGCCGTTGGACAATTCAAAAAGAAAGTTCATTGTAAACACGTTTACATATCTGGCTGTGTTGTCGGGTTTGGCAAAGGCACAAACACTTATTGTTCCTAAAAAGCAGAGTACAATTCCCGAGAAGATTTCTTCTCCCGTCTCCCCGCCCGGTTCAAGAAGCATTGAGCATTTTAATGATTTATGTACAGCTTGTCATTTGTGCGTAAGTGCATGCCCCACAAATGTCATCCAGCCCTCATATTTAGAGTACGGTTTCCTTGGCATACTTCAACCAAGAATGGATTATCGTACAAATTTCTGCAATTTCGAATGTATCATTTGCAGTCAGGTTTGTCCGACAGGTGCAATCAGTCCCGTTAAACTAAGTAATAAAAAATTACTTCAATTGGGAAAAGCAAAATTCATAAAAGATAATTGTATCGTTTATACGGAAAAAACCGAATGTGGTGCATGTGCCGAACATTGTCCCACAAAAGCGGTAACAATGGTACCCTACAAAAATTTAAAAGCACCCGAGGTAAAAGAAGAATATTGTATCGGCTGCGGAGCATGTGAATTTGCTTGCCCGACCAAACCGTATAAAGCAATTTTTGTTGACGGCAACCCGGTTCATCAAACAGCAAAGAAAAAGGAAATAAAAAAATTAGAGCAAAAGGTAGATTACCAGGAAGATTTCCCTTTTTAATCAACACTTGCAATCTGATTTAGATCTATCAGGTCTAATATAAAAGCATATTCGAGAACAGTTTCTTTATATCTTTCAAACCTTCCGGAGGCACCGCTGTGGCCGGCTGACATGTTAGTATAAAGGAGCAACAAATTTTTATCAGTCTTCATTTCCCTGAGTTTAGCAACCCACTTTGCAGGCTCCCAGTATTGAACCTGTGAATCGTGCAAACCTGCAGTTACCAGCATTGGAGGGTAATCCTTACTTTCAACATTATCATAAGGAGAATATGAAAGGATATAATCATAATATTCCTTGAGATTAGGATTTCCCCATTCATCATATTCAACGGTTGTAAGCGGAATAGTTTCATCCAGCATAGTTGTAACCACATCTACAAAAGGGACCGACGCAATAATCCCCCTGAATAAATCGGGACGTAAATTTGCGACAGCGCCCATCAACAATCCACCAGCACTTCCACCCATCGCAAAGAGTTTATTTGGATTGGTATATTTATATTCAATTAAATATTCAGCGCAGGAAATAAAATCCGAAAAAGTATTTTTTTTATGATACAATTTACCTTCCTCATACCAGTGTCTCCCCATTTCCTGACCGCCCCTGATATGAGCGATAGCAAAAATAAAACCCCTATCGAGTAAACTCAGCCGAACGGAATTAAAATCCGGATCGGTAGTAATTCCGTACGAACCGTATCCGTAAAGAAGCAAAGGATTTTCTACGTCTCTATTTAATCCTCTTTTATAAACAAGTGAAATCGGGACAGAGGTTCCATCTTTGGCTTTGGCATATAATCTTTCAGTACGATAATTTTCCGGTTTAAAATCTCCCAAAACCTCTTCCCGTTTCAGTAATTCTTTTTCTTTGGTTTTCATGTTGTAGTCATAAGTAGAAGCAGGTGTGGTAAGTGAACTGTAAACAAATCGCAATTCATCCGAATCCATTTCGCGATTGGTACCCAGGTAAACATTATATGCAGCTTCCTCGAAAGCGATACAATGATCGGTTTTATTGTTAATATTCACAATCTTTATTTGAGATAGCCCGTTTTTTCTTTCCTGTAATACGAGAAAATTGTTGAAAATTTCCATCCTCTCGATTAGAACATCTTTTTTGTGCGGAATTACTTCTTTCCAGTTTTCTTTACTTGTTTTATTATCGGGAGTTTCCATAACCCTAAAATTCTTTGCTTTATAGTTCGTATTGATAAAGAATTTATTATCCAGATTAGTTATTGAGTATTCCAGATGTTTTTCTCTAGACTGAAAAACTTTAAATTTTCCGCTTGGATTGTCCGCATCGAGTATATGAAATTCTGTTGAAACTGTGCTGTAAGAACCAATCACAATAAATTTATTTGATTTAGTTCTGTAAACATACACACCGAAAGTAGGATCATCTTCATAAAAAATTTCATCATCGCCGGAAATATCGGTTGCTAATTTATGTCTGTAAATTTTATACGGTCTCAGTGATTCATCTCTGACTGAATAAAAAACCGTTTTATTATCATTCGCCCACTCGGCTCTGCCCGATGTATTTTGAATTTTATCTTCAAGAAATTCACCCGTTGTTAAATCCTTAAAACGGATATTGTACAATCTTCTGCCTGCCGTATCTTCTCCGAAAACTAAAATTTTATTATCCGGACTAATATTCAAACCGGCTACCCGGTAATATTTATAACCCTCCGCCATTTCGTTAACATTAAGCATAATTTCTTCCGGTGCATCGAGATTCCCCTTTTTTCGGCAATGAACCGGATATTCCTTGCCTTCTTCATATCTGGTATAATAAAAGTATCCGTTATACCTAAAAGGAACGGTCACATCTTTCTGTTTGAACCGGCTAATAATTTCGGAAAATAATTTTTGCTGAAGTAATTCCGTATCCTTCATCATATAAGAGGTATAATCATTCTCTGCCTTTAAATACTTTATTACTTCTGGATTTTTACGGTTGTTTAGCCAAAAATAATTATCGATTCTTTTATGACCGTGAGCGAGTAGCTCCTTAGGTATACGTTTTGCCTTAGGAGGGAACATCGTGTTCTCCGTTTCTCATTTTCTTTCTTTATTTTCATTCAATAAAGTGATTATCACATAAAATTATTAGATCTGTACATTCATAATAATAAATAAGCAAGGTTATACAACCTCATATTTGATCTCATTTACATGCAGCAAAGGTTAACGAATAATAAATGACTACATTCAACAATTGAGTTTCCGTAAATGACCTCATTCGTCATTTTGCGAAAGCTCTAATAAAAACCGGCAATAAAATTATCCGAATTAAGATTTACCGGTAATGATTATTTTGCAGCGATTATTTCAGAGACATAATTTTTTCTAATTCTTTTTTATTTACTTTTAACAGCTCCGGTTTTATAAGCCTCGGGGTTAGTGTTTTCCAATTATTATCCATTTCAAAGACCTTCTTAAAAATCGGTAATGCTTCATCAAGCTTATTATTATTTGCCAATGTTACGGCAGTCCAGTATTTCATTTCCGCATTATCAGGAAACATTTCCTGGGCAGTAGAATATTCATTCATAGCTTTTTTCATATCGCCTTTTTCTGTTGCAAGATCTCCGTTGTTCATATGCTCGTATGCTCTGTGCAGTTTGAGCAATCTGCCAAGTTCTTTAACGGGGTACGGACTGTCATCAACGCGCAAATCAACCAAACGGTCGCTCCACACTTTTCCGGTGGATTTACCTCTGACAACAAGAAGTGCTGCAGATTGTCTTCCCCGAATATCTCCTCCGGCTTTCTGTGCCGCTTCAAGTGCCGCTAACATTCTTTCGGCTAAAGGCGCTTTTGTTTCTCTAAAAGCTTTTGCCATCGCCGGCCATACTTTATCGTTCAACATTAGGTTTGCCTGAACGGAAAAATTATCTTCGACAATGTTACCTGCAGGCTGAATACATTTTTTACCGGTAATCGAAGCAACTCGTCCTTTGGAATCCAGAATAGCAAGCTGCCGGTAATCTCTCCCCGCATCATTTGCGAGAAGCATATTAACTGCCTGCTGCGGAGTCAGCCCGGCTTTCAATAATTCCAAACCCCGCGGTCCGAAAGATGGGTTAATAAATGACTGAGTAGCAACTACTCCGACACCTGCTTCACCCCAAATAACCGATGTTCCGACCGAAAACCAGTGAGATTGAACAGCCACGCCCATTTCGCCGGTTACGGAATCTCTCGCAACAATAGAAAAAGTATGCGCTAAAGGATTCGCACCGAAAAAGGTTTGTGCATTTGTATTAAAGGAAAAGGTTATAAATAATAGGGTGCACGTTATTGTAATAATTTGTTTCATGTCCAGCCTTTCTTTACATGTTTATAATTTATAAAATAACATTTTGATTTCTTCTAAATTATAGTTGGGAAAGTATCATTTTTAATCTAAAAAAAGATTTCGTAAAAAACATCAAAAGAATAGCAAGTCAAATTAAGTAATATTTACTTACATCAATGGGAACGCAAAAGTTCTTCCAATATTTCAAATGCTAAATGTGCTAGTCTGTGTCCCCGCAGACGGATGCTTTTATGAATTTCTATTTTGTAGCTTTTATGATCTCCGATGGGAAAGTATTTTGACTAATCATTTCACTAACCTGAATATTAAATCCCGCATCAGCGATATAATTTTTTAATGAGATAGGCCTGCACCCTGTAAGAAGTTTGGGGAAATATTTTGACAGGTAGTACCAAAATCTGTTATACCATCTGCTGCCGAAAGACATCGTTGAGATTACAATTCTGCCGCCGGGTTTTAATACTCTGTAAAACTCTTTTAATACCACTGTAAATTTGGTTACGGGCATCAGATCGAACATATAATTATTTAATATTAAATCAAATGTTTCATCTTTGAATGAAAGGTGCTCAACGCTATCTAACAATAAAATATTCTTCACATCTTTAAAATTATTTAATCTTTCTTTCGCATTAAGAAGCATTTCTTTGGAAATATCCGATGCCAAATTTAATCCGTTTGAATTTATTTTAAGTAGCTTCTCAAATAGTTTGCATGTTCCGGCGGCGGCATCCAGAATGACTTCGCCATCCTTGATATTAGCTAATTCTATGACTTTACTTTGCGCTTTTGTTTCGGTTAATGAAGCCCATAAATTGTAGAACCAGACAGCCTTTGAGAAAAATTTTACGATTTCTTTGTCCGGATATTTTCGTTCAAGTATTTTAGGTTGGATACTCATTAGTTAAAACGAATTTAATTTTCTTTTCAAAGCAAATGATTAATATTAATTAATATACGTAACAAATTATAAATTTCATCAATTAATAAAAAACAGCCCTGCATATTATATAACAGGGCGTGTTAAATTTACAATTAATATACAGATATGTTTAATTTAGAAAAAAAGGATAATTAGCCGTAAACACAAAATTTCTTCCCATGTTATAAACACCGAGCGGTTTCAACAAACTTAAATGATTAAAGTAAACCTCATCAAATAAATTTGTAACCGATAAAGATAATTCAATTATGTGTCTGCCGAAATTCAAATTTCCGCCCAGTCCGAGATCTACTAAAGTATACCCGGGTGTTGCTGTTTCGCCGTAAGCAGTCCGGTTTTGATTTAAATAATTCTTCACACTAAATTGGAAATAATTATTGTTGAATACAAACCAGGCCGGTAATAATGTTTTTACGGTGGAAATTATATTATCAGCAGGCATAAAAGGAAGATAAGATTTGTCTGATTTTTTACCGACAACCGTGGAGAATGAACTTTTTAAGTTTAACCATCCTGTTAATTGAATGTCAAGACTTACTTCCCCGCCTTGAAGTGCGGCATCGCTTTGCATAAATCTATATACCCTGAAATTTTTTATATATTCGGAAGTAGGCTGCAGGTAGATATAATCATTGACGGAATTGTGGAAAAAACTTCCCCGTATTTTAATGTTGCTTGTCTGATAGGTAAGTCCGAGATCGCCCTGAAAATTCTTTTCGCTTTTCATGTTGGAATTACCCAGTTCATACCGGGTAGTACCTTCGTGAACGCCGTTGGACATCAATTCTGCAAGATTAGGTGCTCTGTATCCAGATGCAAAATTCAACTTAAATATAAAATTCTCAGATAAATCAAATGATACACCCACGGCTCCGTTTAATGTATTATACGAAACATCGGTTGCCGGCATATAAGATATCGAATCTTTAATTCCCATCTCATTTGTAGATATTTTCTGAACATCATATCTAATTCCTCCATCGAGTTCCACTGCATTATATGCAGTTTTAAAATATGAAAATGCGGATAATTCGGACATCTTTGCATCGGGCACTAAAATGCGCTTACCGTCATTTTTATTTTTTTGAAAGCGTCCTTCGGTGCCTAGGGTTAACTCAGTATTTTGAGAAAAAGAGTAAATCCATTGACCGTTATAAGAAAATGTGTTCAATACTATATCCAGTTCACCCAAATCCTTCACTGCGTTAGGATCGTCCAAACCTTCCTGTTCGGTTCTGTGATTATTTTGGAAATCAATGTTCAATTTGAATTTGGAATTCTCTTTGAAGAGCATATTTCTGAATGATAAGATATGATAATCGATTGTGTGATGAGGTCCCTCAAAGCCTCTCTCGAAATGGTCCTCCTGTTTTTCCTTCGGAGAATTTAATTCACTCTGTTCAACTACTCCGTAAATATGATGTGAAAAAATATACTCTAAATTGGAAACTGACCAGGAAGAATTATAACCGGCTATAGCTTTTGCAGTAATTCCGGCGAAACGTGTGTTGGGTATTTTTACTCCCCTGCCGTCAAGGTAGTCTGCCTGTGATTCCCCGCCCAGGTGAATTTGCCAGCTCCATTTTTTACTTGCGCCTCTTAGTCCAATCTGACTGTTCGCACCTAATGTATTTGAAAATATTTTAAGATTATAATTACCCAAAGTTTTACCTACGGGAGCATTTTTTTCATGCATCAAATTTACTACTCCTCCCACTGCATCCGCACCGTATAATAGAGCCGCCGGACCTTCAATTACCTGGATACTACCGATTCCGATATCATCTAATCCGAATCCGTGCTCATTTTGCCATTCCTGGTTGTCGAATCTAATCCCGTCTAAAATTGTAGCAATTCTATAACCGAACATTCCGCGTATAACTGGCTTTGCTATTCCATCACCGTTTGACAAGATGCTGACTCCCGGGAGCGTAGCAAGCGCATCCACCAAGGTTGGCTGGGGAAGAGATTGAAGCTGACTTGAAGTTAAAGTTTCTATTTTATAAGGCAGCTTCGCTTTTGAAGTTACAGTATTTCCAACTACCACAACCTGACCGATCTCCACCTCGGTCGGTTCCAATTTTATATTTAATCGTAGGTTTTTATCATTAATTTTAATTTTCTTAATCACTGTCTTGTAACCTATATAGCTGAATTGAATACTAAAGTTTCCTTTGGGGATATCATTTATCCGGTATTCACCGTTTTGGTCGGTTACCGCTCCCCGCTGCAAATCCGGGATAAAAATATTTACGCCCTCAAGTTCTTTCTGATTGTTATTATCCGTTACTCTTCCTGAAATATACATTTGTCCGTAGAGCAGTGAACCGCTAATACAGATAATGCAAATAATAACGAAAACATTTGTCTTCATGATTCTCCGATTTCCTTATTTACAAAATTGTTCCATTTTTTTTATTTGAGATATTTAGAAGCAATAATCCGGCTGAAATATGAGGTACAGCTTTTTGTATGGTAGGTTTTATGCCTTTAACCATTTAAATGTTTTCTCATATTTTTTGTTATAATTTTATTGCTCTGGAATTATTCAACATTTTTTCTTCATATTGATACTTTTGAACCAAATTAAAACTATATTCTTCGAATGAATATTCATTGAATATTAAATCAAGGATTATTCGATTGAATAACGATTTAAGTTCAGCAGTATCTTTAAAGATGAAATAAATGTTTAAGCCAAGGGAAATTGGGGAGGCGGAACTAAAACTTCATTCCAGTTAAATGAAGTATAATTAATATTTTCGGAGTGATAAATAGTTTTAGTGATTGTTTGGTTTATTTTGGTATTGTTAGCATCAATAAAGTTTTTGATTAAATTGATTAAAACATATTCTGCAGATTTGTTCGCAGGCAGCGCATTGCCTTTGTGCATATTATTTATATCATTCAGAATATCCATAATATTATCTTCTTTTTCATCTGAAAGACAATAAATATATGTAGCTTTACTTTTCTTCACCTCTGAAACAATATCATACATTTTTTCGTGGTAAAGTATTTCTTTTTTATTTACGCGCTGAATTTCTTTTTTGTTTGAATCTGTTAAAATTATTAAAGTGGTTTTACCCGTAATAATATTGCTCTTAATTCTTTCTGCAGAATTAATCTTACATGAATACAGCAGTACATTAAATATCATGCTGAAGCCGAAGATATTCAAACATATTAAAGATATAAGCAATATGGGTAAAGTTTTTTTCATTATCTAATGAAAATATAAGAAATTAAAATTTAAAGAAAATAGTTTCATTGCTATAATTTATCTTTAAAATAAGGGAGGTAATTCATCATTAATTAATAGCCATATTGAAATATTCTTTCAACTTTTCGTTAAACTCTTCCTCACTTTTCAATTCTATTTCATTTTTTTTGTTATACCGGGTAATTATCAGTTTTGAATTACCAAGAGTAATCCTACCATCACTTGTCGCAATGGTGCAAACTTTTTTCTGTGTAAAAATTGATTCCGGCGATGTTTGATGATAATTACACATTGCTTGAAATTCATTCAGAGTTCGTTCCTCTAATGTAAAAAGGAACTCCTCCAAAAAATGTTTATTATCTTTTGAACTCATTAACCTTAGGTATTTCTCATCGTGCCGGATAATTTTATATAACTTACCGTATTGTTTTTGTATAGTATTCAATTCTATTTTTAGCGGTTCAATGAATGAATCACCAAAGCCGACATCCGCAAGCCAAAGACCATCCAAATCAACAACAATCAGCATATGATCAAATTCCGGATTGAACATATCTTTTTGCTTTAAATTCTTCACCCTGCCGGATACCATTTTTGCATTAAACCCGATGTTATTCAACAATTCGTAGAACAAACCATTAAGTTCGTAGCAAAAACCGCCTCTGTTATTGATTACGATTTTCTCAAATAATTTATCAATATCCAGAGTTATCCTATTACCATAATGAATGTCCAGGTTTTCAAACGGGATATTGAAGATATGATTTTTGTGCAAGTTTTTTAGAGTTTCAATATTCTTTCCGGGAATGCCTTCAAATTTAATCCGTTCTAAATATTTATTAATACCTATCTTCACAAAAAAGATTAACCCTTACAAATTAATTGTTCGTTTTTTAGAATAACTTTCCGTAGCAGTTTCTATTATTTTAATAGTGTTAATTGCATCATCCGGAGTAACAACTAATTTTTTCTCGTAGCAGATTGCATCATAAATATTTTCATAAAATTTTTGATATGCACCGGGGAGAGTTTCAATTTTGCCGTTAAAATTTACTCCTTTTACCATAGCATCGAGAACACCCCAATTTTCACTGTCTTCATTTCCCCAATCCGGATTTGATAGTTCAACACCTTGTTTGAGTGCATTTTCCTGTGGGTCTAAACCGTATTTTGAATATGTTCCGTTAGTTCCACAAATTCTGAAACGAAGTGTTTTTCCCTTTACCAGCATACTTGCCTTCAGTATAACTTTCAAACGACCGTACTCAAGAGAAAGATCAAAATAGTCATAAATTGCGGAATCTTTTCGCTGAATTCTAAGATCGGCATAAACGGATTGAGGCATACCGAACAATGCAAGCGTCTGGTCCATTAAATGAGGACAAAGATCATATAATAATCCTGATCCTAATTCATTTTTCTCACGCCAGGCATTTGGCTTTATATAATTCCGGTAACGGTCGAAATGTGATTCATACTCAACCAATTCTCCAAGCACTCCGCTTCCTATTAAATTTTTAACGGTTAAAAAATCACCGTCCCATCGCCTGTTATGATATGGAGCCAATACCAATTTATTTTTTTCGGCAATTTCCTTTAATTTTAATGCTTCTTTTGAATTTACTGTAAAGGGTTTTTCTACAATAACATGTTTTCCGGCTTTTAACGATTGGACTGCCATTTCGTAATGAAGATTATTCGGAGAAGATATTACTACAAGTTCAACTTTATCGTCACTTAAGATAGCGGCTAAATCTTTTACTACTTTCACTCCGGGGTAAAGTTTCCCTGATTCCTCGCTGTGCCTTTCAAGTACCTTATAAAGATTAAAGTTGGGATTATTATGAATAAAAGGAGCCTGAAAATATTTGCCGGACATACCGAATCCGATTAATCCTACATTTATTATCTTACTCATTTTGAATTATATTTATTTTGAATAACTTTTAACAAAGATAATATTTATTATTGATTTTTTCTTCAAAATAAACATTCTCCAATAAACGTAATTATAACATGAGCATTAAATTCCAGATACTCGGTAATCCGGGGAAAGACAACGCCTTAATGGTTTGGGTAAACAGCGGATCAAAATATTTCCGGCTGTTGTTCGACTGCGGCGAAAACTTATTGCATAACATTTCCCAGAATGATGTAAGGTCCATTGATTATTTATTTTTTTCTCATCTCCACATAGATCATGTCTCCGGTTTTGATTATTTCTTTAGGCGAAATTATGACAGGGCAAGCAAGCCCGTTTTCATTTGGGGTCCGGATTACACAACGAAAGCTATTCAACACAGAATGCTTGGCTATAAATGGAATTTGGTAAACGATCTCCCCGGTGAATGGTTTGTTAGTGATATTAATAATAATATAACAACAAATCTTTTCAAAACGTGCGAAGGGTTTTCCCTAAAACACTTAGTTGAAAAAAGTTCATTTAACAGAGTTGTATTCAGTAACGAATATTTCCGTGTATCTGCCGTGATCTTAAATCATGGAATTCCGTCAATTGGTTTTAGAGTTGATGAAAATCCATCTATAAATATCAATCAAAATAAACTGGATGAATCGGGCTTAATACAGGGAGCCTGGTTGGAGAAAGTGAAAGATCCAACGATCGGTGATAATGAAATTATAGAAGTAAACGGGGAAAAATTAACGGCTAAAGAATTGAGGGAAAATCTACTAATCCAAACGAAAGGTGACTCTATTGCCTACCTTACCGATTTCGGATATGATGAGAAATCGGTGGAAGATGCAGTTAAGCTTGTGCGGGATTGCGGAACTGTTATCTGTGAATCTCAATATGCAAAAGATGATATTGAACTTGCCGAAAAAAATTTTCATTTGACTAGCACACAATCAGCAGAAATTGCGAAAAAAGCTAATGCCGGTAAATTAATATTATTTCATATTTCGGAAAGATACTCGCTGCCTGATGGCTATCTCCAAATACTTAATGAAGCTAAAATAATTTTCCCGGAAACTTTTTTCCCGGAGCATTGGATGAAAGAATTTTGATATAAAAACTAAAAAAGTTAACTAACTTGTCATTTGAATTACCGAAGGTCAACTTGGCAAGTTAACCTACAAGTGATATTATTTTAGCAAAATCATCTTTCGGACTTTTACATAATCTTTCGCCTGAAGCCTGTAAAAATATACTCCGCTGAACAAATCTCTACCTGCAAACGTTGCCTTATATGTACCGGCCTGTTGAATTGCGTCAACTAACAACGCTACTTCTTTACCCAAAGCATTGTACACTTTAAGGACAACATGACTTTTTTCAGGCACGGAATATTTTATCTCAGTGGTCGGGTTAAACGGATTCGGATAATTTTGATATAGTTGAAATTCGCCGGGTATAACCTGACTATCTACAGTAACTACCGAATCTGTTTTTATGGTGTTATTCTTTATTGAATTTGAGTTCCGAGCATAATCAGTGTGAAAACAAGTAATAAAAATTATAAAAATAATAGAGTAAAATTTCTTCATATTTCCCTTTTAAATTATCAATTCAGTCAATAATTAGCTAATATATTTTATTTATAATCTGTGAATAATAGTATATAATGATACCCACAAAAGAAGTGATATGTCTCTCATATACTATTTTTTTTTGACCAATTTATTCACAATCACTTAATTGGACGAGCGAAACTTGTTTTTGTTTTATTTTCATGTAAATTTTTAATAAAAGTGTTGTGCTGATTACAATTTTATAAAAGAGATAAATTACTGGAGGAATTTTATGGTAAATTCAATTGAAAGCAGGGTAGAACTCAACAACGGTGTTGAGATGCCTTATCTTGGATTAGGTACTTATTCGATTACCACCGAGCAGGGGCTAGAACAATCAATTGTTACAGCTTATAACTTAGGGTACAGGATGTTGGATACTGCTCGAATGTATAACAATGAAGAGAAGATAGGAAAGGTAATTAAAAAGAATAATATTCCCAGGGAGGATTTATTTATTACGTCTAAACTATGGACAGATGAACATGGTTATAAAAATGCTGTGAAGGCAATTGAAAGCAGTTTAAACAATCTCGGACTTGAATACATAGACCTCTACCTGATTCACTGGCCTGGCGGCGGCAAAAGAATAGAAACCTGGGAAGCAATGGTTACCGCTCTCAATGAAGGGAAATGCAGAGCTATAGGAGTTAGCAATTTCACAATCCGGCATCTTCAGGAAATATTAGATAATTCAAATGTTGTCCCCACTGTTAATCAAGTCGAATTTAATCCGTTTATATTCCCAAAAAAGCTTTTAGAATATTGTAATTCCGAAAGAATTCAATTGGAAGCATACAGCCCGCTCGTTAGAGCTACAAAATTCAAGAATAAGAATATTATGGAAATGTCTAAAACATATTCCAAGTCACCTGCACAAATAATGATACGATGGGCACTTCAACATAGTGTAATAGCAATACCAAAGTCATCAAATCCTAAGCGAATTGAAGAAAACGCAGCCGTATTTGATTTTGAAATTGATGAAAATGATATGAAGATATTAAACTCAATAGGCTAAAAAGGATTATATTTTTTTCATTCTCATTAAGAAAGTGCAACAATGTTTTAAAATTATTAAAAAGAAAACTACTGGTCCGGATAATTTCAAAGAATGCGGAATTAATAATAAACCGTTACTTTATATCATACAAACTTCAAGAATACTCTTACAGTTAAAATATTATATCTGACTGTACAGCCATTCTTTTCTTTTTTTCAATTCATCAATAGTTTCTTTCTCGATCGATTTTCCGCCTATATTCAGCCATTTTTTATGAGCAAAATTCCAATCCACCTTCTCTCCTTTTTTCCGCTGCTTCATCGCTATTGCCCTGGAAAGTTCATTTATGTCCTGTTTAAGATTTTCAACTTTTTGATAAACCGGAATATTTTCATCATCTTCTTCCATCATATAAGATCCGGATTCCCATTTATGTTTATTATTCCTCTCTTCAGGCAAAGCAAATTCCCTACCAAAATCCAATTCCAATTGGATTTTATCGGTAGCAACAGAATGTATGGCTTCGAATGAATCTTCTTCGGGAAGTTCTTTTTTATTATTAAATTCATCGTCGCGGTCAAAAATGTCTTCAACATAATCAACTTTATTTAAATAGTGTTCGCGTTCTTCCTCAATTTTTTGTGCATAATCGACAATGACAATATCTTTCGGAATAAAGAAAAAAGCATGCTGCTTCTTTAAATCATTTTGCTGGCGAACGAATCTACCAACCGCCTGCCGGAAAAATAACTCGCTTTTTATGTTGGTTGCGAATACTCCTACACGCAGTCGTGGAATATCAACTCCCTCCGAAACCATTTTAACCGCGATAAGCCATTTTTGATTACTGTCATTAAACAGTTTTATCTTTGATGAAGCTTTTGGATCATCGGATACAACTAATACAGCTTTAGACCCTGTTAATTCTTCAAGCAGCCTGGCAACTTTTTTAGCATGGGTTTGATCGATGGAAATAATCAGGGCACCTGCATCAGGGTGACCGTCGTTTCTTATTTCATTAAGTTTTTTATCGGCATCCGTAATTACGGTTCTCAACCATTTCCCCTTAGGATCGAGTGCGGTTCTTAATCGTTCGGATGCCTGAGCATCTTTCAGCATATTGGCAAAGGTGGCTTTATAAACCTTATCTTTTACTCGCCATTCCATTTCACCTTCATATGCCGGGAAATAAACCGGGCGGCAAACTTTATCCCGTATTGCATCCGAATAACCGTAAACAAAGTCCGCAATACTTTGTGCTTTTTTATATTTTATAAAGGGGATAGCATTATTATCCCGCCTGAACGGAGTGCCGGAAATTGCAAGGCGATATGCTGCTTTATCGAAAGCAGATCTAACTGCATCTCCCCAACTGAGGTCATCGCCGAGATGATGAATTTCATCAAATATGACAAAAGTTTTTTCTTTTTCGGTATTCCGCTTGTGGACTTTCGGCATCCTGCCAACCTGTGCGTAAGTAAGCGAAACACCGAAATAATCCGGTGTTTCCATTCCAGCTGAGTTTTCAAAATTAGGGTCAATGTCAATTCCTACACTAAAAGCACTTTCCGCCCATTGTTTTTTTAGATGTTCTGTTGGACAAACTATCACAACACGTTTAATCCTGTTACGGCTAAGTAAGTAATGGGCTATTCTTAATGCAAAAATAGTTTTTCCGGCTCCGGGTGTAGCAACGCACAAAAAATCAATTTCATTTTTATCATACTTCTCTTTAACTTTTCTCGCGGCAGCAATCTGCCAATTTCTTAAATCATAATTCCAAGGCTGAACAATTTTCATAATTCCTTTAATTTTTACAGTTTCACCAATATGCCACTTTTATAAAGTGATTAATATTTTACGGCACAAATAGCTTTTTTAACAATAAGTAATAGAATTGATATTCGCTGATTAGCTGGTTTGCTAGGCAGTGTATTTTACATTCTAAACGGGTGCAAAATATAACAATCAGATCGGGTTGAATGCAAATTAAATTTGAAGTTTTATCGTAGAAATATATTTAAATTTTATTAACGAAAACTCAAGCTGACTGCCGATGAACAGTTCATAAAATGCAGTACTTCATGTTACGTACTTATCATGCTGAACTTGCCTGCCCGTCTTTGAATGGATTCAGCATATCAAAACATCTAAAAGATGAGACCTCGAACCAAGGTTGGTTATCTTGAGAATAAACGTTAATGTTGTAAATTTGCCAAGATTAAACAGAGTTAACTTAAAGATTCTTCTCTCATGAAGCCTTAAGTTCTTTTTGAAGGAATTTCCCTGTAAGACTTTTTTTATTCTTGCTAATTTGCTCCGGTGTACCTTCTGCAATAATTTTCCCTCCGAACTCTCCGCCGCCCGGACCTAAATCGATGATCCAATCTGCCATTTTAATTACATCAAGGTTATGTTCAACTACAAGGACCGTATTGCCCTTATTCACCAACTTATTTAAAACTTTTAATAAAATTCTTACATCCTCAAAATGCAGACCCGTAGTCGGTTCATCCAATACATAAAGAGTTTTTCCGGTTCCAACTTTACTTAGTTCAGTAGCCAGTTTTACTCTTTGAGCCTCCCCGCCCGATAATGTGGTAGCCTGCTGACCGAGTTTGATGTAACCCAATCCTACGTCATTAATAGCTTTTAGTTTACGAGAAATCCTCGGCAGATCCTTAAAAAACTCCAGCGCTTCACTAACTCTCATTTCAAGTACATCTGCAATAGATTTAGTTTTAAATAATACTTCAAGAGTTTCACGGTTATATCTTCTACCCCGGCACGCTTCACATTCAACATAAACATCGGGAAGAAAGTTCATTTCGATTTTCTTTAAACCGTCACCTCTGCATTCTTCACATCTTCCCCCGACAACGTTGAAACTAAAACGTCCGGTGCTGTATCCGCGCATTTTTGATTCCGGGAGCTGTGCATAAAGGTCTCTGATAAAAGTAAACAAGCCTGTATACGTTGCAGGATTTGATCTGGGTGTTCTTCCTATCGGTGCCTGATTTATCTCTATTACCTTATCTATATTCTCTAATCCTTCAACAGATTTAAATGGCAGCGGAACAGATTTAGATTTGTAAATTTTGTTCATTAATATCTTCACAAGAGTTTCATTTATTATTGAAGACTTTCCCGAACCGCTAACTCCCGTTACCAGGGTAAATGTACCGAGCGGAATTTTTAAGTTAACATTTTTAAGATTAAACCCGGAAGCCCCTTTTAGAATTAAATATTTCCCATTGCCTTCTTTTCTTGATTCAGGTAAATGGATTCCTTTTTTATGCGTTAAATATGAAAGTGTTAAGGAATCGATACCGTTCTGTGAGCCGATTAATTTTTGGGTTTCTCCGCTGAGACAAAGCTTTCCGCCGTGTTCACCTGCTCCGGGACCAAGATCAATCATAAAATCCGAACTTTCTATCGTTTCTCTATCGTGTTCTACAACTATAACGGTATTTCCCAAATCTCGTAAATTTTTTAACGATTTAATCAGCTTAATATTATCGCTTTGATGAAGCCCAATACTAGGTTCATCCAGCACGTAAAGAACACCGGCTAATTGAGAGCCGATTTGAGTAGCAAGCCTGATTCTCTGTGATTCACCGCCTGAAAGTGTTCTAGCAGATCTATTTAGAGTTAAATAATCGAGCCCTACATTAATCAAAAAATTTAACCTGGTGGTAATTTCTTTTAAAATGGGTTTTGCAATTATCGCATCCCGCCCAGATAGTTTAACCTTCGAAAAAAATTCTATTTCCCGGTTAATTGATAAAGATGTTATTTCGCTGATATTTTTGTTTTGAAACTTTACAGCCAGTGATTCTTGTTTTAGCCTGCCTCCTCCGCAGGCGGGACAAGAGACAGTATTCATGTAAGATTCAACCCACTCCCGGATATTATTGGAACTGGTAGTATTATAATAATTTTTCAGATAATTAAACAAACCTGAAAAACGGTGCATATATGTTACAGGCTTGCCGTTTCCATAGGTATATGTAAATGCAATTTTTTCTTTACTGCCGTTCAAAAGTACGTCTTTTTGTTGACTTGTTAAATCTTTCAATTTGGTATCGAAGTCAAATTCGTATTTTTCAACCACGGCGTTCAGCTGATTGAAGAACCAAATTGGGCGCGGTTTCCCTAAAGGTGCAAGGGCTTCTTCATTAATTGATTTACTCCAATCGGGTATAATCAGATTAATATCAAGTTCTTTTTTCTCACCAAGTCCCTCACAATCGGGACAAGAGCCGTATGGTGAGTTAAATGAAAATGAATTGGGAGCTAGTTCTCTATAGCTTATTCCGCAATCCAGGCAGGCTAAGTGTCTGCTGTAAACGTAATCCTGTGTACCGTCATTAACTATAATTATACCGTTTCCGTAATTCAGGGCAACCTCTACTGATTCGGTGAGCCGGTTTCTCGAATTTTCACTTACGGTGAGTTTGTCAACTGCTATTTCGATATTATGTATTTTATAACGGTCTACTTGAAAACCTTTGGATATTTCATAAAACTCATTATCTACGCGTACTTTTAAAAATCCGTCGGAAAGGATTTCTTCAAATAATTCCCGGTAGTGACCTTTTCTTCCGCGTACAACCGGTGAAAGGACGGATATTTTTTTATTATTTGTCGACTTAATGATAGAATCAATTATTTGAGCGGAAGATTGTTTAGTAACGGGTTTTCCGCAATTATAGCAGTGTGGTGTGCCTAATCTTGCATATAATAATCTCAGATAATCATATATTTCTGTTACTGTTCCAACTGTCGAGCGAGGGTTTCCGGAAGTAGATTTTTGTTCTATTGAAATTGCCGGACTTAATCCTTCAATCAAATCTACATCAGGTTTTTCCAGCATATCCAAAAATTGGCGTGCATAAGCAGACAATGATTCAATATATCTTCGCTGACCTTCAGCATAAATAGTATCGAAAGCTAATGATGACTTTCCTGACCCCGAAAGTCCGGTAATAACAGTAAACGAATCACGGGGAATCTCCAGGTCAATATCTTTTAAGTTATGTTCGCGGGCTCCGCGTATTATAATTGTTTCTTTTTCCAATTGCGCTTTAAAATTATAAATTTAAATCTTTATATTAGCTATCGGTTATCTGAAAAGCAATTAAATTGGAAGTACACCGGTTCATCTTTCGTATTACAAAACCTAATATGGAAAACATCACAAAAATAAAAACCATCGAAACTTTTAACGAATTTAAGTTGAAAGAAAAAGGTTCGGTATTCCTTGGGCAGGTATTTCATATCGAATCGGAAACAGATGCCGTTGAGGTTCTTAATACAATAAAGAAAAAATATTACGATGCTACTCACCATTGTTATGCTTATAAATTAAAAGATAATACCATAAAATATTCCGATGACAGCGAACCGACCGGAACCGCCGGAGTTAGAATTCTGAACGCAATCGAACATTTTGATTTAATTTCTATTCTAGTTGTTGTCATCCGATATTTCGGGGGAACTAAATTGGGTATCGGACCTTTAGGCAAAGCATATTATAATGCTGCAAACGGTACTTTGGAAAACGCGAACATTGTAATTAAAGCTCCATATTTCACACTAACAATAATTACTAATTTCTCATATATAAGTCATGTGCACAGAATTTTATCTTCCTACGATTCAAAAATTCTAGATACGGTTTATAAAAATGATGTGACTTTTATTTGCCTAGTATCACCATCCGATGCGGAAAGGATAAAATTTCAAATGAAAGAAGTTTCGAAAGGAAATATTTCAACGAGAATAGATAAGTTAGTTATATACTCTTAATTGTCAATGTAAAAATAATAATAAAAAAAATAGTTGACAATATCCTAATAATTGTCGAATTTTGATATAAGCAATTATTTCTATTACACACCGTTAGGGGGGAATGATGCAAACAGAGGCCGAACAACTTGCCGATTTAACTTTTAATTTACTTGCGAGATGCCAGGAAAAAGAAGCACGACTGGCGGAACAATATGGATTAACACAGGCAGAATTCAGATGCTTGCGGTTATTTAGCGCCCAGGAAAGTTTAAACAACAAACAAGTAGCCGAGAGAATGAATCTGAGTCCCAGCAGATTAACCAGAATCATTGATGGTTTGGTTGAAAAAGGATATATTTTGCGAGAAATTGATCTCTCGGACAGAAGAAATATGAAAGTATTCCTCTCTGAAAAAGGCGAAACACTTGTTGATTTGTTAAACCATGCTTACGTGGATGTTCACCAGGAAATTTTAACGGATATTGAGGAAACTCAGCATCAACCATTAATTATGGCAATGAAAAATCTGTTAGGTGCACTGGAAAAATGGACTGCGAAAACGTAAATCCGATAATAGGGACAGTGTCTGTTTAAGTATTGAATGATTTTTTGAATCCGGAGAGATCTTCTCAAGTTTAAATGTTTGTAATTATTTTATCAATCTTTTCTGATGTCTCTCCGGAAAACGGATTTCAATATTCTATTAACAATAAACTGCTTCAATTTATCATTCACGCTTTTTTGCGTTAATATATTGTTTTGCCCAATCCAAATCATAGAGCAATTCATTGAGGTTATTAAATCCTTGCTGAGATAATTCAAAATAATTTTCTTCAAAGTACTTTTTAAATTCCGGTTCGGCATCTGCTATAATTTCCTTTAACTGGGAAATTACTTTTTCAATATTTGCCGAAAAATCTTTTTTAATCTTTTCGATGTTAGTAATCTCTGGGTTATTAGCATTGTTAGTAACTATGCGTAATAGTCCCTGTATATATTTTGAAGTAAATGTTACATCTTCAAACAAATTTTTATTATTGTTTTTTTGGGCTTCTTCATAAATACGTAACAGCCCTGCTTTCCTTTTTAATTTTGAACCGGAAAATTTTTCTACCTGGTCTACAAATTCAATTGCATCTTGTATAGGTTTATCTGTCATTTATGATACATTTTTTTAGTATAATTTAAAAGTATTAACGGATTTTTATACCCAAACCGATTCCATCTCCGACCGGTAAAATTGTTGCATTAAGGTTGGGATGAGAAGTAAATTTTTCATTGAAGTCCCGGATATTAGATGTAGATTTTTTTTGAGCGGGCGGAACTTTTGAAGAAGCTGCATATCCGTGCCACAATAAATTATCAACAAACAAAACTCCGCCTTTCTTTAAAAGCAGCATTGAATAATTAAACAACTTAATATAATCTTCTTTATCGGCATCGAGGAAAATAAAATCATATTTATTTTTTATTTTAGGCATAATTTCCAATGCGTCGCCGAAAATAATATTTATTTTCTTGTTCAACCCCGATTTTTTTACATTTTTCCTGGCACGATCTAGATTGTCCTTACTTTTTTCTATGGTGTCAATCATACCTGTTTTACCCAAATTTCGTGCGATCCGGATGGATGAATAAGCAATCGCAGTTCCCAATTCCAGTACCTTTTTGGGCTGGTAGATCTGTATAAGCTGTTCAAGAAATGCCGCTGAATCCCATGAGAGTATGGGAACCTTATTTTTCTTTGCATAATCTTCCATGTTGTCAATCAGAGAATCATTGGTGCTCTTAAATTTTTTTAAATATTTCTCTTGTGCCGCATATAAAATGTTACTCATGTTATCACCAATTATATTTTTCACTGTTTAAATTAATAAAAATACCGAACTAATTAAGAAATATTACTGAGTTATTCATGTTACGCAAATTAATAGACTTTACGCAAAGTAATTTAATTATCATTTCGAAGGAGGCATCGGCCAAGGAAAATATTAGAACTGTGCGATTTCTTCCTTCGGTTGAAATAACAATAAAATAAAATAATTATTTTTGCAAACACTTTGGAATGCTTTGTCAAATTGACTCGTCCAAAGGGGGGGGGAATATTTCCAAATTGCGCAAGTCATAAACCATGTCATTCTCACTTCATTCAAAATAACAATTTTGCGTAACATGCCTGAGTTAAATCAAATTATTTCTTTCAAGCAGCATCCGAATTTCATTTATTTAATATCATTTTATCTGCATACAGATTCCCGCCCATATATAAGACGTAAATATACACTCCGCTTGCGCAATAAGTTCCGTTTTTATATTTACTGTCCCAGGTAGCTTTATTTACACCTACAATAGTTTCGCCATTAAAGATTTCCTTAATTTGTTGACCCAATAAATTAAATACTATTATGCGGGCATGATTTACTGAGTGAGAGACAAAATTAATAGTTGTGTAGCCGTTAAAAGGATTGGGATAGTTTTGCGATAATGTATAATTCTTTGGCACAAGGAGATCAGGAGTACTGTCAATAATTTCCCAATTCCCATAAGTAAAATTAAAGAAACTGTTTTTAGGATCACGATAATTATTTCCGGTACTATCACTATATGTATAATAGAAAGAAACAAGATTACCGTCGGTCAATTGAGGAAATGTATAAAAGTATTTAAGTTTTCCGTCAAACGAAGTCCTTCCGGTAACGAATTCAGGTTTATTGGCAGTAGTATAATGAAGAGTTACCGATGCAGGAATAATGGAATTATTAGAGAAAAAGATTTTGTACAAATTATAATCACCGCTTATGGAATCCTTGGTAAGTACAGGGTAAGAAATAGCGCTCTTTGCCGAGACCAAACCATATCCTCGATCATTGTTAGGTTTATCTGCATTCCCGGAGCTTTTTAAGAGTATGTCCCTTGCTTGAATATTCGTTAAATTAGGATAAACTGATAACAACATCGCTGCAATCCCACTAGCTATAGGAGTTGCAAATGATGTTCCTGAACCGTATCCATATCTATTATAACCCAAGGTGGATGCGCCGTAATTATTACTGCCCATTGCAACAATATCAGGTTTAATCCTGCCGTCATATGTAGGTCCCCTGGAACTAAATCCGGCAACCTGATTATCAGCATCAACTGCGCCGACCGCAATTGTGTTAAATCCGTCAGCCGGAGCAATTATATAATGCCAGCTATCGTTCCCCTCATTTCCGGCAGCGTTAATAGTCAGCACTCCTCTTTGAAATGCCAGTTCAGCCGCTTTGGTAACAATTGTTGTTTTGCCATTCATATCTTTATAGGTATATGAATACGTTGAATCATCAAAGATATTATAACCCAGTGAACTCGTAGTAATATCGACACCGAGCGATTCCATCCATTGAAGCGCTGCAGCATAATTATCTTCTTCGATGTGCGACTCACTCCGGTCGTCCTCTGTTTTTGCAAGAATGAAACTGGCTCCGTGTGCCGGTCCGATTATTTCACCCAGTTTATATCCGCCGATTAGTGAAAAAACATAAGTGCCATGATCTCCGGAAATAGGGCTGTCACCCGGTTGAAGGGCAGTAGAAGAATCGTGAAAAACAAAATTGTACTCCGCAATTACCTTACTATCTACGAGTGATTCGTGATCTTTCCAGTGAAAACCATTATCTAATATTCCTACTATAACACCTTTACCATCAATACCGCGTGAATTTACAATCGGGATACCGGATAATGCGTATTCCGTATAAGAAGGACCATACGACGGACCACCTTTAACCGAAGATTGTTTTTGCAAGTTACTTTTAATAAAAAATCTTTGGTCATTTTTAAATTTTATAATTTTTACAGGAGTCACTTTTTCAACAAACGGTAATACTTCAATCCGGACTTTTTGCCGATCTGTTAAGTAAGCGGATACAGCGTTAAACCACCTAAGACTATTTTGTATTGTGACACCCATGTTTTTAATTGCTTCTTTATATTCCGTTTTAATAGGAATATCTTCATACCTAATAAAATTATCTTTACCCATAACGCGCTGCCTTCTTTTTATAGCACGTTCCGTTAGAAGTTTTCTGGCAGCTTGATAGCCGGGATCGACTTTACTGAGAGTATGTCCCGGAGCAATTCCTTTATCTTTAAAATAGATAAGATATTTCGTCTGGCATAAGCCCATTGGGCTAACTAAAAGAACAAATAAAATAATAGCATATTTCATAGTGTATTTCCGGAATTAAACAAAATTCTGATAAAATTATATTTGACTCAGGTCCATGTAATAAAAATTCCCAAAACACGCGGATTAATTGCGTTTGAATTCATAGCGTGTCAACTTGAGTTATTCAGAATTTAAAGCCTTAAAATATCTATCTGTTTTTAAACAAGAAAGGATAAAAATAAATTTTAATGCACTAATGAAAAAATTCTGTGGAACCTGACAGCATGCAAAGCTGAGAATATGTTTTTTACATGTTCAAAAGGATTTATTGACCAATATATTAAAAGTACTTTACCGATAATACTATCAGCGGGAACAAATCCCCAATATCGGCTGTCCATGCTGTCATTACGATTGTCGCCTAGTACAAAATAATAATTTTTTTTGAATGTATATGATCTTACCGGGGTTCCGTTTATTGTAATCACCGTACCTTCAATGTCTACTACTTTAGCACCGAATTCTCTATCAATTAAGGTACGCCATTGATTTATATTTTGCATCGTAAGTTTTATAGTTTGTCCTTTTTTCGGAACTTTGATAGGCCCATAATTTGCGGCATTCCAATTTTTCCCGGAGGGAAATATCCTATCATCAACAAGCTTATCAATTGCAAATGTTCTATTTACTCTAGCGGTTTCCGGTGCTTTAATCCTCTTATGATTAACATAAACATGGTTATTTATTATCTGTACAGTATCGCCGGGTGTTCCTATAACTCTCTTAACAAAATTTTCCGGCTTTTCCGGGTACAGTTCAAACGGATATCCCGGAAATTCAAATACAATCACGTCCCTTAACTTTGGTTTGGCATAAGTTAAAATGCCGTCTGATTTTAATCGTATGTTGGTAAGGGGAATATATTTGGGAGTGGAAAAAGAATAAGCTGCTTTGTTTACCAGTACAAAATCTCCCGATAGCAGAGTATTATTCATGGATGAACTTGGAATATGGTAAGCATTTATTAGAAAAGCGCGTATAAACACGGCTACAATAAAAGCAATAATCAAAGCTTTCAAATAACGCCATGTGAAAACAATATTAAATATGGAGCTTTTAACTTTATTCTTTTCGCCCTCTCCGGTTTTCTTTGAAGACCACATATGTACTTCCCCTTATTGATCTATTTGCAATACGGCCAAAAATGCTTCCTGAGGAATCTCCACATTACCAACCTGCTTCATACGTTTCTTGCCCTCTTTTTGCTTCTCAAGCAGCTTTCTCTTTCGCGTAATATCTCCTCCGTAACATTTGGCAAGTACATTTTTCCTTAAAGCTTTTACAACGGATTTTGAAATTACCTTTGAACCAATTGCCGCTTGAATACTAATTTCAAACATTTGACGCGGTATTAAGTCCTTTAGTTTAGAGCAGACTTTTCTTCCCCAATCGTACGACTTACTTCTGTGCACAATCATTGAAAGAGCGTCAACCGGTTCGCCATTTAGCATGATATCAAGCTTAATCAAATCGGATTCTTTATAACCTATATACTCATAATCAAAAGATGCATAACCGCGTGTCCCCGATTTGAGTTTATCATAAAAATCAAAAATTATTTCAGCTAAAGGAAATTCAAATTCAAGATCGGCTCTTGTCGGATCAATATAATTAGTATTTATGTATGTTCCCCGCTTATCCATTCCTAATTTCATTATATTACCTACGTATTCACTCGGACAAACTATCTGGGCTTTTACGTAAGGTTCTTCAATGCGATCTATTTCTCCGACCGGAGGCATCAATGCGGGATTATCAACAATTAATTTTTCTCCCTTATGATTAAAGACATGATATTCAACGTTCGGGAGAGTGGTTATTATAGATTGATTATACTCACGGAAAAGTCTTTCTTGAACAATTTCCATATGTAACAATCCTAGAAATCCGCAGCGAAAACCGAATCCCAGCGCAGCGGAAGTTTCAGGCTGATACATCAATGCAGAATCATTTAACCTGAATTTTTCGAGAGCATCACGTAAATCTTCAAATTCCTCGGCGTCAGTCGGATATAGTCCGCTGTACACCATTGGTTTAACCTCCTTATAACCGGGAAGAGGTTTTGTGGTACCTTTCTTCGCCCATGTAACAGTATCGCCAACTTTAATATCATGAACATCTTTTATTCCGGAAATAAGATAACCTACATTACCGGCAGATAATTCCGGAACCTTAACTTTTTTTAATCCTAGAACTCCTATTTCTTCTGCTTCAATATCTTTATCAATTGCAAAATATTTTATTTTGTCATCCGTTTTCAGGGTGCCGTTAAATAATCTAATGTATGCTATTGCACCGCGGTAAGGGTCAAAAATTGAGTCGAAAATCAATGCTTGAAGAGGTGCATCAGGATCACCCTTTGGGGGAGGAATTCTGTTTACCACAGCGTCGAGTATCTCAATTATCCCTATCTTGGTCTTTGCGCTTGCAAGTATAATTTCGTCCCCCTCACAGCCTATCAAATCAATAATTTGCGCCTTAACTTTTTCCACTTCTGCGCTGGGTAAATCTATTTTATTGATGACCGGAATAATCTCAAGATTTGCTTCTATTGCAAGATAAAGATTGCTGATTGTTTGAGCTTCAACTCCCTGTGCGGCATCTACCACTAAAACGGCACCTTCACAAGCCGCAAGCGATCTTGATACCTCATATGAAAAATCGACATGACCAGGAGTATCTATCAAATTTAAAGTATATAAAATCCCGTCATTCTTTTTGTATTTCATTTGAATGGCATGCGACTTAATTGTAATTCCGCGTTCGCGCTCAAGTTCCAGATCATCGAGTACCTGAGACTTTGCTTCTCTTTCGCTAACCGTACCTGTGTTTTCCAGTAAACAATCTGCGATCGTTGATTTTCCGTGATCGATGTGAGCAATTATGCAAAAATTTCTGATATTCTTCATTAGTATCCTAATAATTGAATCTTAAATATAATCATGGAATAGTTTTATTAAAAGGCAGGAAATTTTGAATTAGTCAGCATATAGCACAATGACAATAAATAGTAATCTTACTCTTAATCGTATTAAATCCGGATCCGTATTACAATTAAACACAAGGCTAAGATTTTTATTACATATCGTAACACGGCAAATTATAATTTTAGATTAATTCTTATTAAATTAAAGAACTCTCCCTGCGTCCTTTTATTAACGTGCAATGAGTTTATAATTAGATAGTTTGAAAAATAGACTCTCAATAAAACTGAGCAATACTCAGCCTTTAATAGAATTCACTAAAAGTTCAATCTTATGATTATTAATTTAACTTTAGTTTGAATTTTCGATACTAATTTTCGATTATCTAAACTAAATCACCTTTCTTGATTAATTAGTATTTGTCCCTATTTCAAATCAAATAGTTGGAAATTAAAATTTTCAAACTTCGAATTATCTAATTCCGTAAAGAGGCCCAAAATTTTGGCATGCCCTATAATCCGCGCCTTCAAGATTCTCAGTTCCGAAAGCGTTCCAAGAGCTTGGTCTAAAAATTCTTTCACGTGAGACATTATGCATATTCACCGGGATCCTAAGCATCGAAGCAAGAGTAATTAATTTGTCCCCAATATGCCCGTAACTAATCGCCCCATGATTTGCGCCCCAGTTTGCCATAACCGAGTAAACATCTGCGAACGCACCTTTACCGGTTAATAACGGAGCGAACCATGTTGTTGGCCAGGTTGGATTTGTTCTTCTGTCCAATAGCATATGTACGTCTTTAGGAAGTTCTACGGTGTAGCCTTCCGCTATTTGAAGCACGGGTCCCAGACCTTTTATTAAATTTATTCTCGACATAGTTACAGGCATATTTCCTTCGGTAAGGAACTGTGATGAAAAGCCGCCTCCCCTGAAATAACCTAAATCCGCCGGACACCATTTGGTAGCATCCAGACATTTCACAACTTCCCCGGAAGTAATATCCCAATACATTTTCATTACGGGTTTACCTTTTAGGTTTTGTCTGCCCGTTCCGTCTAATGCAGTGGAACCCGAATTTATAAGGTGGATAACACCATTAGAAGCTTTACCTTTTAGTGACTTCCCGGTAACTCTTTTTACTGATTCCGGACTCCAGTAAGTTCTGACATCTGAAAAAATTTGTGCTGTACCGGAAAGTAAATGACCGAATAACATCGTCACACCATTTAAGCTGTCGTTTTCGGTTGCCATCATAAAAGGCTCTCTAATGCCGTTCCAATCGAAAGAAGAATTTAATATTGCTTCCAAAAAATCACCGTTTGGAAAATGATCCGTCCATTGTCTCTGTCCCTGGAATCCAGCTACAATTGCATTATGCCCGAATGCTTCTTCTTCAAAACCCATCTCACTCAATTTTGGATTTCCAATCATTAAATCCCGGGCAATTAATGTCATTTTTACAACCATTTCCCACTCGTAATTCTTTCTTTCGCGGGATGACTTTTTCTTATTTACATCTTCTCCCTCTTTACAATACTTTTTTGTCCACTTGAGTGCTCTGAGATACTCTTCTTCATCATAAATTTTTTCTTCAATTCTGCGAACAAATTCACTCATATCAATGAATTCATTTCGCATCCCGAGATAATCATAAAAAAAGTTAGGCTCTACAATGGAACCTGCAATTCCCATCGAAACAGAGCCCATCGATAAATATGATTTCCCTCTCATTTCAGCCACAGCCAAACCTGCTTTTGCAAAACTCAGGAGTTTGTCTTTCACATCATTTGGAATAGAAGTATCATCACTATCTTGAACATCTTTTCCGTATATGCCAAAAGCAGGTAAACCTTTTTGTGAATAACCTGCAAGAGCAGCGGCGAGATAAACTGCACCGGGACGTTCTGTTCCGTTAAAGCCCCAAACTGCTTTTGGTATGAGTGGATCGGAATCCATTACCTCTGTTCCGTAACACCAGCAAGGTGTAACCGTCAACGAAATACCCACTCCCTCTCTTGCAAATTTCTCAGCAGCATCCGCAGCTTCGGCTACACCGCCGATACAAGAATCGGCAATAACAAATTCCACGGGAAATCCGTTTGGATGGCGCATGTTTTCGCTTAAGAATTTTACTGCCGCCTTCGCCATGGTCATGGTTTGTTTTTCAAGAGATTCCCTGACACCTTTGCGCCTGCCGTCAATTACCGGGCGGATACCAATCTTAGGCATACTACCGCGATAACGGTTGACCGGCTGATTAATTTTAAATGATTTCTTTTCCATAATAATTTCTCTTCATTTTTTTTAATTTTTTATAATTTTTTCTTAAAATATTTTTGCACGAATCACCAGGTATAAGTTCAGGTTGAAGGAAAACTTTGTATCTTTTATTCTTAACGGAATTATCAATTTTTTTCAATAATATTTTTGTTGCCTTTATGCCCAGTTCTTCTACCGGCTGTTCCACATAAGTAAGTTTAGGTTTAAAAATATCACTCCCTGGTATTTCATCAAATACTCCCAAAGAAATGTCACCCGGTATATCCAGACCGGCTGACTGGATTGCTTTTATGGCTCCAACCGTCATTAAACTATTAAATGAAAATATCGCTGTTGGGCGTTCATGGCCATGAATTAATTTTTGAACGGCATCATTTGCATTCTGCTCTAATAATTCGCAGTTCCGAACCATTGAAGATGATATCTTTATTTTATGCTTTTTCATAGCATCACAGTATCCTCTATATCGTTCAACATCCGGGAAAATATAGCCCGGACCTTTCAACACGGCAATTTTTTTATGTCCGCGCCTGATTAAATATTCAGTTAACTTGTAAGCTCCCGCATAATGATCGGTCGCAATAAAATCAACATCCAAATTTTTATACATTCTATCGACGAGGATAAAATTCATTTTGCTATTTATAAGATACTTAACTGATTCTTCCGAATATGGAACAATTAAAATGCCGTCGACTCTATAAGATTGTAGCAATCTTATAACATCCATTTCATGTGCCGCGTTATCATCTGTATTTCCAAGAAGCAAATTATAATTGAATTGTCTTGCATAATCTTCGATAAATCGAAACCAGCTGTTGAAAAAAGTATTTTTAATATCGGGCATGATTATCCCGATTGTATTTGTTTTTTTTCTAACCAAAGACCGGGCAAGGTGGCTTGGTTGGTACCCCAGAGAATCCATTACCACACGAATTCTGTCTAGAGTTTTATCTTTTACTAGTTCAGGTTTGTTTAACGCTCTGGAAACTGTCATAACAGATACATTTGCTTTTTGAGCGATATCATTTATAGTAGGCATTTACATCTTACCTTTTATAAAAAGTTTAAAATTAGTTTTGTTATGTTTGTACAAGAATATCAACTATAAAAAGAGTTCTACGATTCATAATCAGAGTGATAGGGGTCACTTAAAATGTTGAACGATTAACATTTTTATATTATCATTTTAATTTTTTAATGTCAAGATTTATTTTAGAACTTAAAGTTATGATAAGTTGGCAGAAGCTTAAATGATATAATAGGTGGAGGGATATATGGCTAAATATACAATTGGTTTAGATTTTGGTACAAACTCCTGCAGAGCGCTAATCGTAGATATTGATAACGGCAGAGAATTGGCAAACCAGGTTTTCAACTACCCTTCCGGAGACGCAGGCGTGATAACAAATCCTACAGATCCGAATTTAGCGAGACAAAACCCGGCGGATTATACACTTGGGATTGAAATAACGATAAAAGGAGCTATTGAAAAGGCAAAATTGATTGAGCCTGAATTTTCGATAAAAAATATCATCGGAATAGGAGTAGACACAACGGGCAGCAGTCCCATGCCAGTTGATTCGGAAGGATTGCCGCTGTGCTTTACAGAAAAGTTTAAGAACCATCCGGCTGCTATGGTTTGGTTATGGAAGGATCATACAAGTTACTTTGAAGCACAAACAATAACAGAATTAGCGTCAAAAGAACACCCTGAGTATTTAGCAAAGATCGGAGGAGTATATTCTTCGGAATGGTTCTGGAGTAAGTTGCTGCATCTTCAAAAAGAAGATCCGGAAGTTTTCAATTCCATTTATAGTTTCGTAGAGATATGTGATTGGATTCCGGCAGTATTAATAGGAGATACAAATCCGGCCAATCTAAAAAGAAGTGTATGTGCTGCCGGGCATAAGGCACTTTATAGCGAAGAGTGGGGAGGGTTTCCCGATCCTAGTTTTCTTAAAAAGCTTTCTCCGAATTTGGTTAAAACACATGGTAAAATTGTAAATAATGTTTTTCCTGCCGAAGAAAAAGCAGGGAATCTCAGCAAATATTGGGCGGATAAACTCGGCTTATCAACTGAAGTAACAGTTGCAGTTGGTGCTATAGATGCTCATATGGGTGCAGTTGGCGCAGGTGTTAAAACAGGAACGTTGGTAAAAATTTTGGGCACCAGTACGTGCGATATAATGGTATCACCTCGCTCACAAAAACTCGCAGATATACCGGGAGTATGCGGAATTGTAAACGGTTCTGTAATGGGTGGTTATTTCGGAATAGAAGCAGGACAACCTGCCGTCGGCGATTTGTTCTTATGGTTTGTCAATAACTTTGTTCCAAAAGAATACGGTGAAACACAGGATGAAAAGTTTATGAACCTGGAAAAAGAAGCGGCGAAATTAAAACCCGGGGAAACAGGTTTAATGGCGCTTGATTGGAATAACGGCAATCGCAATGTGTTAGTTGATGCTCGTCTCACAGGACTGCTGATAGGACAAACTCTTCAAACTAAATCTCATGAAATTTACCGGGCTTTAGTTGAAGCCACAGCTTTCGGGGCTCTTACAATTATCGAACGGATTGAAAAATATGGCGCAACCATTAATGAAGTTGTTAACTGCGGTGGTTTAGCCGTTAAAAACTCTCTTCTGATGCAAATTTATGCAGACGTTACCGGATTACCGATGAAGATTTCAAGAAGTGAGCAGTCCTCCGCTTTGGGTGCAGCAATTTTCGGCGCAGTAGCAGCCGGAAAAGGTGTGAGCGGATTTTCTAATGTTGAAGAAGCCCAGCAAGCAATGACGGGTACAAATAAAGTCTATTATCCGGATCAAAAAAATCATTCTGTTTATCAGCAGATTTATAAAATCTATTTGCAGCTTCATGACGGTTTCGGAAGCGCAAAATGGAAGGGTGGAATGTTTAATATAATGAAAGAGTTGTTGGATATTCGAGACAAAGTGCGTCAAGAGAAATATTAATGTAAATAAAACGTATAGTTTCATCTAAAAATGAAGGATAGAATATAAATATTTTGAAATAAAGGAATATTTTAATTGAAAAAAATTGCGATTACGGGAATCAAAAAACTCGAAATTTTCGATGTAGACAAACCTAAAATTGTGAAAGATGATGATGTCCTGCTGAAGATTAATTCGGTGGGCATTTGTGGTTCCGACATTCATTATTATAAAGAAGGAAACATAGGGGATCAAATTATCGAATTCCCTTTTACAATCGGCCACGAATGCTCTGCTATTATAGAGAAAACCGGAGTAAAAGTTAAAGGATTAAAAGAAGGAGATTTGGTTGCAATTGAGCCAGCACTTTCTTGCCACGAATGTTCACAATGCCTCAGCGGGAGAGAACACACGTGTCTAAATCAGAAATTTTTAGGAGCCCCAGGACAGGCCGATGGATGCTTATCGGAATATATTATTCTACCTGCACAAAATTGTTTCAAAGTACCCGGAAACATCACCGGTGAGGAGGCTGCCCTAATAGAACCTTTATCAATCGGATATTATGCAGCACAATTTTTAAAGAATTCAAATACAAAAATCACAATTGCAATTTTGGGAGTAGGACCAATTGGTTTAAGTGTTATGTTATCGTTACAAGCTTTTGGTTTTAAAAATATTTATGTTACCGATAAGTTAGATTATAGAATAAACGCAGCAAAGGAAAACGGAGCAATTCATTCAGGAAATCCCGATACGGAAAATATTGTTTCAAGATTTGCCGGAGCTAATCCAAACTTATTCGATGCTGTTTTTGAATGCTGCGGCAAACAGGAAGCACTCGATCAAGCCGTAAATCTTCTAAGACCGGGTGGGAAATTATTCATAGTCGGGATTCCGGAAATTGGTAGAGTATCGTTCGATATAAGTAAGATTAGAAGAAAAGAAATCTACATACAGAATGTGAGGCGCCAGAACAAAAGCATCCAGCATTGCATCGATTTATCGGCTTCCCGGAATTGGAAACCGGATTTTTTGATTACCCATCGTTTCCCTTTTGAAAAAACTTGTGAAGCTTTTGAAATAGTTGCTAATTTTAGAGACGGAGTAATTAAAGCGATGATAAAGTTTCAATAGTTAGTTTAAATTATTGTTGAAATACGAGTAGCTTGTCAACAATTAATATATAAATACATATTAAAGTAAGTTTCACTTCAGAGCAATTTTGGGATCGCTCACCCGCGTAACCAAGATTAAATCGTCCCTTTCCTTCCTGAGATTTTTCTAGTTTATATTTACCCTAATTTATTAATTTTCATTTTCAATCCTTTGGTACATTATAAAATGATCATTCTGTAAGATTAAATTTTATCCTTCCTAAAGATATTTTTATAACTTATAGTAAGTTAAAATGACTAACCCAATAAGTTCATATTTCGGATCAATTTTTTTTCAAACTGTTTATAGAAATAGTATCACGGGAAGCCATTCATATCAACCAAAATAGTATTATTTGATTCTAGTTATTATAACACCCACATCAAAAGTTTTATTTTCTTTATCCGATTTCTCATGATTTTTCACAACTATGAATCTATCAGCATTCAAACCATTCGTTAAAAAATGTATTAAGACAGCATCTGCACGGTTTGCTGCAATAATCTTAGCAAAAACCTGAGAACTTATATCATCGGCAAATCCTTCAATTTTCCATCTTGAACGATCATCACTTTTCATTTTCTCTGCCATCTTATCAAGCACGGAAAGATAATAAGGAGATAATTTAGCAGTTCCAGGTTCAAAATATATTGATGTATTCAGTAAAATTTTATCGGGCAAACGCGGACAACCATTTTTATCTACGGCAACACCCCTCTTCGTGTGAGGACATTTATCGAGATAATTCGGAACTCCGTCTCCGTCATCGTCAGGACAGCCGGATGAATTCACTCTCATCCCGCGAGGTGTATTAGAACAATCGTCCAGGTAATCAGGAACGCCGTCTCCATCACTATCCAAAGGACAGCCGGATGAATTCACTTTCATCCGACGAGGTGTATTAGGACAATCATCTAGGTAATCAGGTACACCATCTCCATCACTATCCAAAGGACAACCTACAGAATCAACTTTTGCAGCTGGTGGAGTATCGGGGCATTTATCCAGATAGTCCGGAACTCCGTCTTCGTCACTGTCTAATGGACAACCGGATTGATTTACTTTTATTCCGGGAGGAGTTTTAGGGCATTTATCTAATGTATCGGGAACTCCATCTCCGTCACTATCTAAAGAGCAGCCTGTGGCATCGACTTTTACACCAAGCGGGGTATTAGGACATTGATCAAGATAGTCGGGAACTCCATCCTGATCACTATCTATGGGACACCCTGATTTATCTACTTTAACTTCCGGCGGTGTCCCCGGACAAAGATCAATGTAATCGGGTACTCCATCATTATCGCTATCCAGTGGACAACCGGCGGAATCAACCTTCGTTCCGAATTGTGTATTTGGACATTTATCAAGATAATCAGGAACACCATCACCATCCGAATCCGTTGGACATCCAAATTTATCCACAGTTATATCGGGAGGGGTGTTTGGACATACATCTTCAGCATCTTCCACTCCATCATTATCCGAATCATTTTTTCCGAAAAGGATTAACGAAAATCCTGTATTCAATTGAAAATATGTATCGTTATGATTTGTTCTCGACAAACCATCAAGATAATCGTTTTGATTAAAGTTTTCAGTAACGCTTAAATTAAAGGCAAACGTGGAAGAAATGAGATATCGCATACCTATTTCAATATTTTCGATTAAAACTCCCCGTGAATAGATTTTCCCGTATTTGTCAATTGGTATAGTGATTCCTTTGTTATCTACAGGATTGAATTTTGTGTAGGTTAGTCCGCCCGAAAAATAAGGGACGATATTTTTATTCGCTTTATAACCAAACTCAATACCTATGCCCGTATAAAAAAGACTAGTTCTGAATCCGGTAGGTAAGTAGTATTTCGCAAAATCTTCCTGTTCTCCTCTTAAATGCCCCGAACCACCGTAAGCCCGAAGGCCTAAGAGATATGCAGCGTTGAGAGAGAAGAAGTATTCACCCGTTCCCCTCCAACCATGATCCGTTATTGAGTGAGTATAGTCAGTCAAGCTGAACGTAACACTATAATCAAGTGAGAATAATAAAGCATCATCGAGCGGATGAAAATCTTTCTTCTCCACCTGTGCAGAGAGACTACCGGCAGCTAAGATCATAATTATAACTAATGTTAAAGCCGAACGTCTATAAACAGTAAAGCAATTGAAAAAACTCATAAGCCTTAGTTCCAAACACCTGCCGGTTTGCGGCAAACAGATTATGTATCTTGAAAAATATTGAAACGAAATTATTTCTTTTAGAAGCACAGCGGGGTGTGTATATCTATTCGCAGTTCGCCAGAATATAATTGAGTGATAAAAAGCAAATTCAATAACCCTCCAGTATTAGGAACATAAATTATATTTAATAATTTGTCATTGCAAGGAAAAAGAAGTACAAAAAAAATATTTTTAGTTGCTTATGTCAATATAAATTTCATATATTAAAATTACAATCTACATTTCTTCTGCACTAGCGGTGTAGTGCAAAAATCATACTCAACTTATTCGGTGCATATAAACATCATAGTCATTCAGTATTGAGAGGCTTGTATGGAGAACAATACAAGTGAATGGATTAAAGCTGTTCGGTTGGTTCGTGTTTATGCGTACATAACAATTGGTGCCGTTATTTACGGTATAGCAGCAGCTCATGTTCCTTTCTTAATTGGACATCCATGGACAACATGCGAAAACTGCAGCAGTACTCTCTGGTGTGTTCTGGTCTTTCATTTGTTTGAGGTTCCCCCGGTAAGTTATAATGCGTATGTAGCGTGGTTTGCTTTAAAAAGATTTTCTCCAAATACTATAGATTCATTTATTTCACAAGTTACTTTTGCGGTCGCCGCAAACATAGTCTTCTTTGCCTTCGAATGTATTTTGCTTTTAATTAACTTAAAACAATTTGCTCCTGAATGGGAGAATTGGGGTTTAACATCTATCGCGTTAATTCTTTTAGGCGGCTCAGGATTAGGTATTTATGTTAAACAGAAGTTAATCTCCCTGCCCCGTTAGAATGAAAAATATAAAAGGAGAGGAATCAGATGAGCGATGAGATCACAATTAATGCTGGTAAAGATGGATTTTATCATCCGGAGAATGAAGAGCAAATAATTCAGCTCGTTAAAAAGGCGTACACTGAAAATTTGCAGATAAGATGCAGAGGTGCGGCTCATTCACTTGCACACGTTATTTATACTGATCCGGGGAAAGATGATTCTCCCGTTCCGAATAAAGTTTCGGAACAATTTCCGCCTAAGGGACCTAATATTAATATAATGTTTGATAAGTATAACAAGTTAACATGGATTGATGAAGAACAGGGCATTGTAGAAGTTGAAGCAGGTATTCATTTAGGATACGATCCGATGGACCCGGCAGGCAGATCTTCTCTTAAAAACAGCTTACTTTACCAGGCATTTAAAAAGGGATGGGCACTAAATGATCTGGGAGGCATTACCCATCAAACTGTCAGCGGTTTTATGATGACCGGTTCTGCGGGCGGAACATTGATGTACAGTCTTGAAGACAATCTGCTTGCATTAAGAATTATTGACGGCAGTGGAAACGTACAATGGATTGAAAAGGAAAAAGATAATGATACATTCAATGCTTTTGCACTATCGATGGGTTTACTCGGGATTGTAAGTAGGGTAAAATTTAAGTTAACAAAAAATTATTTTATCTACGGTCAACAAATAACCACACCTACAGATTCCAACGATTCTCCGATTGATCTTTTCGGAAATGGAAGCGAAGGAAAACCAAGCATGAAAGAGTTCTTAATGAAAACACCTTACACCAGAATTTTATGGTGGCCTCAGAAAAAAGTAGAGCGAGTAGTAATATGGGAAGCAGTAAGGGGAGCTGCTATTCCCATATTTTCTCCTATGCCGTACAGAGAATTCGGAGATCAGCCGTTTTCAACTCAGTTGGAACAACTTGGCGGAGCACTTTTATTTACAATGCTTGGGAATAATAACTTCTTTACTATCTGGAAAAAACTTGGTAAGGATTTTAAACAATTTCTGAAGAATGTAAAAAACAGGTGGGGTCAAAAAACCGGGAAATTTTTATCATGGATCTTGTCTTCTCTCACAACTTTGTTAATTTATATTATTTCATTCATAGTTGTGTTGTTCTTCAGCGTATTCAAATTTTTACTTATTTGGCTGTACCCCGCAATAGTCAGTATACTGCAGCCTTTAACCAAAGAGGGCAAAGCAGATTTATTCATGGATTATATGTGGAGAAGCCTTCCCATGGACAATGAAGCCGATGATATTTTAATGGGAACGGAATTTACCGAAATATGGGTTCCTTTGTCTAAAACCCGGGAAGCAATGCAGCTTCTGAAAAAATTATTTGATGAAGACGGAATCGCGGCTTCAGGATATTATGCGACCGAAATGTATGCCGGTATAAAAAGTAATTACTGGATGAGTCCTAGTTATAAGGAAGATACTTTGCGTATAGATGTGTTTTGGTATATAAATAATGCCGGTAATCCTGCGGGCAAGGACGGTCTTTTTAGCAAGTTTTGGGAAATTTTACGAATAAATAATATTCCATTCAGATTACATTGGGGAAAATTTCTGCCCGAATATAATTACAAAGAATGGACTGAGTATTTTCGTTCTCAATTTCCGAGGTGGGATGATTTTATGAAATTGAGATCTGAATGCGACCCTAAAAACATATTCTTAACATCATATTGGCGCAGACATTTATTCGGAGAGGAATAACTTATAATATTCACGACTGAATTAAGATACAACTAATAAATAATATTGAATAAATATCCCACGGCAATTATTCCTATAGCTACAACACCGATAAAAATAAAAATCAAAGGAAGCTTCAATACTTTTTTTAGAATTATTGCCTCAGGAAATGACAAACCTATAACAGACATCATAAAGGCAAGTACTGTTCCCAATGCAGCACCCTTTTCAAGAAGAGCTTGAACGATGGGAATTATTCCAGCCGCATTGGAGTACATGGGTACACCGATTATTACCGCGACTGGTACTGACCACCAGGCGCTTTTCCCCATTAAAGCCGCCATAAAATTTTCAGGTACATAACCGTGAATTCCTGCACCTACAGCTATTCCGATAATAATATAAATCCAGACCTTTCCAACTATTTCCTTTACAGCTTCGATACCTGAGGATATTCTTTGTGTAAAAGGAATTTTTCCCCCAGCTATTTCTACATTACCAACTTTTATTTGATAGACCCACTCTTCAACATATCTTTCCAGTTTTAATTTTCCGATTATAAACCCGGAAATCATTGCTATGCTCAAACCGGTTGTTACATAAATTAAAGCTGTTTTCCACCCAAAGAGCCCCAGCAGCAGAACTACTGCAATTTCGTTGATCATCGGTGCAGCTATTAGAAAAGAGAAAGTCACGCCGAGCGGGATGCCGGATTCAACAAAACCGAGAAACAACGGAATCGCTGAACAAGAACAGAATGGAGTTACAATTCCGAGCAGACTTGCCATAATATTCCCGGCAAATAAGTTTTTCCCGCCGAGCATTTTTCGCGTGCGTTCAGGAGAAAAATATGAGCGGACTATTCCAACAACAAATACTATTAAAATGAGAAGCAGCAAAACCTTCGGAACTTCAAATACGAAAAATCGAATTGCTTCGGTAAGATGGGATTCAGATGGTAAATTAAGAATATCAAGTATCAAATAATTTGTTGCGCTTTCCAGTTCAACATAAACCAAAAGCCAAATCGGCAATAAGAGAAGAGGAATTAAATATTTAATCCTTTCGTCACGTTTTAATATATAGCCATTTAACATTTAGATTTTTCCTGCAAATTATTTCACGGAAGAAGATCCGGAGCTTTTATGTTATTCTTTTCCTCTGATTTAAAATATTTTTTCTGAAGCCAAAGTGATACATTTACCAAACTAATCAGAACAGGTACTTCAACAAGCGGACCGATTACAGCGGCAAACGCCTCACCAGAATTTATTCCGAATACTGCTACAGCTACGGCTATTGCCAATTCAAAATTATTGCTTGCTGCAGTAAACGAAAGAGTCGCTGTTTTGGAATAATCCGCCCCGATTTTTTTTCCTAAATAAAAGGAAACGAAAAACATGATAATGAAGTAGAACATCAAGGGAATCGCAATACGTACAACATCGAGAGGAATCTTTACTATGAACTCTCCTTTAAGCGAAAACATAACAACTATTGTAAAAAGTAATGCTATCAGTGTGATAGGTGAAATTTTCGGAATGAATTTTTGTTCGTACCACTGTTTGCTTTTAAGTTTCAGCAAAGTAAATCTTGAAATAATTCCTGCTGCGAAAGGAATGCCGAGGTAGATCAAAACACTTTCAGCTATTTGACCAATAGTAATATCAACTTTGAAAGATTGAATACCGAGCCAGCCGGGAATGATAGTAAGAAATACATAAGCATAAACGGAAAAGAATAGAATCTGGAATATTGAATTAAACGCAACTAATCCGGCGGCATATTCCGTATCCCCTTTGGCTAATTCATTCCATACTATAACCATCGCAATACAACGGGCAAGTCCTATCATTATTAAGCCAGCCATATATTCCGGGTAGTTTTGGAGAAATATTACCGCAAGAGCAAACATTACTACCGGACCGATCAACCAGTTTTGTATTAAAGAAAGCGACAGTACTTTTTTATTTCGGAATACATCACCAATTTCCTCGTACTTAACCTTTGCCAAAGGCGGATACATCATTAAAATTAGCCCGATCGCAATTGGAATATTTGTAGTACCGCTCTGAAATGAGTTCCAGAAATCAACCACACGCGGGAAAAGATAACCGGAAAAAACTCCGATGAACATCGCGAGAAAAATCCACAAGGTTAAATAACGGTCAAGAAAAGATAATTTTTTTAATACTGTACTCATTCTAATTCCATTAGAATAAACTTCCTAATTTCATAAAATTGCGCCGGAAACTAACGGCAAACAGTGATATCAATAACATTTAAGAGATATAGAATATTAAGATATAACTCAGATTTGTTTTTACTTTTAAAGTTAATTCTTTGATGAATCTGTAAGCCAATGTTCAAGCGTTGATTTGGTCGGTACCTTTCCGCTGCTCAAAACTTTCCCGTTGACGACTAACCCCGGCGTGCTCATAATACCGAAGCTCATAATATCTTTATAATCGGTAACTTTTTCTATTTCGGCGGAAATATTATTCTGCGTTACTACTTCCCTGCATAAATTTTCAAGCCTGACACAATTTGCACAACCGCTGCCAAGTATCTTTATATTCATCATTCCTATCCCCTTATATTTTTATTATAGAATTTATCGAAATCTTCTTTAATCTGATCTCGGACTTTTCTGAAAGCAGAAAGGATGTCTTCTTCTGTCCCGGTTGCTTCCGCAGGATCTTCAAACCCAATGTGCAGCCGCTTATTTACCTTACCGGTAAAAACCGGGCAAGTTTCTTTTGCCTTGTCACAAACCGTAATGACGAAGTCGAAAGAATCTTTTATAAAATCATTCACGTTCTTAGGGTAACTTTCACTTAAATTAATGCCTTCTTCATTCATAACCTGAATTGCTTTGGGATGAACCTGATTCGAAGGATTTGTCCCGGCAGAATAAACTTCCAAATTTTTATCGAACGATTTTAGAAAGCCCTCCGCCATTTGGCTCCGGCAGGAATTTCCGGTACAAAGTAGTAATATTTTCATTTTATTTATATTATATTTTGCTAAATAACGAAATGTTTTATAAAAATTTTTATTTTGCGCAGACTACATTTCTGTCGACATTCCGGAGCTTCTTTTTATCGGATATAATCATATTATCATCCGATATCCAAAAATCCAAAGATGAAAGCACGGAAGATATCCGCCGGTCCAAAGGATTTGGATTTATCATATAATTCACCCATTTCCCATCTTTTTTTTCAATAATAAAGCCCGTTTCGCGTAAAATACTTAGATGCTTTGAAACCGTAGAAGTTGCCAAATCCAGAATTGCGGTAATTTCACAAACACACAATGCTTTTGTTTGAAGCATCTTCAATATCCGCAGCCGGTTCGGGTCCGAAAGCGACTTGAATAATTTCGTATTTTCTTTTATCGATAATGTCATATAATTTCACTTCGTTATATGACGAAATATAAACAACATTTCGTTAATTAGCAAAATATTATACCAATGATGTCTTAATCTTATGATAAGAATCATATCTGCAAAATAAAATAAATCTATATCGTCCCTACTGGACTTGTAATTATGTTGTCGGAATATGTTCTGAAAATATCCCGTCCAATCATATCATTTCGCACTAATTCTAACTGCTTTGCATAGGGACGATATTTAATTGATTATTTTATTGATGCTCAATATCAATAAGAACAGATTCTAATTTCAAGTCATAACTAAATACAGAATTATTTCTGACAGCTCTAATAAGAATAAGTTACTTACCAATTATTTTGCAGCACAGTCAATACATAATTTTTTATCATCTTTTATTCGGCCGTACTCCATAACCGTCATCTCACCGCATTCGTCACAGACAAAACTGTTAAAGCTGTGAGATTTCTCTTGCAAATCGTAATCATAAACTTCCGAAATATTTAGTAACATCTCGGCGGGAGCGTTCATTACTTTTTGTACTAAGGGTTCAACAACTTCATCCGGTACTTTACTCGCAGGGATATCTTTTTCCCGGTAATCTTTGAAAAAAGAAGTTTGTTTGTTGGCCAGCATTGATTCCGCTTTGGGAGTAACGCGTACAGCCTTTTTCGTTTTTTTATCGACTACTGTAACAGCCCATTTACCCTTTTGTGTTTTCTTAATATTACCCTTTCCGAAAGTTGTACCCATAATTACTTGCAGACCGTCGGCATAACAAGTTGCGCAGTGATCTTCGCCTAAATCAACAAATGCCAGTATTTGTCCGTCCTTAGCTCTTTCAACTCCGAGGGCATTCATTGCCGCGGCTCCTACTCTCAAACCTAAAGGCATTGCAGGACATTTATGTCCGTGAAATTTTTGACCGAATTCTAACCATTCCTGTGGATTAACCATTTTTGTATCTCCTATTTTTGATTAAAGAAATATTGAATTTGTAGTATTGTTAACAAATTTGTCTTACTGCTTATAAATTGAAATCTGTTATCAAAGGATATTTTAATTTCTTCTCCCTTGATGTAATGTGAATATCCGACTGTGTACCATGGATTGTTATTTGTTAAAGGGTTCAGACTATTTAGTTTTTCTATCGAGAGCGTGATTAAATTTTTGGGCGTGATTAAATAATCCGCCAAGGCGTAATAACCACTAGCATTTTTGTTTTCCAGATGCGCTTCCAAATATTCCGTTTGAAATTCAAACCCGGATAATTTTAGCCTGGCGTCGAATCCATACCTAAAATCTTTTCCCGTAAATGATGTTTTATTTCCCAAAATATTTGAAAAAATTAAATCCTTATCGTTCCGGTAAGCAATTGAATAACCGATATGAATTTCACTCGTTTCAATTTTCAACTTGATATACCCACGGTTTATATAGAGAGAATTTCGCTTGTTCGACAGAGAATTTGCCCCGTTCCCGTTAAAATATCCGATGCTAACGCCTCCCGCGTGTCCGCTATATTTTAATTCAAAACCGATATCCCTTCCCATAGTGCAGGCTGACGGCAGTAACGCATTGATAACAGTCGCTCTTTCCGTTAGAGGTATAACATAGTCAGGCTGTTTCCTTTGAAGACTGTAATCGGGTACAAACTGACCAGCCTTTATTTGGTAATCGTCAATTTTATAATTAATAAAAGCATCTTGAAGCTCGAATAAATAATTTTGTTTGTTCAAGAAAATCGCCTGTACTTTGTAACTCCATTTATTTGATGCAAATGGCATTTTACCATCGAACCATAATTTTGCTCTCCTAACCGAGAATTGGCTTTGATCTAAATAATTGTCCGCAAATCGATATTGCAGATAACCGTTCCAATTAATTTTTTCCTGAGCAAAGACTTGAAATATTATCCCTGCCGATAATAAGAGGATAAGAATAATTATATACTTACTTCTGAACATTGTGCATCTTTCCTTTAAAACTATATTATTCCAACAACAATTTTTACAGCAATCACAAACAGTACAATGGCAAAGATCTGTTTAACCTTGCTCGATTTAGCCTTGTTTACCATAAAATTACTGCCCAGCAAAGCTCCTGTGATAACTACGACCGTCAGTATTATTGTTAAAGTCCAATTAAATTGTCCTTGCGCAACATGACCGAAAAAACCTGAAAAGGAAGAAAATGTAACGGCAAAAGCGGAAGTAGCCGCGGCTTTCTTCGTTTCGTATCCCATCCACATTAATAGAGGTGCCATAATAAATCCGCCCCCTACTCCGAGCAGCCCGGCAATAAAGCCTGCAAAGCTTCCTATTAAAGCTCCGATTATAGCACGTTGTTTAAAAGACAATGTCATTTTTGGTTCTGGCATTTTTGACATAAAAAGCATTCTTGCGCCTGCAGCAAATACTGCAACGGAAAAAAGAATTAATAAAATATTTACCGGTATTTTATCTGATACCAATGCACCGATTGGAGCAAATACGAACGCACTAATTGTCATTGCCAAACCGCCTTTGACATCCACAAGTTTATTTTTGAAATATGCGATCAAGGCGATAAGCGTCGTTAATCCATTTAAAAGAAGAGCCAAAGGGATGGCAACTTCTTTAACAGGGAAACCTGCCCATTTTAAAACAGGGACATATATCAATGCACCTCCTAATCCTAACATGGAAAATAGAAACGATGCAGCCAAAATTACCATTGCTACGATTGCGTATAACATAGTATCCTTTATGTAATATTTTTAAATAGTTTATTTATTAAAATGACAATTAAGTAATCATTTACTTACTTATTAGCTAAATTTTTTTTATTTTTTTAATGCTCTTAAAATTAAAGTATACATTCTTTTACAAAACTCACTAGTTTCCAATCCGCTTTTATTCAGTACCAACTCAATATTAAAGGTAATCGGAATACCCATGTATAGAATTGCCACATCCTCAGGGTTTATTGATTTATCCCATGTTCCATCTTTAATACCATCATTAACTATTTTTTCAACAAATTTTTTCTGTTCAAATAATATTTGATTTAATTTAAGTTTTAGCTCCTTATCCCCCAGATGTGTTGCTTCGGAAAAAAGGAGTA
>CAVVVS010000036.1:0-12086 GCA_963751355.1 uncultured Ignavibacteriales bacterium | reverse complement strand
AGAACGATGTCCATGGGGCCATATTTTATACATGGACAAATCGATAGAGAGGAAGGGACTAAAAATATCATTGTTCACAATCTTGAAGTGCTTTCTTCGGTTATGATTAAAGCAGGTGGACAGAAGGATAGTGTGGAAAATACGTATTACGGTGATGTTGAAAAAGTGTCTGAAGAGGAATTTTTGATTGTACAATCTTTGGGTAAAGAAAAACTAAAGCAGGCGTACGCCGGGTAAATTTATTTTAAGTTAACAAACTGGGTTGGAAAGTCTAAATCAGCATCTTTTACTAATTTTATAACGGCTTGAAGATCATCAATTTTAGAAGCTTGAACCCGTATTTGTTCATCCTGAATCTGGGTGTTTACTTTTAACTTAGATTCCTTAACCATCTTTGTAATTTTTTTTGCATTATCTTTCGAAATCCCGCTCTGCAAATTAATTTTTTGCCTAATCCTTCCCCCTGCAGCTGATTCAGGATTTTCAAGTTTTAGAGCTTTTACGGAAATTCCCCTGCGGATAAATTTAGTCTGTAAAATATCAATACTTGCCTTTAAAGAATAGTCATCCTTAGTATTAATCATGATTAGCTTATCATTTTTATTCAACTCAATTTGAGTTTGAGAATCCTTAAGGTCATACCTTTGATGGATTTCCTTTAACGCCTGATTAATAGCATTATCGGCTTCCTGCATATCAATTTGTGATACGATATCAAAAGAATGATTTTGCGCCATAACAATTGCTTAAACAAAAAATTAAGATGATTATTGATTAAATAGAGACTAATTTTTAGATTAAAAACAATAGAATAAAAAATAATTAAAATTAGCAGTCGGGGTGGGGAGATTCGAACTCCCGACCTCTTCGTCCCGAACGAAGCGCGCTAACCGGGCTGCGCTACACCCCGAATTTATTTTGCGGTGTAAATTATTTTTTTATTGCACTAAAATAAGTTCTTACGATTTAATTTCCAAACCTGGTAATTATTTGGAATATAATTAAAATCGAGGGAACAAAAATAATTTGATTTAATTATAAGATATAATATCTTATGCCTACTAATCTAAAATAAAAATTAGGAAAAGTGAAGTAAGTTGTTTATTTTTTGAATATATATAAACAAAAAATTAAAAAACAAAACCCTACAATTCTGAAGAATAAAAATAAAGAAAAAAGTAGTGCGACAAACTCAGCAATGTACAAATACATCAAATTCAAGGATATCGTATTTAAATCAAATGAAGGGATATAAAAATTCAAAAATATGACACAAAAAGAGCTTCCATGGTTATGAATGTAAATCAGAATTATTTGAATGTTATAAAAATTTTTTGAGAAAAGTTTATTCTAGAAATTTAGGTTATATATCAATGAATTGTAGAAAATATCTCCATTGATGTCCGTAATGAAAATTCAAACAAGTATAATAATATAAGGGATAGATATATGAAACGGCTGATTGGTCTTTTAATTGTGCCTTTTTTAGTCTTTTTTATTAGTAGCACATTTGCTCAATCATCAAACTATAAAGGACTAGCTAAGAATAGTTGGAATTTGGGATTTGGGTTGGGGACGAATCGCTATGTAAGTACGAACGTTGAAGTTAACCAAGGATGGAGTGAATATTTATCTATCCAGCGAAATTTTTCTGAACATATTGGGCTAAGATTTCGCGGGGGTTATGCGACTTTTTCGGGTAAAATTGGAAATACGAAAATCGATAATAATACGATATCCGGAGATTTTGATATGGTTTATTATTTAGTCCCTTGCGAGCCAATCTCACCATATCTTGCTGTTGGAGCCGGCGGTATTTATTATACAATAAGCAATTCCCCAAATAAATCTTTAAATAAATCATTACTTGATTATGAATTAAATTTAGATATGGGGGTTGAATGGGATATTCATAACAATTGGAAAATAAAAACAGAACTCGGGTATCATTCATTGCCAACTTCTAGATTTGATGGGAATAATGCTCCTTCGCAAGCTGGAGGAATTTTAGGAAGTTCGGAAGATAGTTATATGAATTTCGAAATTGGCGCAGTTTATTATTTCGATAAAGGTGAGAAATCTCATCTCTGCGATTTGTATGACGGACTTGCTCCAAAGATAGATTATAACAGAATCGAGGACATTGTTAAAAAATATGCCACTAAACCGACCGAGGTTGATTATAATCGTATTGAAGATATCGTAAAGAAGAATAAAACTGTTGCTGCTCCTGCAAATAATTGGGTTTTAATCGGAGTTAATTTTGATTTTGCTAAAACCAGTATTAGACCTGAATCATTACCAATATTATATAATGCGGCAGAAATTCTATTAACTCATCCAAACATTTCTGCTGAGATACAAGGATATACCGATAACATCGGTTCAAAAAGTTTTAATCAAAAACTCTCTTTAGAAAGAGCTCAATCTGTAAAGGACTTTTTAGTAGCAAAAGGAGTATCTGCGGATAGATTAACAACAGTCGGTTACGGTGAAGCAGATCCTATTTCCAATAATAAAACGGCTCAGGGTAGAGCATTAAATAGAAGGATTGAATTCAAAGTTACAAATAAATAACTTGCAGAAAGATTGTCGAAAAAGGGGTCTCAGCGTTGAGATCCCTTTTTATTTTTAAACTAAAAAACGAATAATAGATTACTTTACTTTTTAATAAAAATGATATAAGTTTGAACAAACAAAATTAACCTTTAATTCTGTCCCGAGAGATGGAAAAGGATGAAAATGATTAAATTAAATACAAACATTATAGGTGCCCTCCAAGGTTTTTAACCACGGAGGATTTTTTATATTTATGCATATAAAATCAAAAGTTGTTGATAGTGTCGGTCTTCAAAGAATAATTACCCGTATTTCGCATGAGATTCTGGAGAGAAATAAAGGTTCAAATAACCTGGTATTAATGGGAATGAGAACTCGAGGTGAGTTTCTTGCAAAAAGAATATTCCAAAAAATAAAAGAAATTGAAAATATTGAGCTTCCTCTCGGTGTTCTGGATATTACATTGTACCGCGACGATTTCCGCACAAGATTAAAGCAACCCGAAGTATCCGTATCAAATTTTACCTTCGATATTAATGAAAAGGATATCATATTAATCGATGATGTATTGTTTACGGGAAGAACCGTGCGTTCCGCATTAAATGCGATAATGGATTTGGGAAGACCGGGCACTATTCAATTATTTGTACTCGCCGATAGAGGACACCGCGAATTGCCCATACGAGCCGATTATGTCGGTAAAAATATTCCCACTTCCATCAATGAAGAAATCAAAGTTAAAATGAATGAAATAGACGGGGAAGATGCAATTTATTTAATTGACGTAACTGAAGATAAAAATACGAAATAGAGTTAAATTTTATGCCGTTAACAAGCAAACACTTATTAGGTCTAAATGGAGTTCCGAAAGAAGATATTCAATTAATTCTCGATACTTCAACTACATTTAGAGAGGTTTTGGAAAGACCTATAAAAAAAGTTCCGACCCTTCAAGGTAAAACAATAGTCAATCTTTTTTACGAAAATTCAACAAGAACCCGTATTTCGTTTGAACTGGCTGAAAAGCGTTTGTCTGCTGATATAGTAAACTTTTCGGTATCGGCAAGCAGTGTTAGCAAAGGGGAAACTTTTAAAGACACTATGAGAAATATTGAAGCAATGAAAGTAGACATGGTAGTTGTCAGGCATTCGGCTGCGGGTGCACCTACTTTTCTAACAAAAATTTGTAATGCGAATATTATAAATGCCGGAGATGGAATTCACGAACATCCTACCCAGGCGTTACTTGATATGTATTCCATCAGAGAAAAAATCGGTAAACTTGAAGGTTTAAAAGTATGCATTGTCGGCGATGTTGCACATAGCAGGGTTGCTTTATCAAATATTTTCGGATTAAAAACCATGGGTGCCAAGGTTTCGGTTTGTGGTCCTCTGACTATGATTCCACGTTATATTGAAGAGCTTGGAGTAGATGTTATACATAACATTGATGAAGCCATTCAGGAGAATGACGTTTTGAATGTACTTCGAATTCAACTTGAAAGAAAAGCAAGAGAATATTTTCCGTCAATCAGAGAATATGCAAAATATTTTGGAATTACGAGAGAGCGGCTGGAAAAAAATGGGAAAGATATTTTAATCCTCCATCCTGGACCAATTAACAGGGGTGTTGAACTTTCATCCGAAGTTGCCGATGGATTAAATCAAATTATCCTGAAACAAGTGACCAATGGAGTGGCAGTGAGAATGGCTGTCCTCTACTTGTTGGGTACTCAAAACTAATAGGAATTGGAATGAAAATTATCTTAAAAGATGCAAATATTGTTCATCCAGAACAAAATTTGAATATGAATAACGTTGAAATCTTATTAACAGATGGAATAATAACCAAAATCAATAAATTAGATGAAGAAGACAGAAAAGGAGCTAAGGAATTTGATTTAAGCGGGAAATATATCGTACCGGGATTTTTTGACATGCATGTTCATTTGAGAGAGCCGGGAAGAGAAGATGAAGAAACGGTCCTCACAGGTTGTAATTCGGCTGCTAACGGAGGATTTACGGGAATTGCATGTATGCCTAACACCGAACCGGCTATTGACTCAGCCGAAGTAGTTAATTTGGTCAAAAAGCAGGCTATCAATCATACGGTGGATGTTTCTGTAATAGGAGCTGCTACTTTGGGCAGACAAGGAGAATTCATATCACCGATGGCAGAGCTGTACGAAGCAGGTGTAGTTGGTTTTTCAGATGACGGCGTAGCTATAAAAACATCCGCGATGCTGCGTAGAGCACTGGAATATTCGAAAATGTATAATTTACCCATCATAGAACATTGTGAAGATGAATCGCTTGCGGGCGGCGCTATGAATGAAGGTATAAATTCTACTTTGTTGGGATTACCTCCTGTTCCCTCTGTAGCCGAAGATGTTATAGTAAGCCGGGATATTTTAATGTCAGAATATGTTGGGGCAAAACTTCATATTGCACACATAAGCACTAAAAAATCGGTGGAAATGGTAAGGCAAGCTAAAAAGAATGGTATAAAGGTAACCGCAGAGGTGACTCCGCATCATTTTACTTTAACGGATGATGAAGTAAAATCTTACGACACAAATACAAAAATGAACCCACCCTTGCGCACAAAAGTCGATTTAGCTGAAGTGCTGAACGGGTTGAAAGACGGAACAATCGACTGTATTGCAAGCGATCATGCTCCTCATTCATCGGAAGAAAAAGAAGCAGAATATGAAAAAGCTCCGAATGGAATAATCGGTCTGGAAACACAAATCGGTTTGGTTCTGAGTGAACTTTACCATAAAAAGATTTTATCACTAGAACAAATAATCAGAAAGATGGCCATCAATCCACGCAAAATATTGAATTTAGATGTCCCAAAATTTGATTCAGGAGAAGAGGCTAATTTCACTATATTGGATCTGGATGTAATTTGGACTTTTGATATTACAACCTCGAAAAGCAAATCTAAAAATTCTCCTTTCAACAAGAGGCTATTAACCGGTAAGGCTGTCGGTGTAATTAATAATAAGCAGATGTATTTTAATAACGAGCATATCAAAATATAGTTTTATACTTCAATTAACTTATTCTTCAAACCTGGGCTGCTTTAATATACAAAGTGTATATTATTTAGTACACTCGATTTCATTCGATTTTGTAAGCCTTTTCATTTTAATATGATAATACTTGGCATTTTATTTGAGATAATCATCATGTAATCTGAACCGATAATTTTTGATGACAGGTGATTAAAATGAAAACTAAAATATTTTACATTACTGCTTTTGTTTTGGCTTTAACCTTTTCTGCTTGTACAAAGCACGACCAATTTTTTACGATTGACAATCAACCGCCTTCACCGCCTACTGATTTGAGAGTGCTCAACGGGGACGGCAGAGTAGATTTATCATGGAACCTGAATCCGGAACGGGATGTTGCGGGTTATAATATATACTTTAGTTATTCATACGACGGGAAGTATTCTTTAATTGGTTCTACTCAAAATGATTATTACACAGATTATGGAGCAAAAAACGGTAATACCTATTATTATGCTGTTGCCGCATACGATTTTAACGGGAATGAAAGTGAATTGAGTTACGATGAAGCATATGCAACTCCCCGGCCTGAAGGATTTAACCAATCAATCTTTGATTATAGGGCTTACCCCGACTTAGGCGGGTTTTCATTTACCTCTTATTCCACGGTACCATATGATGACAGTACAGCAGATTTTTTCTTTGAAAATTATCAAGGTACATATTATTTAGATGTGTGGAATGATACCGATATTCAAGATATGGGAAAAACTCAAGATATTTACGATATACCTTACGCTCCTTTGTCAGGTTGGTCGACAACAAAAGATGCAATTGTTATTCCGGGACACACATATGTTATCTGGACCTGGGATAATCATTATGCGAAAGTTAGAGTAAAATCTCTTACTTCCGATAGAATCGTTTTTGATTGGTCATTCCAGCTTGTAAAGGGTAATACAGATCTTAAGCAGCAAAAAACGAATGTTGTTAGAAAACCGATTGATAAATCGATACATGAACGAAATAATAAATAAACTTTTATTTTCAAGTAGAAAATCTTCATTCATGCTGCCCATGTTTAACAGGCAGCATGTTATATATTTTAAACAAATATTCTATGCTTCGGATAAATAATTTTATAGCTTTAATCTCATATATTCTTTAAATTAGTCCAAGTAGATATGCTCAAAAGAATCATTTTAATATTGTTTATTTCTCTATTGGTCTGTTTGCCTTTTATACAAACGCCTGCGCAACAAGTGGAGCGTAATACCGAGGAGCAACCAATACCTCAGAAGGTGAATGCCTCGGTGGTCTTTAACGAAATTGAAACCGGCATTTCTCACAGCAGTGTCAAGGAAATCTCTAACAAGCTTAGCGCGCAAACCTATTTGAATTTAATGGATGGTGTTAGTGGTTATTATAGTACAAACCAGGCGTACTATGTACTTGAGAAATTTTTTGAGGAATATCAAATTATATCATTCAATTTTAAGAGTATAATTAGCAACGAAAGTACCCCGTATGCGACAGGAGAATATACATATATGCAAAGGGGTAAGCGTGGTGTAGCGAGAGTTTACATCGCTTTAAAAAAGGTTAGTCACAATTGGAAAATAACACAAATTACAATTAATTAATGTTAAAAAGCTTTTTCCATAAATTAAAAGGCGATAGGAAATTTTTTGCTATCGTCTTTTTTATTATAACTCTGATATTTGTGATTGGTATAATTATACCAAGGCTTACCGAATATAAAAGAGAAAATTGGAGCAATGAACTTTCCGGTAGAATTACTAATATTGAAACTGAAATAAATCAAATATTCAAGCAAAAGGAAGATAACCTTCTTTCAATTGCAGGATTATTAAAACAAGAACTTGCCAGAACCTTAAACCCTAAGAATTCATCATACGGTGCGCTTATCAAGTTAGTTAATGATGAGCAATTTAGTAACTATTCCGTTGAAGTATTAGCACCGAACGGAAAATTAATTGCATGGAACCAATCCTTTGCTATACCGCAAAATGATGTGTTCCCATTAGCCTATCCCATTGGTGAGATCCATTTTTACAATACCGAACTTGTTACATACCTGACTGTGACCGAAACAGTCCTGGTAGATAACGATCAATTTTATTTTCTAATTAGTTTACCTATTGAAAAACATTATAAGCTGCGGAATGCATATTATAAGCAAATCAGTTTTTCTCAAAATCTTTCGGATAAATTTTTAACGCAGGTGAATGTAAATTATAATCCGTTTATTGTCGCCTCTAAAGACGGGAGAAGTTACACTTTTCCGCTCGTTAACAATCAAAAGAATAAAATTGGCTCAGTTAGTTTCATGAAGCCGTCTTTAGATAACTCTGTTAATTCAATTTATGATCAAGCCGGAAAAATTCAATCGATTCTGGCTGCTATTGGGTTCTTACTAATGGCTTTTGGCTTTCGAAATGAATATAAAGGAATAAAGTATCGTTCGGTGAAGCTGATCTTATTTGCAATTTATTGTGCTGCGTTTAGGCTAATGCTGTATTATGTGGGAATTCCGACCCAAATTATGAACAGTTCCTTAACAGAACCGTCCTTTTTCTCATCAACATTTGCCGGAGGCATAGTTAAATCCCCGGTGGAATTTCTAATCACAAACATTTTTCTGCTGCTTGTACTCATAAAAGCATTCAGATACTTAACCGAATATTTAAATTTGGGAGTAATACAGAAAAATAAAAAATTGTGGGTCGCATTTCTTTTATTCTTACCTGTTCTATTTGTCTCTCTTCTTACTCTCAGGGGATTAAGTGCTTCAATTAAAAGTGTTATTTTCGACTCTACTCTTAGATATTTTAAAGAACCGAACCTAATTCCGAATTTAGCTTCAATTATAATGAACTTAAATGTTCTATTAATAGGACTCTCAACGGTTTTATTTTTGAGTGCAATTGTTTTAATTCTATTTTTATTTTTACCTAAAAAAGGCGATAAATATTTTCTGTTAACATTTTTACTTGTATTCATTTTATTTCAAATATCGGGTATCCTTTTTATTGAAAAACAACACGAACCCTTAATAACTCCTTTACTCAGTATAATTTTTATAACAATTTTCTTCTTACTAATATATAAATTGTTATCCGGTAACTTAACATCTATCTATAATTATGTGTATGCAACTGTTGTTGCTTCTATTGTTACCATAACTTTAATGAACTTTTTTAATTTACATTTAGAAAAAACTTCTCTTAAAACAACTGCCCTAGAAATCAACAGATCAAACGATAACCTATTACGATTTTTAATATCCGAAACACTGGAAAATCTTAAAAATAATCCAAAGGTTAAGGATTTATTCACAGATAATGATGCCAATTATGATGCTGCGGCATTTTTATTATGGAGTAATAGTTCATTGCAGCGGGAATCGTTGGGATCTTCGCTTACACTATATAATCGAAATCAGAAAATTATTGGCAGATTCGGAGTTGGCATAGATACCAGTGCAAGACCTGTGTTAACTTTTACAAATATAAATTCACCTAAACCGGAAATTTTTGAATCGACTGTATCCGGTAACTCAATAAATAGAATCTTTACAGGACTAATACCTGTAGCCGAGCGGGGAATAATATTGGGTTACGTGGCAGCTTCAATTAGTTTCAATATGCAAAACCTAGGAGCTCAAAATATACCGGACTTTTTAGAATCCAAAACCAACATATTGAATTCCGTGATTGATGTTAGGCATCTCAAAATTTTTGAATTTTCCGATTCAAAGCTCATACAGGTTTACGGAGATATTTATCCCTCCAGGGATCAGATAAAACCTATTCTCAATGCAGATTTTTCCCCCGATAATGAAGCATGGCTGAATTTATCGTTAAACGGAATCAATTATGTTACATTTGTTCTTAAAACCGGCTCTGGAGAATCTTCGAAAATAACCTCTGTCTCATTAAAGGGAAAAAACATTTCATGGGAGTTATATAACTTCTTTAAAATATTCATTGTTCACAGCATATTTATAATGATTCTATTGTTAACTCTGTTAATCATTAATTTTAAAAAAATAAAATACAGCTTTAGGGCTCAGCTTCTGTTTTCGTTTCTTTTAGTCTCTATATTACCGGTGCTAATTCTTGCTATTTATAATAGACAGGTTGTAAAGGAAAGAAGTCAGACCGCAATATTTAACGAGTTAAGTGAACGATCCAGATATATTGAGCAGCTAATATCAGAAGAAATTAAAGAAATTAAAAATAATTATTACAATGTTGCGTTTGATAATGCCGGAAAAGATTTAGGCATTTCTTTCGCCATATTTGACGGACCCAATCAAATATATAATTCAAAAAATCAATATTATAATACTGGACTATTTAGTGAAAAATTAGATCCGCAGGCATATTATGAATTAAATTATTTAAGCTATAGAGAATATTTAACACAAGAAAAAGTTGAAAATTTTATTTATGATGCATATTACCGAAGAATTGTCATAGGCAATCGCGATTTTATTTTGGGCGTTAACGACGCATTCAATAAAGTTAGACTTACTTTTTCAGTTATCGATGTTGATGTATTTTTGTTCGGTGTTTATTCGTTTGCCACATTAATTATCATAATAATAAGTACATTTCTAGCAGATAAAATTTCTTCACCAATTAGGAGACTAACTAAAGCTACTACCGCAGTTGCTCAAGGTGACTTGAGTGTTGAATTACAAAATAATGAGCGGGGGGAAATTCGTGAACTGCTGAACGGATTTAACACAATGACAAAAGAACTTCAAAAAACTCAATCTGAGTTGGCAGATCTGGAAAGAGAAAACGCCTGGAAAGAGATGGCAAAACAAGTTGCTCACGAAATTAAAAATCCTCTTACCCCCATGAAATTAGCTGTGCAGCAATTAATAGCTTCATACAAGGATAAAAATAAGAACTTTGATTCAATATTTAATAAAGTTTCAAAAACTATACTGAATCAAATTGAAAATCTTAATTTGATTGCATCCGAGTTTTCAAGATTTGCAAGAATGCCAAATTTTAATATGGAAGACATCGATTTAATACCGGTTGTCATTGATACCGTTAATTTATATGTGCATGAAAAAGTTAAAATAAATGTTGTGGCGAATCCGGACTCCATATTCATTGAAGGGGATAACTCCCAGCTAAGAAGATTATTCATTAATTTAATAAGGAATTCTATTCAAGCAGGTGCCGACAGGGTTGATATTTCAATTGACGGTAAGGACAATAAAGTTATAATAATAGTCGAAGATAACGGTAAAGGCATACCGGAAGATATTAAGGATAAAATATTCGATTCAAATTTTACCACTAAAGAAAAAGGTATGGGATTGGGCTTAAAACTTGCTAAAAGATTTTTGGAAGGAATTGGTGGGAGCATATTATTGATAGACAGTTCAGATACCGGAACTAAATTCGAAATAACAATGCTTACAATAAATAAAGATGATAAAAAATAATAGAAAATAAATGACTACTTTAACTCCACATCAAAAAGCTGCACTTAATTTCAAAAATCATATATCTTTAACCGCTAATGCCGGATCAGGAAAAACCTTCGTTCTATCAAAACGATATTTAGATATAGCTTTGACAGAAAATGTACCGTTGAGAAATATAGCGGCGATTACTTTTACCGACAAAGCAGCAAGCGAGTTGTTCAGCAATTTGTTTACCGTCACCCCTTCGGGCAGAAACAGAGGGAATACCACGGACGACATAAACAACAGGCAGATGAGGGGGGATCCCCCGCATCACCTCGATATAGACCGTGCTCAAAGAGCGGATAACCGGCATGCGCGAACGCCGCCCCAGTGCCAGAATGATGCCGAAAGGATAAGCGGCCACAATGCCCACGACCGCCAACAGCATGGTCAGGGGCAGGCCGCTCCATTTGTCGCTGGGTACGACGGGCAGGCCGGCAATGCCGCCGTGCAGGAGCATGGCGATAACGACAAAACTGGCGCACCAACTGTAAAACAGGATCCGCGACCAGTTTTTCGGCCGGGAGCTGATAACGATCATAATCAGAAACAGGATAAAGGCCGCCACGGGTCGCCACTGTTCGGTCGGGGGGTAGAAGCCGAAGAGCACGAATTGCCAGTTTTCGCGCACATAGGTCCAGCAGGCCCCGTCCAGACTCAGGCACTCGTTTGGCGGTTTGCTCCATGTGGCATCGATGATACCCCAGCGAATGAGGGGCGGGAAAATGAGCAGGAGCAGGGCGATGCCGAGGCAGGTCAACAGGCTGTTGCTGAAGGTCCCGAAAAAACAGGCTGCGAACCTTTAGCCAGAAAGCCGAAGCCCAGGCCGGAATGCCGTTTTGTTGTTTCTTGCGGCAGCTCATGGACATTTTCTCAAGCCGCCTGCGCTTTTGAAGACGGTAGCATGGAACGTTCGTTGAACCAGTTCATGAAAGCCGACGTCAGCAAACTGAAAACAAAGGTAAACCACCATGATGATGGTGATGGCC
>CAVVVS010000035.1:0-59139 GCA_963751355.1 uncultured Ignavibacteriales bacterium | reverse complement strand
ACAAAGGAAGCATCCATTTCGCCCACTTAATCCACGGAACGCCAGCTACTGCTAAACTCGCCATCAATGGACCCGAAGTTGGAAAAATGCTATTTGTAAATCCATCTCCGAACTGATAAGCCTGGACAGCGACTTGCCGGGTGATCCCAACCATATCAGCTAATGGAGATAAGATCGGCATCGAGATCATCGCTTGTCCACTTCCCGAAGGTACGAGGAAATTTAAGACGCCATTGGCAACGAACATTCCAAGTGCAGCAAAGACAGGTGAGAGTTCTTCAAGTGGAACAGATAAGGCATTCACCGCTGTATCCAGAATACTCGCATTCTCCATTACTATAAGAATCGCACGAGCTACCCCAATAATAAGAGCACCGTAGACAAGCTTCTGACATCCATCAAGAAATGTGAGAGCAACCTTGTTGTAGTTCATCCCCGCAATTACTCCAGATACTATTCCAATAATGATAAAAAAAGCAGCCATATGATTAATCGTCCATTTGAACTGAATCGTCGCAAAGATAAAGAACAAAAGTGAGGCACCTACAAAACCTAGAATCCACTTATGACGAGTGGTAAATGGCGCCTTTAAATCTTCTTGGGACGCATCCGCTTCATCTAGAACACCGACTAAGCTTTTTGATGGATCATTCAATAATTTTTTCGCATAGCGCCACGTATATAGAATAGTTACCCCAACAATGAATACAAAAGCTATAATTCTCAAAATCATACCAGAAAACAATGGTATATCAGCAATAGACTGAGCAATTCCCACTGTATAGGGATTGAGAAAACCCACATTAAATCCAGCAAACGTTGCTCCAAATGTAATGGAAACCGCAACAATGGCATCCAGCTTCAGAGCTCTTGCGATGATTACACCAATCGCAACAAAAGGAATAACTGAATTGGCAACCGCGCCCACAGCTCCCCCAAGAGCAAACAATGTAGATACTATGGCAATCAGCCAGAACTCTTTCCCTCTTGTTTTATTTACTGCTCTTAAGATACCGCCTTTAATAGCTCCTGAACGCTCCACAATTTCAAACGCTCCGCCTGCAAAGAGTACAAGAAATATCAATCCCGCAGACTGAATCATACCTTCTTGTAAAGCTAAAAAAATATCCATGAACCCGGCCGGGCTCCCATCTACTCCGCTATATGTACCAGGAATAACCCGCTCCACGCCATCAACCGTTTCCCTTTCAAACGATCCAGATGGAAATAAGTAGGTCGCGATCACTGCTACTAACAAAACCGCAAAAAGAATAACGTATGTATCAGGCATTTCCCACCTTCGTTTCTTCTCTACCTCTGTCTCTGTGTTTAAAGCTTCATCTGGTAAACTCATTTAATCCATATACCTCCAATCGAATTTTTATTCACATACCCTAACCAATAACCAGTTGTTTACGCTTGGCTTGGAAAAAGATATTGTATAGTATATAAATAAATTGAAATATTTGCAAAATTTTATCAAATAATGAAAGTAATGGAGGTATTCTATGATTAACAGCCTGTATGAGAAATTGGATGATATAAAGCCAGAGTTAGTGGAAATCAGAAGAGATTTACATATGCACCCCGAACTTTCCAATGAGGAAAAACGAACGCCACAATTGATTGCTGATTATCTAACCAAACTAGGGTTAGAAGTTAAGACTGGAGTAGGGGGAAACGGAGTCGTCGGCTATTTAAAAGGCGGAAAACCGGGAGAAACAGTCGCTTTACGTGCCGATTTTGATGCACTCCCAATGCAGGATGAAAAGGAAGTGCCATACAAATCTCAGAATGAAGGGATTACCCATGCCTGTGGACATGATATCCATACGGCAGCCCTGCTTGGCGTGGCAAAAGTACTAAGCAATGTAAAAAACGATCTTGCTGGCACGGTCGTTTTCATACATCAATTTGCAGAAGAAGTCGCCCCGGGCGGAGCTAAAAGTATGATTGCAGATGGATGTCTTAAGGGTGTTGATGCTATTTATGGAGCCCATGTGTGGTCAGAGAATAATGTAGGAGAAATTTTGTTCAATGAAGGATATACGATGGCAGCGGCTGATACATTTGAAATTGGTATTCATGGAAAAGGTGGCCACGGTGCTCTTCCCCATCTTTCCGTTGATCCAGTAGTTGCCGCTAGCCAGCTCGTCGTAAACCTTCAGCAGATCGCAAGCCGAGCCGTCGACCCACTAAAGGCATCGGTGGTGACTGTCGGATCATTCCATAGTGGAGAAGCATTAAACGTGATCCCTGATACAGCAGTAATAAAAGGAACAGTGAGAACCTACGATGAAGATATTCGATTACTTGTAGAAAACAAAATACTAGCTGCAGCCAGGGGTGTTGAGGAGCAAACGGGGGCAAAAGCAGAAGTAAATTATAAATATGGGCACACCTCACTCTATAACCATCAGCGGCAGACTAAAGAGTTGAAGCAGTTAACAGAACTACATTTAGCACAATATAAACATTTACGAATGGAACCATTTATGGGCGCAGAAGATTTTGCCTATTATCTCAAAGAAGTACCTGGCACGTTTTTCTTTGTCGGTGGCAGGAACCCAGAGCTAAATGCTGTTTATCCTCATCATCATCCTAAGTTTGATGTGGACGAAGATACTATTACTACAATAGGTAAAGTGCTTCTTCTCTCACTACTTAATCACAACGTTATCAATAGTAAACACACAGCATCCGTTACTCAATAGACACTAAAGCCACGCTTCCTGCTAGTCGGGAGCGTGGCTTTAGTGATTTAATTGAGCGAATGTCGTACCGGTAAGTTCGGAGCTTCAATACAAATCTAATCCTTTTTAAATTTTTCGAAATCAAATGGAAACTTAACCCCATAAGCTTTAAGGAAAGACTCTTCAGTTTCACCTTCGGTAACACGAGCATACGCATTATATAGAATGTCCTCGACGCTCTCTTCATTGAGGTTTAGGGAGTTGATGAGACATTGGTAACATTCCTCTTTTGTAAGATAGTGAAATATAAATTCCCATCTGCCCTTTCCCCAAACCTCCTCAAAATGACAGAACAACTCTCGCTCATCTAAGTTTAATTCACTCATTAGTCTTTTTATAGACTTGCTCGAAGGCATTCCATACATCATATACTTTGGGTGATCCACATGCTTACTGTTACTCAAACCACTAGTGTCATAAATAAGGACTCTTAAATAAAGGAACAATGCCTCTTCGTACTTGCCTTCCCGATTCAGTTGCATAGCTAAGTTGTGGACATCATTTCTCATCAGTCCATACTTACGTTGTTCAGCATGTTCCATATAAGCCTGTAAGAACAAAGCCCACGAAATATCCCCATTGTTTCTTCTGTAATCATATCCCCTTACATGCCTAATCGCATTTGCAACGTTGTACACTCCATCCTTGGAATCGTTTCTGTGTGCAGGAACAATTTAGTAAAACTCTTCTAAGGCTTTTTCACCTTTTGACGTAGCTTTTATTAAAACCTTCTCCCCTACCAAGGAATCAATCTCATTTCTAGTAAAGTTATCTAACACTCTTGAAATAAGCTCGTCTTTTTTTCCACCAACTTTTAGTTGCTTTGTTTTAAGAGCAACCTTTAACTCTGGTACTTTAAGCGAAGAAAGTGAATTTTTTGCTAAACTCACTGTAACGAATCCTTTTTTGATAAGTTTATTCAAGGAGCTTTCTGCATTAATTTCATAATTTGTCTCAAAGTATCTAGGAAAATAAGTGTTCTTTGATCTTCCTGATATCCAATTGATGAGGAGTATCTCGCCTGGTAGTAGACCATTCGATAGTTCTTCTGTGTAGATAGGATCAGCGGCAATTATTTCTTCTTGAGTTCTATAAACCTCCGCAGTTACTTTTATGTTGTTTTTCAAAATACTATCTAAATTGGCTTCATCTAGACGATTAGAGTTCCTGACCTTTCTAAATTGGCTCATCGCTTCCTGTCCTTCCATTTATTTTGTTGGTACCATTAACATTTTGTTTGATTTAATCTTAATTTAGAAAGGTGTTGGATGCAGGTCTTTTTTAAGCCGGGAAGGATGTCTTGGATAGTTTCCTTTAATAGTCTTCTTAATATAGTGAGGATTATAATTTGATAGCAAAAGAAAAACTTCTTTATTACGATTTTTAATCTTACAGTGCTTTTCACCCCATGCAAAAATTACTAAGTTAGATTCCTCAGCAGCTTTCAAAATATACTTATCATTCTCGGTGCCTATTGGCGAATCGTGATGATATAACACCTTAGGATTTGAGGATCGCAATCCAAATAAATTCACGATATTCATCTTGCCGTATCCCCATAGTTTAGAAAAATTAATACACCTGTTTAAAGTTAGATCATAAATAGTGGAATCTGCATAGCTAGGATTTAACATGACGAATGTTACTGCCTTTGAACTAATCTCCCATTACTTCCAAAAGGTATCTGTATTCCTCATTTTTATCAAATACCACATTTACAATTTCATTGGGCTTCCAATATCTGCACCCTGATGGTAATTTCATATCTCCACTCCCTTTATAAACTACACTAAATTAAATTCCAGAAATTTTAATTTAAATTCCTTGGTATGATTGACTTATAAGCTTTCAATTGAAGTGTTATAAATGTTAGTACTACTAAGTTAAATTTTTCCTCTTAAATTAATATATACTATTTATTTGTTTATTTTCCTTCCTGATTTAAAACGCGCACATTCCGAGTTAACAAAACTAAAATCACTTTAGATTGAGCTTACAGAATACTAGTCCATAATTTATAAGCCATTATTTAGAGCTTTCCTTGGTTTTTCTTTCTCCTAATTGACCTTCGCATCTCGTTAATCAAAACAGACAGAAAAAGGAGCAGAGAGTATTAGCGTCGGGACAGGAAATGAAGAGAATAACTCAATAGAAAAAGTTAAAAGACTACTAATAAAAAATAAACACGTATCTATGACGTGCTCATTTTTAAGCTATAATGTATAATTTTGTAATAGAGGATAAAAAATTCTTTTTTACGATTACACACATTCTTAGAAGGAGAGTTTCATATGACAGATTTTAATGAAAAAATTAGAAACTTATCTGAGCGTTTAGATAATATGAGAGGAAACATACATACTGAAGAGGCAACTAAAACTAGTATTATTATGCCCTTTTTTCAGATACTTGGTTATGACGTTTTCAATCCTGCAGAATTTACCCCAGAGTATATTGCTGATGTGGGAATTAAAAAAGGTGAAAAAGTAGATTATGCAATAATGGATGAAGGAGAACCTCTTATTCTAATAGAAGCAAAAAGCTTAACCGAGGTGTTAACCAAACATGACTCTCAATTATTTAGATATTTCGGTACGACTAAAGCTAAGTTTGGTATTTTGACTAATGGTGTTACATACAAGTTTTTCACAGATTTAGAAGAGCAGAACAAGATGGATGCAGCCCCTTTCTTCACTTTTGACTTAGCAGATATTAAAGAGAGTAGTTTAAATGAACTTGCTAAATTTAGAAAAGATAACTTTGATCTTGGATAAGATTTTTAATACTGCTTCTGAATTAAAGTACACTGGAAAAATCAAAGAATTATTATCAAGCCTATGGGATAACCCTTCTGAGGACTTCATTCAATTTATTCTTAATAACGTGTATGAAGGTAGAAAAACGAAAAATGTAGTTTCTCAGTTTGAACCAATCGTTAAGAAATCCTTTAAGCAATTTATTAATGAGATGGTTAATGATAAATTAAATGCTGCATTAAAATCGACTAGCGGTGAAGAAGCTTCTTTAGAGTTGGAGTCAGCCAACGAGGATGAAATAGAAGAGTCAAAACCAGAAATAATTACTACTGAAGAAGAGATACAAGGTTACGCGATAGCAAGACTTATCTTATCTGAAATTATTGATGAAGAACGTGTATTTTATAGAGACAATAAAAGTTACTTTAATATTCTCGTAGATAATAATATTAGAAAATGGGTATGTCGTTTAGGACTTAATTCTGAAAACAATAAGTACATTCAGTTTAATGATGAAGATAGAACTACTTCTAATATTAATAGAGTGTCTGAATTAACAAAGTATAAAGAAAAAATTTTAGAGGTAGCAGAATCGTTTAAATAAATCACGTAATGATAAAGTGCGGTTGAGCCGGCTGGCCTCTATTTTCTCATAAATTTGACGCAGATTTTTTAATAGTAGAGTAAAACATTTGTTCAACAGTCATTAAAGCCACGTTCCCTGCTATGAGGGACGTGGCTTTTAAAATACATAGCTTCCTATTAATTGCTTCTAATAACTACCTTTAGTGTTGTCCAGATAAGATCGATAAACGGATGACCACTATTAAATGTAAACAAGAAATTCAGACCCAATTGTTGAAGGATTGGACCACCGTCATCTTTTCCGAATCTGTAATCAAATACTATAGAACCTCTATGAGTTTGATTATATGTTAAGGGGATTAATACTGTAGGGACATTACCATTAACTTCAGTTGCGCCTATACCGCTGCCGGAAAATGAATTTGTTCCTTCAGCATTTGAAAACGTATAATTAATTTCTGCTCTTACACGGTCTATTCTTCTCAGTTTGAAACTTAACTCGAGACCTTCCGTCGTTGCAAAGTCCTGATTAACAAATGCATTATATTTGCTACGTGGAGCTCCGGGTTCGGTTTGTATAGCCGCGTACTGTAATTGTCCTTTAATATCCTTATAAAATGCAGTCACGTCAAAGGCGGCAAAATCTGTAAATTGTTGTGAAAAGCCTACCTCATACTGAGTTGTTCTAATTGGCTGAGGATTATACGCAATCGGGTTTGTAAATAGGTTGGTACCGGTTATTATTTCCGATGCCTGATACATACCTCGATAGGCTACATCCAAACTTGGAGCCTGAACAAACTTGCCGTACTGCATATGGAAAACTGTTCTGTCGGTAACCGGGAATGAAAAGCCTAACCTCGGTGAAACATAACTATACTTTGTTCCCGTTGTTAGTGCCGAATCTGGTATCAAATGTGTCTGATCATTCACCGAAGGTAACAGAGGATTCGTCCATGCCCAGCTATCCATATTTATAAAATCATATCGTAAACCGGCATTTATAATTAAATCACTGATTTCAATTTTATCTTCTACATAACCTGAAGCAAGAACCGGATGTTTAGGAGCAAAAGGACCGGAATCTATTTCATTACCAAATACATCGTAACCATAGTTATTAAAAACACGATATAGAGTGTTGCCTATAAGTGCCTTCATTGAATCTTTATTTGCTGCTGCATCTGGGTTTTGCAATATTGTGGATAATGTAGTACTCGGGGAACCATTACCCCAGTGCCTGATTGTCCACCTTTGATAAGAACCACCGATTTTTAATGAATGTTTTTCAACTTGTGCCGTATAAGAAACTGAACCTCCCATATAACTATTATGATCTTTTATAAATCCGGTTAATACTGCACCCGGACGATTGAACGGGAAACCATAAAAATCATATGATAGGGGGGGTGTTACGGAATTAAAAAACTGAAAACCGTATTGTGCGTTCAATAAACTATCATCGTAACTTAGGAAATTATCTTTAAAGTAAGGATCGTATGTTTTAGAATGCCTGTCATAATAATTGATATTAGCTTCTAAAAATGAGTTGGCAGACAGCAAATAAGTACCCTTTGCACTCAACAGTATATTTGAATTATCATTAACGGGTAATCTCTGCGTATCAAACAAATTGATTACGGTAGGACCGTTAGTACGTTGTTTCTGAAATGTATAAGCTCCAGCCACTCTAATTGTTAAAGGGTTGTCGTTATACAAGATTGTTCCGTTAACAGTGTAACGGTTCTGCATTCTTCCGGGGATATTACCGCCATCCCATTTCAAATATTGGTAATCACTGGTACTTCCACCGTAGAAACCGGTATCGTATACTTTCGTTGTATCATAAGCTGCTCCGTCAGAGAATGTTGCCGGATTGGAATCGAAAAAGTGTGGAGCATAATCACGAACGAAATAATTTTCGCCGGATAAAAATAATTTAACTTTCTTTGTATAAATAGGGCCACTTAAAGTTACTACATAGTCGGAATATCCGTACGAATAAGTGCCTAAGAATTTCTTACCGGGATAGTTGCCAAAATTATCTGTTTCTGCTCTTAAAGAAAGATGATATTGGTCTGTACCGGTTTTAAAATCTGACGATACAATACCTGCGTTGGCATTTCCGTATTCCGCTGTATAACCACCGGCTTGAACAAGAATTTCCTGTAAAGCATCGGGTGTAGTTTCAATCAGAGAACCGCCGTCTCTGCTTAAGACGTTCTTTACATCGGCGCCTTCCAGCATATAACCTGTTTCATCGGGTCTACTTCCACGTATAAAAGTTAAACCGTTCTGTTGAACAACACCGGGTTGAAGTGCGACTATCTCACCAATATCTCTAACAGGTAAAGATTGAAGATCTTCAGAACTGACAATCCTTATTGCATTAGTAGCACTTTTTTGAATCAAGGGCTTTTTTGAAACGATAACGACTTCTTGTGTAGCTATTGTTGATGAAGGTAGTTTAAAATCGACATTCTGGGTCAATCCTGATACTACGTTAATCCCTCGAATAACTACATTTTGATATCCTATATAAGATGCCCTGATATTATAAGTTCCTGAGGGTACTTGTGAAATCAGGTACTCTCCGTTAACATCCGTCGCTGCGCCATAACTTGTACCTACTATTAATATATTAGCTCCTACTAGAGGTTCACCGCTTTGCTGATCTATAACTTTTCCGGTTATCCTACCAGTAGTCTGCGCTAATGTTAAAGTACCGACTATGGAACATAAAACGATTAATGTAAAAATTTTACGAAACATATTTTTTCCTCCGTATATTTTAAAACTTTGTTTCTAATCGTCGGTAAATACTTTAGATTTCAGACTGCTATGATTATCATATATAACTGCCGTATAACGGCCCATATCAGATAAATTTTGGGATACTGAAACTATCTTTTTATTAGCTCCGGACCCTACCATAAAATCGAATTTGTATGAACCGGTTTTAAGCTTCAAGTATGTGCCTGAACCTTCTCCCATAACAAGACCAGACAAATCATGATTTGTGGTATCACCACCGGTAATTACATCGACTGAATTAAGAGTATCTTGCGGAGAACCGTTAAAGAATGTTACTTGTCCGTAACCAGCCGGGAATAGGCTTGTATCTTTTTTTGTACTATTATAATTTCTCTGAATTACTTTTATTACTTCTCTAGCTGTATTATCTCCCACCAGGATTAATCTAATTTTATAATCAACATCCGTAAATAGTTTAAATCCGTTATCTTTCGCACCGCCACTATAAGAGATGGCTAGAGTTTTATTACCCGCTGGTATAAGTTTATAAGCACTTGCAGTTCCAAATGCAACAGCACCAAAGTCAGCTACAGACCCTGATTGTGCATTTAACTTAACAGTTGCAGAACCAACATCGGCAGCTAAGTTTGCAACGCTCACCTGACTCTGGTAGTTTATTGTTTCAGGAATATTGGTAATATTCGTATCAACACAGCTTACCAGAAAGAATATTAAGCTGACACTGATTAAGTATAAAAGCTTCTTTTTATCAGCTTTTTTCATATAACCTCCTTGAATAATTAATTTTAAAAATAGACGAAAGGCCTAAGTGTAGGTTTTGATATTCCATGTTTTCTCTACTTTTATAATAACAACTATGGACAAAAAGTGAGGCAAAATTTTATTAATAGTGGAATAGTAATTTCACGGGTCATATTCTCTCTCCTATGATGTTTGTGAATGTTAATACTTTTACCCAACAGCAGGGTTAACGTACAATAAGGGTGTACGATTCATTTGATTCTTAGGGCTGTCAAGTTCAAATAGGAAATAATATTTCTTAAAGACAATATAAATGTCATCTAATATACTAGCCATGTAATTAAATGTACGTTGAAAACCTTTTTAAATTAAAAATGCTACGGTAACGTCTAAAAAAACTGCTTAAAAGTCAACAGTATTTTATTTTTTCTTAAAATCTCATTCTTTTAAAATAATAAGAATTTTAATAAAAATGGTGAAAAAAATTCAATTTTCAAATTATAATATTCTTATATAACACATTAAAATTTATTCAAAATATCATTGATTTAATAAAAATAAGTAATGCAATAATTATTTATACATTATTTTTTATACCAATTTTGTTTTAATGTATTATTTTATAATGATTAAAAGCTGAATTGCTTAATCTTTTTAAAATCAAGTACACTGTATAATTATTTTATAATTGAAATATTCATAGACGGAAACTGTTAACCGATATTATGACACTATCCCCATTTTTATAATAAATATTTATCAAGGTATTTTTTCCCGGAATAATTTAACAATCAATTTCGATGAATAAAGGAAATATTTTGTGCTTTTTAGAATAAGGTTCATTTGGTTTTGATTTTTGCGTTTTCAATCATAACCGGATATTTGTAACCGGCTCCGAAATCTTTATCTGTTGCAACCTTTCCTGTTGCCGTTATAGTTTCCCCCACTGCTGCAGTTTCATTACTAGTAATCAACAAATCATAATTACCGGCTGAACTGGTACCGTCTTGAATATGTATCCAATTCCGTCCCATTATATTTGCATTATACTTTGTTACTTTTCCGCGTACGGTAACTTCTTTTCCGCTTAAATTATTTTTATCGGAAAAAATCTCCGCCACGGTATTTCCATTCTTTGCAGGTTTAACTTTTATGCTTTCCTCAGGCTCATTATTTACGCTTGAATGTGAAGAGGTTGCCGTTGAGACTGATGGACTTTTGGAAATATCCTGGACAAAGAGGATTTTGTCAAATGTGCGATCCAATGTTTTGCTGTGAAAATTTTTCATCTCCATACTTTGAGAATAATATAGTTCGTCACCTTTGCTTGCTTTTATTTGAGGTGCTGCAATCCAATAACTATTTCCGTTTTCCGAAACCTCGATATATGAATAACTGGATGCATCTATTCTATCAAGTACTTTAACGGCATGAACCCCTGCTGGTAGTTCTTTCAAGCTTTGCTTAGTTTGTTTAGGTTGTTCGGATTTTTTACATGCGACTATACCTGCCATGCATACAACCAATATCGTTAATACCAAATGTTTCATAATATTCCCATAACCAATAATTGTTTAAAAATATTTTTCTTAAGGTGTTAATATATAAAAGACGCATTAAATCTCCGAAATAATTTTAATTGCACTTTTTAATTTTTTGTTAATTCCATTAAGTTCTCAAATGTTTTTTAGTTTCTAATTAATGAAGATGAAAATTTTATTGTGCATGATGTATGCTGCTGCCACCTATATTAGAATCGCAGCAAAGTATATTTATATAAACCCTTAGTACCGCAAAAAGCATAAAAGTTAATAAATAGATTTAATGAGGTAATTGAAAAACCGCTGCTGAAATTTTATTATGGCAATTCAAAATATCGGACCTTTGTAAAAAATTCAAATCGTAAATAATTTTAATTTGGCTTTTAGGACTTACTCTATTTAAAGTTTAATGGCCCTGTAAATACGTATTACATACCGCAACCGGGTGCAAAAACTTTTAGTATATTAACACTTCTGTTTTTACATACTTATATGATAAACTAAATTTTTACGATGGAAACGCTTCAGTTCTGGATCAGTCATTATGGTTATTTCGGAATTTTTTCGCTGCTTGTTCTCGGCATCGTCGGATTACCTGTACCCGATGAAACATTAATGACTTTAATCGGCTATCTTATATATAAAGGGAATCTTCAATTACTGCCTGCATTTCTTTCTGCTTATTTGGGGAGCATAATTGGTATTTCTATCAGCTATGCAATCGGAAGCACCTTCGGACACTATGCTTTAATTAAATATGGCCACTTTATTCATATCACTGAAGAAAGATTAAAAAAAGCTCACAATTGGTTCGAAAAGATTGGAAGATGGGCATTGCTCATAGGTTATTTTATTCCGGGAGTCAGACATGTTGTTGCCATTTTAGCCGGTACATCTGAACTTCAAAGGTGGGAGTTCGCTTTATTCGCATATACTGGTGCATTTTTATGGGCTTCCACTTTTATTTCAATAGGATATTTTTTCGGTGAGAAATGGGAGATTATTTTAAGAAAAGTTCACCATCATTTTTTTTTATTTGCAATCTTCTTATTTATAGCGATTGTTGCCGGATTTTACATCCGCAGTAAAATGAGAAGCACCATAAACAAAGTGAAATGATTTCCATTCTATGTTGCAGCCTTTTCACGGATTTAATTTTTCTTTATACTTTTCATAAATATAATCTGAAAAATTTCTTATCTGAATCATTTAATTTTACCCGGTTGATATTATACACTAATGTTAAATAGTGCTGCGCTTTGTGCAGAAGTAAACTGGAAATAATTTTCAAAATAAAAACGGTGATAATCCTTCAAATCCGTAATAATTATTGACAAATTACTTCCCGCACGGATTCGTACAAAACTGAAGTCCGGCATTATAAAAAAATTAGTTCTAATGTATTTTGAATCAAGTTGCTGCTTAATTTATATAACTATATTAAATTAGTATTCTCATTGAGACATTATCTATACAGTTCTTATTGTAGTTTCGAAAAAGGAATTTTAAAAAGGGGAATGAACAGTTTTTATCTAGATTTAAATATAATGGAGGTGCACCACGCTCTATGAATATTTACTCCTTAATCCCCCTTGTCGCATTCTTTTTCAACGGATTTGTATGGACGTTTATTTTTGCTCAGCAAAAACAAACCGCAGTCACCCGGAGTTTTCTTTTATATGCGGCAGATTTATCTATATGGATTTTATTAGTCGTAATAAGCAGACAGCCGATCCCCGGAGAATGGCATAATATTATATTAAAAATCACTTCTATCGCCTGGTTATCAATCACTTTTTGGTTTTTAAATTTTACTTACGTTTTTATTAATAGAAAGAGAGATTTTTCATTTTATCTGTTTTTAGTAATCACGGTTGTATCTATAATAATAAGTGTCTCCACAAATTCAGTCATCGCGGGTACACAATTCGAATATTGGGGTGTAAAAGAAATCCCCGGTCCCCTTTTCATTCCGTTCGTCTTTGTCGCTGATTTTCTTCAGGGATTATATGCGCTGTATTTAATATACCGTGAGATGAATAAATCAAATGATGTTAATATAGTTCGCTCATATACTCTTTTACTTATAGGCTCCTTTATTATATTAATTATCGGGATAATATCCAACTTAATTATGCCCTACATGCTGCATTTTAATTTCGTCCGTATAGCCGAATCAGGAACCATTATTCAGTCCATTTTTATACTCATTGCCGTAAAAAAGTACCGCTTATTTTCAACAGGAATTGAAGTCGCTTCACACGATTTATTCGCTCAAGTTGAAGAAGCTGTTATAATAATGGATAAAAACGGCTTTATTGTGGAGATGAATAAATCTGCCGAAAATTTATTTGATTTAACATATTCCGATAATCCGCGTGTACATATTCACTCTATACTTTCTATGCATAATATATTTAACAATTTTTCAGGGACTACAAAAGAATTTAATATTAACGGAAACCCAAGAATATTATCTTTAAGTCAAACAAGTATTAGCCATTCGGATGTTGAGTTTGGTAAAATATTAATTATCAGAGATATTAGCGAAGCTAAACAGGTAGAACAAGACCTAATAGAAGCAAAGGAAAAAGCAGAGGAAATGAATAGGCTAAAATCTTCTTTCCTTGCAAATATGAGTCATGAGTTAAGGACACCGATGATTGGAATTTTGGGCTGTGCCGAAATTTTAGCCGGTGAGAATACCAACCCGGAAACAAAAGAATTAGCAGATATTATCTTGGAAAGCGGACAAAGACTAATGAATACTTTAAATTCAATTTTAAATCTTTCACGTCTGGAGGCTAATAAAGTTGAAATATATTTGGAGGAAATAAATCTTGTTGATAGTATTAAAAATATTATCGTTAAGTATCAAAAGTCCGCAGAGAATAAAAACATAAGTTTTAATGCAGAATTTCAGAAGGAGTTTGTCTACGCAATTATCGATAAAGAAATGTTAGAACAAAGCCTTAAAAATATTCTCGATAATGCTGTTAAATTTACTCACGAAGGAGAAGTGAAAATATCAGTCTCAAGAAAATCGATAAATAACCGGGCATATGCAATAATAAAGATTTCAGATACAGGAATCGGTATTCTGCCTGAGAATCACAAAAAAATATTTGAACCTTTCAGGCAAGTTAGTGAAGGCATGGCGCGTGAATCTGAAGGCACGGGCTTAGGTTTAACCATTACTAAAAAATATATCGAGATGATGCATGGAAATATAAACCTTGAAAGCGAAACGGGGAAGGGATCTACGTTTAAATTACAACTACCTGCTCCTGCTTATGATAAAGTGAAAAAATCGCCTGATAATCTACATAATATTGAAGAAGGTCATTTTTCTTATGACGGTGTGCGTAATAGAAAGCCTAAATTATTATTAGTCAAAAATGATAAATCAATCCGGAAAACCATCGATATGTTTCTAGAGGATATTTATAAACTTGACCTAACGGATGATGCTAATTCAGTTATGGGGATGGTTATGAATACAAATTATGATATGATACTGATGGATATTAACCTTAAGGGGAAAAACGGAGTTGAGCTAACTAGAGAGATTCGAAAATTACCCTATTATAAAGACATCCCTATTGCAGCAATAAAAGCTTACGCACTGGAAGGAAATAAAGAAAAATTTCTGGATGAAAGTTTTTCACACTATCTGGTTAAGCCGTTTTCAAAAAAAGAACTGCTTGATTTAGTCAACCTGGTATTTCAAACGCAGCAATTATAGTATCATCCATTATTTATTCAATTTTACAATCAACTTTAGTTCTGGATTCACCGGATCATTCGTTCTAACGTAAATATACTCCATTCTTTTTTTCTTTAATTTGCTGGACACTTCATAATAAACATCCAGTTTAGCCCCTTCACCGGGTGCCAAATAATTTTTTTCTAAACTATATGTAATGCATCTGCATGAAGTTTTAATTTCTTTTATTTTTAGAAACAAATCACCGGCATTTGAAATTATAAAATTTGCCGTATCAATTTCAGCCTTGTTTTCGCTGCCGAGTTTATATTCAAGTTTGTTCACTGCAACACGAGGACCGAGGTGTTGTGCAAAAGCAAATGCAGTCAAAAACATAAAAATTGTAAAAACTAAAATCCGTCGCATTAGTACTCCGTTTAGGAAATTATATATTAATAAATTTAATTTATGAAAAATTTGGCTGTGATGTTATCACAAATAATATCAGGTGATTTAGGGCTGTCAATACTTAATTTAAACGAACAGCCCTACATAATAATTAATTTTACTTGAGAGAGTAAAAACAATTTATTAATTTGATTTTGTTATTTAACTTAAAAAGCCCACCCGGGCATTTATAAGGGGTAAAGTTTTATGAACGAAAAATCCAACTCAAAATTTATTTCCCGCAGAAAATTTATTAAAGGAGTCGGCTCGGGTGTGGCCGGCAGTTATGTATTGATGCCGGGCATGAAAAATCTGGGCAGCGGGATAACTAAAAACATTGAGGAACTTAGCGAGGATGCTCAAACTGTATCTTTAAAGGTTAACGGTAAAAAAGTAATGTTGTTGGTTGAACCGAACACCACACTTGCCGAACTCTTACGAAACGATTTGGAGCTAACCGGTACCAAAATAGTTTGCAACCACGGAGAATGCGGAGGCTGTACGGTTCTGCTTGACGGGAAAGCAGTATATTCATGCCACATGCTCGCTGTCGATGCGGAAGGAAAAGAAGTGACAACTATTGAGGGATTGATGAGCGGAGAGAAACTTCACCCGATTCAAAAAGCTTTTATTGAACATGATGGACTTCAATGCGGATTTTGCACTCCCGGACAGGTTATGGCAGCCCAAGCTTTACTACTGAAAAATTCCAAACCAACAAAAGAAGATATTATAGACGGAATGGCAGGCAATATTTGCAAATGCTCCGCTTACCCGAATATTATTAAATCGGTACAAACTGCCGCAGAAAAATTATAATTCAAAATACTGAAATTGATTGAATTGAAAAACGGAAGAAAATAACAAGACTTTTAAGCTTCCAGGACAGTATGATGAAATTCATAATAAATATTTTCCCGGCAGTTTTTAAGTCATATGATTTTAAATTGATTTTTAAAAATCAGAGGGAGGGGAAATGTCCCGTAAAATTGTAAAATCGAAATTCTTTTTTGAGCAGGATTATGTTGAAAATGTTGCCGAAGTTTCAACTGATAAAATTGAACAATGGGCTGCTAACGATAAATTAAAAATTGTCGGCAAACCAATATCGCGAATCGACGGTTATGATAAAGTAAGCGGCACGGCGGTATTTACTTTCGATAAAAAACTACCCGGTATGGTTTTCGCTAAGATTCTTCATTCCCCTTTTCCAAACGCAAAAATTAAAAATATTAAAACTGCAAAAGCAGAAGCATTGCACGGAGTAATGGCAATATTGACCTACAAAAACGCTCCGGATATACCTTGGTATTACGGTACCACAAAATTATTTGATCAGCATGTAAGATATAACGGTGATGAGGTAGCGTGTGTAACCGCAGAGTCGGAACAGGCAGCCGATGAAGCAATCAGGCTAATTGAAGTTGAATATGAAGAGTTACCTTTCGTAATCGATGCCGAAAAAGCTATGAAGGAAAATGCACCGAAAGTTCATGAAAGCGGAAACATTTTGGGTGGTAAACCGGAGACATATGAACGCGGCAATATTGAAGATGGTTTTAAAAATGCCGATGCTGTTGTAGAAGATGTTTTCACGACTCAATGCGTAATACATAATCCCACCGAAGTACACTGTAGTGTTGTTAATTGGGACGGAGACAAATTAACTATCTGGGATTCGACCCAGGGAGTATTTACCGTTCGTTCCGCTATTGCTTCTAGTTTAAACTTACCCGAAAGTAATGTTAGAGTGATTAAAAAATATATGGGCGGCGGATTCGGAAGCAAGCTTGAAGCAGGTAAGTACACGGTTATGGCAGCGCTTGCAGCCCGGAAATTAGGTCGTCCGGTAAAAATCACTCTTGATAGAAAACAAATGAACCTCTCAGTCGGAAACCGCCCCGATTCATACCAAAAGCTAAAAGCCGGCGCAAAGAAGGATGGGACATTAACTGCATTGAATCATTACTCGTATGGGAGTGTTGGTGCTTATCCTAATGGAGCCGGATGCAGCTGGCCTTTAAGAACTTTGTACAAATGTCCTAACATTAAAACTGAAGAATATAATGTTTATATAAACGCAGGCAGAGCGAGGGCATATAGAGCTCCGGGTAATGTTCAAGGAACTTTTGCTTTAGACTCACTCATAGATGAATTAGCTGAAAAAATTGGTATGGATCCTCTCGATTTTAGAATTAAAAATTTAGCGGAAATCGATCAAGTTTCGAAACTTCCTTACACCTCGAAAAAATTAAAAGAAGCATACACACAGGGAGCAAAAGAAATCGGATGGTATGAAAAAAGAAAACCGGCTGGTTCGGATAAAGGAATCATAAAAAGAGGAATGGGAGTTGCTTCGCAAATATGGTGGGGCGGCGGCGGACCTCCTTCTTATGCAACATTAAAACTTAATGCCGACGGCAGTGTTAACATTATTTCAGGTACTCAAGATATCGGTACGGGAACATACACCATCATCGCTCAAGTTGTTTCCGAAGTACTTGAAATTCCAATAGACAAAATTCAAGTTACTGTAGGAGATACAGCAGTGGCCCCCTATAGCGGCTCAAGCGGGGGCAGTACAACGGCTGCTTCTGTATCTCCGGCAGTTAGAGATGCGGCGGAACAAATGAAACAAAAATTAATTTCCGGTGCAGCTGCGCTTTTGGAATTACCGGAAAACAACCTTTTATATAAAGAAGGTAAGGTCATAACAAAAGACAACTCAAAGAACATCTCAATACATGACATAGTGAGAAAAACGCACGAGAGAGTTTTAATAACTACCGGCGCACGCAATGCTAATCCAGAGGGTTATGCAATTAACACATTCGGTGCACAGTTTGCCGAGGTTGAAGTTGACACATACACAGGTAAAGTAACAGTAATAAAAATTGTTGCCGCTCATGATATTGGTAGAGTTTTGAATCCCCAAACAATGGGAAACCAGATGCATGGCGGAATTATTCAGGGTCTGGGTTATGCGCTGCTGGAAGAAAGACTAATCGACCGGAATACGGGGAAAATATTAAATCCGAATATGCATGATTATAAAATGGCTACAATAAAAGATGTTCCTGAAATTAAAATTATTATTACCAGCAATTATGATTCAATGATCAGCAGTACGGGAGTTAAAGGAGTAGGTGAACCGGCTATAATTCCGACAGCGGGCGCAATTGCTAATGCTGTATATAATGCGCTGGGCATCAGGATAAAAAGTCTGCCTATCTCACCGGATAAAGTTATTAATACGTTATATAAAGCGTGAAAGAAAAATTGAAAAGGAATTGAATAATGAAAAACTTTAAATATTCACAACCGCAAACTCTTCAAGAAGCATCGGGTATTCTCATAAAAAATTCAACTATATCAGTTCCCTTTTCCGGTGGAACGGATGTACTAGGTTTGTTGAAAGATGATATTATTACGCCGGAGATAATTGTTAACTTGAAAAAAATTCAGGGATTGAATACAATTAAATATTCACCAGGCAAAGGACTTGAGATTGGAGCTTTAGTTACATTAACGGATATTGCGGAACATCCGGTAATACAAAATAAATATACAATACTATCTGATGCAGCAAAAGAAGTAGCCACTCCTCAATTCAGAAATGTAGGCACGCTAGGCGGAAACATTTGCCAGCGACCACGCTGCTTTTATTTCCGTGGAGATTTCCATTGCCTGCGAAAGGGCGGTGATATTTGTTATGCAGCCGATGGAAATAATAAATATCATTGCATCCTTGGAGGAGGACCTTGTTTTATTGTACATCCTTCCGATACTGCAGTGGCGCTGCTCGCTCTGAACGCAAAGGTATCCATTTTTTCGAACGATAAGATGAAACAAATTCCGCTAAGCGAATTTTTCGTATTACCGGAGAAAAATCATACGAAAGAAAATATTCTGGAATCGGGAGAAATTATTGAAAAAATTATTATACCCGATTTACCTTCCAATACCAAAAGTACTTACATTAAATTTAAAGAGAGACATGTTTGGGACTTTGCTGTTGTGAGCGTGGGATCTGTAATTCTTAAAAATTCAGCCGGTATTAAATCAGGCAGTATTGCTTTTGGCGGAGTTGCTCCCATTCCGTGGCAAAATGAAATCGTTAACAAAAAACTCAGCGGTTTAACAATAAATGATGATTCACTTTCCAAACTGGCTGATGAGATGTTTAAGAACGCTTATGCACTTGAAATGAACAGCTACAAAATTCCGCTTGCAAAGAATTTGATGAAAAGGATTTTAACCGATTTAACGGCTTAAGCGGTAAAGTTATTTAAACTCTATCATGATTCGAATAAAAAGGAACTATTTTTTCAGTTGACTAATTAACTCTGTTTAATTATGTTCCTATAAAGGAATACAAAAACCCGCAGAATATTGGTTCCTAAATTGATATCCGTATTTCCTTTTATTGGGGTTTTTCATTTTTCTCTTCCAGGCTCAATTAAATAAACTATCTCTCTTATCGACGAATATTTTTTATTTCATTTACGAATAAAATCCGGGAATCGTTCGTGTTATTAATAAGAATGTGAATCTTTATAGTTACACGGAAATATAAATAAGATGTCAGGTAATTAATTGTTTTAAATTATTCAGGAACAATCTCAATAATTTCCAGCAAAAACTTCACAAGTATCATTATGTGCTATTAACATAACGGAGGTTTGAATTGAAATATACGAGATTCTGTTTTTTGTTATCAATTTTAATATTATTCCTTATTAATTCCGGCTGCATTCATAAACCGGTAATTCACGATCCGGATTATCAAATGTTCAAAGAGCAAGTTGGTTCAACTTCTTTGCTCGACAGCCTTGATGAAGGTAAATTAATTAAGGGAATGCCTTATTATATAGTTACTCAATTATTTAAAAATTATCCGGACAATTACAAAAGGACAAAAATACTTGTTGCCGGCCTCGGCAGTAAACAACAATTGGAAGAAAAAGAGGGGTTGGGACGCATTTATACGGATCCTAATATTCAAATTTTTATGGATGAATATGATACCGATAAAGGTAAACTTTATGTGTGGTATCAATTCCCGGATTTTTACAGACTTGATATTTCCGCGGGTGATACTCTTTATATTTTTTTAAGCGATACTGTATTTAAATCTGTTATCACCTGTCTGAAAAACTCCCGCGCACTTAGTGTTGAAAATTCATCTTCAATAATCCCGCAAAATAAAAATTTATATGCCGAGATTCATTATAAAGATCATCCCTGGCCCAAGATTTCTTACTGGTACACAATTAGAGTTCTAAGCGATGGTCGAACATTTTTATTAAAAGATTTACAGTACGAAATTTACCCGGTAGAACTTTTAGAATTAAATAACGAGCCTGTAAATTCCTACCAATGGAGGTAATTTAAAATGAAGATTGAGCAGGATTTCATAAGAGGAAATGATAAAATTAAAATAATAACCAACAACGGTAAACCTTCTCCGATTCCTGTTGATTGGCAGCCTGTTTTAAAAAGCTGCGATATTCTTGTTGTCATTCCTGATATGCATATGTACATCTATAGTTCTCCGCTTGACAATTTTAAATTCGGTGCATTAGCTATGATCAGCTTTCTGGACCATCTCGATACATTGAAAGAAGAGTTAGCTTTGCAAAATAAGACTTTGCGTATCTACCAGATTGGTGATATATATGAGCAAAGGTTTCCGGGAATGAGCGCGGCAGGGACCAATGCTACTGGTACTGAAATCAGAATGTCTCACCCGGATTACGATCGTATCGTTAATACAATGAACGGGATGAGAACACATTTTCTTTACGGTAATCATGATTTTGAACTTCGGCATTTCCCTTCATTTACATTCGCCGCAAATGAAGGGAAAGTTTACCTTGAACACGGATTTACTGCCGACCGCTGGGAAGATTTTTCGAATCCTAATGCCTCTTTGTGGGAAATCAGTCAATTGTTTTTTAAAACTATTAGGGATATTAACCAATTTTTTGCCAACTTCCTTATTCAAGCTAATCTTATTCCAAAGGATAATAATTACTCTTTCGGTGTCCGTTCGGGCAAAGATCCTGTTTATGATTATCCTTCTGAAGATGATTATCAAAAAACGTACGGAGTAAAATATTTCAACTATTATGCTAACCGTCTCGAAAAAATTCCCGACATGCCTGATGCAAGAATCTGTATAATCGGGCATACACATCATCCTTACCTAGATACAAATTTTAATAACGGGAAAAACATTTACATCGATGCAGGTGCATGGACGGAGGGTCGTTCGGATTTCGCGGTAATTACCAATGAGGAAGTAGGAATCTGCTGTTACCAAAGATGAAATTATTCTTTAATAACTATAACCATAATTCTTCCAATAGAATTGAAATTGCAATGTATTACAACCGGTTTAATTTTACTTTATAAATAAAAACATAAGGGGGCAGTTATGTTACCATTCAAACCTTTATTGGATCTTGCCGACCAATTTGGAATTCTTGAAGTTGTTGTGAAAAAAGTGAAAGAGTCTTCCGTCAATCAACCGGAAGAGGCGGTATCCAATTTCATCACAGCGTTGGAAGAAATTTATCGATTGTACACTGCTACCGATACGGAGATAGCCAGGTATTTATCTATTTCCTTAAGTCCCACCGACGATAATGCCAATGAGTTGGAAAAACTAAATTTGCTGGAGGGAAACACTTTGAGTTTAAGGTGGAACAAAGCGCGCGGTCATTGCCATCGCATTAATAATATTTACGATAAATTCTTAGATAAATGGCTCAGCAATTTATTGAATAAAAAAGATAACGATGCTCTTCAAAGACTCTTTTCAACCTTTGCGGAAGTAGAGGGAGGCTTTGTAGATAACCTTTCAAATATAACTGCATGGCTATCAAACGAAGCATCGCAGGTATTGAATCATTTTTTTGCTAATGATTTCGATGAAGCCAACAAAAGTGTAAGAATTGCGAGGAAAGAACTTCTTCCTGTCCGCCGTTCTATGAGTAAAGCAATGGCACAAATGCTGGAAATAGAAAACAGCATGATTGAAGCAACCGGATATGTTTAATTATATAATTACCTTTGTCCAATAATTGCAGGTCAACCTGTCCAGTTGACCTGCGTTTATGCTTCTCTGAGAGCATTGACAATATTTAGCCTTGCCGCACGTACCGATGGAAGAAAACAGCCTATGAATCTTATAAATAACGCAAAAACCAATGATACGATAATTATTCCCGGTGAAAGAGCAAATGAAAAAGTTAATTCCGCAAATGAACCGAAATTCAATGTAGAAACCGTGAACATTTGCAGAAATGAAGCAATAACTAATCCAATTACTCCGTCTATAAATCAATTTGCTATTTATAGTTCGAGATTAGCTTTTGCTTCCGCCAGTTGTTCAGATACTCAATCACTGGTAGTTTCTTTAATCTTTCCATTCATATATTATAACAATTTTTTCTTTTCAAAAGTTTAATTTTCCTTGTATTTTAGTCTTCCAATTCCTTACAATAAAAACCCAGCATCCCAACCTCATTTTCCACTTCGGTTATGGTTATAGAATCGGACAGTATTCTTAATACTTTATCTACGTCTTCCAGATCAATCGTGTACTCATCAACTTTCCGGATTTTACATATCATGTTTTGAATTCTTATAAAATCTTGTTTTGAAGTTATATCGGTTTTAAAGATTAAAGCACTCACAATTATCTCCTTTCTGAAGGGATTATTTTTTTTCGTTTAAAAAATTACGGTACTGCTAAGATTTTTTAAATAATTAATCGGTAAACGGCAGATCTGTACCGGTGAATTTAGTTTGAGTTTTGATACTGAACTTTGTTTGAAGTAATATGAAGAATTCGCGGGATATCAGGGCACTATTTTATAACCATGTCTAAAAACAAATGTTCATTTTTTGCAGATGCTTTTCGGAGAATGCATTGCTTTAATAATATCATTCATTTCAGCGTAATTCAGGATATTTTATTTTCAATATTGGAATTTTCCATACACCTTTGCCAAACGTTCCTGCAAAGAGAAATGAATTTTCTCCTTCACCGGAGGAAACGGTAAGTGAGTAGATTTGAGAGTTCGGCAGCCCTTTATTAATGGGAATCCAGTTTGTTCCATTATCGGTCGAAAGATATACTCCCTTGTTTAAAGTACCCGCAAAAACATTCTTTCCTAATTTTTCTCTTGCAGGAATTAATAATGTCCAAACATTGCCTTTGTTTAATCCATTGTTCATCTCTTTCCAAATTGCTCCGTTATCGGCTGACATGTATATTCCGCCGAAAGTACCGGCAAATATTTTTTCCCCATCGATTGCAATCGAACGTATGTAATAATTTTTCAATCCTTTACTTATTTGCTTCCAACTTGAACCATTGTTGGTCGAAAGGAAAACACCTCCGCCGATAGTTCCCGCAAAAATATCTTTTCCCCCTGATCCGTTGGAAGAAATAGCAATAGACATTACTTCCTTTGCCGTTAAACCATTATTTACCGCTTCCCAGTTTTTACCATAATCGCTGGAAAGATATAACCCTTTATTCAATGTGCCGGCAAATATTTCCGTACTGTCTGCTTTATTGAATGAAACCGCAAGAGATCTGATAGATAAATTAGTAAGCCCAATGTTAACCGCTTTCCAGTTTTTGCCATCAGTATTTAATTGAAATACGCCTCCGTCGGTTCCCGCAAAGATTTTTTTACCCGAAACAGTGAGAGCACGCACTGTAAGATTCGATAATCCTGAATTAATTTTTCCCCAGCTTTCCCCGTTGTCGGTAGATAGATACAATCCTGCACCGAAAGTACCGGCAAAAATATCATAGTTGCCTTTGCCATCCCGGTAAGCAGCAAGAGATAACACATAGCCTGTATAATGTAAGTTTGTTTTAATCCATTGAGCATCTGATTTATTTTGAAAAATAAAAAGCGAGATTAATAATATTATAAAACAATTTTTTTTCATGAAATTTATAAATGAATTAATTAAATAATAATGAACGAATTTCAATCCTATATATATTAAAATTTAAAGTGGAGATATTATCCTTCTATTTTAGTTGTGATATTTGATTTAATATTAAAAAATGCAGTTCAATTTCTATTCTTCGAAATATTCATCACATCGATTATTCTTCCTGCTTCAGAATCCTCAATCAAAGTTGAAAGTCGTCTCTGTCTGGTTTCTTCTCTTTTGGCACTTATAATCCACCATGTTGCTCTTCTTTTATAATATGTAGATTTATTCTGAAAATATTCCCAAGCTTTTTTATTCTCTTTAAATTTATTCTCGTATTCAGCGGAAAGCTTTACCTTTTTCTGTTCGAATGAATACCGGTTGGTTTTCTTTTTATCTCTGTTGTTAAAAACTTCAAACCCCGAATCATGCATTTGACCAAGCTTTATTAACTCTTCCGAACGTTTAACATTTACCGCGCTCCATATACTGCCTTTTCTGCGCGGAGTAAACCGAATTTTATAACTGACCTCATCAATGCTCTTTCTGATCCCGTCAATCCAGCCGAAACAAAGTGCTTCGTCAACAGATTGCTTCCATGTAATACTTGGTTTACCCGAAGCTTTTTTATAGAAACCTACCCACAACTCATCGGCAGAATTATGATTTTTTAAAAGCCACTTTCGCCAGTCAGCCTGCGTTTTAAAAAATTTAATGTCCATAATTAAAAATAACTTTCAGAAATATTTTACAAATTGGTTGAAGAATCATCTGCAGAAGGACCATATATTGAGGGCACTTTCCCTCCGGCTAAACGGATATACACAGACATTTGTCCCCGGTGATGAATTTGATCGAACAGCATCATCATCATAAATTCATCAGGCGAATAATTTTTAAATACGGCGCTTTCCACACTTGCACCAAATGCGTATGATTTCATCAGGTACATTTCAAAAACAAAAGTAGCCATGTTTTGTTTTGCCGTTTTTGAACGCTCATGAGGAGTAAAATCCAGTTTATCCTCAGGATATGCGCGCATAACCTTTAGTGTAGTTGTAAACTCTTTTTTAAATAATTTCAGCAAATTTTCTTTTGCAATCATTTTGCTTTTTTCAATATTCTCTAAATCTTGATTAGGATTAAAATCCTAAGTTATTAATAGCCTGTCCAGCTCAATTCGCAATATTTTTCCTGCACATATAATATCACAGATTTTTGATTTTGGCATCAATTTTAATTGATTTCCAAATTATTAAATCGTTTTCCGAACCCTTTACGTTTATTAATAAATGCAACATTAAGAATTGAATGAATACAAATCCGAGAATTCTTACTTAGAATAAATTTTAATTTTATAAACAAATGAAGAATAAGCTATATTACTTAAACAATTTTATTTCTATTTGATTCCTGTTTAGTATTCAGTGTAGCCGCAATACAAATTTGAGGAAATTATATTTGGAATTCAATGTATCCAGTATTCAATTTTCCTTTCGTAAATTTTACTTATGAAATTCTCATATTTTATCTTATTATAAATAATTACGATATTCTTACTGATGTAAGATTTTATATCTTCATATCCCGAATGGAAATATTTTTTTTAACTTAGTTGCTTGAACCTTATAAAATTGATAAAAAATAATTAAATTTTTGGAAATGGAATTAATAACCGGCAGCATTGATATTTATTTATTTTACGATGAAGCGTCGGGATACTGTGTAATCAGATTGGAAAACGGAAATACTGTTGTAGGAAATTTGCCCCGCCTCGATTCCCGTGAAAACGTGGAGTTTACGGGCGAATGGGTTACGCATCCCAAATTCGGAAGACAATTTAAAATAGAAACTTTTAAAATCCTTTACCCGACTTCTAAGGAAGGTATTATAAAATTTTTCAGTTCCCGGATTATTAAAGGCATCGGTGAAAAAACGGGAAGAAAAATAGTCGAGAAGTTCGGTGAAAGAACGTTTGAAATCTTCGATAATAACATCGAAAGACTAGGCGAAATCAGCGGTTTTGGCAAGAAAAAAATTAATAGCATAAAGAAAAGCTGGGAAGAACAAAAAGGGATAAAAGACATAATGATTTTTCTGCAGTCGTTCGGTTTAAGCACGACTTATGCAATGAAAATCTATCGCATGTACGGCGATAAAACAAAAGACATAATTAAAGCGAATCCTTACCGCCTGGCTTATGATATCAGGGGAATAAGTTTTAAACTTGCCGACAGAATGGCGAGGAGTGCAGGTTTTAATGAGACTCATCCGTATAGAATAAAAGCAGGAATAATTCATGTTTTAACCGAGGCATCCCGTACCGGTCATGTTTATTTACCGGAAAATGTTCTGATTGAACATTGCAGGAATCTGCTTGATTTTGAATTGGTAAAATCCGATCCGCATGTAAAAGAATTATTCGATGAAAATAAGGTCTTTGTTGAAGATGAAAAAGTCTATCTTTCTTTGCATTATAATGCAGAAAAAGGAATTGAAACACGCGTTAATGATTTGCTTTCTTTTTCCGGTACTTCTCCGGCATCATTAAATAAACTATTGAAATTGACAGGTAAGAATTTTTCCCCGGAGCAAATTGATGCAATTAAAAGTTCAGTTGAATACAAAATATTAATTTTGACAGGCGGTCCTGGTACCGGTAAAACCGAAACTTTAAAAGGAATCATAAAACTTTATCAGGGATTAAAGAAAAAGATTTTGCTTGCTGCCCCCACCGGAAGAGCGACAAAAAAAATGAGTGAAGTAATCGGACGTGAAGCGAAGACAATCCACCGTCTGCTTGAGTATAATCCAATGGGTGAATTCTTTAATATTAACTCAGAAAATCAATTGGAAACGGATTTACTTGTTATTGATGAAGTGTCAATGATGGATACTTTTTTGATGAACAATTTATTAGAGGCGGTTGATAATGACACTACTTTAATTTTGGTGGGAGATGTTGATCAACTGCCTTCGGTTGGTCCGGGAAATGTTTTAGCAGACCTAATAAATTCCAAATTACTACCGGTAATCACATTAACAAAAATTTTTCGTCAGGCAGAAAAAAGTAAAATAGTCAGAACGGCTCATGATATAAATAAAGGGATGATTCCCGATTTGAGTGTTAATAAGGACGCAGACTTTTTTTTCATCGAGGAAAACAACGAAGAAAATATACCCGGAATCATTTTGGATTTATGTCAGCGCAGGCTTCCTGCAAAATATAATTTCAATGCCGCTTCGGATATACAGGTATTAAGCCCCATGCATAAGGGACTGACCGGAACCGATAATATAAACGTTGTTTTGCAGAATGGATTAAATCAGAATATGGAAATATTGAAACGCGGCAAGTTCAGATATCGAATAGGCGATAAAGTAATGCAGCTACGTAATAATTATGAAAAAGAAATATTCAACGGCGATATCGGATTTATTGCGGATTATGACACAAAGAAAAATGTCATAAAAATTAATTTCGGTAACAGTTTAATCGAATATGATTCATCAGAATTAGAAGATTTAACTTTAGCTTATACAATTACGGTTCATAAGAGTCAGGGCAGTGAATACCCCTGTGTTATTTTACCGCTTACAACCACCCACTTCATTATGCTGCAGCGTAATCTTATTTATACTGCCGTAACCCGCGCAAGCAAACTTATGATTATCGTCGGCAGCAGAAATGCATTAAGAATTGCGGTTAGTAATGATCATGTTCAGAAAAGATACACATCTCTTTTTAAGTGAAGACGCATCGCATGCGTCTCAAGCATAATTGATAGTATAATTTAAACTGGGAAAGTTATAGTAGGAAATAATTTCCCGGTGATAAATATTAAATCATAATATGTAATTTCCAATTACAATATTAAACACTAAACTAAGTCATCTTAACCCTGACGGGCCTCTTAAAATTCTTACCGGCAAAGTGATGATTGCTTCCAATAACCTAAACAAAGCAGTAAACGTAATACCGATCAAACGAAACGGAAGCAATATCAGCCATATAAATGGATAAGCAATCACTGCCAGCAATGCCATGGGCCAGCAAAAGAAAAGTAATAAAAGCCAAAGTATAAATGTTGTCATTTCGGATTAACCCTTGTTAAGTTGCAATTACAAAATAGGAAAAATTATAATTTTTAAAACTAAATATTTATGAATGATGATTATTCCGGCTTTAACGGTCAAATTTCTAAATGAATGCTGTTGAGTACAACCGGTAAATAATTAAGTCGAAAAATAAAAAAGGGGATTATTCCTGTTGCCTTAATTTTTTTCAAAAATCACCTCTAAAATTTTTTAAATATCTAACCAATAGTACGATATAAATAAAAGCAAGTATGAAGAAAATTACTGCAATTGAATACTCAGCCTCAATACCTTTAGCTTTCATTACAATTATTAATGTTCCAATTGTTATAGACATCAGAATAAAAAACACAAGCAATACCGGGGCCAGTAATAAACCCAATGGTTTTTTCTTTAATAATAAAATTCCTACAACAAATGCTCCCGGTAATAATAAAGCCAGGTCTATTACATGCACGGGATTTGTAAACAAGCCGGTTTCTAATACCGTTTTAGGCACTGAGTTAATTATCATTGACGGAATAATTTCTGAAAGCCAGAGGAAATAGAAGAGACACGAAGTAACTATAAAAAGGATTCCGGTAGTTTTGGCTGGTATATCACCATCGAACCAAACTGTTACAGGTTGTTTATTCTGCGACAGGAGGAAATATAAAAAGGAGTAAAAAGACAAACCTAAAATAAAACAATAAAGGGCGAACAAATAATTAAAATGAAGAGCAAAACAGTATATTAAGAAAGTGTAAATAACAAATACCATCCCGCCGCCCCATAGCATCAAAGCGAATTTATTGTCTTTATACGAAAACCACGAAGTAAATAGTAAAAATGGAGTTACCAGAAAAAGGTCAATAATATCCTGACCGAGTGCCTGTGCCGTCCAATTAGCTGTCTCTTTCGAATACGTTCCCTGAATAAAAATACCGGCATAACTGACTATAATGATTAGAATTATTAATGGAAAAGATAAGCTTAAAACAGTTCTATTTTGATTTGATAACTCCATTTAACCATCCCCTGAATTTTATTATACCCTAAACTGAGCAATTGAATAAAATAAAAAATCCTTTTGGGTGTTTAAAGTACTTAAATAACAGTAAATGAGTATTGTACAAAAAAACAAATTAAACAACCCCAAAGTTGAAACAAAGATGCAAAAAAACAGATATAAAAATCAATTCAGAATTAAGTTGAGAATGATTTTGTAATGCAATAAAGCATAACTTAAAAGCTCTTTTTATGAATCCTAACTATGTAAAATTTACACAAAGGACATGGAGAACATCAGAGAACCACAAAGAATAATTTTCTCAGAGGCTCTTTGTGCGTTCTCAGTGAACTCTGTGTAACTTCTTTTTCGACAAGAAGGATATCATGATTTTTGAAGACAATAACCTAATTGTTAATATTTAATTTTTTGAAATCTGATGTTCAGCAGAATTAAATTCATCATATAACTGCTTAATTACCTTTAATCGTCCATCGCTTAAAGATCTCATACTAAAAAATGAAACTCCCGCAGCTCCATTTTTTTTCGAAATCAAAATAGCCTCTTTCAGTTGTTCAGGAGAAAGTGTGGAAACAGCTAAACCTGAATAAATCGGAAATCTACCGTGTACTTCTCTGACTCCCTGAGCCGTAGAAAATCCAATCCAGTTTATATTTTCATTATAAGGTTTCTGATATAACATAGGTAGTGCAAGGTCAAGATTCCATGAACTCCAATCCTGGCGCACATTATTTCTGGCAAGTTCAGGGTAGGGAAATACTGCGGCTGATATTTTTGTATTATGCTTATGCGCTATATCTGCTAATTCATTTACAAGTGAAGTTACCGCATTTAACCGGAATTGCAGCCATTCATTACTCAACTCAGGATGAGCCATTTTCATAGGATCAACACCAAAAAGTTTCTTAAATTCTTTACGTGCTTCCGGATGGTAGCCGAAATCATATTGGGGCATTTGATGATCCTGAACTATGTGATATTTGGGCTGAAGAGCGGTGCCTAAAAATACATCGCAATAACGAACATAATCCAGATGAACAGAAGCTAAGCCTTTAACCTCGGCAATGGCTTCAATATTATTTTTAATATGTTCTCTTGCACCTTTACTAAAAGGACTTAACCACTGGTAATATTTCACATACGGATTATATTCAAGACTATTTTTGCCTTCCCTGTTTACCGAATACCAGTCGGGATGTTTTTCTGCAACCGTATCACCTGGTCTGTTCAGAGTCCATATCCAACCGTGAATTCTTATTCCTTTATCCTTAGTAAGGCGAACCATTCGTGTTAGTTCGGAGGGTGATGCGTGTATAAAAAAATCTGTTATTCCTGCATCGTGAAATTTGGTAAATACACTATCCCATTGTGCATCGGTTCTGTGAGGATTACCATTTGTCCAGGTTGCAAAAATAAAAGGTTTACTATTGTTCGAACTTTCTTTCTTAGTCACCGGCAGTTGGGAACAAGAAATAAAAATAGTTGCAGTTATAAAGAACAACATAAATTTAACAGAATTTTTCATTGATTATTTCCTTCTTCTTGTAGAGATGGTTTATTTTTTTAAGATTAATCTAAAATATTAGGTTATATTTAATATTTTTCTATCACAATCTGAGCCGCCGGTTTCTGAAAAAATACTTCATAAATGATTTATATTGGTAAAGCACTAATGCCTTTCATGAATTGGCAAGGATATGCAATCCGAGAAGTACTACTTCATAATTTCATAAAGATAACGTTTCTATAGCAAAATTATCGAGCCCAATAATTCCGGATTACTTGGAGTAACAAACACTTCATTTTGCAGAATAACATCTATAAGTTACAAAACTGTTTTTATTTCAACAAAGACAGTTTATTCTAAAACACGCGAAGAAAATAAATTTTAATTTTTACAATATCTTTATAATTCTCGCCGGAGAATAGCCTCTCAATTTTTTGAAAGTTGCTGCCGCCCTGCATTAAATTCATCATTCAACTGCTTGATCACCTTTAAATGTTCATCACTTAATGACCTCATACTAAAAAATGCCACTCCTGCTGCTCCATTTTTTTTCGAAATCAAAATAGCTTCTTTCAATTCCTTAGGAGAAAGCGCAGGAATGAACAGACCGGAATAAAGCGGATATCTTCCATGAATTTCTCTAACACCTTGTGCGGTACTAAAACCTATCCAATTTATATTTTCATTGTAAAAATTATGATACATCATCGGCAACACCATATCCAGGTTCCATGAACTCCAATCCTGGCGCACTTTTTTCCTTGCAAGTTCAGGGTAGGGAAATACCGCAGCGGATATTTTCATTTTATGCTTATGCACTATGCCCGCTAATTCATTTACCAGGGAAGTAACTGCATTCAACCGGAATTGCAGCCATTCATTACTCAACTCAGGATGAGCCATTTTCATCGGATCGACACCAAAGAGTTTCTTAAATTCTTTGCGTGCTTCCGGGTGGTATCCGAAATCGTATTCCGGCATTTGATGATCCTGCACCAAATTGTATTTCGGCTGAAGCGCAGTAGCTAATATTACATCACAGTATCGCACAAAATCCAGATGAACAGAAGCCAATCCTTTAACTTCAGCAATTGCCTCTATATTCTGTTTAACGTGTTCTCTTGCACCTTTACTAAAAGGACTTAACCACTGGTAATGTTTAACATAAGGATTATATTCCAAACTATTTTGTCCGTTCCTATTCACCGAATACCAATCCGGATGTTTTTGTGCAACTGTATCGCCCGGTCTGTTAAGCGTCCATATCCAACCATGAATTCTAATACCTTTATCCTTTGTAAGAGCCACCATCCTTCTTAATTCATTCGGCGATGCGCTTATAAAAAAATCTGTTATTCCTGCGTCATGAAATTTTGTAAATACGCTGTCCCACTGTGCATCTGTTCTTCCACTATCACCGTTTGCCCATGTTGCAAATATAAAATGTTTACCCTGATTAGCACCTTCTTTTGTAAACAACGGAAACTGTGAGCATGAGATAAGAGTAGTGACAGTAATAAAAAGCAATAAAAATTTAATAGAATTACGCATAGTTTAACCTCTGTTATCTATATAATTGGTAAGTAATGACTAGTGAAATTAGATTTGATAACTTCAAAGATAAAGTTACTCCGATATTTCTAGCTTATTATATGATTCAAAATTGTTGGCTTCAATAATCACTGCATAAAAAATAACCAACGCAAAATACAAAACTCTTTTAATCTCAACAATATTGTTTTCTTTAAAAAAAAGAATTCAAATCTGTCCAAATTGTATTAGGGATTAATTTTTTAGGAATAAAAAAATGATTCTTTTAAGGCGACATAATAATTATCGAATCTGCGTTTGACAAATGAATACCCGGCAATTTAAGAAAATTAAACATTCTGGTTTGCACAGTTAGAGCTTTGCGCCGATCGTTCAATCTGTATTGTGGAATGTTCTATTCCGAATTTATGGTGAAGCAGACTGCAAGTTTTATTTAAAAATTTATCATCTTTTTTATCTTCCGGTATCACTAAGTGTGCAGTTAATGCTGTTTCGGTTGTGCTCATCGCCCAGATATGAAGATCGTGAACTTCTTTAACTCCCGCAATATTACTTAAAAAAGTTTTTACTTCTTCAAAATCTATATCCTTCGGTACGGCATCCATTGAAAGATGAAAAGAATCCTTCAATAAACTCCATGTGCTGATTGTAATTATTATTACAATCACCAAACTTATTACCGGATCGAGCAGATAGTAACCTGTAAGGTTTATTATAAAACCTGCTGCCACAATACCGAGGGAAATTCCCGCATCTGCAGCCATATGAACAAAAGCACTTTTTATATTTAAATCTTTTTCTCTCCCCTTCATGAAAAGAAATGCCGTTATTGAATTTATGATTACCCCGGTTCCCGCTACTATAATCATGGTTGTGCCTGCAACCTGTTCGGGTTCAATAATTTTTCTTATCGATTCAATTGTAATCGCACCTACGGCAATCAGCAGGATAATTGCATTAAAAAGCGCGGCTAAAATCGTGGTTTTTCTTAATCCATAAGTCCTTTGTTTGGTTACTGCTGTTTTTGCTAAATATGCCGCACCCCATACAAGTAACAGACCCAGCACATCACCTAAATTATGCCCGGCATCCGCAATCAAAGCCATTGAATTAATTAACAAACCGAAAATAACTTCGATAACAATGAAGATTACGTTTAATGTAATTCCAAATATGAACGCTTTGTTATGATTATTAATTTGTCGAGATTCCGTATGATTATGCATCATCAAAAAACCTTTACATCTTACTAACTTACATTCTTTAAAACTCTGATCGAATTAAACACGGCTATCAACGCCACGCCCATATCGCCGAACACCGCCTCCCACATTGTTGCAATACCCAGAACACCGAGAGCAATGAAAAAAAGTTTTACTCCTAACGCAAAGTATATATTCTGCCAAACGATCATCCTGGTTCTCTTTGCAATGTCAATTGCTTCGGGTACTTTTGATGGGGAATCCGTCATCAAGACAACATCTGCGGTTTCAATAGCGGCATCCGAGCCTAAAGCTCCCATCGCAATTCCAACATCTGCACGGGCAATAACCGGGGAATCGTTTATTCCATCACCGACAAAAGCAACTTTGTTTTTATTTCCGGCATGCAGTAATTTTTCAATCTGTTCAACTTTATTTTCGGGAAGTAAATCATAAAAATATTTGCCGATAGATAATTTTCGTGCAAAGATTTCCGCGGAAGTTTTATTATCTCCGGTAAGCATTACCGTATTTATTCCCCTCTGTTTCAAATCCCGGATTGCTTCAATTGAATCGCTCTTCAGGCTGTCGGATATAACAATATACCCGGCATATTTTTTATCGACAACAATATGCACAGATGTACCTTCGACATCACAAATATCATGTTCAATATTTTCTTTATGCAATAACTTATCATTCCCTGCAAGTATTTCTTTTCCCTCAATTACCGATTTTATTCCGTGACCCGGTATTTCTGAAATAGAAGTAATTTCAGACTGCTCAATTTTAGGTTTGTATAAATCAATAATTGAATGAGCAATTGGATGAATTGAATTTGCTTCTGCGTGGGCTGCATATCTCAGTATCTGTTCCTTTGTAAAACCGTTTACAGTAACAATATTCGAAACTTTAAACTCCCCTTTTGTAAGAGTTCCGGTTTTATCGAACACAACAGTTTTTACGTTTGTTAAAGCATCCAGGTAATTAGAGCCTTTAATCAGAATTCCGCGTCTCGATGCCCCGCCGATTCCCCCAAAATATCCTAAGGGAATACTTATAACCAATGCACACGGACACGAAACAACAAGTACAACTAAAGCACGATAAATCCAATCATCGAAAGCTGCGCCCATAATCAACAGAGGCGGCAGAACCGCGAGCAGTAATGCTCCTATTACTACTACGGGAGTATAATATTTGGCAAAAGTAGTAATAAATTTTTCTGTCGCTGCTTTTTTTGACGCTGCATTTTCAACTAGTTTTAGGATTTTCGATATGGAAGATTCACCGAAAGTTTTTTTCACCTTAATGGTAAGCAGTCCGGATTGGTTTATCATCCCGGCTAATATTTCGTTATTCGGTTTTATTCTTTTGGGCACACTTTCACCTGTTAATGCCGAAGTATCAACGAACGAGTTTCCGTCAATTACTATTCCGTCCAGCGGTACTTTTTCCCCGGCTTTAACAATAATTTCATCGTCCATTTTAACTTCTTCAGGGGAAACTTTCTTTATTTTTCCGTCAACTTTCAAGTTCGCATAATCGGGTTTAATTTCAAGTAAAGATTTTATTGATCTGCGGGAACGGTTTACTGCAATATCCTGAAATAATTCTCCCACAACATAGAATAACATTACCGCCACGCCTTCCGGCATTTCGTGAATCGCAAAAGCTCCCAATGTCGCTACGGTCATTAAAAATTTTTCATCGAACACCCGTCCGCGAATAATATTTCGTCCTGCGCCGTAGATAACTTTCCACCCGCTTATTAAGTACGCCGCAATAAATATTATATATTCAATAGCCGGGTAAGGAGAATTTTGAATATCATTTTGAAATATTAATCCAGTTATAAGCAGAATAAGGGCGGCTGCAATTTTAATGAGCTGCAATTTATTTTCGGCAAGTTCGTGTTTGGAAACAAAACTTGTTTTATCATCATACTCAGCGACTTCCACTTCCGGCTCAAGTTCTTTTATTTTACTTTTTACCTTTTCTAAATCTTTCGTGTCTATAATCATTGATGAGTTTGCAAAATTAACCGAGACAAACTTAACTTCACTAAGCTTTGCAACACCGTCTTCAATCTTTGCCGCACACGAAGCACAGTCAATATTTTTTAATATATATTTTTGCATAAGGTGAGTTATTCGTTTACATGTTCTTTTAATTGTTCAACCAAATTTTTAATATGATCATCATCTATACTGTAATAAACCATCTTGCCTTCTTTTCTGAATTTGATAAGCTTTCCGCTTCGTAATAATCTTAATTGATGGGAGACTGCGGAAACGCTTGCATTTATTACCGCAGCAAGATCGCACACACATAACTCGTTTTCGATTAATGCTAAAATTATTTTTAGCCTTGTGGGATCTCCTAAAAGCTTAAATACACCGGCAATTTGAAACGTTGTTTCAATAGGCGGTAAATTTTCCTTTGTCGCTTTTACCTTTGCTACATCGATAATCTCAATTTCGCAAACCGGCGCTGTGTTATTCATTTCGACTCCATATTTGAATACTTGTTCAAATATACTAATGAGACTTACTAAAATCAAAATCCGTTTATAATGTGCATCACAATTAATTGAATAATAAATTGGAAGACCGTAATTTGAGGTTTTACGAACAATACCCTATTTTCGTCATGCTCAAAACAATTCTTCTCCTATTAAAGGATTATTCTTGCGATGTATAAAAGGATTTCATTAGTATTTTTATTCTTCTTTATTATATGGGGAATAACCGGCTGCGTATCATCCAACATTTCAACACAAGAAAAAGGATTTAGTCATCCCGGAAACCGGAACGAATTAGATTCCGGCTGGGTGTGCAGAAACATCAAAAAAGTAAAATCACCCGGAACCGAACTATCAAATCCATCTTTCCCGTTATTGAACTGGCTTCCCGCTACCGTACCGGGAACAATACTTACCACTTTGTTGAATAACAAATTAATCCCCGATCCGTTTTACGGAATGAATAATGCAAAAATTCCAGATATTTATAAAACGGGACGCGACTATTACACTTACTGGTTTGTAAAGAATTTCCGGGAGATGGTTCCTTCAGGCGGCGAAAAAGTCTGGCTGCACTTCCGGGGAGTAAATTACGGCTGCGATGTTTTTTTGAACGGTCATAAACTGAACAAGACAACGCATTACGGAATGTTTCTGCGGCAAACTTATAACATTACTTCTCTGCTTTCGAAGGATGGAAATAACAGGCTGGCTGTCCTGGTATATCCTCCCGATCCTGTCGGTAATCCGAACGGAGGTCAGGGAGGCGACGGCACTATCGCGCACAATGTTTCCAGCCAATATGTGGCAGGCTGGGATTGGATTCAGCCCATCCACGACAGGAACACCGGAATATGGGATAAAGTTACAATTGAAAAAACCAATTCCGTCAATCTGAAAAATCCGCATATTATCACAATAGTTCCCGGTAAAAGATTTCCCGGACAACCGCAAACTCCTGCAATCATCAGAGCCAGTGCCGAAATTGAAAATCCTAATAGCAATCCTGTAAAAGGAACATTACAGTATATAATTGACGGCAGTGAAGTAAAAAAAGAAGTTGTGCTGCTGCCCGGTTCTACAAAAAAAATTCAATTGCCCGATTATACTTTACAAAATCCGAAGCTGTGGTGGCCCAACGGATACGGATATCAAGCATTATATAAGATAGAATTTCAATTTATCAGCAGCGATAATCAATTACTGGATGAACAAGAGGTAACAACAGGCATACGTGAAATTAAAACCCGATGGAACAACCGTACGCGAAGCCGTGAAGTTTTTGTAAACGGTCAGAAAATATTTATAAAAGGCGGTAACTGGATTACATCGGATGAAATGTTCCGCTTCTCGCCGGAACGGTATGATGCCGAAATTCGTTTTCACCGGGATATGAATCTGAACCTGATTCGAATATGGGGCGGCGGACTTACCGAAAGACCCGGGTTCTATCAAGCCTGCGATAAATACGGATTACTTGTAATGCAGGATTTTTGGATTTCGGGCGACTGCAACGGTAAATGGCTGGACCCGATGAAAAAAGAAGATCAATGGACAAGACGCAATTACCCGGATGATCATAAACTGTTTATTGAATCCGTTGCCGATCAGGTTAAAATGATACGGAATCACCCTTCTTTGGCATTCTACTGCGGAGGTAATGAAATGCCTCCGCCTGAAGATATTCTGCATGCCATGGCTGATTCAATTCTGCCGTCATTAGACAGTACCCGTTACTTTTTCCAGTATTCCAATACCGACAGTATGTCATACAATTTCAAGGGCGGAAACGGAGACGGAACATATAGTATTCAGCCTCTTAGTTTCTTTTGGGAAAAACGTTCGTTCCCGTTTAATTCTGAAGTCGGATCGGTCGGTATGGGAGATTACCAATCGCTTAAACGATTTATTCCTTTAAAGGATATGATTATTCCCGATTATCCAAATCATGTGATTGATTCGGTGTGGCGATACCATAAATATATAGGTTATGGAAAATTTATTGATAAATACGGAAAACCAAACAGCGTGAAAGACTTTGCCGATAAGGCTCAACTTGTAAATTACAATCAATACCGGGCACTTATGGAAGGGCACATTGCTCATATGTGGGATTGGTACACCGGAGTAATCATATGGAAAACTCAAAACCCGTGGACTGCTTTACGCGGACAAATGTACGATTATTACCTCGATCCCAACGGCGGTCTTTACGGTCTACATCATGCAGACGAACTTCTGCACGCAATGTACAATCCTGTGGACGGAATGGTATTGGTGGCGAATCAAACTTTTAAACCGTACCATAATCTTATGATTCAAGCCAGGGCTTACAATATGGCAGGCAGGGATTCGGTAGTTCTGCAGTGGTTTATTGAAATGAGTCCTACATCGGTTCAGAAAATTTTTCCATTAAAGAAAGTATTGAATAAATTATACTCTGCTCACGGTTGCTTTTTGAATTTAAGATTACTCAACACTTCCCGCAAAGTGCTCAGCGATAATCTTTACTGGCTCCCGGATTCAACAGGTAATTATAGCGGTTTGCAGAACATGATGAAAGCAAAAATAATTACCGAAGCAAAGAGAATAAGTAAAGGACAAATCGAAGTGAAAATAAATAATCCGCCGGGAGGACCGGTAGCATTTTTCAACCGCATTTCTCTTGTGGATTCAATAACAAACAAAAGAATCTTACCGGTGTTTTACAGTGATAATTATGTGTCGATATTACCGGGAGAAAAAAAGACCGTGTTTATTGATTACGAACCGGGTGAAAATACCTCTAACGCCAGGGTTTCTATCAGCGGTTGGAATGTTGATAAAGAATATTTAGATATAAAATAAAACCAACTTAGTACCGGATCTTTTATCAATAAAACGGTCACAGAACTTCACCGTGGCATCATAAACTATCTCTGCCATTTGGAAGGATTTCAAATTGCGGTATCCACCATGCGGCGGAATTATATTTGAATTTTCAGACATAAGTTTAGTTGTTTTTTATGGTTAAAAATTCTATATAATACAGTAATTTACTTAAATAGTAAATTTTACATCCCCGAAAATCTGCGAATAAATCTATTCCCCTTCTACAATCTTTATCTCATCTTCCGTTAATCCGTAAAGTTTATATACAATTTGGTCGATTTCGGTTTCTAATTTGGTTGTGTCTGCGTTTGGGGTTAACTTTTTAGTATCTATAATCTTATTTACCAGATCTTCAATTTTATTTTCCATTTCTTCAGATGGAATTTTTATCGGTAGCAATTCTATTTTATATTTTTTCCATCTGTTTGTTCCCATTCCCGTAGTTGTGCCAATTTGTTTAAAATACCACTCAGCTACTTTTGAATTTAGAATTGCTAAAAGATACTTAAGTTTTTCGCCTGTCATTATGAAAGTAGTTGCTTCTGCATAGAAATGGTCATTATCAAAAGCAAATTTGGGCTCGTCTGAAATTTCTCCCCAAATTATTTTTGGTTTTTCGAAATCTTCCCAATAAACGATTGAATCTTGAGTTTCAAACCATTTATGTGAAGTTTTTTTTCTGCTTCCTTTTTTTCCGCTTTGCTCTAATCTACCTTTACCAAATTTTAATAGATAATTTAAGATTGAAGGATAATTTTCAATATTTAATTTTATGCTTGGGAAAGTACAGATTGCCCAATAATTAGCATAATTACAACTATATTTTTTTAAGTCTCTGCCCCTTAAAATAGGTTTTATTATTTTTGTAGCTTTTGGATCTTGTTTAATAAGTACATTTTTTGTTTCAGTATCAATTATGAATGCAGAGTTAAACCCAGATTTAATACCAAAATTTATTCCGATATCAAATTGTTTTAATAACTTTGATCCTTTTTCAACCTTAATTTTCAATTTAACAAAAGATTCATCTCCTATTACCCATTCCGGATTATCGGGAATATTAAATTCAAAACAATTTTCATTGAAGTAATCTGATAATGATGAGCCAAAATCATAATTAGCAGCAAGATTGGCAACAAGGAAAAAACTGCTTTTATTATCTTTTTGAAGCATTATAATGTTTGATTCAACTGTAGCCTCTTCAAATATTTGAATATCTTCAATATTTAATAAATTTATGGGATGCATATGTTCATTAAAATATTTTTTCAACTGAATACCATAAATTGAGCGCAGCCAGGAATTTGATGTAATATAAGTTAAATACCTTTCTTGCTTTAGTATTTGATTTCCTTTTTCATAAAACAAACAATAAATATCAGCACCTTTTGTATAAGTCTTGTATCCGGCTTCTTCAAAATATTTAGAAAATTCCTGAGCTTTAGACAAAGAATAATACGGCGGATTCCCAATAACAATATCAAATCCCACAAAATTTCCTTCTTCATCAAGCACCTCTGGGAATTCAAATCGCCATTCAAAAGCATTTGAGTAAAGTGTTCTGTATTCTTCTGCCTTTTTATCTTTTAGCTCCATCAGCTTATTTATTTTAGCGCTAACTTCATCTATCTTTTGTTCAACTTTTTTCTGTTCATGCGCACTTCGTTCTTTATCAAAAAAATCACCGGTAGTAAGTTTTTCCAGCTGTTCGGTTAGTTTTTGTATTTGGTCTCTTTCTTTTTTCAGCGGGTCAACGGCAAATCCCCGTATTCTTTTTTTTGTACTTTCAATGGATTTTTTAAGCGATTTACGTTTTTCGTGGTCGGATTCGTTTTTATATAGCCCTACATTTAATCTGTACACATCTAGTATTTGTTTGTCGCTGTGAGAGAAGATATCCTGTTTAACATCAAACTTACTTACCAGCGAGTTTCCTTCTTTTATGTTTATATCGATGTTGGGTAAGGTTTCAAGTTCTGCGTACCCGCTTTCTTTAGTGTAGAATGCATTTTTAAGCAGCTCAATCCACAATCTAAGCTGTGCAATCTTAACCGAATTTGGATTTATATCAACTCCGAACAGGCAGTTTTCTATTATAGTTTGTTTTTCCTTGAACAGGGTCTGCTGAACTATTTGAGACTGCGATTGTCCGCCGTACAAACTTTTTCTTTGCAGCGGATGATATTCAAAAATTTCTTCGCCGAAATTGTACGTAGTAATTAATTCATCATTCTCTATCTTTACCTCATACCCGTTTAACACTACACCATTTTCATCAGCTAAAATTCCAAGTTCGGATTTGATTGTGATAATTTCATTTAATGCCGAAACAAGAAAATGTCCCGACCCGACGGCAGGATCGCAAATCTTCAATGAATTTATAACTTCGTTGGCTTCCAGAATATCCTTGGTGTTTCTCTTTACCGCCAGATGATTTTTAAGATCGTCGAATTTCTCGCAGCCCCATTCATATTTATCATTAAACTTTTGAACTATTGACCGACGGATTGTTTCCCTGGACATGTACATCGTTATAAAACCGGGAGTAAAATAAGAGCCGTCTTTGTAACCGTTAATTTTTTCGAATATCAATCCTAACACGGAGGCATTAATAAGTGTTTTTCTCTCTTCTTCAATATCTTCTTTTCCGTCGGAAGTAAAATTATATGCATCAAGAAATTCAAAAAGATATTGCAGTGCGGGAAGCTTTCCGTTTTTCTTTTTCCCTTTATTGTCTTTCAGAACGGTAGCTTTGTAAATTTGTAATTCGGCGCTGTTGTCCAGCATATTAATTCTTATTGCTTGATCTTCAAGTCCGGTTTTTTCGAACAAAGAACTGTTCAGATATGGAATCCTTGCATATTTTTCATTTACATTTTTCGTTCTATCTTTCACTTTTACTGCGAGAACGGAATGAAACAATTTATACAGTTCATCAAAATCACTAATTGTTTTGCTGTTAAGAAATTTAAAATCTTCATTTAAATGGTAGTTGTATAATTGCGATTCCAGAAGTTTAAGAAAAAGTATTCTGTTTATCCACGTTAATGAAAGCTCGAGAGCAATGTGGTAAAGCTGTTCTTTTTCATCATCACCGAATTTTTTAGGCCCGGTAATCCGGTCCAGTGCCCCATCGGTTTTAAGTATTTGAATAGTATTTTCTATGAATGAACCGTATTCTCTTTCACCGGGTTTTTTACGGTTAATTACTTTTTTGTTTTTCTCTTTCACTTCTTCGAGCCCGATAATATGCAGAAGTTCGTTATAAAAATTTCTATCGAGTGAATTGCTGTCGTTAACGAAAGGCTGCTTCAGTAAATGGGAAGGCGATAAAATTTTGAACAACGGAATCAATTTCTTTTCGATTTCCTTATCCGTTACATTAATAAGTTTTACGTAATCAGAAAAATTGAAGTAGGAAAATGATATTTCGGAAGTAAGATTTTCAAGAAACGGATTTAAAATTTCGTCATAAAAATGATCTGTTCTGCCTGAAACTTTTTGATCGTTTTTCCAGCTATTATAATTTTTAATCAACTGAGAATTTTTATAAAAGAGATTTTCAAATAACACCGCATCAAATATGAACCACTCGTAAATGTTGGTTGCAATCAAATATTTTAATTCATCGTTTTTGTGCTCAATTCTTTCCTGCAAATAATAGAGAATAAGTTCATGGAATGCTTTCCTATTTAAATCTGTAGGGGTAATCATTTCCGGTTTGTTAGCGGGGCGCTTTACTTCAAGCAGTACACCGGCATTGCTGTCCTGTTTGTTCTCTAAATAAATTACTAAATCGGTTCTGTTTTTAGTATTGAGCAAATGCTTATTTTTATAATATGTTTCATTTAAAAAATCCTTCAGATGATTTTTTACATTCTCTTCACTTTCTTCCTTATCAATATTGGCCAGCAATATGGAAAGATTGTTTCTGAAAATGTCAAATTCCTCACGGTAAATATTAACTTTGCGAAAAGCTTTATTTAGGGATTGTTTGGGAGTAAGAATTTTTAAATGCATTCCGGACTCAATTAAATTTGATTTTCTGTATAATTTGAATTAAAACTATATTAATTACCCTGTAAAAAACAAAGAAGAATTATAAACGAGTACAATTTAAGGTAATCTTTCATTATACCTTATCATATAAGCATTTAAAGATATTAAAAATAATTCGTAATTCTAAAATATTTTCACTAATAAGTTTAAGATTTTATATGATATAACTTTGAAATGAAAAAGTAATGTACTCTAAAACATTTATTAAGTTAATAGAAACGTGTAACTTCATGTAAAGTTCTTAAAACACCGGGATACGATGAAAATGAAGATATTATTATTGTCTTGTATTGTTTTGTTCTCACACGTTCTTTTTGCACAAAATCTATTGAAAGCAAAAATAGTCGATGCCGAATCACTCCGGCCTTTAATCGGCGCAAATGCTTATGTAACCAAATTAGATATCGGTGCTTCTTCGGGTAGTAACGGTAACGTCGATATTAAAAAAATACCCGATGGAACTTACACAATTAGATTTTCATATGTGGGTTACGAGACTTTAAAAGAACAAATCACTTTCCCGAATGATTCCACGCAAAAGAGGATTATAATTAAGCTTGAGAAACAGCCCGTAAATCTTGGGGAAGTTACCGTCAGTTCAACCAGAACTGAAAACAGAATTGCCGATGTGCCTACCAGAGTTGAAGTACTGGGAACCGATGAAGTGAATGAAGAAATAGGAATAAAGCCAGGGAATATTTCGAAATTGTTAGGCGAAACCACGGGTATTCTTGTTCAGCAAACTAGTCCCGCTACAGGCAGCGTTACTTTCAGAATTCAGGGATTACCGGGAAGGTATACACAATTATTATCCGACGGCTTCCCATTGTACAGCGGATTTTCGGGAGAACTCAGTTTGCTGCAAATTCCTCCGCTGGATTTAAAACAGGTGGAAGTAATTAAAGGCTCTGCATCCTCTCTTTACGGAGCAGGCTCTATCGGAGGTATTGTTAATCTTATTTCTAAAAAACCTACTTTAAAACCAAAGTGGTCTCTGCTGCTGAACATTACTCAAAAGGGCGAAAAAGATATCAGTTCATTCTATACGAACAGAAAAAACAATTTGGGAATAACTTTTCTTACCAGCTACAGCGCTCAAAAGGCTCTGGATATTAATCATAACGGATTCACCGACATACCAAAGTTTAATCAATTAAATATTGCGCCAAAAATATTTTATTACATTGATGATTTAACTTCTATAATGGGGGGTGTGAGTATTTCATACGATACAAGAGAGGGCGGAGATATTTTTGCTATTCAAAATACCCCGGATTCTCTTCACCGGTATGTGTATAAAAATAAATCCGTTCATACCGTTACCCGTGTCGAATTTGACAAATCATTTGGTAGCGGAAATAAATTAACTTTCAAGAACAGCTGGAGCAGGTACAGCCGCAATCTCTCATTAGCTGAAAACAAATTCAAAGGTATTCAGTATTCAAGTTTTTCCGAATTAAGTTACCTCATGAAAACTGGGAATCATAAATTGGTAGCTGGTTTAAATTTCAATACAGATCAATTTGCACCCGATAAGCAAATAGTAAAATCATCTTTAAGTTTTAATTATAATACACTTGGAGCTTTTTTACTGGACGATTGGACAATCGGGAAACACTTAATACTTGAACCCAGCTTTAGAACAGATTATCAAGACAAGTACAAGATATTTTATCTGCCTCACATATCGATAATGTACAAATTCACAAGTAATTTTTATACACGATTGGAAGCAGGAACGGGTTATCAAATACCTTCAATATTTTCGAACATCGCAGAAGAGAGGGGATATCAGGATATTGCTCCTATCGGGAATAATATAAAACCGGAAAAGTCATTCAGTACAGGTTTTGATATAAATTATAACGGCACATTTTGGAATGCCATCAGCTTAACATTGGACCAATCATTCTACTATACAAAAGTGAATAATTCATTAACCGGGCAGAGCGACTCACTTTTGAACGGAATGCTTTTGTATAAAAATTCTATTGTACCTCTAGAAGCAAAAGGTTTCGATACAAACATGGATTTAACACTCGGTGACCTGGAGTTGTTTGCCGATTACACTTTTACCGATGCGTATATGAATTACAAAAGCGAAAAAAGATTTTTGGAATTAACTCCCAAAAATAAATTAAATTTAACCTTAACGTATGAACAGGAAGACGACTGGCGAACCGGGGTGGAAGCGTTCTATACCGGCAGTGAATTGTTAAACGGAGGAGCCTACTCACCTGATTACTGGCTGATTGGAGTAATGTTCGAAAAAATGTTTGATAATTTTTCCATAGTGGGAAATGTAGAAAACCTTCTTGACGTTAGGCAAACCAAATTTGAAAAGATTGTTATTCCGCCTTATTCGAATCCCACTTTTAAGCAGCTATATGCGCCTTTGGACGGCATGGTAGCTAATATTGCTGTGAAAATTAGCATATAAAAATGATCTGTGTACAAAAATTACTGCACTAAATAATTAACACGATTTTTTAAATAAAAATATTCTCGAAAGACTTTAATCCAAATTTATCTTAAAATTATGACATAAAATCGTGAATCATTTTATTTTTCCCCCCGATAAGACAGCAGAAATATCAATCGATTTTTAGAATTTTATTTGTATATTCGCCTTTAATAAAAAGTAAATTCATCGTAATCAGGCTCAAATTTTCTGCGGATGTATTATTCCTTAAATAAAAATAAGTTTTTGACTACTGTAGTCTTATTAGTAATTAGTACTTCTATTCTGCTGTACGCTTATGTAACCGGAATTACAGGAGTAACTAAAAAGAACGGATTCGGTTGTACGTGTCATAATTCGCAGCCATCATTAAATGTAAGTGTTAAAATTATCGGACCTGATACGTTAATGGTAAATCAATCGGCGGAATATTCCGTGACAATTACGGGGGGACCTTTAAACAGCGCCGGTGTAGATATTGCGACATCTGCAGGAACTCTTTCACCAACCGGTTCGGATTTAAGAAGAGATTCGTATAACGGTGAGTTAACTCATTCGCAGCCGAAATCTCCTTCCGGAGGTAAAGTCACTTTTACATTTTCTTATGAAGCTCCTTCAGCCCAGCAATCGATTACTTTGTATGCAGTCGGCAACAGCGTTAACGGTGACGGCATAAACGATTCCCAGGATCAATGGAATTTTTCTCCCGACAAGAATGTGGTTATACTTAATACAACCGGTGTAAAGGATGATTTTACAAAATTTGATTTTGAACTCGATCAAAATTACCCCAACCCATTTAACCCTTCAACCGTTATAAAGTATTCTTTAGCTAAAAGCTCTTTCGTTACGTTAATAATTTATGATATTCTCGGCAGAGAGGTAACACGATTGGTAAACGGAGAACGGCAAGCCGGTATTCATGAAGTTGAATTTTCAGCAGGGGCTGCCGGAGAAAACGGATCAACTCTACAAAGCGGTATTTATTTTTACAGGTTAAAAGCCGGCAGTCATGTAAAAATAATGAAAATGCTTCTCCTTAAATAGTTTTGAGTACGCCGGGGACATGCTCATTCGATTTCAGTTAAATGGCTTTTGAATTGAGTGAGTTAAAATACACACCGAAATTTATTCTTGTTTATAACGGAAAAATAAATTAGCTTGAAGAAAATTAAAACATGCTCAAGAAGTTGATATTTTATTACGTTTTAATTTTTTAATGCATCTTCCCAAAGGCTCAATTGCTATTACATATTAATTTTTGTGTATAGCTTCTAAAAAATATTTATAATTATACAAATGGTGTTTAAATGAAAAAGAGGTTCACATTTGTAAGAGGAATGGCTTTTTTCTCTTTTATTATTATTCTTTTTTTAGGATTAAATTTCTTTTATACTCCTTTCGGCAGTTCCGCAAAAAAGAGTGATGTAATACATACATATCTTGTAAAAATACCTAATGATGCAGGGGTTTGTCCCTATGCTTTAGTATCAAGAACTAATGGCAAGTTGAAAATTGTCGGCGACTCTCACTGCGTTTGCCCTTATGCTGAAAGTGCTTTTTACATGACTACAAGATGCAAAGATGTAAAAACAGTTATGGAAATGCTCCCTTCTTCATTACATAATAAAGTGCAAATAAAAATTATCGACCATATAAATAAAACACCTGTCAAGAGATTAAGTAAGAGTTTTGCTTCGGCGGCTCTATAAAATTGTTGTTGTAATGTATGTCAGCAATTATTATTTGCAGGGTAATACCATTCTTCGATTACATTATTAATAATACTGCGGGATCGGCACAAGTATAATTAATTAGTGCGTTTGGTTGATGAATACCATTTTTACCGTAAACCGCTAATTGGACACACCTCATTTTTTCGATTAGTTTTAAATGCTTACTTATCTTAAATAATATTTCTGCGTTATTTAAAAAATACTTTTATTATTTTGTAATAACATGAGAAAGAAGATTTTCATAAGTTTATTTATTGCTACGCTCATTGCAATGCTCAGCCTCGGAATTATCACTCCAATTCTTCCTTTGTACGCTAAAAGTATGAATGCAACAGGGTTGGAGATTGGATTAATTTTTTCCGGTTTCGCTTTATCGCGGGGCATATTCGCACCAATTATCGGTCAGTTTTCAGATCAGCACGGCAGAAAAAATTTAATTATTATCGGATTAATTCTTTTCATCATTCTTTCTTTCTGCTTTATCTTAGCCGATTCACCCATTGCTCTCACAGTGATCAGAATTGTTCAGGGATTCTCAACAGTGTTGGTTACACCGGTTGCACAATCTTACATCGGAGATATTACTCCCGTAGGTAAAGAAGGCAAGTATATGAATTTGTTTTTCTTGTCATTTTTTGGTGGACAAGCACTTGGGCCCTATTTGGGCGGTTATCTCACCGATAGTTTTAACATCAACACACCGTTTTATGTTATGGGTGTGTTGTCCATAATTTCATTAATTCTGATAATCTTCCTTGTCCCTGAAAGCACTGCAACTCAGCACAATAAAAAAGAGCGGCAGCCTGTGCTCAAATCCCTTTTGCCGGTCTTTAAAGATAAACCAATGCTTGGCATCATGACTTACTTCAGCAGCAGGGGCTTCTACAGATGGGGATTTAATACTTTTTTCCCGATACTTGCCGTTAAAGCAGCATCCTTGAGCATGACAAATATCGGGATTATTCTTTCTGTGTATATGTTTTCCGGTGCAGTTATTCAATATCCTTTCGGATTATTATCGGACAAATTCCCAAGACAAAAAGTAAATTTCATTTTCTTCGGAGGAATTATTTCTGCATTATCAATGTGCGTTATAGCCGAGTTCAAGAGTATGATTATGTTTTTTATTCTAACATTGATCATGGGAGTTTTCAGTTCCGTATCGCGAGCATCGGGAATCGCCATTCGCACGGAAAGAGGAAGGATTTACGGAATGGGAGCTGCTACCGGTGCTTTCACCACATCGTTGAGTTTAGGACAAGTGATTGGTCCGGTTGTTCTCGGTATAATTGTCGATGCATATAATATACCCATTGCGTTTTTAGTCGGCGGTATAGTGGGAATAATCGGAACCGTTGCGGCAACCATATTCCTCAAAGTTAAAACTGATTATTAATATCAAAAAATTTCATTGAAGAAATTCATCATTTTTTCCCATGAGCGTATATCCGCCTGTTCATTATATGCAAACCCACGGGATGGGTCATTTCCCGAATTGGGATTTGTAAATGCGTGAACTGCGCTGCCGTATATATCAATTTCATAATTTACATTTGCATTTTTCATCTCATCGATAAATTTGGCTAACGCATCAATTGTTGAAACCCGGTCATCGGCACCTGCGCAAATAAGGACTTTACCTTTAATATTTTTTGCATCATCCGGATTGGGAGTATCAAGATTTCCGTGAAAGCTAATGACGCCTTTTAAATCTGCTCCGCTTCGTGCTAATTCCAGTGCGGCTCCTCCTCCAAAACAATAACCCATTGCAGCAATTTTATTTTTATCAACAAAATCATATTTCTTAATTTGTTCAACTGCAAGGCTGGCTCTTTTTCTCATCAAATTTCTATCGCTGCGGTAAATTGTCGCTTGTTTACTTGATTCTTCCATTGTATTGGGACGTACACCCTTTCCATAAATATCCGCAGCAAAAGCAGCAAAACCCAAATGAGCTAATTTTTGACATCTCATTCTAACATGATCGTTTATTCCGTTCCATTCATGTATCACCACAATTCCGGGTCTTTCACCCTCCTTGGAAGAATCGTAGCAAAGATACCCTTCTAATTTTGTTTCACCGTCAATGTATTCAACGTTTTCTGTTTTTAGTTCCATTGATATTCTCCGTAATTCATATAGACTTTTTTTAAATATACATATCTCATTTGAAAATCGTTGATTTTGAAATCACAAATAGGAGATGTAATACTTCAGTTTATATTATATTTAAAAATTTTAGATACATACGGAAGAATAAAGCTACCCGGTAAATGAAATAGAGGAATAAATGTTCATTAAATTTGATTATTTATTTTGTCGGCAAAGTTAACATTTGTTATTCTCCAATAAACTTGTAAAAGTAATGCTGCAAAAAATAGAGAGATGATAATAGTTAATAATGAAAAATTGCCGTCTGCGGGAATACCTATATTGATTAGTTTTGATTGTGCATACAATAAAAATATTGCAATAAAATTATTGGTAAAGTGAGCAGCACTTGAAGGTAAAATGCTTTTACTCCGGTAATAAAAAAAGGAGAGCAGAATTCCCAAAATTGAAAGAGTAATTAAACTCAGTGGGCGCATGTGAAATAATCCGAAAATAATTCCCGTTATAATAAAGCTTTTCATACCGAGAGTTCGTTCCAATGTACGCTGAACATAACCGCGGAAAAATATTTCTTCGCAAATCGCAGGCGTAATTCCGACCACAAAAATCATCACAAAAAATTGTCCCGTCGAGCCGGAAGTAAATAATTGGTTATTCAAGCGGATTAGGCTTTCGGGTATCTCAAGATATTTTATGAGTAAATACGAAATGTAATAGCAGAAAGGCAGAAATAGGAGAGTTATCAGAACAGCCAATATGATTTCTTTAATCGGGCATAATTTTATTCTAATATATTTTCTAATATCGGTTGTATGCCATTTTTTGACTATCCAAATAGTTGGAACCAGCATAAAAATAAATTCCGATATCACAAGCGATATTAATATAGGTGTCTTAAGATAAGTTGAAATAGCATTTAATTTATCCAGGTAATTGTGCGGAATTAAGATGTGATATATGAAACGATACAAAAGAGCAAATACGATTATTAAAATCGATTGAACGTTAAAAAATATAGCTCCGATACCAACCAAACCGGCTATTGCTGCGGCTGTGATACTACGATTTTTATTTTCCCATGAACCGTTAAAATGCAGCGGTTCCGGCTCCTCATTTATCAAGTATATCCCGATATTTTATTAGCTTTTCAAAAAAAACATTTTATAACCAGATTATGATTCTGACGCAATTTCGAACATTTACCGGTTTTTATAAATTTAGATATCTATTAAAAAGAAAATTCACCGGGAGTATTATCATTATTCTCTTCACCCGTTTATTTAAACTGATTTTTTCTGATTTTAAGATCGAAATAAATTACAACATTGAACACCGGCAGCAGTAATGTTTGAAGAATCAAAATCACGATATAAAGTGCTCCCAGTTCAAAACCGTAAGAGCTCATTAATTTTAATATTTCCAACATTCCCGATTGTTCCATGGCTCCGCTCGTTAATAGTTTAAAATATTCGGAATAATATCCCCACATGAAAACAAAGGAGATTGGAGTGATTACTAAATAAATAGCAAAATTTACCATAATTGAAATCAATAATACGATTCCGAATGTTCGCCACCAATGACCTTTTACAAGGGATGAGCTTTGTGAAAAAGATTTGATAACTCCGCTGCCTGTATGCACCATGGCTATAAATGCAAAATACCATTTAAAAATTAGGTATACCGCCGTTAGAATACTAACAAGGATTAATAATCCTCCCATGATATTGAGAGTATCAACATTACTGAGTTTGAGGATTACCATAACAATTACTACTGCAACAATATCAGCAAATATTATTACTCCAAAAAGAAGTATCTGACCGATAGCCCGCAAATATGTAACTGAAAAAATTTTACGGAAAGCTGTACTTACAGAAATCTTTTCGCCATCGAATTCACTGCAGGCAACCTTGGTTATACCAATCGTTACACCTAAAAATGCTAGAGCGAAAATAGCAAACGATAAGAAATAAAGTCCTACATTAATAAACATATTTGCAAATTGAGCAGGATTATACTGCCCGGACCCGGCTCCGTTTTCAGCTGCAGCTTTTGTTGTATGCAATAACATCGTAAAGTAGATGTGGGTTCCGTACGCCATAAATATTCCGGCAGGAAACAGAAATACAACAGCAATAATTAAATTACGTGTAAATGTTTTTTTAATTAAGTTGAAGGCAGTGTTAAAAATATCACCCAAAGACATGGCTGAGTACTTTCCATAGGTACCTGTGCCTGAGGTTTCTGACCCGCCAGAATTATTGACGGAATTAAAATCTACAGATGTGTTTTTTTTCGGCGGAATATCTTTTCCGCTTCTTATTTGTTCCTGCTCCCAAGAATAACGGTGCAGGGAATTACAGAAGAAATGTCCGCTCGCTATTACCTCAGTACCGGCTGGAATTTCTTTTTTACAATATTCGCATTTCATATAAATCCCGGATTTTTTATTAATGATTTTTGTAATTTTTAATGACATGCAAAGTCATGGGTAAGAATGACAGCATGCTGGCATGATTGATTACAGCCATACAGATCATTTAATCACGTTTCGAATTTGTTTGCCGTCTATTTTTTTAATCTTCTTCGCGCTGGGTTTGCTTTCAATAATTATTTCCCTTTTTTAGCAATTATTATTTTTGCGCATGGTTTGATTCCGTTAACGCAGGTTACATTTTTCACTTATAAAAAATATAACTGGTAAGTTAAGGTACACTTGTTTAATTTGGCGTAAAAATTTAGATCTGTTCCCTATTCATCTTCAACAAAAGTAAACCTAAATTATTTGATTCATTTTTGCAAGAAAAAAAATTTAATTTTTTTTGGATTTTACCATAACAAATTGAATTTTAATGAATATATTTTTTAAGGGAAATAATTTTAGAGATTGGAATAGAATAAGGTTATATTTTATCAACGGATTTGATTGAATTGAGATTAAAATTTCATACCAAATTACACCCCGTGAACAAATAAAAAATAAATCGAAATTTTTTAATATGAATTTAATTCTCTGGAATTACATCACCTTCATTGGAGCCTGATGCTTCTAATTCTTCCAGTTTCTCTTTACCGTACGCAATTTTAGTAATCACTATAAAAAGAACCGGAACGATAAAAATAGCCAGCATAGTAGCAGCAAGCATTCCGCCGATTACCGTCCAGCCGATAGTTTGCCTTGCCTGAGCGCCAGCACCGCTTGCAAATATCAACGGAGAAACTCCAAGAATGAAAGCCATAGATGTCATAAGAATCGGACGCAGACGCAGTTTTACCGCAGATATAACGGCATCAAGAAGCGGCATCCCGCCGTCGACACGCACTTTTGCATATTCAACAATTAATATTGCATTCTTTGCCGCTAATCCAATCAGGGCAACAAGTCCTATCTGGGCATAAACATTATCGCTTAAACCTGGTTGTAAAGTAAGAGCCAGGATTGCGCCGAATGCTCCAATGGGAATTGCAAATAAAACTGCGAACGGAACCGACCAACTTTCATACAATGCCGAAAGGAACAAGAATACAAACAGCAATGACAATCCGAAAATAGCAAATGTACTACTGCCTGCATTTATCTCTTCCCTGCTCAACCCGGAAAATTCATAACCGTAACCCGCCGGCAATACCTTAGCTGAGACTTCTCTCAATGCTTCTATTGCTTGACCGCTGCTGTAGCCGGGTGCGGCGCCGCCGTTAATTTGGGTAGAACGAAACATGTTATAATGGGAAATCAGCGGTGCACTTTCCGTAATCTTGTAGGAAACTAAATTGCTCAGAGGAATCATTTTGCCGGCAGCATTCTTTACATAATATTTTGAGAGATCGTGTATTGTTGAGCGGTAATCAGTATCGGCTTGAATAATTACATGAAAATCTCTCCCGTAAATAGTGAAGTCATTTATATAGCTGCTGCCCAAAAATGTTTGAATAGTACTAAACACGCTTGCCACGGGGACACCGAGTTCGGCGCATTTTTCTCTTTCAACGGTTAACTTGTATGCAGGTGTATTTGCAGTAAAGAAAGAAAAAACCCCCGACAATTCAGGGCGCTGGTTAGCTGCCGCCACAAATTCATGAACCACCTGGGCAAACTGCTGAATATTATCCGTACTTTCGCGCTGCTCAAGTTCAAAAGTGAATCCGCCAGTTGTACCTAATCCGGGAATTGAAGGCGGAGAAATTACTATAACATTCGCACTTTTTATAGCTGAAAATTTTCTCCTGAGTGTATTCATGATAGAGTTTAGCTGGAGTGCTTCGCTCTTTCGATCTCCCCAAGGAGTGAGCTGTGTAAAAATAGTACCGCTGTTTGACTTACTTGTAAAATTAACTACGTTCAATCCGCTGATAGCTGCAAAATGATCAATGCCGGGTGTATTCTCTAATATTGTCATCATCTTTTTAAGAACGTTTACGGATCTGGTAGTTGATGATGCTTCCGGTAATTCGTAAGTGACGTATATTCTTCCTTCATCTTCCTTGGGAATAAAACCGGTAGGTTTCTGCATGAATAATCCGACGGTTCCTGCATAAACAAGAATTAAAATTATTAAAAAGTACGGAGTAACTTTTATGCATTTCCTAACACCGTCTGCATAAGTGCCGGTTGTTTTGCCAAACCACTCATTAAATTTGAAAAAGAATTTATTAAGTCCTTTTGAAGACTTGTTAAAATTAGTCGGCTTCAATATTAATGTACATAATGCGGGGGTTAACGAAAGTGCTATGAAAGCAGAGATCAAAACGGAAACCGCAATTGTAATAGCAAATTGCTGATATAACTTCCCGACTATTCCGGGAATAAATCCTACCGGGATAAATACCGATGCTAAAATTAAAGCAATAGCAATAACGGGGCCGGAGATGTCATCCATCGCTCTCTTAGTTGCTTCTTTAGGCGAAAGTTTTTCGTTATCAATATGATGCTGAACCGCTTCCACCACAATTATGGCATCATCCAGCACTATACCTATGGCCAGAACAAATCCGAACATCGTGAGAGTGTTTATAGTAAATCCGAGCGGAACAAAAAATGCAAATGTTCCGATAATAGAAACAGGAATCGCCAGGATAGGTATTAAAGTAGCTCTCCAGTTTTGTAAAAATAGAAATACTACCAGTACTACCAACAGCAATGCTTCCAGTAAAGTAATTACTACTTCGTTGATTGATTCTCTAACTACGGAGACGGCTTCGAAAGGAACTTTATATTGAACATCTTTCGGAAAAGTTTTCTGTAATTGTTCCATTTCATTATAAACACCTTTGGCTACTTCGAGAGCGTTACTGCCTGGAGATTGAAATATAAGTATAAAAGACGATCTTTCACCATCGACGTAGGAATTATTTGCGTAACTGTCCTTTCCGAGTCGTACCTTAGCCACATCCTTTAAATGAACAATAGCTCCAGTTTTAGGATTCGTACGAACGATGATGTTACCGAATTCTTGAACGGAACTTAACTTGCTGTTGGTAAAAACCGTGTATTGAAAAGTTTGATCTTTATTTTGAGGAGGCGCACCTACAGTTCCGGCGGCAACTTGAAGATTTTGTTGAGCTAATGCATCGGTAACATCGGATGTAGTGAGGCCCAATTGTGCTAATTTATCAGGTTCAAGCCAAATGCGCATACTGAAATTATCTGCCCTTACAAAAGCATCTCCAACTCCTTTAACTCTTAAAAGTGCATCTTTAACATATATGTTTGTGTAATTATCAAGAAAAGAAATATTATGAGTTTTATGCGGAGAGTAAATTGCAACAATCATTAATATACTTGAGGTACGTTTCCTGGTTGTAACTCCGAGTCTTTTTACTATATCGGGAAGTTGTGGAGTTGCAATCCCCACACGGTTTTGAATATCCATAGTAGCTATATCAGGATCAGTTCCGGAGTTTAAAGTAACACTGATCGAAGATCTTCCATCACTTGTACTGTTGCTGGTCATGTATGCCATACCAGGTGTACCGTTTACCTGGGTTTCGATAGGAGTAGTTACGGTCTGTTCAACCGTTGTTGCATCTGCGCCGGTAAAAGATGCCGATATATTTACGGTCGGCGGAGTTATGTCCGGATATTGACTGACAGGTAAATTTAAAATGGCTAAAAAGCCAATTAAAATAATTACAATTGATATTACTATAGCTGTTACCGGTCTCTTTATAAAAGTATTAGCAATCATTTAATATCCTATCAGTCTTTTATTTACCAGAATTTCCGTCTGCGGAATTTCCATCGTTTGAGGATGCGACCACCACGGGAGAATTATCACGTAGTTTTTGAACTCCCTGGGTTACAATATCTTCACCGGGTTTCAATCCGCTTTTAACAATTACTATATCTTTAATGCTTCTTCCTAATTCTATTTTCTTCTGCGAAACCTTTTTGTTATGTATTACAAACACAAAATATTCACCCATTTGAACAATTACCGCCTTGTAAGGAATGATTACGCTTTTAGCAGAATTATTATTAAGTATCCGCACGTTGCATGTAAGACCGGGCCTTAACAAATTTTTGAGATTAGGAAAAACCAGTCTGGCAGTTATAGTTCCTGTTTCAGGATCAACTGCTCTGTCTAACAAGATAAGTTTTCCGGGATAGGGATATATTGAATTGTCCGGTAAAACTAATGTGAAAGTTGAATCTTTTCTCTGGTTTTTCTTATGGAGCAATTCCGTAAATCTGCTGATTTTACTTTCGTCTACTGAAAAATCAACCGCCATAGGATTATCGGAGGAAATTGTATTTAATAATGTTTGACCCGGCGATACTGCTGAGCCAAGCTTCACCTGTGAAATTCCTATTGTGCCGTCAAACGGAGCATTTATGACAGAATTTTTCAAATTCGTTTCCACTTCCTTGAGATTGCTTTCGGCAGCCTGCAGATCGGCTAAAGAATGCTCAAGTACCTGGGTTGCAACTGCGTTATTCTTCGCTAATTCTTTGTACCTGTTATAATCCTGTTTAGCCTTTTGAAGATTAGCTTTGGCAACGTCATAAGCGGCTTTATACTGCTGCTGTTCAATGGCATACAGCTTCATACCTTTTTTAACATGCTGACCGTCTTCAAAATAAATACCAGTAATATACCCTGAAACTTCAGGTCGAATTTCAACCTGGTTTAGAGCAACAACTGTTGCAGGATATTCGTTATAATATGAAGCTTTCTCCTCCTTCACTTTGTAGGAAACAACCTGTACAGGAGGGAATTGCCTTCCGCCATTTTGTTTTTTCCCGCAAGAAACAATTAAAAATGCGACTAAGGTTATCAGCGATATTAAATAAATTTTATTTTTCATTTTGCAATTTTTTTATGTTTTACTTTCAATATTTAATTTTTCCCAAAGCCTTTTCAACATCTAATTTACTGCTAAGCACTTGATACAGAGAATTAAAATAATTTACTTCCGTAGTTCTCAAATCCGTCTCGGCAGTTATAACATCAAGGTAAGTCTTCACCCCGGATTTATACTGCAACTGAATAGTTTTATACACATCCTTTGCAAGTTCCATATTTTTCTCGGCTTCATTATAGCTGCTCAAATTACTTTTATAATTTGCTAACGCCTGAGTATACTCCAGATTAATAGAATTTTTCAAAGAGACAATATCATATTTTGAACGTTTGACTTCCAAAGATGCTTCATCAATTTCCTGAATACGCTTACCTCCCTGGAAAATCGGGAATGAAAGAGTCAGGCCCACAAATGCACTGGGAAAATCCTGATTATATAATTTTGATAACTGATCATTTTGAAACGTTAAATTATAATCACCGAAAGCGGACAACGAAGGTAAAAAACTCCAATAATAATAACTCAAATTTGCTTTTTGCAAGTGGAGTTGAGTATTTAGTAATTTATATTCTATTCTATTATTATAATGTACCGTTTGGGTAGTATCTATATAAATATCCCCGCGCATTTTTGCAGTGTCATATTTAAGACTCAAATCTTGTTTTACCGGATACCCCATTAAATCTTTTAAATTAGCATAACTGGTTTTCAACATTTCATTGTTGTGTTTTTTCTGAGCTTTTGTATTATTAAGTGCAATTTGAGCTCTTTCATAATCTGTTTTATCTACCGTTCCGCTTTTATATTGCAGATAAGCATCTTTATAACTTTGCTGTAAACGGGTGATATCTTCGTTTACAAGTTTTATTTGTTCCTGAGCTAATAACACACCGTAATATGCCTTGCTCACATTAACTACAAGAATGATCTTTTTATTGATGGTTGTCTGCTTAGCCTGCTTACGTATGTCGCCCGCTGTACTGCTTGCTAAAAGTACATCTCTGTTAAAAATTGTTTGAGTTAGTGAAAATTGTCCGCTTGAAGTATTAACAACTCCGAAATGAACCTCACGCCCCTGGAAAATTGATGTAGGCAGTTTATAATTATGCTGGAAGTTAAAATTAAAATTCAACTGGGGGAACCAATCAGCCAGCTTGCTTTTTATCTGCTGATTTGCTATTTGTTCGTTTAATATCGACTGCTGGATAGACGGCTGATGTGTAAGTGCGTATTGAATACAATCATTCAATGTAGCATTCTGTAATAATGAATCAGAGTCGTTTTTAGTCTGAGATAATAAACTCGAATTAATAATTATTAAAATGGAAAATAAAAGGATCAATATTTTCATAGATAATTCATTTTCTTTATATGCCGTTTTAAATGTTTAGGCTAAAATGTCGTTAAAGCTAATATTAAATATTATTTAAATAAGATGATTTACATCAAGCCTTAGATAGGGTTTACCATCAATAATTCGAGATGAAAATTATATAAACATTTAAGTTTTAATATGGTCTAATTCTTTTAAAGTTATTTATTCGATAAATAATGAAGCACAACTACATAGGGATCAAATATTTTTGTATCAGCAAGATTTAGATTAATTTTATTGACCGTCTCTTCAATAAAGTTTTTGTTATGGTATAAATCATTATTTAGCATTTCATAAATTATTATTAGATCAAAGTGGAATTTTTTTTTTGAAAAATTGAAGTTTAGTTTTCCGAGCAGTAATTACCGTTACTAATTTACTTCTGGATAATAAATGAAAGGTGCAAGCATGGCAACTTAAGGAGTTGAATGTGCCAAATATTGAATTAAAATATTTGTAAGGTTACTTTATTTAAGTCAATTCGAGTTCTGTTTTATTATGGATACCACACACCCGGTGAATACGTTCTAAGCTTACCTTCATATAGAAAATGTACTAAAATGTACTAAAATGTATACAGTAAAATACATTATTGAATACACCAAATAAATATAGACCGCATCTATATAAACAAATTAACTTTTAAATCAAGGCATGTATTTTGATCAATTTGTAATTTGTCATATAATATTTACCTACGATATTAAAGGTGAAAAAATGAAAACAAATCTTGACGGTTACTTTAAATATTTTTAATAGCCGCATTAATAATTCTTTTGATTTATTCACCAAACTGCATTGCTTAAGTTAAACAGGTAAATAAAAGACTATATCCACGTAATTATAAAATAATAACAAGCCGAAGCTCAGCTAAATTTGTAAAAGGCTTGCAGTATGATACCTTATTTTTATCACTTTGAAACAAAACAAAAAAAGATTTTGATTTGATTTAAAGGGCTGCGGTAATTGTGATGCGACCAGAGTTAAATCCTGATATTGCTGCGGACAATCAGCGGAAATTACATGGCGGTTTGGGAAGACAAAAGGAGCAGGCTATA
>CAVVVS010000034.1:0-12371 GCA_963751355.1 uncultured Ignavibacteriales bacterium | reverse complement strand
TTTGAAAGCAGATCCGTCACTGTCGGTTCAAATAGGCTCGGTACAAAAAATGGATGCTTTGCCTGTAATACTGAATATTGACTATACATATAATATCAGTGAAAAGTTAAATGTTGTTCCCACTGTTGCAGGTGGAATAATGTTCTATACAAGAAGGTTATTTGCTGTTGAAACATGGAGTAAAAAGTTTGATAAAATTGATTATACATTTACCTATAGTTATAGAAATTTTGCTCCCGACAAAAAAGGGAATCCGTTGCTCATTTCTGCGGGATGTGACGCTAATTATCAACTCTTTAGCGACATAAGTATAATTGCGGGTCTGCATTATACTTACTTTATACCGGCTGAAAAAGGATTCGGGTACTCAGCCTTTCCATTTAAAAACGAATTAAATATTAAACTTGGTTTGAACTTTTTATACTAACAAAATATGAAAATAAAAATAATTTTATTACCCGGAATATTAACATTTATTTTTGGCAGCCAATTATTAATGTCACAGGAGAACCCGGTTATTATAGGTGCAAATGTTGTGTTCGATCTGCCGGTCGGTACATTAGGCGATCATTTTAAAGGTGCAGCCGGAGGAATGATTTACGCAGGGAAACAGATAAGTGAAAGCTGGACATGGGTTGGTAAATTCGAATATTTCGAACTGAGTGATCTTAACAGCAGTAAACTTTATAAAACTATAGAACTTCAAAATAACGGTACACAACAAAAGTATAAATTTCCGCTTACCAAATTAAGGATGAAGTTGAAAGCCGCCGGGCTTACTGCGGAAGCCAGATTAAACATCATTAGATCATCTTTAATCGAAACAAACCTTACCCTCGGATTCGGATTTTATTACTGGGAAAATAATCGACAACCTTATTCCGATTCCTTGTTCGCGGATACATCAGGTACCGGGCAGAAGATTTTATTAAATGCTTTAGTCGTTCCGGGCAATACACAAACAGACTGGAGCGGGGGAGTAAATCTCGGTTTCGATTTCAGTATAAAAATAATTGAGCCTGTATGGATAAATATTGGAGCTGATTATAAATTGATAGTAGGTGAAATTTGGCCTGCCTTGGCATTAGACCTGGAAAATGTAAGCGGAATGCAATTCTTTTCATTCAGAGCCGGATTAAAAATTAATCTATAAATAGATCTATTAAAATATAGTTTATGAATAAAAATATAATAATTTTCTTTTCTATTATTCTAATAACGTTTTCCTCATTTACAAGAGCGAAAAATGATGTAAAAGCCGTAAGAGGTGTATGGTTAACAAATGTTGACAGCAATGTTCTCAATTCTAAAGCAAACATAATAAAAGCAGTAAATTATTGTTCCGAGCTTGGTATAAATACGATCTTTGTTGTTACCTGGAATAAAACAATGACAACATATCCCAGTAAAATAATGAAAAATTTGACCGGTGTTGAAATTGATACGTTGTTCACCGGTAGAGATCCGCTGCGGGAATTAATCGAGGCTGCGCATAAAAAAAATATAAAAGTTTTTGCATGGTTCGAATTCGGATTTTCTTCCTCCTATAAACTTGAGGGAGGTGAATTGCTAAAGTTAAAACCGGATTGGGCAGCGCTGAATGTTAACGGCAAACTGGTAACGAAAAACGGTTTTGATTGGATGAACGGATTTAATCCCGAAGTTCAAAATTTCATGCTCTCATTAATAATGGAAGTCGTAAAAAATTATGATGTAGATGGCATCCAGGGAGACGACCGACTTCCCGCAATGCCTTCGGAAAGCGGTTATGATAGTTACACAGTAAAATTGTATAAATCTGAACATCACGGGAATATGCCTCCCAAAAATTTTAAAGATCCTTCGTGGGTGCAGTGGCGTGCGGATATATTAAATCGTTTTATGGCAAAAATTTATAAAACTGTAAAGGCGTTTAATAATGATATCATTGTCTCGATGGCTCCGAGTCTATATCCATGGAGCAAGGAAGAATATTTACAGGATTGGCCCAAATGGTTGAGAGATGGATATGTCGATTTGATTATTCCTCAAGTCTACCGCTATACAATTTCCAGGTACAAACAAGAAATGAAGCAGATTATTCATAAGCAAATCGACAAAGATCAGCTTTTCCGTTTTTTCCCAGGAATTTTGTTGAAGGTTGGAGATTATTATCCATCAAAAAGATTTTTGAAGGAAATGATAAATGAAAATAGAAAATTTGGGATTAAAGGTGAAGTCTATTTCTTTTATGAAGGCTTGAAAAAGTATCCCAATTTCTTTAGAGATATTTATAAAGATAAAGCAGTATTCCCCGACTTATTAAATTGAAACCGGAGACTCGGTGAGAAAAATTTTAATAATTATTGTACTGATTTTTTTTGTTGTAAAATTAACCGGTCAGCAAAAATCGGAATTGCGCGGTGTTTGGCTGACAAATGTAGACAGTAATGTCCTTTCTTCCGATCAGAATATTTCCGGGGCAATGGACTACCTGGCTTCGATTGGAATTAATGTTGTTTTCCCGGTGGTTTATAATAAAGGTTATACTCTTTATCCCAGCAAGATAATGGATAGTTTATTCAATGACCCGGTTCTTCCTAATTCTCCCTTTGTTAACAGAGATTTTTTAAAAAGATTAATAATAGAGGCCCATCGTAACGGTATTGAAGTAATCCCCTGGTTTGAATTCGGTTTTGCTACTTCGTATAAGGAAAACGGCGGACACATAATTGCAAAATTTCCACAATGGGCACTGAAGGACAAAAACGGAAATTTAGTCACTAAAAATGGTTTCGATTGGATGTCGGCGATAAATCCTGATGCCCAAAATTTTATTTTGTCTTTGATGATGGAGGTAGTTGATAATTATGATGTTGACGGAGTGCAAGGAGATGACAGGCTTCCGGCAATGCCGGTTGAAGGAGGATATGATTCTGTAACTGTTCAGATTTATAAATCTGAGCATGCCGGACAAATTCCTCCGACAGATTACGCGAATGCTGCGTGGATGAAATGGCGTTCCGATAAATTAACTCAATTTTTAGCAAGACTTAGAGACTCGGTGAAATCGAGGGATAAAAATCTTGTCCTTTCCTGCGCCCCAAGTCCGTATTCATGGGGATACAGCCAGTATCTTCAAGATTCTAAAAGCTGGGTACAGCAAGGTTTGGTTGATAATATGATTCCCCAATTATATCAGTATGATATTAATAATTACAATTATTCATTGAATTCCACATGGAATGATGTCGGGCAGTATAATCCAAAAATATTTACAGCCGGTTTACTTATAAAAATCGGCTCATATTTAGTTGATACCACTTTTTTGCAGCAAATGATGAATGCCGACCGCAGCAAAGGAACTATTGGCGAATCTTACTTCTTTTATGAGGGACTGAGAGCGAACAATAATCAAATAGGAAATTTTCTGAAAGATAATTACTATCAGAAACCCGCCATACTTCCATACAGGAACGGGAATGTTTGGAGACCTAAAGCTAAAATCCATAATGAAACCGATCCGGAAACCATTGTAACAGGAAACTGGAATACTTACTTAATGAAAGGTTTTGAGGGTGCAATTTTAAGGACTTCAGATACAGTTAATTATGCATCAATACAATACAATTTTAATATAGATAGCTCTGCTTATTATGATGTATTTACCTATCGTACACCAAACACTCCTTGGACAATGAAAGCTTTATATACTCTTTTTTCAGATAAGGATTCAACCGAGTTTATTGTCGATCAGAGCGATTTATCTAAGAAGGGATGGTATAAAATCGGAACAGTACATCTCTCGTCTGGGACACATAAAGTTTTAAAACTTGATAATTCTCAGTTAGAACCGGGCAAATATCTTGTTTCCGATGCCGTAATGATTATGATAAACCGGAAGCTTTCACCCGATGTGATTCTTTCCGTTAATAAAAAAGACGCTGTAAATAATATCAAAATTAATAACTATAAGTTATGTCAAAATTATCCTAATCCATTTAATCCATCGACTACTTTTAGTTTTGAAATACCGGTGAGAAGCTTTGTACGCATAACTGTTTACAATATTTTGGGTGAAAAAGTTCAAACATTATTAGACGAGGAGAAAAATGCCGGAAAGTATAATGTAAAATTCAATGCGGAAGCACTATCGAGCGGAATTTACATAGTAGAAATGAGAGCTGGAAGTATTGCCAGATTTAGAAAAACTTTACTGCTCAAATAATTTTTGTGAAATCAATTTAAAATTATAAACATATTCAATGTAGCTTAGATGAAAACTCATTTGGAACAACAGGCAAAAAGAGCTGATGCATTAGATGCACTACGCGGGCTTGCAATTTTGTTAATGATTTTATCCGGAAGTATAGCTTTCGGAAATGTACTCCCTGCTTGGATGTATCATGCACAAGTCCCTCCTCCAAATCATATTTTTAATCCGAATCTTCCCGGAGTTACATGGGTAGATCTTGTATTCCCGTTTTTCCTCTTTGCCATGGGCACTGCTTTCCCGTTCGCACTCACCAAAAAATTAAATCAGGGAATTCCTCGATGGAAAATAGTTATACAAATAATTAAAAGGGGATTATTGCTTGCCGGTTTTGCTATTTACATTCAACATATTAGACCTTATGTAATTAATCCTCACACTACTAATATAGATTGGATCATTGGATTAATCGGGTTCGCACTTTTATTTCCAATTTTGCTGAGATTGCCGTCCACTATTAAACCTGTTGTCCGTTATGCAATAAAAACAGCAGGCATAATTGCAGCTGTGGTTCTTGTCGCACTTATAAGGTACCCGGATGGTTCGGGTTTCTCTCTTTATCGAAGTGATATAATTATTCTGGTACTTGCTAATGTTGCGGTTTTCGGATCTATTATATGGTTGTTCACAAAAGATATTATACTGCTGCGCCTTAGTTTTCTCGCGATATTAATTGCGCTGAGATTAACTCACACTGTTGAAGGAAGCTGGAATGCATGGTTATGGAATTTTTCACCTTTCCCGTGGTTGTATAAACTTTACTATTGTCAGTACCTATTTATAGTTCTTCCCGGCACTATAGTCGGCGATATGATTTATAAATGGATGAAAACCGATGAAAATGAAAAGATTGATGTAATGTTTTCAAATTCAACAAGAATGATTTATGCCGGTTTTCTTATGTTCGCTTTCATTCTTTTGAATTTAGTTGGGTTATTCTCAAGATTATTGGTATTTACCGCGGTTGCCGATCTTGTCTTTTGTTTGATAGGATTTCTTTTCTTTGCCAACCATGCAAACGCAACTGAAAAATTATACAAATCTCTTTTCAACTGGGGCTCTTATTGGCTGATTCTCGGGATTTTCTTTGAAGCTTATGAAGGAGGTATAAAAAAAGACCATCCTACAATGAGTTATTATTTTGTTACTACAGGGCTGGCAATATTTACTCTAATCGGATTATCGATACTAATCGATTACTTTAAGAAAAAGAGATTTTTTAAAATTCTGATTGAAAACGGACAAAATCCGATGATTGCTTACATGGGCGGTAATAATTTGGTCATGCCGATCTTAGGTATTACAACTTTAAACTCAGTGTTTAATATGATGGGTACCAATCCCTGGCTGGGATTTTTGAGAGGAGTAATATTTACTTTATTGGTTGCATTGGCAACAAGCTATTTCACTCGTAAAAAATTATTCTGGAGAACTTAGCTTCTTATAATAACTTAAAATTTACATTGTAATCATTTTCAGCGGTATAATATTTTATCGTAAGGAAATAATCTTATAAATCATTTCAAAAAAATGCAGACCAAAAAATCCCATTATTCAAGAAGAAAATTAAAATACTACTAAATGATGTAGTTGTATTTTACGTGCGTTATTTGAATTTTGTCAACTGATTATTTATTGAGATAAGTCTAATATTATAGGTGATTATCATTTATAAACTTCTTTTTTTTATAAAATATTTGCAATACTAATCATTAGAATATAATTCGCATCAGAAAGTTATTTGTTGGGTACGTCACTTAATCTCAATTTATTAAAAATTATTTTTTATTGAATTCATTTTTACCTGAAATAATATTGACTACAAACCGGGAACCGAAAGAATTCAAAATCTATCTTTTCCGTTAGGATAATTTTAAATGTACTCATTTCATAATGCGGTAAAAAAATTAATCTTCATTAAAATTAGATCAGATTATCTCCTTAATAATCGAAACAAAGCATAAAAGATCCATAGAATAATATCTTGAATTAATTTATTCAAATTATCATACAAATCAGGAGTAATAATGAAAAGAATAATACTACTGTTGACTTTATTAGTTAGTACCGGTATGATTTTTTCTCAGACGACAAAAATCTGGGAAAAATCAGACGCTTCAGGTACTTTCCCGGCATTTATGAGTAAAACTTCAAGTACAGAAAGAGGTTTTGCTTATGGATCTATACAGCTTCATCCTACAAGTATAATTTGGGAAACCTCTCAGGCTAAAGGAAATTATCCCGCTTTTATGGGAACGGTAAACACAGAAAGGGGATTTGCTTTTGGAAATGTTAATGGAAACGATAGAATATATTTAGTAAGCAGAAAAGGTGGCAACAATGTAATAATTTTAAATGCGGCAAACGGCGATAGCGTTGGAACGCTTGATATCACAGGTGTTTCCGGCGGGACCTTTCCGATAAATGATGCGGAAGTTTCATCAGACGGAGTAATATTTGCGTGTAATCTTACTACCAATGCAAGTACTTCGGCATTCAAAGTATATAAATGGACAAGTGAATCAGCCGCACCGGTAGAAGTAATCAATTATACCGATCTTACAAATAGGTTCGGTGATAAATTTAATGTCACCGGTTCCGCAAGCGATAATTCACTAACAATCTGGGCAGCAAGTCCCGGAAGTGATAAGATTTTAAAATTTACAACAGCCGATAACGGAGCTTCATTTACACCTACGGTAATCACTCTAAGCAATGGTAACCTCGGTAATCAGCCTGTTGTTGTTCCAAACAATGACGCAAGCATGTTATATGTAAATTCTGCAGGTACGTTAGTGTCTTCGTATCAACCAAACGGAACATTTGTTGATACAATTTCAGGCGGATTAATATCCATATACAGTGATGCTATGAAATATTTTGAAATAAACGGGAAGAAATATCTTGCCGTTTTCAATTATGGCATTGGTAATGAAAATTTAAGAATAGCTGATGTTACAAACGGATTAGGTTCTGCAAATATAATTGATGTTACTAATTCTTTAGGTCCCGTTGTAAACGGCAACGGTGCAGGGGATGTGGGCGTAAAAATAAATAGCGACAACACAGCAAATTTATATATGCTATCAACAAATAACGGTTTGGCAGGTTATAAATTAAATCCATCTAATGTTGGAACGGCTCAAAGGCTGTATGTTGTAAGTCGTAACGGAGGTACTAACGTAGTTATTATGGATGCGGAAACCGGTGATAGCGTAGGTACACTAAACATGACAGGGATATCAGGCGGAAATTTCTTTTTAAATGATGCAGAAGTTTCATCAGACGGGGTAATCTTCGCTTGTAATCTTACTGTCAGTGCAAGTTCTTCAGCATTCAAAGTTTATAAATGGACAAGCGAGACTGCTGCACCTGAAGCCGTAATTGATTATACAGGACTTGCGACAAGATTCGGCGATAAATTTACAGTAACCGGTTCAACTGCAGATAATTCGTTAACAATATGGGCTGCGAGTACAAATAGTGACAAAATAGTGAAATTTACTACTTCAGATAACGGAGCAACATTTACTCCAACCGAAATTACATTGAGCAACGGTAATCTCGGTAATCAACCGGTTGTTGTTCCAAGTAATGATGGCAATACATTATATACTAACTCCGCTTCAACTTTGGTTACGTCGTATAAAGCGGACGGAACTTTTATCGATACACTCTCCGGGGGGTTTGTATCTAGTTACGGAGATGCTTTAAAATATTTTGAAATAGCCGGAAGAGACTATTTAGCAATTTATAATTATGGAATTGGAAATGAAAATTTAAGAATTGTTGATATTACTTCAGGATTAAGTGATGCTGCATTGATTGGTACAACACCTTCTTTGGGTTCTCAGAGTAACGGAAACGGTTCAGGAGATGTTGGCGTTCAATTAAATGCAGATAGTACCGCGAACATATATATATTAGCTACAAATAACGGCTTGGGAGCTTATAAGTTTACTCCTCCTGCCAAAGTTGCAACACCGGTTTTTGCTCCCGCTGCGGGCACATATTATGACTCTGTAGATGTTGCAATTACAGTAAACACGGTAAATGCAAAAATTTATTATACATTAGACGGAACTACTCCAACTGATACTTCAACTCTTTATTCAGCTCCAATTAAATTTACCGATACTACAACGATTAAAGCAGTTGCTTATCTCGCAGGAATGACTCCTAGTGATGTAAATTCTGCAACCTACAATATTGTAGTTCCCGTTGATGTGAATACAATCGCCGATCTCCGGTCATCCCCGTTAAACGGCGTTTATCGGTTGAAGGGTGAGGCAGTATTAACTTTCCAGCAATCCTTCAGAAACCAAAAATTCGTTCAGGATTCAACCGGCGGAATTATGATTGATGATAATTCAGGTATGGTTACTACTCAATATAGCGAAGGTGACGGAATAACCGGCATAACCGGGACACTGACAGAATTCGGCAATATGCTGGAATTTACTCCGGGTGCTGATCCGGGAGCTGCAACTTCTACAGAAAATAAAATAGTGCCCATTGAAATTTCACTCAATGATTTTATAAATAACTTCGGCAAATACGAATCGCGTGTAGTTACTATAAATCATCTTTCATTTGTCGGAGCAGACGGCTCAGCAAAATTTGCCAACGGAAAAACTTATCCGGTAACTGACGGTATAGATACGATTCAATTTAGAACAACATTTTATGATGTTAATTACATTAACTCGGTTATTCCGATGGATAAAATAAATCTGACCGGTATACCGAATGCAAGATCTACAGGTAACTACATAACAGCAAGAAATCTATCAGATCTTGGAATAATACTTCCTCCGGCGGAACCGGTTTACCAGTTATGGGCAAAAACTCAGGCTGCTGGTAATTATCCGAGTTATTTCTCCACTAGTTATTATGAAAGAGGAATGGCTTACGGTAAAGTAAATGGTAAAGACAGAGTATATGTATTAGGTCGTTTAGGCGGTCCGAAGATATTTGTCTTCGACGCGATGACCGGGGATACTGCCGGAATAATCTACCCCACATCTGAAGTTAGCGGCGGTACTTTTCCGCTTGACTTTGTTGATGTTTCCGATGACGGAATTATTTTTGCCGCCAATTTAACTATTGATGTTTCATCATCGGCTTTCAAAGTTTACCGTTGGGATTCGGAACAGGATACACCCAAAACCGTAATCGATTATACAAATATGAATTTAAAAGGCGGGAGACTAGGAGATATATTCAGTGTGTTCGGAAAAGCTAGCGACAATAGTCTGGTAATTTATGCCGCAGTATCTGGGCAAGATAAAATAGTAAAATTTACTACCTCTGATAACGGGATGAGTTTTACTCCCGAGGTAATCACTCTTTCTAACGGTAAATTGGGTACCGTACCCAATGTTGCTGTTGCCAGCGACGGTACTTTGTATATAAAATCCTATTCTCATCAACTATATCATTATCAATCTGACGGAACTTTGATTGACAGCATATCATCTGCTGTTATTGGTACGGATGTAACTGATATCAAATACATTCGATATAATGATAAAGACTTTATCATGTGCTATTATCCGAATGACTCCGCACCGTATTCCGATGAGAGATTTACTATTGTTAACGTCACAAATCCTCTTTCAGCTTCCGTTGTTCTGCAATCACCTTCAATTGGAAATATTTCTAATCTCAATGCTACAGGTGCAGTTGATTACATGCCGTTAAACAGTAAAGACTATTTGTTCTTTATTCAGGGCTCTAATAACGGGTTAGCTGCATTCAGCAGTAATCCCAGTACGGTTGTTAATAATCTTGATACATTATTTTACGGTAATACCCGTACGCTGCTCAAAAATCCAAACGGTAGCGGTTTTATTGCCGGAACAAACTCTAACGGAGATCTGGGTAAATATGAAAAATTCGATCTCCAGAGCGGAGATAAATTAGCCGGATTCAAATTATACTTTGGTTATAAACAAATTGTCGGTGATCCGGATACACTCAATCTTGTAGTTAAGACCGTCGGCTCAAACGGTGCACCTGATTCTACTATCGCTAAAATGCAGACAACAACTGATATGCTGGATACATCCGGCGGCGGCAATACGTTTATACTTCCTGCTTCAATTGAGTTAAATGGTCCTGTGTTTGTAGGATTCGAATTCACCGGTACAGCAAACGATACGATTGCACTATTTACCGATAAGGACGGTGAAGGTGATAACGCTGATAGGGCATGGGAAAAACTCAAGGATGGAAGCTACAATGACTTCGGAACAATGTTGAATGCTAACTCTTCATGGAACAAAAACATTGACCTTTGGATTGCGGCTTATTATAAGAAGGCTGTCCCTGTAGGTGTAGAAAATAATATAACTGCAGTACCAAAAAAATACAGCCTCGATCAAAATTATCCTAATCCATTTAATCCCACGACTACTATTAGGTTCTCGATCAAGGTAAGTGCTAATGTAGAATTGAAGATTTACAACATTCTTGGTCAGCAGGTCGCAGTTCTTATGAATAAAGAAATGAAACCAGGTATTCATTCGGTACAATTCAATGCATCAAACTTAGCGAGCGGAGTATATTTCTACCGCTTACAAGTTAAGGGAGCCGATGGTTCTCAATTTAATTCAGTAAAGAAACTGATGCTTTTGAAATAAGATCATTCATTTGTTTAACTCAAAGAGCCGCAGTTGTGCGGCTCTTTTTTTTATATGCTGATAACTTGTGTTGAAAAAACAAAAAGAGAGTAAAAATTATATTTCGGTTCGCATCATTAAAAAGTGAATTTATTTAGAATAAAGTTTATCAGTTATAAAAATTTTTCACGCCTGGCATCGCAAAACTTGCATGTACCCGGGGAGCATAATAATGATGCATATTTTTCTTTAAAAAATTTTACCCCCTGATCTAAAAGTATCCCGACCGGGATTAAGTATGAATATAAAGAATGATATTGAAGTGGCTGTAATACTCTCTTTTGAAGAAGATATTTTTCAAAATTTGTAAATGATTTACTGCATCCGGGTACTTCAATTAATTCCTGCTCGTCTGCCTTTGAAACTCCGATATTTAAAATATTCAAATAATTCCATGGTGCATAATTTAACCAGGGGACAGGAGCAATGGATTCTAGATAGTGGCAGAACGACACACTGGAAAAATCGGTTCCAAGTGTTAAAATATATGAATCCTCCTGACCGGCAAGCCATTCCAATACACTTCCTTTACCTAAAGGACTTACCGGTGCATTTTTATAATCTATATAATTCTTAATTCTCCCCCACATCAAAAATGAATGAGTAGGGGATGAAGTCCGGATTACACCGGGCAACTTTCTAAATGCTTCCGAAATGATTCCTACTTTACCCGGTGAATTTACTCTGTCATATATTTCAAAATTTCCCTTCGATTTTTTAAAACAATAAGTGAATGAAGGGAAAATAATTGAACCCGATTCAGTGATCAGATTTTTTAAACTGTTAATTACTTCGATAAGGCTTATACTCGGGAAAGCCGTTCTTATTTTTCTGAAACCGGCATGTATTAAGAAATTACGGCCAGGTTTAATATCTAAACTATTACAAAATTCTTGGAAATTCATACGATAAGAAGAAAATATTATTAATATGTTTTAATACAATTTAATTAATAAATGGATGTACAGAAAATTATATATAACATGAAAATTCTCCTCTTTATCAGCTATTTTACTTGACTAAAATACGGTGATGATGTATATTTAGTTTGTATCTAGAACGAACTAACTATAATCATTTTTACAATAGCTTTTAAATAAAAGTATATTAAATTAGAAAACAGTAAATAACTTCAAAATCATTTACATTTAATGAAGATATATCCATTTATCACTCCATATCTTCGATTGTTATTTTAAATAACTTCCACTCATGTTAGTATTCTTTTATTATTCTTTCCTTAATAAATAGGAGGGTCTCTGATGAAAAAACTTATACTTTTCATTTCTATTTTAATTATAAATACAGCCTTTTCCCAGAATACCCAGCTCGTTTATTTGAACTCAATGAGTTTCGAGTCTGTCGATTCATTAGTAAGTCCGTATCTATGCACTGTAGATACTTCCGGAAATCTGTGGGTAGCATCTACAAATTCT
>CAVVVS010000033.1:0-16055 GCA_963751355.1 uncultured Ignavibacteriales bacterium | reverse complement strand
TTATGATACTGACGGTAATCCGCTTTTGGAATGTAAATGCGGCAATGTAATCTCCGGCCACACCGATCCGTCACTCCCGTTTTATACAAAGGGAGGAAGTTTTTGGACTAATTCTATAACAAAACAGGATACGTCTTCCACTCCCGAGAAAGAGCTTCAAACCAACGTACTTAACAACTGTAACCTAGAAGGTTATGAATCTATAGCGTTAATCCCGATTCATTCCGGCAAGGACGTTATAGGTTTACTTCAACTAAATGATAAACGTACCAGCATGTTTACATCTGAGCTTATTCAGACAATGCAGGAAATCGGCGCGACAATCGGAATTGCTTTTAAAAGAGTAACAAATGAAAAACAAATTAAAGAAAGTGAAGAAAAATTCCGAACCATCACCGAGAATTCGGCTGACGCTATTCTCATCACGGATAAACAGGGCAATTATGTTTATATAAATCAAGCCGCTTCCGGTTTGCTGGGTTATACTCAGGAAAAGCTTATGACCATGAACATCATAGATCTCTCACCGCCGGATGAAGTTGAGAAGTATATGGAATATTTCAGACAGGAGGCTGGCAAGGGCCGTCTATTTACAGACATTTCTCTGAGAAGGGTGGACAATACTTTTGTGTCTGTAGATTTAAACGCAGTATTGCTGCCGAATGGATTAATATACAGCAGCTGCCGCGATATTACAGAGCGTAAACAAGCAGAGAAAGAAAAAGATGTTCTTACTTATAACCTCAAGGAGAGAGTTAAAGAACTAACCTGCCTATTCACTATAGCATCGATCTTTGAAACTGCTGATATTACCTTAAATGAGATGTTTAATCGAATCGTCAGGACGATACCGTCCGGATGGCAATATCCCGAAATTTGCTGCGCCAGAATTATGATTGACAAGGACGAATATAAAACTAGCAATTTTAAAGAAACAATGTGGAAACAGTCGACGGACATTAAGATTAATGGCAAGAAAGCCGGCAATATTGAAATATTCTATTTGGAGGAGAGAGCCCAAATAGACGAAGGCCCCTTTCTAAAGGAAGAAAGAGATCTACTGAACCTAATTTCAGAAAGATTGGGTCAAACCACCGGGCATATGAAGACAGAAGAAGCCCTGCGAATAAGCGAAAAAAGATACGATGCAATTTTTAATTCTTCACTCGAGCTAATTTATATTTTTGATTTGGAAGGACGAATTCTTGAAGCAAACGTCCAGGCATTGAATCTTTTTGGTTATATAGCCGAAGAATCTAAAAATTTAAAACTTTCTGATATATTATCACCAATTGATTTACCAATAGCCGCTAAAAATATTGAGTATGTAATAGCAAATGGTGTAAATAAAGCTCCGCAAGAATATAGGCTACAAACAAAAAAAGGAAGAGAAATTTTTATTGAAACCACCGGAGTCAGGCTGGATAAAGATGGAAAACCTTATGCTATAATAGGAATTGCCAGGAATATTACGGGACAAAAATATTATGAGAAAGAATTGATTGAGGCAAAAGAGAACGCCGAAGAAATGAACAGACTTAAGTCCAGCTTTCTTGCCAATATGAGTCATGAACTTCGCACTCCGCTTATAGGCATATTGGGGTATGCCGAGTTTTTGTCGAATGAGTTAGAGGATAAAGAATTAATTAAAATGGCAAAAGCTATAAGTACCAGCGGTGAAAGATTGAACTCAACCTTTGACAACATACTCAATATTTCCAAATTAGAATCTGAAAAGCAGCAGATTAATTTTAAAGAACAGGATTTAATTAAACATATAAGCAAGCAGATAAATTTATATAAAGCAGCAGCTGAAGAAAAAAGCATATCAATAAATTTTGAATTCGAAGAAGGAATATTAAATGCATGCATAGATAAAGATATGTTTGTTTCAATAATAAGTAATCTTTTAAGCAACGCAATAAATTATACAGAAACAGGTAAAATAACATTAATATCAAAGCGGGAAAAGGGCTATGCGGTAATAGAAGTGCGTGATACCGGCATCGGTGTATCGGAGGATCTGCAAGGAGTAATATTTGAACCTTTCAGGCAGGCAAGCGAAGGATACGGCAGAAAATTCCAGGGAACCGGCCTGGGCTTAACATTAGTAAAAAAATATACTGATTTAATGGGCGGGAAAGTATCTCTTGAAAGCAAGCCGGGAGTTGGAAGTACATTTAAAATAAAGCTGCCTATTAATAAAAACATTGATGAAGTTTTAATAAACGCAAACTGAGAGTTATCATTATGGATACAATGAATGAAAATAATAAAAACATAAAACCAAAATTACTCTTTGTTGAAGATGATAAAATAATGATAGATATAATTGATAGGTTATTGAAAGACAAATATAACTGTGATTATGTAATGGACGGAGTAAGCGCATTAATAAAAGCGAAAGAAAATGACTATGATGCTTTTTTAATTGACATCGGGCTCCCCGGAAAAATGGACGGAGTTCAGACAACAAAGGAACTGAAGAAAATTAAAAATAATAACGACAAACCTTATATAGCTATTACCGCCTTTGCGATGACAGGTGATAAAGAATATTTTCTTTCAGAAGGATTAACCCATTATATATCGAAACCTTTTGAGTTTAAGGAACTTAAGGAATTAATTGAAAAAGTTTTAATACAATTTCTAAAAATATAGCAGTGCAGGAAATGAAGAAGGTAAGTTTGATTTATACTTTTGTGGTTTTGGGATTGCCCGGTGGTGTGTCGTTTCTACATCGACTGAAGCTTCATTCATACCGATTTATTGATATTGAAGACGGAATAATTAATAAAAAGTTTTCGGAAATGTACGGCGAAAATATATGTGTGGAAAGTAAAGAAGGGAAAGGGTCGAAGTTTACATTTACTTTACGTAAATCAATTAAAAGTTAAAAGTAGGTTCTCATCATGAAAAAGATACAGAAACAAGAAAAAATTAAATCCGCTAATAATTCTCCTCCAATGATTATGAAATTAAATACTGCGGATTATGACAATCATTTCGCTGAGAATATCATCAATACAGTGCGTGAACCTTTAATAGTTCTTGACCGCTATTTAAAAGTAGTAACAGCCAGCCGTTCATTCTATGATTTCTTTAAGGTAAAATCAGACGAAACAATCGGAAGACTAATATATGATCTGGGGAACCTACAGTGGAATATTCCTAAACTAAAAGAACTGCTTGAGACAATCCTTCCCGAAAAAACAACATTCGATAACTACGAAGTTGAACACGATTTTCCCGCAATCGGTAAACGTATTATGCTATTAAATGCCCGGCAAATTGAAAGGGCTTTTGGAAAAGAGAAGATAATTCTGCTTGCAATTGAGGATATTACAGAACGAAGACATAAAGAAAAAACGTTAAGTGAAAAAAACCGCATGACAAGTGAGTACCTTGACATTCTTCTAGATCACGCGCATGCACCAATTATTATCTGGGACTCTTCATTTGTTATAAAGCGTTTCAACCATGAATTTGAAAAACTCAGCGGTTATTCATCAGCCGAAGTAATAGATAAAAAAATTGACATAGTCTTCCCGGAAGATAAAATTGATTTAACGCTTGAACTGATAAAAAATAATATAAGTGATGATAAATCGGAAATTCTCGATATAGATATTTTAACAAAAGATAAAGATGTCAAGACCGTTCTATGGAATTCGTCAAATATATTTGATAAGGAAGGAAATAAGATTGTTGCAACAATTGCGCAGGATATAACCGGCCGCAAACTGACTGAGGAAGCTTTGCGCGAGAGTGAGGCGAAATTTAAAACAATGGTAACACAAAGTCCTGATGGGATTTTGATAATGGATTTATCCGGCACCTTTTTGTCAGTCAATAAAGCGATGTGCGATTTACTCAACTATTCCGAAGAAGAACTTCTATTAATGAATGTACGGGATATTCTGCCGGAACATTACATAACGCTATTCAGGAACAGATTAGCGACTTTAATTAAAGGAGAAAGCAATAAAGACCCGGCGGAATATGAAGTAATAGGAAAAGATGGAAGTACATATTCAATAGAAATTGTAGCCGCACCCTTTTATAAAAGGGGAAAAATAATTGGATTTCAAGCAACAGCCCGCGATGTTACCGAGCGTAAAAATACACTTGAAGCGTTAAAAAGAAATGAACAAAAATTTATGGCGCTTGCGGAACAATCACCTAATTTAATTTTTATCAATTACCAAGGGCGGGTAGTTTATGTAAATCAAAAGTGTGTAGACCTAATGGGCTACTCAAAAGAAGAATATTATGCTAAAGATTTTGATTTCATGGTATTAATTGAGCAAAGTTATAAGGATATTATTAAGCAAAATTTTTATAAAAGCATGAACGGTCATACCGTAGAGCCGCTGGATTATCAAATAATAACTAAAAATGGTATTAAGCTGGATGCCATAATTACCACCGAATTGATCGATTATTTTGGTGCTAAGGCGATTATGGGTACCATAACGGATATTACAGAGCGAAAACACGCGGAAGAAGTCCTAAAAAGAAGCGAGGCTCAGCTCAAGGAAGCCCAGAAAATTGCCAAAGTCGGTCACGGTGATTGGGAAATCGAAAGTGACACCGTACTATGGTCTGATGAGCTATTCCAGATCGCAGGCCTTGACCCCGATATGTCACCACCTTCCGTTGCGGGGCATCAAGCCCTTTACACCGGGGAAAGCTGGAAGAAGTTGGAGCGCGCCGTTCAACGGGCGGTTGAGGACGGCATAGACTATGACCTGGAATTGGAGATGGTGCGACCTGATGGGAAAGTGCGCTCGACTCATACCCAGGGTCATGTGATAAGAAATCAAAACGGGAAGGTAGTACGCCTGTTAGGAACGGTGCAAGATATTACAGAGCGCAAGCAGGCAGAAGAATCGCTCAACCTTTTCCGCATGCTGCTTGATAAGACAAATGATGCTATCGAGCTTATAGATATGGCAACGGGTAAATATATAGACGTAAATGAAATAGCATGTACCGATCTTGGATATAGCCGCAGTGAGCTTTTAAGTATGACAGTCTTTGATATAGACCCAAATCAAACTCTGTATAATTTCCAAACTATGTTGAAAGAATTTGATCAATCGAAGTCAACTATTATAGAATCGGTGCACCGTCGAAAGGATGGCTCTACCTTCCCGGTTGAGATGAATATTACATTAGTTAGATTAGAAAAAATGTATACTATTATTATTGTGAGGGACATAACAGAGCGTAAAATTGCAGAGAAAGAATTAGCTACATCCGAAGAAAGATACAGACTGCTTTTCCAAAGTGCCGCGGAAGGAATATTAGTTGCTGATGTTGAAACAAAAAAACACAAACTTGTAAACAAAGCGGTATGCCGGATGTTCGGATATACTGAACAGGAGATGATAGGCTTGACTATTAAGGATATGCATCCCCCGGAAAGCCTGGCGTATGTAATTTCTGAGTTTGAATCACAAGCGCAGGGAGAAAGACCATTCTCCACTGATATTCCCTGCCTGAGAAAAGACGGAACAATATTCTTCGCAAACATTTATAATGCGATTATCTATATTGACAATAGGAAACATAATATCGGATTCTTTACAGACATAACCGCACAAAAAGAAGCTAGCGATAAAATAAAATTGTTCCGCACATTGATCGATCAATCTAACGATGCAGTTGAACTTATTGACATGGAAACAGGCAGTTTTCTAGACTGTAATGAAAAAGCATACCGGGAACTCGGCTACACACGCGAGGAATTTCTCTCATTAAAGATATTTAATATTGATCCGAATTTAACCGAAGATAGTTTTCCCGAACGCATAAAATTGATTCGCGATTCAGGCAGTTTACTTATAGATGGAATGCATATTAGAAAGGACGGATCTGAAATTCCCGTGGAGATAAACATTAAATATGTAAAGCTTGAGCGTGAATATATTGTTGCGGTAGTCCGTAACATAACCGAGCGCAAACTGGTAGAGGAGAGGTTGAGAAGTTCAGAAGAAATGTTCAAGATTATTTTTGATTATGCGCCGGAAGCGTATTATATAAATGATTTAAAAGGCAATTTTATTAACGGAAATATTGCAGCAGAGAAATTGTTGGGTTATAAAAGTGATGAGTTAATCGGAAAGAGTTTTTTCAAGTTAAATCTCTTATCTCCAATTCAAATATTAAAAGCAGCAAAACTATTAGCTAAAAATTTAGTTGGTAAAGCTACCGGCCCCGATGAATTTATGTTAGATCGGAAAGATGGATCAAAAATTACAGTTGAAATAAGCACTTACCCGGTAAAAATAAAAGAGAATACTTTAGTATTGGGTATAGCTAGAGACATAACCGAGAGTAAGCAGCTTGAACAGGAAAAAGAGATTCTCACCTACCACCTTAATGAGAGGGTAAAAGAACTAACTTGTTTATACACCATCGCATCAATCTTTGAAACAACTGATATTTCGTTAGATAAAATGTTTAACCAAGTCGTTAAATCAATACCCCCCGGATGGCAATATTCCGATATATGCTGTGCAAGAATTGTACTTGATAAGAACGAGTATCAAACTACAAACTATAAAGGGACCGCGTGGAAAATGTCGGCCGACATTAAGATTGATGAAAAAATAAGAGGTATCGTTGAAGTTTTCTACCTGGAAGAGAAGGAAGAAATTGATGAAGGTCCGTTTTTAAAAGAAGAAAGAGAACTGCTGAATCAAATTGCTGAAAGAATGGGGCAAATTTTAGAGCGCAAAAAATTGGAATCAGATTTATACACTGCAGCAGAAATTGCAAAACTGGGATATTGGGAATATGATGTTGATTCGGGCGATGTTATTTTTAATGATCAGTATTTCAGTTTGGTACACGGCTCATCAACCGAAAAGCAGGATGGTAATATAATGAGTATGGAAGAATTTGCTCTGAAACTCGTACATCCTGATGATTTAGGATTGATAACCAATGCTTTGCAAGAAGCAAAAGAATCAATGGAGATAAATTATTTAGGAAAATCAGAAGTTAGAGTATTTCGGGAGAATGGGGATATAGCTTATGTGTCCGTTCTATTTAAAGTGCTGAAAGATCAATTGGGACGCACCTATAAAATCTATGGAGTAAGTCAGGATATCACCGAGCGCAAGATGGCTGAACAAGAATTGATCGAAGCAAAAGAAAAAGCCGAAGAAATGAACAAGCTTAAGTCCAGTTTTCTTGCCAATATGAGTCATGAGCTTCGAACTCCTCTTATCGGCATTTTGGGGTATGCCGAGTTTTTAATAAGTGATCTGCAAGATCCGGATTTAATTGAAATGGCATCAACGATAAAGACTAGCGGTCAGAGATTAAACCATACTTTGAACAACATACTAAACATTTCCAAAATAGAATCCGAAAGACAGCAGAATAATTTTAAAATATATGACTTAATAAAAATAGTAAAAGAACAAATGAACTTATTCAAAGCAGCAGCCGAAGGAAAAAACTTATTATTAACTTTGGAAACAGAGGAAGAGAAATTAGATGCGTATGTAGACGAAAACATGTTCATTTCCATAATAAATAATCTTTTAAACAATGCTATAAAATACACAGAAATTGGAGCGGTAATATTAAGCGCAAAACGGGAAAAGGAGTATGCGATAATAAAAGTTACAGATACCGGTATCGGTATTGCTGAGGATTCGCATGAAATTATATTTGCTCCATTTAGACAGGCAAGTGAGGGATACGGCAGAAGTTTTGAAGGTTCCGGTCTGGGCTTAACCTTAGTGAAAAAATATATGGATTTTATGAACGGTACAATAATTCTTAAAAGTAAACCGGGCAGCGGAAGTACTTTTATATTAAAGCTGCCTATACGTGAAAATATTCCGGAAATTTTAATAAAAACAAATTGGTCATAATTATTATGAATGATATGAAAGAAATTAGTGAAAACCCAAAAATAAAATTGCTGTTAGTTGAAGATGACAAAGTAACAGTAGACGTGGTTAAAAGGATATTAAAATATAAATATGATATTAACAGTGTGACCAATGGAGAAGATGCTTTAAAAAAAGCTGCGGATAATGATTATGCTGCATTTTTGATTGATATCGGGCTATCGGGAAAAATGGATGGAATACAGACTACTAAAAAACTTAAAGAAATTAAAAATAATAAAGGCAAGGCTTATATTGCTTTAACTGCTTATGCTATGAAAGGTGATGAGGAGTATTTTCTATCCAAAGGATTAACTCACTATATATCGAAACCTTTTGAGTTTAAGGAACTTAAGGAATTAATTGAAAGAGTTTTAGTAAAATAATTAAAAATATAGTGGTGCAGGAAATGAAGAAGATAAACGATCAACCCTTTATTTTTCCCCCGGAGAAAGAGATTTAAATGGAGCAAAATAACATTCAAGAAACACCGGCGATAATAATTAAAATATTTGCAGCTGCTGCCTGCTGCATTGGAATCGCTGCATTAACCGGGTGGATTCTCGAAATTCCTACTCTAACTACATTCGGAACCGGATTAATTCCGATGGCGCCCAGTACTGCACTGCTGTTTGTATTATTAGGAATATCGGTCGTTCTTCGATCTTTCTTTCCACAAAATGTGACAGTTCACAATATAGTAATTACCCTGAGTGCAATCAGTATTCTCTCTGCATTCACTTTATTGGTAACATCTTACTTTGGATTACATTTTAAAATTGAACAAATAGGGATTCCAGTTGACATGGCATTCAGCGGCACACTTGCAGGCCATATGTCCCCTATAACGGCATTTTGCTTTATACTTGCAGGTTTAAGTAATTTAATAACTCTCATATCAACATCAAAGCCCAGGTACAGATTAATTGCCATTTGGCTGACTTTGCTATTATTAGTTATTACCCTGATACTTCTCATTGCTTATCTATTTGGAACTCCGGTACTTTATGGAAGTAATCTCATTCCACCGGCGTTAAGCACTTCAATTGCTTTTGCTTGTCTTGGGACAGTACTGCTAACCCTTACCACTTTTCAATATGTATCGTATTCAAAAGTTACCGGTGCATTGAATACCCGATCCTCATATATGCTGATCCTGGTTTTTGGATTATTATCTTTCGGCATAATTGCAAGCGGATTTTTCTATTTAAAATACTTTCAAAAATATTATAAAACAGGTGTCGAACATCAGTTATCTACAATCGTAGAATTGAGAGCAGAGAAACTCAGGCTATGGAAAAATGAACGTTTAGGGGATGCTGGCCTGATTTATAAAAACAATTCTTTTTACAAGCTTGTGCGTCGATATTTTGATATGCCCGCTGATTTGAAGAATTACGCCGACCTTAAAAACTGGGTTAATAAATTACGTAACGGTTATCGATATAATAGAGTTTTTATTTTAGATACCAGGCAGGCAGTCCGGCTTTCCGAACCGAATCATACCGAACAACTATCACAAATAATTAAGCAGAACGCAATTAAAAGTTTAAGCTCGGGTAAAATAACGTTCGTAGATTTTTATCGAAATGAATTTTCAAATAAAATTTATTTAAATATTCTCATACCGTTAATAAAATCCGAAGATATAGCTGCCAAAATCGGTGTACTTGTAATTGAGATTGATCCGGAAAATTACCTATATCCGTCCATTAATAAATGGCCGGTACTAAGCAAAACAGCCGAGACATTATTAATAAGACGCGATGGGAATGATGTACTTTTTCTAAACGATTTAAGATTTCAGAAAAACACGGCCCTCATCCTTCGAAGTCCCCTAACAAATAAAAGAATGCCGGCAGTTCAAGCAGTTTTAGGTTACCAGGGGATCTTTGAAGGAATTGACTATCGGGGCGTGCCTGTACTCTCCTCCGTTGCGGCTGTTCCAAACTCAAACTGGTTTATTGTTGCACGCATGGACATAGCAGAGGTATATAAACCTTTAGAAGAAAATTTATTGCTGATAATTATATTAATTTGCAGCCTATTGATTGGCTCCGGTGCTGTTGTGGGTTTGATTTGGAAAAACTGGAAATTACAATTTTACCGTGAAAAACATAAATCAGACGAATTGTTAATCGCTTCGGAATTTAGCTATCGACGTCTTTTTGAATCATCTACAGATGGAATTTTAATTCTTGATGCCGGGACGGGAATTATTTTGGATGTCAATCCATTCATATGCAGCCTGCTCGGATATACACAAAAACAATTTATTGGAAAGAAACTTTGGGAGGTAGGATTCTTCCCGGACCTAAATAGCTCTAAGGACAAATTATCGGAATTACAGCGCGAAGATTATCTTCCGCTATGAAGATTTGTCTTTGGAAACTTTGGACGGCAGGCAGATAAATGTTGATTTTGCAAGTAGTGTTTATTTTGTTGATAGTAAAAAAATTATCCAATGTAATATCCACGATATCACCGAACGTAAGCAGGCAGAAGAAGCACTTAGCGAAAAAGAAAAAAAATACAGAGAGTTGTTTGATAATGCACCTATTGGCTACCATGAACTGGATGCAAATGGGCGCATTACCCGGATTAATCACACCGAACTAAATATGCTTGGTTATACGGCAGAAGAAGTGACTGGACAATTTGCATGGAAATTTGTCGGAGATGAAAAGGAATCCAGGCAGCGTGTTTTAAATAAAATGAATGGGATACTTTTGCCGATAAAAAGCGAGGAGCGTATTTATAGCCGGAAAGATGGGACAACATTTCCAGCTTTAGTGCAGGAAAATTACCTTCTTGATTCAGAGAATAAGATTATAGGAATTCGTACAACTTTACAAGACATTACATTACTTAAAAAAGCAGAAAATGAATTACGAAAATTTTCCAGAGTAGTAGCACAAAGCCCCGCTTCGGTTGTTATAACATCCCCTGATGGAAATATCGAATATGTTAATGATAGTTTCTGTAAAATAAGCGGCTACAATAGAAAAGAAGTGATTGGAAAAAACCCAAGTATTTTGAAGTCGGATTTCCATCCTAATAATTTCTATGAAGAACTTTGGGATATTATTCTCTCAGGTAAAGAATGGAAAGGCGAAATTCTGAATAAAAAGAAAAATGGAGATCTATACTGGGAATCCCAATTGATTTCACCTTTAGTAAATGAGGATGGAGATATAACAAATTTTATATCGATAAAAGAAGATACTACCGATAAAAAGAAAATGCTTACGGAATTAATTGATGCCAAAGAAATGGCGGAAGTTATGAACAAGCTTAAGTCTAGTTTCCTTGCTAATATGAGCCATGAACTTCGTACTCCGCTTATTGGGATTTTGGGATACGCTGAAATTTTAGAGGGCGAGTTAAAAGATACAGAATTAATTGAATTAGCAAGAACTATCAAATCCAGCGGAAAAAGATTAAATACTACTTTGAATAACATACTCGATATTTCCAAATTAGAATCCGGAAATCAGCAGGCTAATTTAAAAGAGCTGGACTTATTTAAATTTTTAAGAGAGTATGTAAAATTCTTTAAAACAGTAGCCGTAGAAAAAGGACTATCCTTCAATTTTGAATCCGGGGAAGAAATATTAAATGTATTTATTGATGAAGAAATGATTATAACAATAATAGATAATCTTTTGGGCAATGCAATAAAATACACCGAATCCGGAGGCATAACTTTAATTGCAAGACGGGAAGAAGGCGAAGTAGTAATAGAGATCAAGGATACCGGCATCGGTGTGCCTGAACATCTTCAAAAATTAATATTTGAACCATTTAGGCAGGCAAGTGAGGGATATGATAGAAGTTTTGAAGGTACAGGACTTGGTTTAACACTAGTAAAAAAATACACTAATTTAATGGGTGGAACTATAACTCTTAAAAGTAAAATTGGTGAAGGAAGTACATTCATTTTGAAGTTCCCGGTATATAATAAAGACAGACCGCTTTCAGTCATAACAAATAATACAATGGCAAAAATAAATGAAATACAAACAACAAAAATGTGATATAATTAAATAATAACATCTTTCTTATATCAACCCTTACCCGACTCGCAAGGATTCCCGAACAAACACTATATTATTATATGGTCCTGCTTTGTTATCAATAAACATATACATTTACCACCTCAGCCAAAAGATGTAGTCCCTTTTTCATCCCTTTGCTCTATTTGGACAGTAAAAATATCTACATATATTCTATCAATGAGAAAAACTAACTAACACGAAAAGAAAATTTTTAATAAATAAAAATAAAGATGTAATAATTTTATTATTTGCGTTTCACTATTTATATGGAGATACTCATGAAAACTTTTACAAAAGATCTATTGTTTTTTTTAAACAATAGAACACGCTTCCTAGGCGTAATGATAACTGCAATTTTGATAATGACAGGAATTGGTTTACCTCAATCGACTCCGTCACCGGTAAATCTTGGTACTGCTGGTGATTTCGTAATTTTAGCAAAAACAGGAATAGCAACTACAGGAACTACTCAAATTACAGGCAATTTAGGAGTTAGCCCTGCTGCTGCAACATACATAACAGGGTATGGATTAATAATGGATGCTTCAGGTGAATTTTCAACTTCCTCTTTAGTCACCGGAAATGTTTATGCCTCCGACTATACTTCCCCAACTCCAACTAAGATGACTACGGCAGTTAACGATATGCAAACCGCATACACCAACGCCGCCGGTAGAACATTACCTGATTACACCGACCTGTATACCGGAGATATTAGTGGAAAGGCACTCACCCATGGTCTTTATAATTGGAGTACGGCAGTAACAATATCTAATGTTGGTGTTACTATATCCGGCACCGCAAGTGATGTTTGGATTTTCCAGATAGCACAAAATTTAACATTAGCAAATGGTGCAAAAGTAACTCTTAGCGGCGGTGCGCTGGCTTCAAACGTCTTTTGGCAAGTCGCAGGACAGGTTAGTCTTGGCACAACTGCTGAGATGAAGGGAATAATATTGTGTCAAACAGATATTGCGCTGAATACTGGTGCATCTCTTAATGGTAAAGCTCTGGCACAGTCCGCAGTAACATTAGACGCAAATACCGTTACTGATCCGTCAACAACGACTTCGGTAAAGGAAGGTTCGGCGCCACAGAATTTTGTTCTTTTCCAGAACTATCCAAATCCTTTTAATCCGTCTACAAGTATCCAATATAGTCTTGAAAAAACCGTTAAGGTTTCACTTAAAATTTATAATGCACTTGGTTATGAGGTAGCTACCCTCGTTAATGGCCGTCAGGAGTCAGGCATTTATACAGTGCTATTCAATAATAACAATGGAGCACACGGTCTTTCAAGTGGTGTTTACTTTTATCGCTTAAAAGCCGGATCCTTCGTTTCAACAAAGAAGTTTGTTTACTTGAAGTAATTTGTCTTGACATAGCATGGATTATAATTAATACAATAAGGAAATATTTAAAATGCAAAAAATATTTTTGAATATTTTAATTACAGGAATTTTAATTTCTCTTGCGGCACCTTTAAAAGCACAAGTGCGCTTTAATGTTAACGCAAACATAGGCAGCCAACCTATCTGGGGTCCGGTAGGTTATGATGCAGTTCAATATTATTATTTACCGGCTATAGACACTTACTATGATGTACCGCAACATTTGTTTATCTACCAGGTAAAAGGACGTTGGATAACATCAGCACACTTGCCGCGCCCTTATCGTAATTATGATTTATACAGGGGTTATAAAGTAGTAATTAACGAAAATAGGCCTTATCTGCGTAATCGGGTTTATAAAGAAAAATACGGTTCGTACAAAGATCGTCACAATCAGCGGCCAATCCGCGATAGCCGGGATTCAAAATATTTTGTGAATAAAAAACATCCCGAACATAATAATTGGATGAAGCAGCACAGTAACGATAAAGGGAATGCCAAAGTGCAGGGTAAGGGCAACAAACATAAGGACAAAAAAAAGTAAGGCAGACACCATAACCGGGATAATCAAAATCGGTATGGTAATCATAAATTATAAACAGCTTCACCCTCATCAAATTTCGCAAATGTCACACCTTCCGCATTCAAAGCCTGTCTTTCGCTTTCGGTAACATCGGATTCCTTTTCCGGAGTTTAATCCGATGCAAATCGGGGTCAAGAAAAGAGAAAAACTCTTCAAGCAAAAGAACAAACGCACTTTTTTTTATACATATTTAATTAGCCCGGCTGGTGTAATGGAACAATATCTAACTATAAATATGGTTTGACATAAAACACATACTAAACCCTTTATCTTGCATTTGTTGACTATCAATATTGTTTCAGTATAATTTCATTGTATATTCTAATTAATACAATTTCATAGTATAAATATATAAGTAAATCAAATTCGAATGAGCAATAGCTTAATGAATTTAAAAAGGAGTTTATTATGTCTGATAAAAAAATAATTGCTGTAATAGGTGCCACCGGAGCTCAAGGAGGAGGATTAGTTCAAGCAATATTGAATGATCCTGATGGCGGTTTTATCCCCCGTGCTATTACTCGAAATACCGACGCGGATAAAGCAAAGGAGCTTTTAAATAAAGGTGTTGAAGTTGTTCAAGCCGATCTGGATGATGTTGAAAGTCTTAAGAAAGCTTTTAAAGGAACTCACGGTGCATTTTGTGTTACTAATTATTGGGAACACTATTCACCTGAAAAAGAAAAATCCCAGGCAAAAAATTTAGCTGATGCTGTAAAATATGCTGAGGTTTCACATGTAATTTGGTCAACACTTGAAGATACCAGGAATTGGGTTCCTCTTAGTAATAACAGTATGCCCACTCTTATGGAAAATTATAAGGTCCCCCATTTTGATGCTAAAGGCGAGTCCAACAAATTTTTTGTTGATGTTCATGTCCCGGTGACTTTTATGATTGCCTCTTTTTATTGGGATAATTTTATTTACTTCGGAATGGGTCCGAAAAAAGGGCCTGATGGCAAACTGGCAATTACATTCCCATTAGATGATAAGAAACTGGCTGGTATAGCGGCGGATGATATTGGTAAATGCGCATACGGTATCTTTAAAAGCGGAGATAAATATATTGGTAAAACCATTGGTATTTCCGGTGATCATTTAACCGGGAGTGAAATGGCAGATAAATTCTCAAAGATATTAGGCAAGGAAGTTCATTATAATTCAGTTTCTCCCGATACATACCGGAGCTTTGGTTTCCCGGGAGCCGAAGATCTTGGAAACATGTTTCAGTTTCATAGAGATTTTCAGAAAGACCATCTTGAAGTTCGGGATCTTATGAGATCTAAATCGATTAATCCTGAACTTAAAAATTTTGAACAATGGTTGACCGAAAACAAAGATAGAATTCCTATTGAATGACGGATTAAAGATTAATTGTTTTATTGAACTTAATCACCAATAATCACGGAATTGGAAGCAAGTGGCTTATAGAAGTTAGCTTATAAAAGTTTATTTCTAGATGCAAAATATTCATTTCTTATAGCATAGTTTATGCAAATAAATTGAAAAGGCTCTACAAAAGTAGAGCCTTTTTTTGTCTGAAATTTTATATTATTTTATAGGATTCTATTTAAGAAGCATCATTTTGCAAACTTGTTTATAGTTACCTGCTTTTATAGAATAAAGATAAAGTCCACTAGGTAAATTAGAGCTGTTCAGAGTTCTATAATAAAATGAATATTTCGAATACCAATAGTTGAATCAATTGAAATATCGATTGCATACTAATTCTTGATTTTTATTTTTGGACTCGCTAGGATAAAAAATGCTAAAAATATTTAAAAATTTCCTTAGGCTTTTTGATACCCCACCCCCACCCAATGGTACCTATTTCTGCGGCAGATAAGTTCCTGATCGCAGCCGAGTGTGAAAGAATCCATAGTATCTCCTAGTTAGTTGTTTACTAGGATTCTCATACCCATTTTTATGTGTGAATTAAATTATAAGGTTTGATTAAGAAATAGCTAAGATTACCTATATATTTTTTATAAAATACGTTTAAAGATATTTGTGCTGAACCTCAAGTTGAGATTGACATTTTCAAATAAAATTTTATCATAACAACTTCACACGCGGATAAATCAGCTGAAATTTTTTCTTATTTAAATCT
>CAVVVS010000032.1:0-11326 GCA_963751355.1 uncultured Ignavibacteriales bacterium | reverse complement strand
AACAGGTTGAAACTATACATGTTGTTAACAGGTCTGGCTTTTTTGCTGTTAATCTCCTTCATCCTTTACAGGAACTATAAAAAAAGTAAAAAAGCTAATCAAACGCTTAAGAATACACTTGATGATCTGAAATCCACCCAATCCCAATTGATCCAATCCGAAAAAATGGCCAGTCTGGGTGAACTCACCGCCGGCATTGCCCATGAAATTCAAAATCCGCTAAACTTTGTCAATAATTTTTCTGAGGTAAATAATGAATTAATCGATGAATTGAAAGAAGAGATTGCAAACAACGATCAGGAAGAAATTGAGACGATTTTCAAAGATTTGAAGGAAAATGAAAGTAAAATTACCACCATGGCAAACGTGCTGAATCGATTGTAAAAGGAATGTTGCTGCACAGCCGTGGCAGCAGCGGGCAAAAAGGAACCCACCGATATTAATGCCCTTGCCGATGAATACCTGCGTCTCTCCTACCATGGTTTCCGCGCAAAAGACAAATCGTTCAATGCCGATTTTAAACTGGAAGCTGATGAATCACTCCCAAAAATGAATGTTGTTCCGCAGGATATTGGAAGGGTTTTACTGAATTTGATTAATAATGCTTTTTATGCGGTGTGATAAACGGGCTAAAGAATCGACCCCCCAACCCCCCGAAGGGGGGACTGAAGAAGATCAAATATAAATATAAACCTACTGGTTACTGTTAGTACCACTTCTTTCATCCCCCCTTCGGGGGGAACGAGGGGGGTCAGAATATCGTGCACGACAACGGCCCCGGCATCCCCGACTCCATTAAAGAAAAAATCTTCCAACCCTTCTTCACCACCAAACCAACCGGCTCAGGAACTGGGCTGGGATTGAGTTTGAGTTATGATATTGTTAAAGCGCATGGAGGGGAACTGAAAGTAGAATCCAAAGAAGGTGAAGGAACTGAGTTTATTATTCAAATACCTATTGTCTGAATCACAGATTATTAGGATTAAGCGATTACACAGAATAAAAAAATGAAAGAATTAAAATATAAAGACATAACAGAGAAAATTATAGGGGCTGCCTTTGAAGTTCATAAATTCCTAGGTAATGGTTTTCAAGAAGTAATTTACCAACGCGCTTTAGCCTGGGAATTAACACAGGCTGGCCTTTCATTTAACAGGGAAATTGAGCAGGATATATTTTACAAGGAACTGTCGGAACCAATTGGGACAAGGAGAGCAGACTTTGTGGTAGAGGGCAAAGTATTGGTTGAATTAAAAGCAATCGTAGAACTTGAAGATGTGCATCTTGCACAGATATTGAACTATTTGAGAGCTTATCGAATTGAGGTTGGCCTGTTAATCAACTTTGGAAGCAAAAGTTTAACCTTTAAAAGATTAGTGTTATGATATTAAGACGAAATCTGTGAAATCTATAAATCCGTGGAAATCTGTGGTTCAGACGAATTACGATATTTTAAAGGCGCATGGGAGCGAGATAAACGAGGTAACAACGACAGGAGAAGGGACGATGTTTATTATTCATTTACCAAACCATTCATCATTATGAAACATTACTTTATATCCTTATTAATTTTGCTATTACCGACAGTGATGACTGCACAGCAAAACTATCCAGACAGCTTAAAGCAAGCACTTCATAATGCCATCACCGACTCAGCAAAATATTCAATAGCATTTGCGCTAAGTCTTTATTACGGTGAAGATAAAATTGATTCGTCACTAGTGTATATTAATCAGGGTTTGATGATTGCACGCAAAAATAACCGTAAAATTAATGAGGCAAGTTTGCTGACACAAAAAGGACGTGCAATGGCGATTTTGCATAAATATGTCGAATCTTTTGAATCTTTTCAGAAAGCCCTGAAAATTGCAGAAGACCCTGCCAATGAAAACAAGACCTGGAAGGATGATAAAATCTCATTTCACCAAAACCGACTGAAACAACTGGGATATCTACATCTCAATATTGCATTCCATAGAGGTTATAAAGACAGTAAAGAACAGTCAGTCGCACATTTTAGAAAAGCCTTACAACTAGGAAAAGAAGTTAGCGATACTGTATTAATGGGCTACGCATTCTGGGGTATTGCATTAAATTATCCGCTATTGCATAACAAATTAGATTCCGCTTTAATATTTCTGAATAAGGCAGAACAGATTTTCAGGAAAAACGGGATTAAATCATATATCCCAATGGTTTATCTTACAACAGCTGACATTTATTGGATCAAAGGAGACAAGAATAAGAGTTTGTATTATATCCGTAAAAGTTTAGAAGAGTTATCCGGGCAAAACAATACCAATGCATTAAGTTGGGCTTATCGCGATCTAACTTTTCATTACTTACAGGAAAAACAGAAAGATTCCAGCCTCTATTATGCGAACAAAAATATAGAGGTTTTACTTTCGCAGGGAGAGAAAAATATGGGAGAAGCCTATTTGCAGTTATCTAAAAGCTATGAATTGCGCAATGAAATAGATAGTGCCTATAAATACCAGGGCTTTGCTCTGGCAACTCAAGACAGCACTTCCCAGGCAGAAATTAAAAACCAATCTGCGTTTCAGCAGCAGTCCTTTAAAGATCAAATGAAAGTGAAAGAGCTTGAACAGGAAAAAGCATCTTATCAAAGCAAAATCAGAACAAATACATTATTAGGTGGACTTTTCACATTACTGGTCGTAGCATTCTTTTTGTTTAAAAATAACAGGCAAAACCGGCGCTCTAAAAGAAAAATAGAAATCGCTTACGAACGCCTTCAAAATACACAGTCGCAACTCATCCAATCCGAAAAAATGGCTTCACTCGGTGAACTCACCGCCGGCATTGCACATGAAATACAAAACCCGTTGAATTTTGTAAATAATTTTTCTGATTTGAATAAAGAACTTACAAATGAATTGAAGGAAGAGCTGGCAGTTGGCAATACAAAGTCGGCAAATGAAATCGCTGACGACATTATAGAAAACGAGGAAAAAATAATTCATCACGGGAAACGGGCCGAATCCATTGTAAAAGGAATGTTATTACATAGTCGTGGCAGCAGCGGGCAAAAAGAACCAACCGACATCAACGCCCTTTGCGACGAATACCTGCGCCTCTCCTATCATGGGTTCCGGGCCAAAGACAAATCCTTTAATGCCGATTTTAAACTGGAAACTGATGAATCACTTCCTAAAATTGAAGTAGTTCCACAAGATATTGGGAGAGTTTTATTGAATTTAATTAACAATGCATTCTTTGCTGTTAACGAGAAAGCAAAACAAAATATTGAGGGTTATAAACCACAAGTTATTGTTAGCACTTCTTCGTCCCCCTTCGGAGAGGGGGAAAAAGGGGGGTGAAAATTACGGTCACCGACAACGGTCACGGCATTCCTGAATCCGTTAAAGAAAAAATCTTCCAGCCCTTTTTTACCACCAAACCAACTGGTTCAGGAACTGGTCTGGGATTGAGTTTGAGCTATGACATTGTAAAAGCGCATGGAGGGGAATTCCATGTTGAATCCAGAGAAGGTGAAGGAAGTAAATTTATCATCACTTTAAAGGTTTAATATCAAAAAATTACAAGATGGAAAAATTGCGCACAAAAAAAACATTGCTCCTTTTCGCAGGCATATTTTGCTGGTTTTCACTTGTTCACGCACAAAATGCAACGCAAGATAAACAGATCATTGATATTGAAAAGGAAAGAAACGAGATTGAAAAACTGGATACCCTGTATTCGAAATTCCTGCTTGAGGGCGACTCGGTGGCTCTGACAAATATGTACACAAAAGATGCACAGATGGGAACCGTCAAAGGTGATGAAATCCTTTCAGCAATTGGAAAATGGATTCGAAGCGGTATAAAAAACGATTCGCGGCATGTTACGTTTAAAAGAACCACCCTGACCGCCGATGATGATTTACTGATTGAGACGGGTATTGGAGAGGCCAGAAGCGACAACGGTGAATTAAAGTACACTTTTCGTTACGTGGTGGTCTGGAAAAAAGAAGACGGTACCTGGAAACTGTACCGCGATATTGGCCTGTAACTGATTAAAAGAAAAGAATTTGGTTTCGCATTTCAAATAAAATAACAGATGAAATTATTAAAGAAAGAACTGGAGGAAGTAACTGGGATTTATGATACCTGGATGCACAGCTATTTGAATGGAGACGTAAAAACGTACGACTCATATTTTGATGATGATTACCATTTTATAGGCTCAACCAGACAATGAGGATTTCCTGAACCGGAAAGACACCACGAAGTTTTTTAAAGATACCGCCGACCAGTTAGCCGGGAAAGTAGAAATAAGGAACAACATAGAACCATGGAAAAATTCGATGGACTCATTTTTGTCACCGAAAGGTTCGATGCCTATTTTCTTATCGAAGGCGAATGGAGCTATTACGGTAAGTTTAGGTTTACCTCCGCGCTTCAAAAGAAAACGGAAGGCTGGCGTTTTATCTACCAACACTTTTCCACTCCCGACTCAAAAGCACAGGAGGGAGAAACAATAGGAACGGAACAAATTGCAGCAGAAAATCGGATGTTACGGGATGCAATTAAACGAAGGACAATTGAACTCGAGCAAAAAAACCGGGAACTTGAAATTGAAGCTGCACTGGAACGTGTTAGAGCACGGAGTATGGGCATGCACAAAAGTGAAGAACTGGTTGAAGTCGTTCGACTTCTTGATAAGGAAATAAACGGATTGGGAGTAGAAGTTAACGGCTCACAAATAGTAACTGATTTTGCCAATCCTGAAGATGGCCTGAATGATTGGTATGCCAGAGAGGGACAGGATTATCTGGAAAAATTTCATATTCCGTATTTGGAACATCCCCTTGCAAAAAGGCTCTATAATGCCTTGCAGAATGGTGTTGATTTTTATACTGAAAATTATTCAAAGGCTGAAAAAAACAAGTATTTCAGGCTACTGTTCAAATACTCCGATTTTAGAACTACTTCTAAAGAAAGACAGGAATTTTTGTATCATTCACCTGCATGTATTAGAGCCGTTGCAGTTTTTAAAAATTCCGTTTTGATTTTTCAACGGTTTGATCTCAAGGAATTTACAAAGGAAGAAGAGGAAATCTTTAAACGATTCGGAAAAGTTTTCGAACAGGCTTTTACCCGTTTCCTCGACCTCCAAAAAGCAGAAGCACAAGCCAGAGAAGCAAAGATTGAAGCAGCCCTTGAACGGGTCAGAAGCCGTTCCATGGCCATGCGTCATACTTCTGAGCTACAGGATGTAATTAATACGGTTCATCAGCAACTCAAAATTCTGGATATCTCAATTACTGGTGGTGCTTTTATCACTATTAATGAAGAGAATAAAGATGAAGTTACCTGTTGGGGAGCAGGCGGAACAGCTGATTATATTGAGCGGGTTCAAATTCCTTTTTTTGATCGGCCGATTTACAAAGGGCTTCTCGAAAGAATAAAAAAGGGACCCGGACTTTATACCGAGGTGTATTCTTACGAAGAGAAAATGGATTTCTTCAATCACCTCTTTAAACATCCACCTTATACTGATGCAACACCGGAACACAAAACGGAAATTCTGTCACGACAAGGGGGGTATACACGTTCCGGTGCCGTTTCAAAAAACACGACCATTTTTATTATTAACCACCACGGCAGAAAATTTTCAGAAGATGAAAATCAGATTTTAATGAGGTTCGGAAAAGTGTTCGAACAGAGTTATACCCGTTTCCTCGACCTCCAAAAAGCAGAAGAGCAAGCAAGTGAAGCTGAAATTCAACTGGCACTGGAACGGGTTCGAGCCCGAACCATGGCCATGCATAAAAGTGATGAGTTGGCTGAAACTGTGGCCCATCTTTTTAAACAACTGGATGAATTGGGAATAAAACCCTATCGGTGCAACCTGGCGATTGTTGATCAGAATAAAGAACAATGCCAATTATGGTCGACAACTAACGAAGGAAAAGTAATCCCTTTTGCAGCTTCCCTGCCACTTTCCAAATCCGTAATGAAGGAAATGTATGAAGGTTGGAAGAAGCAAAAGCATTCAACACAAAAAATAATAGGAAACAAACGACTTGAATGGATAAATTATTTGAATAATTATGTAAACTTTAAAGAATACAAGGCAGAAAACATCGATCTGGATAAACTTAAAAAAGAACCCGCCATTTTTAATAACTTCAGTTTCAAACAAGGTTTTTTTGTAATACACACCATTACCGATCTTAAAGAAACCGATTTGCAAATTATTCAGCGTTTCGCCAAAGTATTTGAGCAAACCTACACCCGTTTCCTCGATCTCCAAAAAGCCGAAGTACAGGCGCGCGAAGCGCTGATTGAAGCTGCACTGGAGAGGATTCGAAGTAGAACAATGGGCATGCAACAAAGTGAGGAGCTTTCAGATGTTGCAACGGTATTATTCCGGCAGCTTTCATCCCTGGGAGTGCAATTGTGGTCTTGTGGGTTTGTATTAACGGATAATGAAAAAGAAAGCGAATTTCGGATGACCAATCCTGAGGGCGAAATTGAGCCACCGCTTTTTATCCCGAATGATGTTGATCCCGCAACCCGGAATATGTATTTTCACTGGAAAGAAGGTGATAGATATTTTGCTGAAATAATGGAGGGCGATGCCCTGAAAAATCATTATGACATCTTACTATCGTTGCCAAAATCAGGGCCAGTTTTCCAGGAGATTCTTGATACAGGTAATCAATTCCCATTGTGGCAGCAAAATCATGCCGCATACTTCTCACATGGCTATCTCATCTTCATCACCACCGAACCTTTCGAAGATCAAAACCTGCTTGAGCGCTTTGCCAAAGTTTTCGAGCAAACCTACACCCGTTTCCTCGACCTCCAAAAAGCAGAAGCCCAGGCCCGGGAAGCGCAAATTGAAGCGGCATTGGAACGTGTTCGTGGAAGAGCGATGGCAATCAGGAAAAGTGATGAACTAAAAACAGTTATTGCTATAATTTTTAAAGAATTGAATCAGTTGGGTTTTGATTTGCTCGAATCTAACCTGATGATTTTTGTTCCTGCTTCAAAGGATCTTATTGCCTGGGGAACCGGCCCAAATAATACTGATTTGGCAAGCGGCACGAGACTGCAATATTTTGACCATCCTTTTCTTGAAGAACTATTTCAGGATATTGAGGCAGGGAAAAAATTCAGATCGGGAACAATTGGAGGTACTCTATTAAAAAGCTACCTGGATAAATTATACACGCTTACCGAGTTCAAAAATACGCCTAAAGAACTTATCGAAGCTAATTATAAAGTTGAAATGGTGCATTTCAGACAGGCAATCTTTAAACATGGCTTTATAGAATTGATTGGTAACGAGCCGATCCCTGTCGAAAAAGAGGAAATACTTAAACGATTCGCTAAGGTAATTGACCTGACTTATACCCGTTTTGACGACATTGTTCAGGCCGAAGCACAAGCCCGCGAAGCCCAGATTGAAGCTGCTTTGGAACGTATTCGTTCACGAACCATGGCCATGCGAAAAAGTGAGGAGCTGCAGGAAGTAGTTGCCACGGTTGCCGAGCGGTTGCAAGATCTGGGAATTATTGTTGACGCCGGTGGAGTCATTATTTGCACTTATTTTCAAAACTCGAAAGATGTCCGCCACTGGATAGCAGCACCCGATTTTTCCTACTCCGGAAGCTATTTGCTTCCCTATTTCGATCACGTTATTTTTAACGATACCTGGGAGTCGCGCTTAAGTGGTGACGAGTTTTTTACCAGAGCCTATTCGGTTGAAGAAAAGGATAGTTTTTTCAGGTACGCCTTTGAACATTCCGATTATCAATATTTCCCCGACGATTTTAAGCAGTGGATGTTTGCCCAGAAAAAGCACACATTAACCTTTGCCTGGACAAAAAATTCAGCTCTTCTCATTCCCTCACATACAGGCTATGTTCCGTCAGCAACAGAACGTGATATTTTGAAACGCTTTGCGCAGGTTTTTGAGCAGGCTTACATTCGTTTTCTCGATATTCAGAAGGCCGAAGTTCAGGCAAAGGAAGCCTTGAAACAAGCCTCGCTTGACAGGATTCGGGGAGAAATAGCGAGCATGAGAACCACTGAAGACTTGAACCGGATTACTCCGGTTATCTGGCGCGAATTACAGGCACTCGAAGTTCCGTTTATCCGCTGTGGTGTTTTTATAATCGATGAAAAAAAGGAAAATGTACAGGTATATCTAACTACGCCTGATGGAAAAGCGTTGGGAGTATTGAATTTAGCATTTGCATCAAATGAACTCACAAAAAATACGATCGAACACTGGAGAAAGAAACGAATTTTCAAAACCCATTGGAATAAAGAAGAATTCATCAACTGGACAAAATCGATGATGGAAATTGGACAGGTTCAAAGTGCAGAAACATACCAGGGTTCATCCGCGGCGCCGGAATCACTAAACCTCCATTTTGTTCCCTTCCGTCAGGGAATGCTGTACGTTGGAGATTTAAATCCAATGACAAATGACAAAATTGAACTGGTAAAAACCCTGGCCGATGCGTTTTCAATTGCCTATGCCCGTTACGAAGATTTTAAACAACATAGAAGACGCAAAAAACAAAATCGAAATCACGCTGAATGAGTTGAAAGCTGCGCAAACACAATTAATACAGTCCGAAAAAATGGCTTCGCTCGGAGAACTCACCGCCGGCATCGCCCACGAAATACAAAACCCACTGAACTTTGTAAATAATTTCTCCGAAGTAAGTACCGAATTGCTGGATGAATTGAAAGAAGAATTGGAAAATGGCGATCTCGAAGAAGTAAAAGCCATTACCGAAGATATTAAAGCAAAACCTGGAACAAAATTAATCATCATGGCAAGACGCGCCGAATCGATTGTAAAAGGAATGTTGATGCACAGCCGGGGAAGCAGTGGGCGTAAAGAACCAACTGATATTAATGTCCTTGCCGATGAATATCTGCGTCTTTCCTACCACGGATTCAGGGCAAAAGACAAATCTTTCAATGCTGATTTCAAGATTGAATTTGATGAATCGCTTCCTAAAATTGAAGTTGTTCCACAGGATATTGGGCGTGTTTTACTAAACCTTATTAACAACGCTTTTTACGCCGTTGATAAACGAGCAAAGGAAAATGAAGCTGATTATAAGCCACAGGTTATTGTGAGTACTTCTTCGTCCCCCCTTGAAAAGGGGGGAATTAAAGGGGGGTTAAATGGTGCAGTCACAATAACAGTTTCCGACAACGGCCCCGGTATCCCACCCGAAATCAAAGAAAAGATCTTCCAGCCCTTCTTCACTACCAAACCAACTGGTTCAGGAACCGGCTTGGGATTGAGCTTGAGCTACGATATTATTAAAGCTCATGGGGGGATATTGAAAGTTAAAAGTTCTGAAAAAGGTTCAGCGTTTATTATTCAGTTAGATTTTAATACATGAAAAAAAGTACAGTAATATTATTCTTTGTTTGTATAATCAGTACAGCTGCCATTGCACAAAACATTCGAATCGACAGCTTAAAACAGGTTATTGAAACATCAGAAAATGATACTTCCAGAATTAGAGCAATTTCAAGTTTGAGATTTTACTATACATGGGCTAATCCTGATTCTGCACTAATTTATGCTCATGAAGCATTATTGCTTTCCAATAAATTTGATTCTGATTTTTGGAAAGCATCTGCATTAACCGGAAATAGTGTTGTTTTATCTGTCATGGGAAATTACTCACAGGCTCTCAATCTTGCATTAAATGCCAAAAGATTGGGAGAAGAAGTTGGAAATCAACACTTGTTATATAATATATATACCGCTTTATGCTTGATTTACAGAGACCAGGGAGACTTCAAAAATGCTATTCATAATGCATTTGAAATATTAAAGATTACCAGGACTTATGAAAACTCTGTTGAGAACGTAACTGCGCTGGGGCATATTGGATCGGTTTATGAAAAGTTTGATCAACTTGACTCAGCGATTATTTATATAAAAAAAGCATATGAGATTGATAATAAAATAAACTGGAAATGGAGCTTGCTGCCAAATACAATGGGAAATATTTACGAAAAAATGGGAAAATATGATTTGGCAATTCAATATTACAAAGAAGGAATTGTCATTGCAAAAGATCAGAATGTTATTCGGGATTTAGTTGATATGTATAATGGAGTAGCAAATATTTTTCTAAAAACCGGCCAAATTGATTCTTGTATTTACTATGCAAAACAAATAATCAACATTAGTACTAAGACTTCTTACCCACTTTCTGCAATGGATGCATCTCACTTGTTATCAAGTATTTATAAATCTGAAAATAATAAAGACAGTACCATAAAATATTTAGAGCTAAATGTAGCATTAAAGGACAGTTTGTTTAGCAGAGAGAAACAAAGACAGTTTCAGAATATTTCATTTTCTGAACAACAACGAGCGCAGGAAATGGAAGCCGCCCAACAGATATACCGAAACCGAATTCGTACAAATGCTTTTCTGGGCAGCACTTTCACATTAATAATAATTGCCATTTTCCTGTTTATAATATACAGGCGCAAACAAAAAGCAAAACAAAAAATTGAAACGGCATACGAACAATTAAAATCCACTCAATCACAACTAATTCAATCCGAAAAAATGGCTTCGCTTGGAGAACTCACCGCCGGGATTGCTCATGAAATTCAGAACCCGCTCAACTTTGTAAATAATTTTTCAGATTTGAATAACAGAATTACTGATGAATGGAATGAAGAAATTGAGAAAACAAATAATCTGAGAAAAAGTTAAGCTGATTTGAAAGATATAAAGGAAAACGAAGGAAAAATAAACCATCACGGGAAACGTGCCGAATCCATTGTAAAAGGAATGTTGATGCACAGCCGCGGCAGCAGCGGACAAAAAGAACTAACCGATATTAATGCACTTTGTGATGAATACCTGCGCCTCTCCTACCATGGTTTCCGGGCAAAAGATAAATCGTTTAATGCCGATTTTAAACTGGAAGCTGATGAATCGCTTCCTAAAAATAAATGTTGTTCCGCAGGATATTGGGCGGGTTTTGCTGAACCTGATTAACAATGCATTTTTTCGCTGTTAAATGAAAAAGATAAGAAAACCGGAGAACAGTTTTAAACCATGGTTGTTATAACTACATCGACAGGAAAATGACAAAATAAAAATTATGTCAGTGATAACGGAACGGAATTCCGGACAATATTAAAGAAAAAATATTTCAGCCCTTTTTTACTACTAAACCAACCGGTCAGGGAACCGGGCTTGGATTGAGTTTGAGCTATGATATTATTAAAGCCCATGGTGGTGAAATTTCTGTAGTGTCAAAAGAAAATAAAGGCACTGAATTTATAATTAA
>CAVVVS010000031.1:0-14694 GCA_963751355.1 uncultured Ignavibacteriales bacterium | reverse complement strand
ATTTTTCAAATAAAAAATAAAGATCAGCTATAATGAGAATCTTTAGAAACATACGACAAAAACTTGCTGCCGAAAATAAAGCGATGGCTTATTTGCGATACGCAATCGGCGAAATTCTACTTGTTGTTATTGGAATTTTAATTGCTCTTCAGGTTAACAATTGGAATGAAAACAGAAAAGACACAAAGTTTGAACATGAGATTCTTGCACTTATTGACCAAAACCTGGAACAAGACTCTGTTGCATTATCCTCTGAACTGTCTAATACAAAACTGGCTGTAAATTTAACCGATCGCTTATTAGAACAGGTTAAATTAAAAAACTATAATAATGATAGCCTGAACTACTGGATGGGGAAGATTATATGTTTTGAGCGTTTTAGATCTCAATCCAGTGCTTATGAAATGTTGAAAGCAAAAGGTCTGGAAAATATTTCGGATAAGAAACTTCAGATGGCATTAATATCGTATTATGACCAAAGTTTATACAGTGTTTATCAAAGCATGAAAGACGTCGAGTTATCATTTAATAAAGATTGGACTCCGTTAATCAAAGAAGAATTTACAGACTTTAAATGGACAGTTTACTGTAAGCCGGCAAATTCGAAAGAATTCTTTGAAAAACCGGCTAATATCACACTCTTTAAATTATACCAGGATAATAGAAGAGGTTTGGTTAGAAATGGAAAAAAAGCACTCAATAAAATTACTGAAATTAGAAAGTTAATTAAAAAAGACATCGGATAATGAAAATATTTAGAAATGTAAGACAAAAACTTGCAGCTGAAAATAAAGTAATGGCGTATTTACGTTATGCAGTAGGCGAAATTTTACTTGTAGTGATTGGAATTCTAATTGCTTTACAGGTAAACAATTGGAACGAACACCAGAAACAAAAAAACCAGGAAACCATCTATCTACAAGATTTAAGTATTGATTTGAAAAAACAAATACAGCTGCAGGACAGCTATATCGATTTTGAAGATATCATTATAGATGATTGCAAAGCCATAATAGCACATTATGAGCAAAATAACGGGTTCAAAAAAATGGATTCCATATTTCCCAAAATAAACGACCTTAGTATAAGAATGACCTTTACCAATGCCAATACAACCCTTTTAGAAATGATAAATTCGGGAGACATCAATATTATTGATAATGAATCACTAAAAAAGGAACTTATGGAATTTAACCGTTTTATAGAAGGGTTCGCCACGAATACAGTTAATAATAACACCAATCTGGTAGACCAAATTGTTGTAAGAAACGTGTTAAAGTACAGCAACTTTGCATTTTCCTCTTATTCCAAAAGAATGAAAAGAATGCTTCAAGATATTTTATCAGTGAATCTTATTACTGTTAAAGACAATAACCTAAAAACCATTGCAATTCAAAATTTCAATGAGCCAAAATTGAGACTGGAGTTAATTAATGATATTGTTTTTAGAAAAGGTTTGTCCGAATTACAAAAAGCAGGTGATGAAAAATTAAAGGCAAAGGCAACACAACTGTTAAAACATATTCAAACAGAATTAAACCAACAATGAAAATATTTAGAAATGTAAGACAAAAACTTGCTGCCGAAAATAAAGTGATGGCTTACTTACGTTATGCTATCGGTGAAATATTTCTTGTAGTGATTGGAATTCTAATTGCTTTACAGGTAAATAACTGGAAAGAAGACATCCAGAACCATAAACTAGAAAAAACCACCCTGGAAAATATAAGATCAGATTTGGTTTTACAGCAGGGAATAATCAACGAGCAGCTTCAATTCGAAAGCGCCAAAGTTGCAGAAACCGATACGGCCGCTTTATTTATATCAGATTCATTATCAGCAGAAAAACTGAATGCTCTTCTGATAACCTTGTCCTCACGCCTGACTTTTATCGAAAACAAAACAAGTTATATCAGTATGGATAACACTGGAGGGAAAAAGCTGATCAGAAATTATAGTCTGCAAAATGCAATTGTGAGGTATTATCAACGATTAGATTATGTAACACAGGTAATCAATAATGACAATTTGTTTAATACCGATAGTCAATTTGGCGCTTTTGTTACCAGTAATTCCTTGAATATCAAATTGAACAGGAATGGACAAATTGATAGGGACCAAAAGATCAGTCCGGAAAAGCGAATGGAACTTAAAAATCAGCTTGTAACCAGAAAATTGGTATCTCAAACTATCTACAATCTCTGCCGGGACCTGCAAGAAAAAACGAAACATTTGATTCAGCTGATTGAAAAAGAACTTCATTAAAAACACTATTTATTTACAAAATGAAAATTTTTAGAAATATAAGACAAAAACTAGCAGCTGAAAATAAAGTAATGGCCTATCTCCGTTATGCCCTGGGGGAAATTCTATTGGTCGTTATCGGGATTCTGATCGCCCTGCAGGTGAATAGCTGGCATCAGCATCTACTGGATCAACGGGAAGCAGAGAATATTAAAGCGAACTTACACGAAGAATTCACTGAAAATCGTGCCCTTCTCAATACGTCCAGAAATGAATTTAAAAAAAGTATTGCATCGAGCCTGGTATTGATTAATCTCGTGGGCGCTTCCCGGTCTGAACTGGAAAAACATAACCTGGATAGCCTGTTTTACTTCTCTTTCGAGAGTGCATCGTATTTGCCATCTGATAATTCTTTGCAGGATATCCTGCAATCGGGGCGGTTACATTTAATATCGGATAAAGCACTCAGAGAGAACCTTCTGTTTTGGTCGGCCTCTATGAAACGGCTCAAAAATACAGATGATAATTCGTCAGACTGGGTAACTAATCACATGATTCCATATTTATTGCCTTATATGTCGTTTCGGGAAATGGATCGATACGGGAATAACCCTGGTGGAGGAAAAAGCAGGCTGCGCACAGATTATTATCCTCTTTTTCAAAAACTCGATTTTGAAAACATGTTGGATGAGTTTTTGTACCTGCAGAAATCTGAAATTGATCTATTAAATGATATTGAAAAAATACAAGAAAAGATTATCGAACACACAGCGAACTAAATATGCCTACTATCTTCAAAAATATTCGCCGCAAACTGGCCTCTGAAAACAAGACGGCAGCCTATCTCCGTTATGCCCTGGGGGAAATTCTATTGGTCGTTATCGGGATTCTGATTGCCCTGCAGGTTAATAACTGGAATGAAAACCGAAAACTAAACCAAAGGATTATCGCCAATCTCAAAAACGTCCAGTCGGAACTGGCTGTAAACATCCTGAATTCTGATGGAGTAATTGAACGTTTCATCAAAAGGGATTCTGTAAAAAACCTGATTCTCAACAATAAGCTGTCTTATAGCGATTACAAAAACGACATTGGATTTAACCGCATACTTTTTTCTCCTTTTAATTATGATAACTTTTACGTGGACGAAATCGCCTACAATAATCTCACACAAAATTCAGAAGAAATCCCCCAAAAATATGCCCCAATACTGGATAAATTGAACTACTTATATTTAAAGATGAAGACCAGAATTGATGTTCTTAATCAGCGATATCAGAGAACCGTCTATCGAAATATGGATGATTTAGCCAGAGCAAAAAGTTGGTTCGTTGAAGACAGTTTTAAGGGAGTGCACAGTGATGTGGCAATCCATTTTTTCCTAACCAGTTCCCAATACAAGGGACAGGTGGCTACGACATTAAATGATGCGCGGAATCTCTCCGGGGCAGCTTGTAATTACAGAAAAAATGCCATTGATGCTTACCAGACGATTACCCGTGTTTTAGGGAATAAAGATAAAACTCCTGACTATATAAGTTATATCTTAAAGGACAAAAATGCTATCAACAGGTATGTCGGCAGTTATCAGCAGTTTTACGGTCCTCCACACACAGAAATGGGAAATCGAATAGAAATCACTAAAAGCGGGGATCAACTATATTTTACAACAAAAACAACAAATGAAAAAATCCCGATCTACTATTTTAAAAACTCAACCTTCTTTTTTGTAAATGATCCTAAGCTGATCAAATTAGACAAAACTGGAGAACTTACTGTAATTGATGGTGATACAGATGCGCTTAAGTTTAAAAAGGTAACAAAGGTTCAATAGGAAACAAGGAATGAAAGTATTTAGAAAACAAAGAGAGCGACTGGCTGCAGAAAACAGAGTGGCTAAATATCTCCGTTATGCCTTGGGTGAAATTCTATTGGTTGTAATAGGAATTTTAATTGCGTTACAGGTAAACAACTGGAATGCGAAAATTCACACTAATATAAAAAACACTCGTAACCTGTTGTCGTTTGCAGGTGAACTAAAATCCAATGAACTCGTATTGCGGAATAATATGACCATCGTAAAAAAACAAATGAGTACGACCCTGGACATGGCCGACTCATTAAATAACAACAGTGTTACACCAGAAAAACAAGACGCATACTTAATAAATTGGGTCAACAAGTTAGGCCCTATAAGGACCGAATCGATGATCACACCGGCATTGAATGAACTAGTCAACTCCGGTGCTTACAGCGATCTCAAATCTAATTCCATAAAGACAAATGTGTTGCTGTATCAGGCAAATATAAATCGGATAGACATCCGCCTGAATCGATTTCATTCTTATTTTCAGGATATGGAATTACCATACCTGACCAAACATTTCAGCATTTTGGATATGTGGAGAAATGGCGATATGAATCTTAAAAAAGAAGAAAAACGCTTAGGGTATAAGATTCCCGATTTAACCCAAAAAGAAAACTATTTTAAAAGTGATAAGGCAGCTTTTTTTGGTAATCGTGAGTTTACAAGCATGTTAATCTCCCGGTACTTCGATTTAAGATCGGTGCTTACAGCCATGGATCGTCTGCAACAATCTATTAAGAAGCTACTGCAAGAAATTAAAACGGTAACAAACGAAAGTAATCATGCCAAAAATTTTTAGAAACATCCGGCAAAAACTTGCCTCCGAAAACAAAGTAATGGCTTATTTACGATATGCTATTGGTGAAATACTTTTAGTTGTAATAGGAATTTTAATTGCGTTACAAGTTAACAATTGGAATAAAAATAAAGACCAGAAAGCGGAAGAGCACAATGCGCTTATCAACCTTAAACAAGATTTCAGCTATAACAAAAAGCAGTTAGACTCACTTATTTTAAAGACCAATTTTTTTGTTGAAATTGGTATGGAAGTCCTAGAACATACAGGTACAAAGCCAAAACCAAAATCGAAAGATGACTTCAACAAACTGCTTAATAATATTGCAACCACGCCGCATTACTATCCTCAAAACGGTTTTTTGGACGATTTAATAAACTCCGGCCGATTGGACATTATCAGTAATGCCCAATTAAGGAACAAATTGTCGTCGTGGAAACCTGCCATGGATTATATAAAATACGGAGAAGAAGTGTTAACAAATTACAATTTAAATATTATAAATTATAACATAAAACACGGCAGCTGGCTCAATGTAGATGAAGTAAGCAATTCTTTTTCAGGGATTAAGTTCCCCAAATCGGGTTTTGATATGGATAACAGAGCATTATTGGACGATGTACAATTTGAAAACATGACCGAGAACCACATAAACTTTTTATTAGAACTAAAAGAAAAACAAAAAAAAGCCCAAAAATTAATTGTTGAAATATTAGGTCTTATGGAAAAAGAACTAAAAGAAAACGAATAATGAAACTTTTTAAAAACATCCGACAAAAACTTGCTTCCGAAAACAAAGTAATGGCGTATTTGCGTTATGCAATTGGTGAAATACTGCTTGTTGTAATTGGAATTTTAATTGCACTGCAAATCAATAATTGGAATGAAGCCAGAAAAAACCATATTGAAGAAATCGCCCTGTTAAAGCAATTGAAATCCGAATTCCAAAGTAATCTTGATCAATTAGATCAAAAAATTTCCATACGTAAAAGTATGATTTCTGCATCATTAAAGCTGCTTTATTATAAAGACCATCCGGAAACGAGAAACAAAGACAGTATAATAACACAAATTTTGCCAACGTTGATTAGCCCGACTTTTGACCCCATAGAAGACAATATCTCCAGCTCAAATAGGATATTGCTGCTGCGTAATAACAAATTGAAGGCAATGTTGTCGCGCTGGACCACCGACATAATACAGGTTACTGAAGAAGAGGTCTCGTGGAAAAATTATTCAGATAATTATTACAGGCCAACACTTTTAAAGTACAGTCCTTTCAGAACTTTAGTAAATCAATTCTGGAAAAACAACACTTTGCAAGCTTTTGAATTAGATAAAAACCCAACGGTAAAATTTGATATAAAAAATTCCAGCAGAAAGTTAGATATATCAAAATTATTAGACAGCCCAACGTTTGAAGATCATATGGCTAATTGTGCATCTTATAGTAAACTTGCAAATATCCAATCAGAAAGCTTAAGAAAACGTATTGTTGAAATTCTAAAACTGATAGATAAGGAACTAAAAAAATAATGAATTCGAAAAGAGAAAAACAACTTAACGATTTTTATAAAAAATATATGGATCTGCTGTTAGGTGATGCACCCCTTGATACCGTTTATGAAATAGCAGTACAAAATGTTATGGGTTACGGTACAACATTGGATGAAAAAATAATGGAGGTTGAGCGACTTCGAAAAATGGTAGTAGATCAGCGTGAACAGGGTACCGGAATTGAAATGTCTTTTGATATTAAACCCGTGTTTAGAAGAATGAGTCCCAAAGAAGACTCGGCAATAATTGTCGACGAAATCGACATCAAAATGATTATTGACGGAAATGAAAATATTCTGCCGATAAGGGTTGGGAGTGTTTTGGAGTTTATTGATGACCGGTGGAAAGTTGTGCATCTGCACGGCTCAGTCGGAGTGAAATCCGACGATGATACCTGGCACAAAGATGAATTGAAACATAAAATGGAAGAACTGCAGAACCTTGTGGATGAAAAGACTTTGGACCTTCAGCAAAAAAACCGCGAACTGGAAATAGAAGCGGCACTGGAAAGGGTTCGTGCCAGGTCTATGGCGATGCTCCATAGTAGGGAACTAGTCGAAGTTGTTCGACTGCTTGATAAAGAGATCAAGGGATTAGGAATTCAATTTGTTGACGCGACACAAATAGTTACTGATTTTTCAAATCCTGATGAGGGTTTAAATATTTGGATCACGGTCGAAGGGGTGGATTACCTCCAAAAATTTCATGTCCCGTATTTTGATCATCCGACCTGGTTCATGCTATCTGAAGCACTCAAGAAGGGACAAAATTTTTATACGGAAAAATACTTAAAGGCCGAAAAAAACCGGTATTTCAGATTACTTTTCAAGTACTCCGACTTCGGGAGGATTCCAAAGGAAAGACAAGCAGTCCTTCTTCACGCCCCCGGTCTGGTAAAATCCTACGTGATCCATAAAAACTCGATCCTTCTCTTTCAGCATAATGGTTTGAATGAATTCAGTGCTGAGGATAATGCGATATTCAGACGATTTGGAGCGGTCTTTGAACAGACCTATACCCGCTTTCTCGATTTGCAAAAAGCCGAAGCACATGCAAGAGAAGCGCAGATTGAAGCGGCACTGGAAAGAGTTAGAAGTAGAAGTATGGGTATGCATAGCAGTGATGAATTAAAAGATGTAGTTAGATTGCTCTACAAAGAATTTCGAATTCTTGTAACGGATATTGATTCTGTCAATATTCAATTAAACCTGGGTTCTTCCAAAGGTATCCATTACTGGGCATCAGTAGAAGAAGACATTTACCTGGAATTATATCATGTACCGTACTCTGACTTACCGATATTTGAAAAATTTTACAACGCTTTTAATTTACCCGGTGAGGGATTTTTGGATTATTTATTAAACAAAGAAGAAAAAGATGCTTTGTTTAGTGAATTATTCAAAATCCAGCCTGTTCCGCCCAAAAGGAAAAAAATGATTCAAAATGCTGAAGGAATGGTTATGATGGGCTGGTTTCACAAGTATTCGGGAATTGACATCTTGCACTATAATCTTGAACGTTTTAGTGAAGAACAGAAGGAAATAGTAAAACGTTTTGCTGCTGCATTCGAGCAGACCTATATCCGCTTTCTTGATCTGCAAAAAGCAGAAGCACAGGCAAGAGAAGCAGAGATTCAACTTGCTTTAGAAAGAGTCCGTGCCAGAACTATGGCAATGCACAAAAGTGATGAACTGGCTGAAACGGCAGCGATACTCTTTCAGCAAATGAAAGAGCTGGGAGTTACACCTGAACGGATAAATATCTGTCTGATTAAAGAAGCAGACAATATTCTTGAAGTTTGGGCTACAGATCAACAAGGAATGAAGATAAGCCATCACTTTAACGCAAGTCTTGATGAGCCGACCACGGGAAAACAAGTATATGATGCGTGGAAAGAAAAAAAGAAATCGATTATCATTGACCTGAGCGGAAAGGAATTAAATGACTGGATCCGTTATGTGCGGGAAGTAATGGGTATGACCATTAAATCTGAGTTAGTAAGAGAACATCGAATACACAGCGTTGCTTTCTTCTCGCAAGGTATGATATTAACAACTACTCCCGAACCATTACCGGAAGAATCAATAAAATTACTGGAACGTTTTGCAGATGTATTTAATCTTACTTATCGCCGCTTCTTGGACCTCCAAAAAGCAGAAACACAGGCAAGAGAAGCGCAGATTGAAGCTGCGCTGGAGCGCGTTCGTTCTCTTGCACTGGGCATGAGAAAAAGTGATGATGTAGGTAAGGTTACAGACAGTTTTTTTGCTGAATTCAAGAAGCTGACCGTTAAGATAATCGGTTGTTCCATAATCGTAGCCGATGAAAAAAATGACAATATGGAAATCTGGCGTGCAAGAGCAGATCTTGCTGTCAGGCCGTTTAGCAAATCTTCGTTCTCTCGGACAATGAACATGACGAAAGAAAGTATGCCTGAATTGTTTCCGGAATACCGTAAAGCATTGGGAAGTAAAAAAGGATACATGCAAGTAATACTATCTGGTGAAAAACGTTTGCGTTTTTTAAATATTAACTCGGAACAAAACGGCTTCAATCCCCGGGAAAGAGAAAGATTTATTAAAACGATGCCTGCTCAATTCGTCGCATCCTTTTTGTTTTTTAAATTGGGTTATTTAGCACTCATTTCAGAGAAAGAACTACCTGAGGAAAATTTAAAAATTGCCAGAAGATTTGCGGATGTCTTTGATTTTGCCTACACCCGTTTCCTCGATCTTCAAAAAGCAGAAGCGCAGGCAAGGGAAGCAATTAAACAGGCTTCGTTAGACAGAGTGCGCGGTGAAATTGCCAGCATGAGGACTTCAGAAGAGCTCAATAGAATTACGCCTGTTATCTGGCGGGAATTGCAGGCGCTCGAGGTTCCGTTTATCCGTTGTGGCGTTTTCATCATTGAGGAAGAGAAACAAAAAGTTCACGTTTATTTAACAACACCAGATGGTAAAGCCCTTGGGGTCTTGAATTTATCATTTGATGCCAATGAACTGACAAGTAATACGGTTAAAAACTGGAGAACAAAGCAGATTTACAAAGAACACTGGAATAAAGAAGAATTTATCAACTGGACAAAGTCCATGATTGAACTCGGGCAGGTTCAAAGTCCGGAAACTTATCAGGGTTCTTCAACAGCTCCCGAATCACTGAACCTTCATTTTGTCCCTTTCCGCCAGGGCATGCTCTATGTAGGGGATGTTTCGCCTCTGTCCGATGAAAAACTTGATTTGGTAAAAACATTAGCTGAAGCCTTTTCGATTGCTTATGCACGATATGAGGATTTTAAAAGTCTAGAGGAGGCAAAAAATAAAATTGAAATAACTTTACGCGAATTGAAATCCGCACAGGCTCAATTAATCCATGCAGAAAAATTAGCTTCACTCGGAGAACTAACCGCTGGTATAGCTCATGAAATAAAGAACCCGTTAAACTTTGTTAATAACTTTTCTGAAATCAGCCGCGAACTGCTGGATGAAATGAAAACGGAATTACAGAATAAAAATGAAGAAGAAGTTAACGAGTTGATTGAAGATTTACAGCAAAATCTTGACAAAATAAACCAGCATGGTAAACGCGCGGACTCGATTGTAAAAGGAATGCTTCTCCATTCAAGAGGAAGTTCAGGTGAAAAAACATTGACCGATATAAACAATCTTCTTGACGAATATGTTAATCTGGCTTATCATGGAATGAGAGCGCAGAATAAAGAGTTCAACATAAAAATTGAAAGAGAATATGACAAAACATTGGAGAAAATAAATGTAATTCCGCAGGATATTAGCAGAGTGTTTTTGAATATAATTAATAATGCCTGCTATGCAGCTTATGATAAAAAGAAGAAAAGCGGAGATAACTTTTCACCAACACTTAAAGTCTCTACTAAGAATTTAAACAGTAAAGTTGAAATACATATCAGCGATAACGGAAATGGAATTCCAAAAAATATTATCGATAAAATATTTCAGCCGTTTTTTACAACCAAACCGACAGGTGAAGGAACCGGATTGGGATTATCTCTGAGTTACGATATAGTTACTAAAGTACACGGCGGTGAGTTGAAAGTTGAAACAAAAGAAGGTAACGGGACAAAATTTATCATTCAAATACCAGGATAAACATCTTATGAAACGTGCATTTTTATTGCTGATTCTTTTTTTCTCTATGCTTGGTTTTTGCCGGGCACAGTCAAAGCTTACTTTCATTTTATCGGACACTACCTTATCGGGTACACAAAAGTTAGACCGCCTGCAACTGGCGTTAAAAAATGCAGCCAATGACACTGTTCGTATGGATGCGTATTATAGCCTGGCACTTTATTATTTGGAAACAAATCGTGACAGTGCTGTTTATTACGACAATAAAAGTATTGCACTGGCTCAGCAGTTAAGATTAAAACTGAATGAAGCACACGCTTTAAGCGACAAGGGCTATGCGCTTATAGGATTGGGTAAATACCCGTCAGCACTTGAATCATTGTCAGAGGCACTTAAAATTGCGGAGAACCCGGCAAGTGAAAAATATAACTGGAACCTTCCAAAAGGGCCAACCCCACATGAGATAAGAATTTTTAATTTGGGTCTTATCGAGTTGAGTATGGGGGAATTGTACGGCACTACCGGTAACAGGAATATGGAAAAATTAAAGTACTTCAAAGTATTGGGCTATGGTGAATCTATTCAGGATACTTTTTTGCTTTCGATGGCATACAGGTACTTAGGAGAGTCTTATACTTACCTTAACCAATTGGATTCGGCACTTTTTTTTGAACAACAGGCATTAGTGTTGCAGCCGCATTTAGACTTTTACAACAGAAACTGGCAAGGTAGCGTTCTTTATTACCTGGGAAATATTTACCTTAAAAAGGGGAATGTAACGCTGGCCCGGGATGCCTACTTGAAATCGGTAGCATCCTATAAAGCACATCATAATCTTCACTATCTTCCCAATACCTACGATGCATTAAGTAAATTATACGAGAGATTACATAAACCTGACTCCAGCCTGTTTTATGCCAGGAAATTATTGGAAACTGCCCGGGTTTTAGGACAGCCGCAGCCGTTGGCCACTTCCTACCGGGCACTTTCAGATGTGTATAGCACTCTAAATAACCGTGACAGTACCTTAAAATACCTGCAACTATACACCGTATTAAATGACAGTCTGAATAATGCGGAAAAGAAAAACCTGCTTTCCTACCAGAATATCGGATTTGATCAACAACTGCGGCTCAAAAGTTTACAGGAGGAAAAAATTGAAACTGAAACCAGAATCAGAACTTATGCCATGCTTTCAGGTTTGGGTGTACTTCTTATTATTGGCCTAATACTGTATCGTAATAACAGGCAAAAACAAAAGACAAACAAAGTATTGGAAACAACGCTTTCAAATCTTAAATCTACCCAATCGCAGCTCATCCACTCAGAAAAAATGGCGTCATTGGGTGAACTCACTGCCGGCATTGCTCACGAAATAAAAAATCCATTAAACTTTGTGAATAACTTTTCTGAAGTGAGTCGCGAACTGCTGGATGAAATGAAAACGGAATTACAGAATGGAAAAATGAAGAAGAAGTTAACGAGTTAATTGAAGATTTACAGCAAAATCTTGATAAAATAAACCAGCATGGTAAACGCGCTGACTCTATTGTTAAAGGAATGCTTCTTCATTCAAGAGGAACTTCAGGAGAAAAAACTTTAACCGATATAAATGAACTTCTGGAGCAAGATGTGAATCTTGCATACCACGGAATGAGAGCACAGAATAACGAGTTCAACATTAATATTGAAAAAGACTACGATGAAACTTTGGAAAAGATAAATATAGTTCCGCAGGATATAAGCAGGGTTTTTCTAAACATAATTAACAATGCCTGCTATGCAGCTTATGATAGAAAAAAGAAAAGCCAGGATGATAATTTCTCTCCAGCATTAAAAGTTTCAACAAAAAACCAGGACGGAAAAGTTGAAATAAGAATCGCTGACAACGGAAACGGAATTCCAAAAGATATCTTAGATAAAATCTTTCAGCCGTTCTTTACAACAAAACCTACCGGAGAAGGTACTGGATTAGGATTGTCTTTAAGCTATGATATTGTTACAAAAGTTCACGGAGGAGAATTGAAAGTTGAAACTAAAGAAGGCGAAGGAACGGAATTTATTATCAAATTATTTGCGGAATCGGATCATCATTTAAACCAGGTTAATTTATAATGAAATATTCTTTCATCTCTATAATTTTATTTTTTAGTACTATATACTGTTCGGCTCAATCGGAGCTGCCTGCCGAGCTGCATTTTAAGCGGTTAACCGTTAAGAATGGCCTGCCGGAAGGAACGGTTCTTTCGATGATACAAGATAAAGAAGGGTATATCTGGATGAGTACGCAGCAGGGTTTGGTGCGGTATGACGGTTATCATGCCAGGGTTTACACCATGGGTATTAAAGATCCTAATAAAATAAGTGTAGGCAAAATCTTCCAGGATCGAAAAGGACGGCTTTGGGTGGGAATGTACCGTTCGAATTCAATCTATCTTTATAACCGGAAACAGGATCGTTTTAGTCTCTGCCGCATTGATTCATCCGCTTCTGATTCAACCCATTCTAATAGTATATTTGATATCCATGATGATAACCGTGGCCGCCTTTGGATTGAATCGGGTAATGATGTTAATGGCACTTCTTCATTTTGTTTTTTCAACCCCGAAACCGGGAAATATGAGTGGTACGGCAAACAGGAAAGCGGAGAAAATCATATAAATGCTGCTTCCCTTAATGACATGATCCAGGATGCTTCCGGGCACATCTGGCTAAGTTCTGCCAACGGGTTATATGAATTCAATGAAAAAAATCATTCTTTTACCGGTTATCTGGCAACTCCTGATTCGGCGAAGCAAAAAGAATTTGTCAGTATCACGGAAGACTCCACTCGCCCGGAATATCTTTGGCTGACTAATACGGAGTACAATCCATTTAACGATTCAATCGGATATTACACCCAGAAAGGACTTTAGCGGTTTAATACCAAAACCGATTCCGCTGTTGCTTTTTACCATGATCCTTATAATCCTAACAGCATTGCCAGCGATACTGTCTTCACGGTATTTAATGACCACAGCCACCGGTTATGGGTCGGTTCGGAAAGAGGATTGTCATTATATGATCCCGTTAAAAATAATTTCATCAACTATTATCCAAAAGAAAACCAATTCCGTTTTAACGATGCCGTCATTAACATCATCGAAGATAAAGCGGGTAATTTTTGGTGCCAGACCGGATTCGGCCTGCTTTATTTTAATACCCGCACCCGCACATTCAGGCGCATTACTGCCAATCCAAAGCAGTCCGATGGATTGATCACAAATAGTTGGAGTCACACGTTAATGCTGGATAAAAACGGTACGCTATGGTTCGGTGTTCAACAAATTGGTGTTCAATGGGTCAATCACCGGCGTTCCGGTTTTGTTCAATACAGCAATAATCCCGGAGCTTTGCATTTTTTCCCCGGAGGCACGGTATCGCCACTTCGATTATATGGATTTGCCAAAGACTCCGACGGCACGATTTGGATAGGAGCTGATCACGGGTTGTATCACTGGCATCCCGGAACGGATTCCTTCACGGCCATCAAATTCTGGAAAGGCAAGGCTGCTAACCCAAATGCAGGTCCGGTGATGGTAGATCAAAATGGTAAGATTTGGTTTGGTGGCGGCAATAACGGAGATTATGGCCTGGATTGCTATGATCCGCGCACCGGGAAAACTACCTATTACCGGTATAACAAAAAGGATTCAACCTCTATCAGCAACAATGATATCTATTGTATTTACCAGGATCATTTGAGGAATATATGGGTAGGAACAGATGGAGGCGGTATATGTAAATTTGACCCTGAAACATCGAAATTTACCCGCTATCCTTATATTCGAAACAATTTATTTAATCGTAATAATCACGGGGCACTGGATGACGCCCAGGCGTACTATATTGTTGAAGACAAGAAGGGTACACTTTGGGTTGGAACCAACGAAGGGAGCCTTAACCGGTTCAACCGGAATACCGGTACCTTTACTTCTTATTTAGGAATAGCTCCCGGTTTCACACTATACTAAGCATTAAAGAAGGCCCCAAAACGATCTCTGGGTAGCCACTTATGAAGGCGGGGTCTTCCGGTTTAATCCCAGGACAACCCAGGTGGAAAGGTTTACGGAAAAGAACGGCTTGCT
>CAVVVS010000030.1:0-6139 GCA_963751355.1 uncultured Ignavibacteriales bacterium | reverse complement strand
CGTGACAGTATATGCTGCTTAATAATAAAATAATAGAGAAGAAAAAATATTTCATTTTATATCACATGTTTTTAATGTTACGGAAGATGCTAAACCTATCCATATGTTCCGAGCCGATAGCTCACAGATATCATAATGATCTTTCTTTACTTCAAGGGAATGAATTCCGTTGTTGTAGTATAAAGGTCAACCTACGGTTCTCCATAATTTGTTCTCGCTTTTTCTATCCAACAGATTAAAATCCGTTGTTATAATATGAACTGAGCCTGTCTGTCCGGCAGGCAATGCTACGCCTCTTGATTTAACTCGATTAATCGATAACAAGTTTACATAAGTGCCATCGGCACGAAACATATCTTCATACTGCAACAAAACTATATCAGCTTCTGAAACACGTACTTCTCATCATACTCAATCTTAAATCTCTTCAGAAACTCCAGATACTCTTCTCTAAATGTGCGTTTCTTATGATGCTTTTCCTGTTTCAGGATATAATTATAAACATTATCCACCTGTGACTGACCGTAAGAAAAGACACCATATCCTTTCTGCCACTCAAACCTGCTTTCAGTTAATTTATTCTCATTTACATATTTCGATGATTTAGCTTTAACGGTTTTTATCAACTCTGATACGGACACGACAGGCTTTAAGCCAATAAGACAGTGTACGTGATCTTCTACTCCGTTCACAATTATGGTTTTACATTCCGCTTCGTTTATCAGATTACCGATAACGCCAAAGAGCTTATCTTTCCAGGATGTGTGGATCAAGGCTCTGCGGTATTTTACCGCAAATACAGTTTGAAGATATATTTGATGATATGTGCTTGCCATATTGTTTCTTACCAATTATTTATATGTATCGAGCCTACGGCTCTCAAGTTTATTTTTAGTGTTTTATCCAACGGAATAAATTCCGTTGTTATAATATTGGTCGAACCTATGGTTCTCTTTTCCGGTTTATCTTCTTGTTTTAGTCAACAGACTAATTTCTGTTATTACAATGTGAACCGAGGCTACGCCTCTTAGATTTATTTTTAACTTAGTTTTCAAATTAATCCTTATCAATTCTTTGAGCTCCATACTTGTGAACATTTATTAACGGCGGATTTTCCCAAATATGATCCGAACCCACGGTTCTCATTTTTATGTGTTTGTTCTTCCTATCCAACGGATTAAAATCCGTTATTATAATATAAACCGAGGCTACGCCTCTTGATTTAACTCGATGAATTGATAACAAGTTTACATAAGTGCCATCGGCACGAAACATTTTGTAAGGCCGGATTTTCCCGAAGGGACGCCTTTGGCGTAATCCGGCTTGAAACTAAATCACAATCATCAAAACGAGTCCCGTAGGGACGATACATATTCAAAATGATAAACCATCTATCGACACTATCACTTAATCTTAATAACCACAAATGTAACGTCATCATCGGGATCTTTGTCATCTACCCATTTTGAGCCCTGGGTTTTTAAATGCTCTATAATTTCTTCGGGACTTTTTTCTGCCACATCTTCAAAAACATTTCTAACTCTTTTATAACCGAACATATCTTCATTAGAATTATGAAGTTCCGGCAGTCCGTCGCTGAACAATAATAACGTATCGCCGGTTTTTAATTTCGTTTCTTTTAAGTCGTAAGGAAATTTGTCAATTGCACCGAGCGGCATTCCTTTTATTACATGCTCTTCAATTGTTCTGTCATATTTTCTGTAAATAAAAATCGGCGGCATCCCGGCGGAAGACATTCTTATTTTATCGCCGCTGATTTTAAGCATTGCAAGGCACATTGTAAGCATATGAAAATGCATTTGCTTTATGCAGCGCGACATTTCATGAAAAGTAAAAAGTATATCGGGATTAGAAGCGTAACTGTTAAAAAGAGATTTCGCCGCTGTTACCATTGTTCCGGCTTTCATTCCGTGCCCGGTTGCATCTCCAAGAACAACCGTTAAAGTTCCGTCAATGGCTAAGTGGAAATCATAATAATCTCCGCCGACTTCAGTAGCGGTTTTCATATAAACGGCTATATCCAGATGAGGAAGTTCGGGTAAGTTTTTAGGAAGCAGAGAAAGCTGAAGCTGTCTTGCTTCTTCAAGTTCTTTTGTTTTGCGTTCATTTTCAGTCTCGGCAATTTTAGCGCGCAGTTGCGCTTCCTTTATTGCAGCAGCGTTTCTTTCTTTACTTAACAATCTTCTTCGTTGAAATCTATCGAAGCCGAAAACTAACCCGGCAAACAAAATCCCGTAAAATATATAGGCAATTGTTGTACGGTACCATGGCGGAGTAATAATAATTTTTAATGAAGCAACTTTCGGATTCCAGATCCCGTCGCCGTTGGAGCCTTTTACTTTAAAAACATATTTACCGGGGGAAAGATTTAAGTAAGAAGCAAATCTCCTCTTGGTGTAGTTCCAGTTCTTATCCAGTCCTTGCAGCATATATGCAATTTTGTTTTTTGCCGGGCGCGAAAAGTGAATTGATGCAAATTCAAATGAAAGGTTGTTATCTGAATAAGGTAATTCAATCTGTTTGGCTTCACTTATGTCTGTCTTAAGATTCAGTTCATCAGCAAGTTTTTCAACAGGCATTCCGGAAATAGTTAAGCCTGTTATTATTGGATCGGGTAGTGTTTTATTTGCACTTCCCGGGTAAAAAGCATTCAGGCCGTTGTATCCTCCGTAGAAAATTTCCCCGTCTGCAGTCATTGCAAGCGAAAGGTTAACAGGCAGGTCGTTTATTCCGTCTTTATTATCATAGTTTATAAAATTTAAATTGCCGGTGTTGTTTTTTTTATCCAGCATCGATATTCCGCCCGGAGTTCCGAACCATAAATTGCCGTTCAGATCCTGAGTAATGAATAAAACAATGTTACTTGCAAGACCGTCTTTTTGCGTTATCAACCGGAATTTTTCTGTCTCCGGATTAAAACGGACTAAACCTGCGTCTGTAAGTGCCCAAATCATTCCATCCCTGTCTTCAAACAAACCGTACAGAATATTTATAAGCGGGAATCTCTCTTTACCATTATCGAAACGATAATCTTTATAAGTGTTGTTCGATAAATTTAATTTAATTAAACCGGCTCCAAAGGTTCCGATCCATGCAGTATTTATATACTTTCTGCTAAATTCAATATCGCTTGCTCTTTCAAAAGGCGGAAAATATTTATTATTTGATTCTGTTTTAATTTTTTTCTTCAAGCCGGAATATTGTTCATTGCTAATTGGTATAACCTGTATTCCATACCATTCCGAATCCGGCGGAGCAGCAACATTAAAAGCACCGTAATTATGTCCGATATCCGAAATGTAGTGAAGGCTGTATTTTCCTGCCGGCAGTTCAATGCAGCCGGGTGTAATCCTATTCTTATATCCGCCGCCGTCGTTAAATGATTTTTGTAAAGAACCGGCTGACCATATTTTTTTCCCGTTTGAATCTTCAATCCAGCCGAAGTCGAACATATTTTCATCTAAGCTGCTCAATCTTCCTTCACCGAGATTTATAATTAATACTTTAGTTGTTTTAGCAAGACTAAAATCTTTTGAAAGATTTGCACTTTCTCCTACCTTTAGTATAGCAGCAATAGGCTTATTATTATCTGCTATATTCCTGATTTCAGAGATAAGCCCGGGGCTGGCTTTTTTATTTGTTAATGTCGGAAGTCTGTGAAAGGTTCTTGTTTCCGGGTTAAACACATTAATGCCCTGCCTGTACGCAATCCAGATATTCCCATCCGGCCCGATTTTAATTCTATTAATATTGAAAGGTGGTCTTGTATAGGAAGTATTCTTAAAAGGAAATTCTTCTTTTTTACCCGTTTTTAAATTAAGCTCATATAAAGCGCTGTCCGCTGAATACCATAAATTTTCATTTTCATCTACTAATAAATTGTTGCCTGCCTGGTTTTGAATTTTTGTAAATTTGTTTGTGTTCCTGTCGAATTTAAATATGCCGTGATTTTCCTGGGATACCACAAGCTCATTTTTCTTTGATGGATTTTGAACAACACTGATTATTTGAGAAGCACTTGCAGCTGAATTACTTTTATGATTAACCGGGAAATATTGAAAAGGTTTTTTGGCAGGGTCAAACCGGTACAATCCGTTTCCGATGGTTGAGATCCAGTATATACCAAAATTATCTCTGTAGAAATAACTAAGGGAAATATTAGGTAAATTTTTTGTAAGCAGAGAAAAATAGCTTGCTTTAGTATCTGTTTCAAGAATTCCGTAATTGCAAATCATAAAAATGTGTTTGTTGCTATCTTGATAGAATAATCCGTAATAATTGTTATGCCCTTCCTTAGGAAACCTGGAATACATATCTATAGTTTTCATCTCATACGTGTTCGGGTTATAGATTATTATTTTATCTTTACCGCCGAGCCATAATTTCCCGGAACTCTCTTCAAAGATACCGGCTATATTTTTTGTGTTTAATTTAGGATTAGAAAAGTAGGGCTGGAATTCATTAGTTGATGGATTATATATGAATACTCCATTTTGTAGAGATGTGACTAAAATGTTGCCGTTTTTTAACTCGGTTATTCCGTAAGCATTTATTATTTGATCGAAATGAATAATTTTTCCCGAATAATCCCGGAAGTTTATACCCTTAAACTTTTTTGTTTTTTTATCATATAATTGAACGCCGGTATAACTTGTAGTTATCCACAGCTTGTTCTTTGAATCACTCAGAAAAGCGTTTACTTGCGACGGGTTTAACTGCGATCCATTATCTATTGATATGTTGGTAAAATTATCCTCAGCCCTGTTGTATATGCTTACATAGCCGGTATTTCCGACAAATAAATTACCGTTATTATCCTCGCTTACTGCAGAAACATTATTATAAGGCAGACTGGTGGAATCACCAGGAATATTTTTGTAAACTTTAATGGTGTAACCGTCGTATCTATCCAGTCCGTCTATAGTGCAGATCCAGAGATACCCAAGATGATCCTGATATGTGTCATGAACAACTGAATTGGATAATCCATCGGAAACCGACAACTTTTCGAAAAAATATTTATCCTGTGCTTTTAGATTACCCGCGGTTAATAGGAGTATTGTGATTGTTAAAAATATTAAATGATAAAATTTATTTATAAATGTCATAATTAGACCTTAATTTTTGAAAATTTTAATAACCTCAGTAAAAAGAACTGTTTTTAATATTCATCCCTCATCAATATGGAGAGAAGCATATGGTTTTATTTATTAGATTCCGAATCAAGTTCAGTCCACTTCGGCGGACAAGCATTATTTTATTTTGATAACAACAAATGTCACATCGTCTTCAGGTTCTTTGCCGTTAACCCAATTTGAGCCTTCGTTTTTAAGAGAGCTAATAATTTTTTCCGTACTTTTATCGGCACTTTGAGAAAATGTGCTTACAAGTTTTTCATATCCGTAGAGATCATCCGTTTTATTTTTTAATTCAGGAAATCCGTCGCTCAGCATGAGAATAACATCTCCTTTATTCATTTCAATTTCGTCGGCCTTATACTTAACCTTAAGTATAGCGCCCAACGGAAAATTATTCCCCCCAAGCTCTATGATTTCACCGCTATTCTTTTTATAATAATAAACCGGCGGCATACCGGCATTCAGCACTTTCAAGCGATTACCGCAGATATTAGCCATAGCAAATGCAACCATCATTCTTTTAAGATTCGCATTTTTAATTGCTGTATTTGATGAAATAAAAAAGTCTTCAATATCTGTATCAGATGAATTTGCTACGAATAAAGATTTTATCATTGTAACTAGTGTACCGGCTATCATTCCGTGTCCCGTAGCATCACCGATTGCGATGTTGAACGAGCCGTCTATGTGAGAGGAAAAATCATAATAATCTCCGCCGACTTCAGTAGCTGTCTGCATATAAACTTTAATGTCCAATTCAGGGTGTTCCGGTATTTGTTTGGGCAGCATAGCAAGCTGAAGTTCGCGCGCTTCTTCCAGTTCGATTGCTTTCCGCTCATTCTCGTTTTCCAATTCTTTGTTTTTTATTTTTAACTCACCAGATAGCTTATTAAGCTCTTCATTCGTAGATTCAACACGGTTAAAATCTTCATAACGTGCATAAGCAATTGAAAAAGCTTCGGCAAGTGTTTTTACCAGCT
>CAVVVS010000029.1:0-4088 GCA_963751355.1 uncultured Ignavibacteriales bacterium | reverse complement strand
TGCAAACGGAGCTAATCACTTAAATATTTGTAAAACACCGAATGCGAAGATGCTGTCGGGTTGAGGCGCTGGTTAGGCTTAATTTTTAATTTGATATATATTTTATTGCCTCATTTAACAAATAGTCATTCCCGAATCTTTCGAATAAATCATTAACATTATTTATCTTTATTTCATAATCTGGAATTACGCCATGTGGTCTTTTGTCTCCGGAAGGTGAAATTAGGAATTTTGTTGAAATTGAATATGTCAGACCAGTTTTAGCTAGAGCATACAATTTTACTTCACCATAATGTGATCTTAAGGCCCTAGTTTCTCTTCCTATTACAGTACCGAGTCTATTTGTCTTAAATATATCTGCAAAACCTTCAGCTGCAGAGAATGTCCTCTCACTAATTAATAAATATATTTTGCCCTTAAATTGTTTAAATGAAGGCTGACCTTTTAAGGAATCACCAATTAAAGGGATAATCGAGTTATTAAATAACTCTAAAGGAGTTTTTTCCGGATTATTGTATGAGACATTTATTCTTTTATCACATAAATAATTTAATAAAATGAACCATGTATAATCGCTACCTCCGCCATTGTTGCTTATATCTATTAGCAATTTTTTAGGCTTAACAGTATCAATTTCATTGAAAGTTTTAGCAAAAAACTGGTTCCATTTTTTCAAGCCCTTACCTATTTCTTTAATATTCCACCCGGCCAAGAATGACGGAAGTCTTAAAATTGCGATTTCATTTTTAAACTCTAACGAGGGATTTCTATCTACCCTTACATGCATAACCTTAAAATTTCTAAACATATTTTTATCGATTGTAGCAAACAAAGGGACCGTTACTATTTTTTCGTGTTCCTCTCCGTAAGGAATATATTTAATCGATACTTTGTTTGAGAAATTATATAAAGAAAATATATCTGCAGAATATTTCGGAAGATCAAAGCTTACAATTTGATTTCTTATAACACTATAATATTGGCTGAAATTTACAACATTAAGTGTTTTTTTAACTATATCCATCATAGGAATATTATTGATAGAAATAATCTTTGATTTAACGGGAATCGTATCGCTTAATGCGACGTAACAATTGTTATTATATACTAACAGAGAAAGGGGAATAATATATTTTTCTTCTATTGCGCCTCTCATCCATGTTCCAGCGGCATTAAAATTCAAATGGTCATCTTTTAATAAACTCAACAAGGGTCCCACTCGTTTAAAAAAATCATTTCTCGTTAAACTGTCATGTGCCGAGAAATAATCTTTCACTTTTTTAACATTGTTTTGGAAATCACTTTCAGAAATATAATTGAAAGCGGTTTGGTTGTTTCTTTTCTGGACTACTTTCACTAAAATCGAATCTAAATCACTAATAAAATCTGCGGATGGTAATTTTTTATTTAGCTCATAAGCTAAAGAAACCGTTTGAGCTTTGATCTGCTTGGAAAGCGAAATAAATAATAAAAGAACTGAGAATAAATAAATAAGATACTTATTCATTTTTTGCTCCCCTTTCATTGATTATTATTAAGCCTAACGGCGTTGCGCCTAACCCGTCAGCCCAGAACTGACGGGCTGCAAGAGCACAACTGCCAAATGTTTATTCTTTTACTCTCGCCGAGGTGCGTAAATTTTCTTCGGTACGCACCGAAGGCGAGCCTATTTTGCCAAACTCGTGGTCTGATTAATTATTGTAGTTCGTTGAACAAAATGCTGAAACGGAGCTGACCTCTCTAAAACTTGTAAAACGCCGAATGCGAAGATGCTGTCGGGTTGAGGCGCAGGTTATATACGACATTTATCTGTTTGGTGGTGCGATAGCACGACCAAATCCACGGGGAGAAATAATTACCAAGAACTTAAGCCAATTGTGCTTTGTATTGATTTAATAGAAGGAATATTTCGAATGACAAATTTACTTTATATTAAAGATAATTTGGCTAGGCACAGTTGGCGTCATAAAATGTTATCTCAGAATTACTCGTCAAAAAGGCGGGGAAATAAATACTATTACTTATAATTACGGTCTGAAAGTCTCGAGTTCAATATTCTTTAGAGCTTTATAATGTTTAATATTAGCCGTCAATAATTTTAGGCCATTTGATATTGCCGTTGCGCCAATTAATGCATCTGCAAGTACAATTGAATTACTGAGAAAGTGTTGCTCTACAAAAAACATAGCTTTGGCAGAAATATCTTCATTTATATATAAAATTCTCGCATTCCAATTTCTCATTGTTTTGCGCAATAAAGTAAGCTCTCTTTTATTCTGCATACCTTGGACTAATTCCATATAACTGATAACAGAAATAAAGAAACCATTTTGCTCCTCAATAACTTTAAAAGCTTTTTCATTACCTCTCAAATACCATATCAGAACATCGGAATCAATCATTAACACGAGTTCTGCTCCTTCTTAAATTGCGCACATATCCCTCAACATCTTCCATATCTTTACGATTCTTCCAAATGCCAAAAAGTTCATTTTTTGCATTTTTATCCCTTTTTGTTTCCTTAAGAGGAACTATTTTTGCATAAGGTTTCCCTCTAAACGTAATGACTACTTCTTCGCCCCTATTAACGGAATCAAGAATTTCTTTGGTATGGAATCTTAATTCTTTAGCTGTTGACTGCATTTTTATAACCTTTCCAAGTTTACACTCTGAAATATAAACTATTTCAAATTAAAAACAACTTGATAATGTTAGTATATAACGGCGTTGTCTATAGAAAAGAAAGTCAAGTAAAAACAGTTTACCCTTGGGATTTTTTTTAATCCCGCATTTCTGACTTCGGTCTCACAGACAACATTTATTGATTATTATTTTTTTTGTTGAACAACATCTAATTTCTATTTCTCTTGTTTTGTCTTTCTTTGCTCGTTTCTTCTTTTATGTGTTTGTTCTACCAGTCGTCTATATGAGCTCTCTATCTTGGGCTACGGCAAATCTTAGTATAAACCGGGAGGGGTTAACCGCGCCTTTGGAATGTCCCCGCCATCGGCCGGGCATCAAACGCCGTTTTGAACTCTCTCTCCCACACTTCTAGACATTATCAAAAGAAAATGAAGTTCTGCTTTTACTAATAATCAACTTTTGTCCCTCTCTATTTATGCTGCTTCTTTTTCTTTCTTATTTGCTCTCCGTTTGTATGGTTTATATTTCTCGCCGCTCTTTATTATTCCAAGACTTATCTTCGCTATGTATCTGGCCAGGGCATGCTTTGCATTATATTCGGGCAACCCTTTTTCTTTTAGTAAATATTCATAATACTCTCTCAACGGATTTTCTGTCGATGCTACTCTTACTGCTGCCGATTTATATACTCCTTTTAATCTCCTTGAATACCTTGGGATTCTTTTGCCGTATCTTCTTCCCCCACTCAGCTTTTCATGCTTTACTAATCCACAATACACCAGGTAATGATTGCTGCTCTTAAATCTCTTCCCATCTATCACTGTTGATAATATTGCCACACTGCTTATCAGACCAAGTCCCGGAATGCTATCCAAGCTTCTTATTACTTTGTTCTTTTTACTGATTCTCTCAAATTCTTTTTCATACTTCTTTTGCTTTTCATGGTATGATTCTATCTTCTCATCCAGCTGCTCTAATATAAATCTGTTCACACGGCTTTCTTCTATCTGTTCTTTCTTCTTCCACGATTTATTCTCCGACCGATATAATGCGGATTTTTGATTGAGCAATCTTACTCCGGCTCTTACCTCGTCATCATAATAGCTTACCAACTTTCTTAACTCATACAATTCATTGGTACTGTGATATACTTCCTTCATCATTCCATTCTTCAGAAGCAGACATAATTTCCTTGAATCAATTTTATCGTTCTTCGGGCCATCTGACAATAATCGGTTTCTGTATGGATCACATATAAATATTTTATCCACATAATCATAAAGTTCTACATATAACCATTGACTCGTTGTGGTCTCTTCTATCGTCAGTATCCTTTTTCCCTTCAGATTCGATAAGTATAATTTCAGCTCTTTTAGATCTGATGGCACGTCTATTACTTTTGGCTCCGTATCTTTTTTACTCATCCTGGCTATCGCCATATTTCT
>CAVVVS010000028.1:0-3565 GCA_963751355.1 uncultured Ignavibacteriales bacterium | reverse complement strand
GCAGTATAATTATTCGGCCTTAATTTAGAGTGTAGCCATATTTATAAAAAATAAATTTAATTTAATATGAAAGCATTACATGTAATCGGTGATAGCATTTCAATGCACTATGGACCGTATTTGGAAAAGTTTATGGCTTCCAGTTGCAAGTACTCCCGAAAAGATGGAAGGGTCGAAAATTTAGATTTACCGGAGGGTGCAAATGGTGGTGACTCATCCATGGTACTAGAGTACTTACGAGAATGTATGATTAAACAATTACATTGGGATTTGTTGGTTATTAATTGTGGCCTTCACGATATAAAGAAATATAACGGGAAATACCAGATCAACTCACTGGAATATAAAAATAACCTAGAACAGATCTTTGATTATGCGAAAACATTATGTCGCCAAATAATATGGGTACGAACTACTCCTGTCTTTGATGACACGCATAACTCTTTGATGAAACAATTTGAACGATATAATGTAGATGTAGAAAAATATAATAAAATAGCAGATAATATTGCTCAATCACATGGCTTATGGATTATTGATCTATATTCATTTTGCCATTCGTTCGATTTTTCTGAATTGTATGACGATCATGTGCACTTTAAAACAGAAATTCAAAAATTGCAAGGAGCTTATATAGCTGGGCATATAAATACAATTCTAAAAGTAATGGGGTAGCCGAATTCTTTATCCAAATACTGCATAACCAGCGCCTCAACCCGACAGCATATTCGCATTCGGCGTTTTACAAGTTTAAGAGAAATTAGCTCCATCTCAATATTTTGTTCGACGAACTACAATAATTAATCAGACCACAAGTTCGGCAAAATCATCTCGCCTTCGGTGCGTGCTAAAGAAAATATACGCACCTCGGCGAGAGAAAAAGAATAAATCATTTGGCAGTTGTGCTCAATTGCTGCCCGTCAGTTCTGGGCTGACGGGTTAGGCGCAACGCCGTTAGGCCGCAAAGAAATAATATGAAGAATATTCCATGTAAAATATTTTTGGTGCTTTTGTTATTTGGTGGTGGAGACGCTATTTGCCAGCAAACCCAGATACAATTAATTAGTCGATTTGATCATTTCCGTGAATTGGATGCCGAAGTCGTTTTAGCAACATTGGATAGTGCTGACCAATTAGCCCAAAAAGGTGACACGTTAGTTTTATCTGAACTTTTTAATCTGTCATTTAAATCTGATGGTTATATCTCTGAATATGTTGGTACAATCTTGGGCGATCTGTTCCTTCAAAAAACTGAGTTTTTCTTGAACTCTTTACTCAATAGAACAGATGATCAACAGAGGCAAATTGCTACTATGGCTTTTTATATGGATGGTAGTGGAATGGAGCCAAAGGACTATGACATTATAGAAAGAAAGCTAAAAAAGATACAAATGAAAGAGAAAGATCAACTAGCTCATGTCGCAAAGATTTGTTTATCGGCGATGAGACATGTTAAAAAAGAACTACATGACTAAACCGAATATAATTAAGAGAATTTTTATCTGATAGAATAAAAATTAAATGAACAGAAAACACATTCAAATATTATTGTTTTTTATTATTGTAATCGTAACTTCTTATCCGCAACAGAACAAGAAGCCATTCCATCCTAAAATGATTGCGCTTCGAGATTTGATCCTCGAAATAAAAGACTCAAAGAATATTGAAGAACTTAATACGTCAATGATGGATAGTTTAGTTTCGTATTTTAGGTTTCAAGAAAAACTTGCAAACACTTTAAAATATCCTCAATGGAGATCGTTTCCTCCCGATTCAGCATATGATTGGGTCTTTCCAGCTTTTGATAATTTAGTATTTTATTCCACAAAAGATACCTTATACATTCATACCCTAATTCGTCTATATTCTATTATTAGGGTAAACGCAGAACTTTCCGAAGCAATGCCAGCTTTTGTTCAAGATGCAGCTAGAAGAAATACCGAAGGGTTTGTCAAGGTTTATAAAAATATGACTATTAAAGAACGGGAAGAATTAACTTCGGGATTTGACTGGGGCGCGGACATTGATGTAAGGAAAATATTTACAGATTACGCGAATAGTACAAATGATGTGACATTGCGAAAGGTTGCACTTGAGATAGCTTCATCGGTTAAAGTAGATGAATTTAAATAGATTTGCGTCCTAACCTGCGCCTCAACCCGACAGCATCATTCGCATTCGGCGTTTTACAAATTTTAGAGATTAAAGCTCCGTTTCAACATTTTGTTCGACGAACTACAAAAATTAATCAGACCACGAGTTTGGCAAAATCAGCTCGCCTTCGGTGCGTGCGAATAAATTTACGCACCTCGGCGAGAGTAAAAGAATAAACATTTGGCAGTTGTGCTCTTGCAGCCCGTCAGTTCTGGGCTGCGGGTTAGGCGCAACGCCGTTATACCGCTAGCGCAAATATTAAAAATTAGAATATATCTTGAATATAATAACGCAATGCGTTATTATTGCAATATATGATAAATAGTTTTGCAGATAAATCAACAGAAGATTTATTCAATAGAAAATCTGTACGGCATTTGCCGCCATCAATTCAAAAAACGGCATATCGTAAATTGTTAATTATTGATGGCGCAGAAAGACTTGAAGATTTGAGAATTCCCCCGGGAAACAGACTTGAAAAGTTATCTGGTGATTTATCCGGAAAGCATAGTATAAGAATAAATGACCAATGGAGAATAATCTTCATTTGGAAAGAAAATAGTGCATATGATGTTGAAATCACGGATTATCACAAAGGATAAAATATTATGAGTAAGAAAATAGATCCGATCCATCCTGGTGAAATATTACTGAGAAGAGTTTTTAAAACCAATGGAAATTAGTCAATATCGTTTAGCCCAAGATATTAATGTCCCTCCCAGAAGAATAAATGAAATAGTACTTGGCAAAAGAGCCATAACAGCCGATACAGCACTGAGATTATCAGAGTATTTTGGACTGTCTGAGAAATTCTGGCTGAACTTACAGATGAGATATAATTTGGAAGTAGAAAAGGACAAATTAAAAGGCAGACTGAAAAGGGAAGTCAGAAAACTAGAAAAAGCTAGTTAATTTAAAACTATCTCCGATCTTAATTCTAAAACTAATTTCTTCCGCCAACTGTGCTGAGTAAAGATATCCTACTAAAAAAAGTTACCAGTTCTTCAAGTAATACATTCCAACAAAAGTAATCCAAGCACAATTGGCTAAGTTTTTAATAAATCGATAAAGTTAATATTGTAGTCGTGCTGCCGCACCACTACTCAAATAAATTCTAGGGTAAACAAAGTGCAAGGTTTGGTAATTTGAAAAGCGGTATAACCTGCGCCTCAACCCGACAGCATCTTCGCATTCGGCACTTTACAAGTTTTGGAGAAATTAGCTCCGTTTCAACATTTTGTTCGACGAACTACAAAAATTAATCAGACCACGAGTTTGGCAAAACCGGCTCGCCTTCGGTGCGTGCTGAAAAAATTTACGCACCTCGGCGAGAGTAAAAGAATAAATATTTGGCAGTTGTGCACAATGCAGCCCGTCAGTTCTGGGCTGCGGGTTAGGCGCAACGCCGTTA
>CAVVVS010000027.1:0-48766 GCA_963751355.1 uncultured Ignavibacteriales bacterium | reverse complement strand
GAGAAACAATTACGCAAACCGTCAATGCTGAAGGGAAATTTATTAAACAATCAGGTGGTCGTGGAAAGTTCGGTCACGTTTGGATTGAATTAAGTCCTAACGAATCAGGTAAAGGCTTTGAGTTTACTAACGCTATTGTTGGAGGATCTGTTCCAAGAGAATATATCCCTGCGGTATCTTCCGGGATTCAGGAATCTATGAGAAATGGTGTTGTCGCAGGTTTTCCAGTTGTTGATATTAAAGCTAAAATTTATGACGGTTCATATCACGATGTCGATTCGGATGAATTGTCTTTCAAAGTAGCGGGATCAATGGCTTTTAAGTCAGGCGCAAAAAAAGCTAAGCCGGTTTTATTGGAGCCTATCATGAATGTAGAAGTAGTAACCCCAGAGGAATATTTGGGTGATGTGATGGGTGATTTAAACTCTCGTCGTGGTAAAATTGAAGGATTTTCGGCTAGAAAAGATGCCCAGGTTATTAAATCTACAGTTCCTTTATCGGAAATGTTCGGATATGCAACGATCCTTCGTTCCATGACTCAGGGACGAGCGATATATACTATGCAATTCGGTTATTATTCTGAAGTACCTAAGTCTATATCCGAAGAAATAGCAGAAAAAACACTCGGCAAAAAATCAGTAGCAACTGAATAAATAAAAAGAATATTATAAAGAAATAAATTTGAAGGAGATTTTAGATGGCAAAAGAAAAATTTGATAGAAGTAAACCTCACGTTAACGTAGGAACAATTGGTCACGTAGATCATGGCAAAACTACATTAACCGCTGCCATCACAATGGCTCTCGCTAAAAAGGGCTTATCCGTAGTAAGATCATTTGATAGTATAGATAATGCACCCGAAGAAAGAGAAAGAGGTATAACCATTGCTACGGCGCACGTAGAATATTCAACTGAAAATAGACACTATGCCCATGTTGACTGCCCGGGCCACGCAGATTATGTGAAGAATATGATTACCGGTGCTGCACAAATGGACGGAGCTATCCTGGTTGTTGCCGCTACAGATGGTCCTATGCCACAAACAAGAGAGCATATCCTTCTTGCCCGTCAGGTTGGTGTACCGAGAATAGTTGTATTTATGAATAAAGTAGATATGGTTGACGATCCCGAACTTCTCGAATTAGTTGAAGTTGAATTGCGGGATCTATTAAATGAATATGAATTTCCGGGAGATGAAATTCCGATTATTCAGGGTTCAGCTCTTAAAGCTCTTGAAGCTGCTTCAAGTGATGCACCTTCTGATGATCCCCGGTTACAATGTATTTGGGACTTGATGAAAGCTGTCGATGAATATATTCCGTTACCTGAAAGAGATACCGATAAACCATTCCTTATGCCTGTTGAGGACGTCTTCTCTATTACCGGTCGTGGAACTGTTGCTACCGGCAGAGTTGAAAGAGGTCAGGTTAAAATTCAGGAAGAAGTTGAGTTAATCGGGTTGGGTCTGCACAAAAAGACGGTTGTTACCGGTATAGAAATGTTCAGAAAAGAACTCGATTCGGCATTGGCTGGTGATAATGCAGGCTTGCTGTTACGTGGTGTGGATAAAAAAGAAATTGAAAGAGGTATGGTTCTTGCCAAAACAGGTTCCATAACTCCTCATAAAAAATTTGAAGGTCAAGTTTATATTCTATCAAAAGAAGAAGGCGGACGTCATACACCGTTCTTTAATGGTTACAGACCTCAGTTCTACTTCAGAACCACCGATGTTACCGGAATCGCTACCTTACCGGAAGGAACGGAAATGGTTATGCCCGGTGACGATGTAAAATTAAAAGTTGACCTTATCAGTGAAATTGCTATGGAAGAAGGATTACGCTTTGCTATTCGTGAAGGTGGTAGAACCGTAGGAGCGGGTGTAGTTACGAAAATTATAGAATAATATTAGATGAAGCACCAAAAGGGAGCCTTCAAGCTCCCTTTTTGTGTGTTAAACATTAAAAGGAGTACATAAGTGCCTGGTCAAAAGATTAGAATTAAATTAAAATCATACGATCATATTCTGATAGATAAATCTACCGAAAAGATTATTAAGACCGTAAGAAGTACGGGGGCGGTTGTATCTGGTCCTATACCATTACCGACTCGCAGAACTGTATATACTGTTCTTAGATCACCGCATGTTGATAAGAAATCTAGAGAACAATTTGAAACCCGGGCACATAAAAGAATTATTGATATTCATAATTCAAATAATAAAACCGTCGATTCTTTAAGCAAATTAGATATTCCGGCGGGTGTTGATATTGAGATTAAGCTTTAATGAATGAGGGTATAAAGATGTCTGGCATCATCGGAAAAAAAATTGGAATGTCTAGTGTGTTTACCGCGGAAGGAGAACGTGTCCCCGTTACGGTTATACATGCAGGACCATGTAGAGTAGTATCTATCAAGACAAAAGAAAAAGATGGTTATGAAGCTTTACAACTCGGGTATGGTTCTAAAAAAGAAAAGAATATATCAAAACCTGTACTTGGGCAATTTAAGAAAAACAACTTAGCGGCTACAGCAATATTGAAAGAATTCAATTTCTCATCGATAGAAGATTATAAAATCGGTGATGAAATAAAAGTCAATTTGTTCATTGAAGGTGAAAAAATAAAAGTACGCGGCAGAAGCATAGGAAAAGGATTCCAAGGCGTAATGAAACGTCATGGTTTCGGTGGTGTCGGCGGTACTACTCACGGACAAAGTGATAGATTAAGAGCTCCCGGTTCAATAGGTTCCAGTTCATATCCATCCAGAGTATTTAAAGGTCAAAGGATGGCTGGCAGACAAGGATTTGAAAAGGTTACTGTTTCTAATTTGAGAGTTGTAAAAATATTACCCGAAGAAAATATAATTTTAGTGAAGGGAGCTGTTCCCGGCTCGGTGAATTCAATTGTAGAATTGATAAAGAATTAGGTTGGTATTAAAAATGAAATTAGATATACTTAAAATCGACGGCACATCATCCGGTAAGCAAGTTGAACTTCCGGAGTCAATTTTTATGATTGAGCCGAACGAACATGCAATATATTTGTCGGTGAAAAGTTATTTGGCTAACCAGCGGCAGGGCACCCACAAGGCAAAGGAAAGAAGTGAAGTTAGGGGTGGCGGTAAGAAGCCGTGGAAACAGAAAGGCAGAGGTGGTGCTAGAGCCGGTACGTCAAGATCTCCATTGTGGGTCGGAGGAGGAACTATTTTCGGTCCACGCCCAAGGAATTACAGACAAAATTTGCCCAAGAAAGTTAAAAGGTTGGCTAGAAAATCAGCATTAAGCCACAAAGTTAAAGATGAGCAATTATTAGTTGTTGAAGATTTTAACTTTGAAGCTCCAAAGACTAAGGAATTTGTAAGTATCCTTGATGCTTTGAAGGTTACAGGTAAAAAAGTTTTGTTATTAACTAACGGTAAACTTGATACTGTGTATAAATCTGGACGAAATATTCCGAAAGTTAAAATTCTTGAAGCCGGTAAAGTCTCTACTTACGATTTACTAAATAATCAGATTCTTATCCTTCAAGAGAGTGCTGTGAATGCTATCGCGGATACCTTTGAAAATAAAAAAGAGGCGGTGAACTAAGATGCATAATGTATTAATTAGCCCTTTGGTTACTGAGAAGATGACGAATTTAACGGCAGATAAAGGAAAGTACGGTTTTTTGGTGAACCCGAAAGCTAATAAAATTGAAATTGCTAAAGCGATACAAAAAAAATTCGATGTACACGTTGTTCGTGTCCATACAATAAATCATCCAGGTAAAACCAAAACTCAGTTTAGGAAAAGCGGAAGGTTTGAAGGAAAATCACCAAAATTTAAAAAAGCTATAGTTACCCTGAGAGAAGGGGAATCAATTGAGATATTTGATCAAGTTTAGGTTTGAAAGCAGGACAATTAAATGGCAATTATTAAGTTAAAACCAAATACACCGGGAACAAGATTTAAATCTGTATCTTCATTTGATGAAATTACAAAAACAACTCCGGAAAAATCGTTAACTTCTTCCCTAAGAAAGTCGGGTGGAAGAAATAATAAAGGTCGGATTACTGCCAGGCATATTGGCGGAGGACATAAAAGAAGATACCGCGTAATAGATTTTAAGCGCGATAAGGATGGAATTCCTGCTAAGGTATTTTCTATTGAATACGATCCCAACCGAACTTCTAGAATCGCTTTATTGCATTATGCAGATGGTGAAAAACGGTATATCATCGCCCCTGAAGGATTAAAAGTTGGTGCTACTATTCAGACCGGACCGGGAAGTGATATTAGCGTAGGTAATACATTACCTCTTAAAGAAATGCCTCTTGGAAGTTTTGTTCACAATGTTGAATTAAAACCCGGAAAGGGTGCCCAATTGGGTAGAAGTGCGGGTTCCTCAATTCAAGTACTTGCAAAAGAAGGCGACTTTGCACAATTAAAAATGCCTTCCGGTGAGGTTAGGTCAATTCGTTTGAATTGTAAAGCTACATATGGTGCTGTAGGAAATTCCGAACAAGAAAATATTAGTTCGGGTAAAGCAGGCAAAACACGCTGGATGGGCAAAAGACCTCATGTTAGAGGTGTTGCAATGAATCCTGTTGATCATCCTATGGGCGGCGGCGAAGGTAAAACTTCCGGGGGCGGTCATCCTGTCTCTCCTTGGGGACAGAGTGCCAAAGGTTTGAAAACCCGGAGAAATAAGAAAGAATCAAACAAATTTATTATTAAAAGACGCAACAAGTAGAGAGTAAATTAATATGCCAAGATCGGTTAAAAAAGGACCCTTTGTTGATTATAAGTTAGCTGAAAAAATTAATCAACTCAATAGCACTAACCAGAAGAAAATTATTAAAACCTGGTCTAGAGCTTCAACTGTAACTCCTGACTTTGTAGGTCATACAATTGCTGTTCACAATGGAAATAAAATGATTCCGGTTTATATAACCGAAAATATGGTAGGGCATAAACTCGGTGAGTTTTCACCCACAAGAATATTTAGAGGACATCCGGGAACTAAAGCTGAAAAAGCAACGAAGGCATAGTTATTTTAACTAAAGGAATTTGACGTAAAATGGAAGCAAAAGCAATAAATAGGTATTTAGGTTCTTCACCGAGAAAAATGAGATTGGTAGTCGATTTAATAAGAGGTTTGCCGGTCGATAAAGCTATCGAAATTTTACACTTTCATCCGAAGCATGCTTCAAAAGATGCGGAGAAAACTTTAAGATCGGCAGTAGCTAATTTAATGAACCTGGATGATTCCGTAAGAGTAGAACCTGAAAATATAATCGTTAAAGAAGCATTTGTAAACCAGGGACCTACACTTAAAAGAATTTCACCCGCTCCTATGGGAAGAGCGTACAGGATTAGAAAAAGATCCTGTCATTTAACAGTTGTTGTAGAAACTAAAGCATAAATTTTTAGGAGGATATTTTTTTGGGACAGAAAACACACCCGGTAGGATTTAGAGTAGGAATTATTAGAGGATGGGACTCTAATTGGTATGAAAATAAAAGTTATGCAACTAAACTAAAAGAAGATAATAAATTAAGAAGTTATGTCAGAAATAGATTAAGAAAAGCCGGTATTTCAAGAATTGTTATCGATAGAACCTCAAAAAATATAATCCTAACTATTCATACTTCAAGACCGGGAGTGGTAATAGGGAAAAGCGGTAAGGAAATTACCCAACTGGAACAAGAGCTGAAACAAATTACGGAAAAAGAAGTTAAAGTTCAGATTTCCGAAATTAAAAGACCTGAGTTGGATGCTTATTTAGTTGCCGAAAACATCGCTAATCAGCTTTCAGGCAGGGTTTCGTTTAGGAGAGCTATGAAGATGGCAATTACTGCTGCTATGAGGATGGGTGCCGAAGGTGTCAGAATTATGTGTTCAGGTAGATTAGGCGGAGCTGAAATGGCTCGTACCGAACAGTATAAGGAAGGTCGAATTCCTCTGCATACTATTAGAGCCGATATTGATTATGCTCTTGGCAGAGCGGAAACTATTTATGGTTCAATCGGCATTAAAGTTTGGATATGCCGAGGCGAAATATTAGGAAAACGTGTTACTGACTAAAATATTGGGAGTTCGTTATTATGTTAATGCCAAAAAGAGTAAAGTTTAGAAAATCACAACGTGGAAGAATGGCTGGAAAAGCCCACAGAGGCAGTTCGATTTCATTCGGTGATTTTGGTTTGAAAGCTCTCGAACCGCACTGGATTACGAGTAGACAAATTGAAGCATGTCGTGTTGCTCTTTCAAGAAAAATGAAAAGAGACGGTAAAGTTTGGATAAGAATATTTCCCGATAAACCGGTGTCAAAAAAACCTCTAGAAACCAGAATGGGAAAAGGTAAAGGTGCTCCTGAGTTTTGGGTTGCGGTTGTTAAACCGGGCAGAGTTTTGTTTGAAGTTTCGGGTGTCTCTAAAGAAATTGCACAAGACGCCTTAAAGACATGCTCTTATAAACTTCCGATTAAAACTAAAATTGTTACTAGACCTGATTACGAATAAATTTTAAGGAAGTGATAATATGAAACCTCATGAAATAAGAGAAATGAAACACGATGAACTAGTTAAGCAGATTGACGAAGAACAGAAAAACTTGATGGATTTAAGATTTTCGCATCAACTTAAGCAGCTAACAAATACAGGAAAATTAAAAGTACTAAAGAAAGAAATTGCAAGAATGAAAACTATTTTGCATGAAGGAGAGATTTCCGGAGTAAGTGAGGCTGCTTCTAATGTAAATAAAGAAGGAGATAACGCTTAAATATGGAACAACGTACTTTAAGAAAAATAAGAGTTGGTGTAGTTGTTAGTAATAAAATGCAAAAAACTATTACCGTTGCCATTGAGAGAAGAGTTTCTCATCCGATTTATAAAAAGTATTTCAAAAAAACCACTAACCTGTTGGCGCACGATGAGAAAAATGAATGCCGGATTGGTGATAGAGTTAAAATAATGGAAACACGTCCTTTAAGTGCCAGAAAAAGATGGCGTTTAGTAGAAGTAGTAGAAAAAGCCAAGTAGTAAAGCAAGGAGTTTTAGAAAAATGATTCAAGAAGAAACTAATTTAGTGGTGGCTGATAATTCGGGAGCCAAAAAAGTTAGATGCATACGCGTACTTGGCGGCAGCGGTAGGAAATATGCCAGTGTTGGCGATTTAATAGTGGTAGCCGTAAAAGCGGCTATTCCGAATGGAACCGTAAAAAAGGGCGAAGTATCGAGAGCCGTAATTGTTAGAACTAAAAAAGAAGTACGAAGAAAAGACGGTTCATATATAAGATTTGATGAAAATGCAGCAGTGTTAATTAATGCTCAAAATGAACCGAAAGGTACTCGTATTTTCGGACCGGTTGCCAGAGAATTAAGAGAAAAACAGTTTATGAAAATAGTTTCATTAGCACCAGAAGTATTATAAAGATTCGGGAAAATTATGAAGATTAGAAAAAACGATAATGTAGTTATTATATCCGGGAATGACAGAGGTAAAACCGGTAAAGTTTTAAAAGTATTTCCGAAAGACTATAAGGTTATAGTTGAAGGAATTAACATTCGGAAAAGACATTCGAAACCGAGCCAGAATCATCCTCAAGGTGGTATCATCGAAAAAGAATCACCTATTCATGCTTCAAATATAATGCTTGTTGATCCTAAAACTAACGAGGGCACCAGGCTTGGTTCACAAATTATTTTGGATGAAAAAACCGGTAAAAAGAAGATTGCCCGTATAAGTAAAGCAAGCGGCGAAATGGTGTAATTATTTAATAATTTTACTCAAGGTTTGATTGTAAAATGGCTGAAAAGAAAACTAAAAAAGATACTGTACAAAAACAAAGTAAAGTTTCTAAAAAGAAAACTGTTCCTAAAGAAGCTGAAAAAGAAATTAAAGTTAAAGTACGTTTAGCTGAAACTTATCAGAATGATGTAGTTCCCGCTTTGATGAAAAAATTTGATTATAAAAGTTTAATGCAAGTGCCTAAGATTAATAAAATTGTTGTTAATATGGGAGTCGGAGAAGCTGTTTCGGACGCTAAGATTTTGGAAGAAGCTGTCAAAGAACTGGAAACAATTACCGGACAAAAAGCCAGTATTAGAAAAGCTAAAAAAGCTATATCAAATTTTAAATTACGGGAAGGCGTTAATATAGGTGCAAAAGTTACACTGAGAAGAGAAAGAATGTATGAGTTTATGGACAGACTTATAAACATTGCCCTTCCTCGTGTTCGTGATTTTAGAGGTTTATCCGATAAATCCTTTGACGGAAGAGGAAATTATACTTTGGGTGTTAAAGAACAAATTATTTTTCCGGAAATAAATGTGGATAGAATAGTTAAAATATTAGGCATGGATATAACGTTTGTTACAACTGCCAAAACCGATAATGAAGCATTCGAATTATTAAGTTCTTTCGGTTTTCCTTTTAGAAAAAAAGAAATTAAAACAGCGTAATTAGGAGATTTAATGGCTCGAAAATGTTTAGTTGCAAGACAAGATAAGAGACTTAAGCTTGTTGATAAATATGCAAAACTTAGAAAAGAATTAAAACAAAACGGCGATTACGAAGGTCTTCAAAAATTGCCTAAAAATTCTTCTCCGGTAAGGTTAAAGAATCGTTGTATGTTTACCGGGAGGACACGTTCTTATTATCGTAAATTTGGAATTTCGCGTTTAGTATTAAGAGAAATGGCGCTAAAAGGCGAAATACCTGGATTAAAGAAGTCAAGTTGGTAAAAGGAGAAAGTATATGCCGGTAACAGATCCGATTTCAGATTTTTTAACCCGTGTTAGAAACGCATCAAAAGCTAAAAAAGTTCGAGTAGATATTCCTGCTTCAAATATGAAGAAAAGCTTGGCTGAAATTTTAAAACAACAAAATTTTATCGAAGATTATGCGGTGGTTGAGGATAATAAACAGAATCTCATTAGAATCATTCTCAAATACAGAAATGGAGTTCCAGCTATAAACGGACTGAAAAAAATAAGTACTCCAGGTCTTCGTGTTTATAAAAATTCGAATGAAATACCCCGCGTTCTTAACGGGCTGGGCATTGCAGTTATGTCTACTTCTAAAGGATTGATGACCGATAAAGAAGCTAGAACTCAAGTAGTAGGCGGCGAAGTAGTTTGTTATATCTGGTAATTTATTGAATGGAGTTTTAAGTGTCACGAATTGGTAAAAAACCTATTACAATACCGAAAGGTGTTGCTGTTACCAAAAAAGGTAACAATATAAAAATTAAAGGTCCCAAGGGTGAATTGGAAAATACTTTTCATCAAAATATGAATATTAATGTTACCGAAACCGAAATTTCTGTAACAAGACCGGATGATAAAAAAGAAAATAAAGCTTTGCACGGATTAACAAGAGCACTCATTCAGAATATGATTTTGGGTGTTACAGAAGCTTACCAAAAAACTCTTGATATTGTCGGCGTAGGGTATAGAGTAGAATTGAAAGGAAAAAACCTGTTAATAAATATCGGGTATTCGCATCCTATCTATTTTATGCCGCCTGAGGGAATAAATCTTCAGGCTCCTACTCAAACACAAATTGTTATTTCAGGTATTGATAAACAATTGGTTGGAATGGTTGCCGCTAAAATAAGGTCTATTAGAAAACCTGAACCGTACAAAGGTAAAGGCATCAAATACTCGGATGAACAAATTCAAAGAAAAGCCGGAAAGACTGCAGGTAAATAAAAATTGTGGAGAATAATTAGAACATGATTATAAGAAATAATAATTCGAGATTGCGATCGAAAATTAAAATCAGAAAAACTGTCTCAGGTACTCCTGAAAGACCTAGGTTGACTGTCTATCGCAGCCTGAATAATATTTATGCGCAACTGGTTGATGATTCAACCGGTAGCACAATAGCTGCAGCTTCAACTTTATCAAAAGAAATTAATAAAGAAGTTGCAAGTGCAAAAGGAAAAATTACCCGCAGCAAAATTGTGGGAACTTTGCTTGCAAAAAAAGCTAAAGAAAAGAATATTAGCGCAGCAGTCTTCGATAGAAACGGCTATAGGTACCATGGACGTGTGCAAGCAGTTGCTGAGGGTGCCCGCGAGGGAGGATTGAAATTATAATTAAAAATTATTTTTTGATTGGTTATTTGAGCTTATATAGGACCAACAATCAATATAAGATTTTTAATTTTGATTTATTAATTATTAACAATAATTATTCTTGCCGGGTCGTCTAATGGCAGGACTACGCCCTTTGGAGGCGTCTGTAGAGGTTCGAATCCTCTCCCGGCAGCCACTTAATTTGTATGTGTTTATAAATATAAATTGTATATAAAAAGTAAGTTCTTGGAGAAATAATTTGAAAAACATTAAATCGGTTGAAATGGAAGGTCTGAAAGAAAAAGTTGTTCATATAAATCGTGTAGCAAAAGTGGTAAAAGGAGGACGACGTTTCAGCTTTAATGCCATTGTAGTTGTTGGCAACGGAGATGGTCGCGTAGGCGTTGGATTAGGTAAAGCCAATGAAGTTACAGATGCTATTTCGAAGGGCATTGACGATGCAAAAAAGAGTTTGGTAAATATACCTATTATCAAAGGCACTATTGCTCATGAAATAATAGGCAAGTACGGCGCCGGAAAAGTACTCTTAAAACCGGCATCTCCAGGTACCGGATTAATTGCAGGCGGAGGCGTAAGAGCAGTTCTGGAAGCAGCCGGTGTGCAAGATATTTTAACAAAGTCACTCGGATCCAGTAATCCGCATAATCAAGTGAAAGCTACTTTGAATGGTCTTTTACAGCAGATTGATGCTAGGAAAATGGCACATAAGAGAGGGATGACGATTAGCGAATTGTTCAATTCATAATTGAGATTAAAATGAGTAAACTAAAGATTACACAAACAAAGAGTATAATAGATAGACCTAAAGATCAGAAACTTACAATTAAGGCTTTAGGTTTAGGCAGGCCCAATTGGGAAAAAGTTCATAACGATACGCCTCAAATCAGAGGAATGATTAATAAGGTTTCGCACCTGGTAAAAGTTGAAGAAATTAAATAAGGTTTGATAATGGATATTTTAAGCAATCTAAAATACGCTAAAGGGTCAAAAAAGAAGACCAAAAGAATCGGACGTGGCGAAGGTTCAGGCCATGGTGGAACGTCTACAAAAGGTATGAACGGTCAAATGTCCCGGTCAGGTGCCAAACATAAAGCCTGGTTCGAAGGCGGTCAAATGCCCCTTCAACGTAGGGTCCCTAAATTTGGTTTTACAAATAAATTTAAAGCATATTATCAAGTAGTTAATGTCGATTCACTTCAACAGTTGGTTGAGAAAAAAGAGCTGAAGGAAGAAGTAATTAATGCCGAGATGATGAAAAAATTCGGTATAATTTCTAATAGTAAATATCCTGTTAAGCTTTTGGGTAATGGTGAGTTAAAGGCTAAATTAACGGTAGAAGTTAATGCATTTAGCAAATCCGCTAAAGAGAAAGTTGAAGCTGTCGGCGGTACTATCAATAAGATTTAACCTGGAATTAAATGGCAAAATTTACAGATACTTTTAGGAACATATTTAAAATTCATGAACTCCGTCAAAGAATTTTCTACACTTTGGCGTTGCTTTTTATTTGCAGGCTTGGTGCACATATTACTCTACCGGGTATTGATGCGACACTTCTAGCTGAGAGTACAAGAAATCAATCATCCAATACATTATTTGGATTGTACGATTTGTTTGTCGGCGGTGCTTTTTCCAATGCGGCAATTTTTGCATTGGGCATCATGCCGTATATTTCTGCTTCCATTATCATACAATTGTTGGGTGCTGTTGTTCCTTATTTCCAGAAACTGCAGCAAGAAGGAGAAGACGGAAGAAAGAAAATTACACAGTTAACCAGGTACTCAACTGTTTTTATATCAGCTCTTCAAGCTTGGGGTGTAACTATCAAATTATTGAATACTAATGTTCAAGGCCTGCCGGTAGTTCCTGCTGCTGTTCAGGGATTTGCCTGGACTCTGTCTACAATATTGATTTTAACTTCCGGTACTATTTTTATGATGTGGCTGGGTGAACAGATTACCGATAAAGGTATTGGGAATGGTATATCTTTAATAATATTTATTGGTATTATTGATCGATTTCCATTTGCAATACTTGACGAGTACCGTTTGATTAATCAAGGGACTAGAAGTATTGTTGTTGAAATTGTAATTCTGTTTTTCATGTTCTTAATTATTGCCGGTGTTGTTCTGGTTACAGAAGGAACAAGAAGGATTCCTGTTCAGTATGCTAAAAGAGTAGTGGGAAGAAAGGTTTACGGCGGTGTTACACAGTATATTCCATTGCGTGTAAATACTGCGGGAGTTATGCCCATTATATTTGCACAATCGATTATGTTTATTCCAAATACTGTATTGTCTTTCTTTCCTAATAATGATTTCTTGCAAAATTTAAGCAGGTATTTTGTTTATACATCTCCGGTATATTCATTTATATACGCGTTGATGATCATTTTCTTCACATATTTTTATACCGCTATTGCTTTTAATCCGAAGGATGTGGCGGATAACATGAAGAAACAGGGAGGATTTATTCCTGGTATAAGACCAGGTAAACAAACATCGGAATTTATTGATAATATTTTAACCAAAATTACTCTGCCCGGCTCGATATTTTTAGCAATTGTTGCAATTTTGCCGGCTTTTGTTTCTGGATGGGGCGTTTCAGGTAGATTTGCCCAATTTTTTGGCGGAACAAGTTTATTGATTATTGTTGGTGTTGCTTTGGATACACTGCATCAGATTGAATCTCACTTGTTAATGCGGCATTATGACGGATTCATGAAAAGCGGTAAGGTTAAATCTAGAAGATAGAAGAATTTTGTGATACATATAAAAACAAAAAAAGAGATTGATTATATTAGAGAGAGTTGTAAGATTGTTGCTGAAACTTTGCAGTTAATGAAAAAATATGTAAAACCAGGAATTACAACTCAAGAGTTGGACAAAATAGCTGAAGATTATATTTTAAGTAATAATGCTATTGCTGCTTTTAAAGGTTATTCGCAAGGAGGATCTTCAATTGATTATCCTGCTTCAATATGTTCTTCAGTCGATGATGAAGTGGTTCATGGGATACCCGGAACCAGAGTTCTTAAAGAAGGTGAAATAATATCCCTTGATGTTGGGGTAGAGAAAAATAATTACTTCGGGGATGCTGCATTGACAGTTGCTGTCGGTAAAATTTCCGAAGAAAAACAAAAACTGATGGATATTACCGAAAAATCACTTTATTTGGGAATAAACGAAGCAAAAAACAATGGTAGAGTGAATGATATAGGTGCCGCAGTTCAAGAATACGTTGAAAATAATGGTTTTTCGGTTGTAAGAGATTTATGCGGACACGGAACTGGGAAATATTTGCATGAAGAGCCCTCTGTACCGAATTACGGAAGAAGAGGAACAGGGGCAAAATTAAAGAGAGGGATGACGATAGCAATTGAACCGATGGTGAATATGGGTAAATATTATGTTGTAACAGGAAATGACGGTTGGACAGTTTTGACTTCAGACGGTTTGCCTTCTGCACATTTTGAACATAGTATCCTGATCACCAACGGTAAACCAGAAATATTAACGGTTTGCTGATATGGCTAAACAAGGTCCAATAAAAGTTGACGGAGTTGTTACTGAAACTTTACCGAATGCGCATTTTAAGGTAAAACTGGATAACGGGCATGAAATTCTTGCACACATATCCGGTAAAATGAGAATGCACTTTATTAAAATTTTAGTCGGAGATAAAGTTTCCATTGAATTATCTCCGTATGATTTAACAAAAGGTAGAATTACCTATAGATATAAATAGTGGAGCTATAATGAAAGTTAGAGCGTCGGTTAAGAAAATTTGCGATAATTGCAAAATAATTAAGCGTAAGGGCGTTGTTAGAGTAATCTGTAAAAACCCGAAGCATAAACAACGACAAGGTTAATTAAAAGTAAGGAGAAGACAATTGGCTCGAATAGCTGGTGTTGATTTACCCAAAAATAAAAAAGTTTTATTTGGTCTTCAATATATTTACGGAGTTGGACCTACTATCTCCGGAAATATTCTTTCCAAGGCTAAAGTGGATCCTGATAAAAAGGTAGCTGATCTTACCGATGAGGAAGTTGCCGAAATTAGAGCTATAATTACTTCGGACTTTAAGGTTGAAGGAGCTCTTCGTTCAGAGGTTCAACAGAATATAAAAAGGTTGATGGATATCGGTTCATATAGAGGTATTCGACACCGTCGAGGATTACCTGCAAGAGGTCAGAGAACCAAAACTAATTCACGTACACGTAAAGGTAAGAGAAGAACTGTTGCCGGTAAGAAGAAAGCACCTTCGAAGAAATAATATTTGATAATTGGGAGGTTTAAGATTTGGCTAAAGTAATAAAAAAGGCGAAAAAGAAAACTCATGTTGATGCAAATGGAGTTGCTCATATTAAAGCAACCTTTAACAATGTTATTGTTACATTAACAGATATATACGGCAATACTATTTCATGGTCATCCGCCGGTAAAAATGGGTTTAAGGGTTCACGAAAAAATACTCCTTTTGCTGCACAAGTTTCTGCTGAAGCAGCCGCAAAAGAAGCATATGATCTTGGATTACGACGGGTTGACGTTTTTGTTAAAGGTCCCGGGTCGGGTAGAGAAGCTGCTATTAGAGCATTGAATACCGCAGGTTTAGATGTTACATCTATTAAAGATGTTACACCTATACCACATAACGGCTGCAGGCCGCCTAAGAAAAGAAGAGTATAAAATTTATCGGAGAATTACTAAATGGCTAGATACACGGATTCAGTTTGTAAATTATGTAGAAGAGAAAGACAAAAGTTGTTTTTAAAAGGACAAAAATGTTATTCGGATAAGTGTCCGGTTGAAATAAGAAATTACCCTCCGGGGCAGCATGGAAATAGCAGAAGATCCAAAATTTCCGAATACGGCGTACAGCTCCGTGAGAAACAAAAAATTAAGAGACTGTATGGTTTGCTGGAAACTCAATTCAGAAATTATTTCGAAAATGCTAATAAGCAAAAAGGTATTACCGGCGATAATCTGGTTAAAATTTTGGAACGCAGATTAGATAATGTTGTCTATAGGCTTGGTTTTTCCTCTTCCCGTAAACAGGCGAGGCAATTAATTAGGCATCGGCATGTTATTGTGAATGAGCATTTGGTTGATATACCTTCTTATATTTTGACAGCCGGCGATGTAGTTAAAATTAAAGAAAAAAGTAAAAAACTGGATTCAATTCACAATTCTCTTAAAAGGGTGAAAGACAGTACTTATTCCTGGTTGTCTATCGATAAAGCTTCGATGTCAGGAACGTTTTTGCAAGTTCCCGATAGAGCCGATGTTCCTCTAAATGCCAATGAGCAATTGGTTGTTGAGCTTTACTCGAAATAATAAAAAATTTTATAATAAGATAATCTTAGAGGATAATTAAATGACTGTTTCAAATTTAAAAATGCCTGAAAGTGTAGTCCTAGATGAGACAAGCTATACGAATAGATACGGGAAATTTATTTTACAACCCCTTGAAAGGGGATATGGTGTTACTTTAGGAAATTCATTGCGGAGAGTGCTGTTATCATCTTTACCCGGTGCTGCAATAACTTCCGTTAAATTTAGTGGCGTTTTACATGAGTTCACAACCATTGAGGGGGTTATTGAAGATGTATCTGAAATAATCCTTAATTTAAAGCAAGTTAGGCTGAAGTTACTCAATAAAAAACCAAATAAAATTGATATTTCATTTAACGCTGAGGGTGAATTTACAGCATCCGATATTCAGAAACACAGTAATGAAATCGAAATATTAAATCCTGAGCTTCATATAGCTACACTAAATAAAAGTGCTAAGTTCGACATGGAAATTAGAGTGGGTAAGGGCAAGGGATATGTTCCTGCAGCAGAGAATGTTTCTCCCGATCAAACAATCGGTGTTATTCCGATAGACTCAATATTTACCCCGATAAAGAATGTTAAATATAATGTTGAAAATGTTCGTATCGGCGACAAAAACGATTTTGAAAAACTTTCTCTAGACATTGATACCGACGGTTCAATTACTCCTGATGATGCTTTAACCCAGGCTGCTAAAATTCTAAGAGACCATATCCAATTGTTTATAAACTTTGATATAGAACAAGAAGAAGAGCAAGCTGTAAGTCAAAAAGATAGCGAAAAAGAGAGAGTCAAAAAAATATTACTTACAAACGTTGATGATCTGGAGTTAAGCGTTCGCTCACACAATTGCTTAAAAGCAGCTAACATTAAAAACCTGGCTGAACTCGTTCGAAGAGATGAATCTGAAATGCTTAAATTCAGAAACTTCGGAAGAAAATCACTTGCGGAATTAATGGAAATAGTTGAAACTTTAGGTCTTGAATTCGGTATGGATGTCGATTCGTACTTAAAAGATGAATCAGAAACTAACTAATTTTTGAAAAGGTTTACTCATGAGACACAGAGTTAAAGGTAGGAAATTCAATAGAACTGCAAGCCATCGTGCTGCATTATTAAACTCGCTGACTACATCGTTATTAAAACATAAGAGAATAAGAACTACTGAGGCAAAGGCTAAAGAAGCCCGAACTTACGCTGAAACGATAATTACCAAAGCAAAAAAAGATGATTTGCACTCAAAAAGACAGGTGATGCGAGTAATTCATGATAAAGAAGTAGTTAAAGAACTCTACAGTGAAATTATTCCTAAAATAGGTGATAGACCGGGAGGATATACAAGGGTTGTTAAATTAGGAAACCGGAACGGTGACTCTGCCCCTATGGCTATTCTTGAACTTGTTGATTATAACGATGTAGCAAATGCAAAAGCAGAACAACATAAGGAGAAGAAGGTAGAAAAAACCAAACCTGCGAAAGAAAAAGAAACTCCCGATGTTGAAGAAGCAAAAGTTGTTGAGGAAACACCGAAAGAAGAAAAATAGAATTAATTTTTAATCAAAATTTTTAAGAGTAACCGGTTATTTCCGGTTACTCTTTTTTTTGCTATGTTTGAAAAACAGGAATTTATTAAGTCGGTATTTAACTTAAAGGATCTGCCTCCGTATTCTTTGCCCGAGGTTATTCTTTGCGGCAGATCTAATGTAGGAAAATCTTCGTTTATAAATTCACTTTTTAATAAAAAATATTTAGCTAAAACTAGCTCAACTCCGGGAAAAACGCGCTCGATAAATTATTATAATATAGATGAAACATTCTACTTGGTTGATCTCCCCGGATTTGGTTATGCTAAAACAAGCAAAAAGGAAAGAGAATTCTGGGCAAAACTTATAGGGGAATACATTCAAAAATCTCCTCATATATCTTTAGCTTTTCATTTTATAGACAGCAGACACAAACCAACGGAACTTGATTTTCAATTGAATACATTGTTAAACGATTTTGATATTCCTTATATTATTCTTCTTAGCAAGACAGATAAGCTCAATCAATCGGAATATGCTTATTCTAAGAAAAGGATTATTGAGTTCTTCCCTGAATTGAGTTTTGGCGATAATTTACTCGGATATTCGGCAGTAAAAAAAACAGGGAAAAAAGAAGTATTGCAAAGATTAGCACGTTTATTTTATGTTTAATGTTATTTAATTCAGTTCATTTGGGGTGAAACAAAAATAATCCTTTTCTAAAAGGCTGATTATAGATGTTATTGCAGATATCATTTATAATTGCTTACACTTTTTATAATCTACTATTTGTTTTTTATTGTTTTTGAGTATTATTATTTTGGATCAAGGATTGGATTGTTTGCTATTATATCTCAGTAAATTTATATTGAGATATATTTTTTAAAACATGAAATAATTTAACCATTTATGGACCGAAGGCAGAAAAAAAGAATACTAATTTTCCTTGTAGTTCCGGTATTAGCGGCAATTCTCTTTTTTACAGATGAACTTGTTGTCAGAATTATAGCTTTAGGACTGATTGTTATATATGTAGCCTTTATAATATTTCTAAGAGATTCCGTAAAGTTTGATAATGATTACGATTCAGAGACTAATGAAAATGATATTTATTCGGAGCCGTCAACTTCTGAAACTGAAATTGAGTCGGATGATTCTTTCGAGATAATATCAAAAAATAAAACTGCTCAGGTTATTACTGCCGAAAATTATTCACCAGATTTCCATGTTCCTAAAACAACACTTAAACCACCCGACTTAAAAGAACGGTTCGAAGAAATTGCAAATGAAGCACTGCCCGAGGGAATAGGGCATGACGTACAATTTACATTTGTTCTCGAAAAGATTCTAATAGTATTAAAAGAAGCATACGTTGCCAATACTGCCATCTTTTTCTGGTATAATAAGAAGAAAGAAAAATTATCAATCGAAAAATTCATTTCAAATTCAACTGATGTTGCCCAAAGAAAATTTGATCTTGAAGATGATATCTTAAGTAAAATTGTTCAGAGCGGAGAACCTGAATTGTTGAGCGAAATATCTCCGGCAGCAGAAACAGATGTGATCAGATATTATAATTCACCACAAGGTATTAGAAGTTTTGTCGGTGTACCTCTGTTTTATGATAAACAATTGATAGGAATAATAGCAGTTGATTCTAAAATGAGTGACATATTCGGAATAGAAACTATTTATGCTCTCGGAAGATTTGTCAGAGTTATTACGATGTTAATTGCAATATTCGAAGAAAAACATTCGGATACAATTTACCAGCAAAGGCTAAAAGGATTGCTGAGTTTGATAAAACCCGACAGTAAGTTTGATTCCGAACAAGAAATCATGGCTGCACTGGATAGTTCAATCAGATACCTTATCCATTGGGACGCATATGTCCTTATTTATTATAACCCTTTGGAGAAGAATTTTAAAACTACTAAAGTAATAAATAATACTTCGTTAAAATATATTGGAGATGATCTTGTCGTTGAACTAAGCGGGACACTTGTAGGAAAATCTATAATAACAGGTATGCCCGTCAAAATTGATGATACTTCCACAGGCGAATTTATGAGATTTTCAAAAATCGAGAGTATTAGCTTCGAAGGTTCTTTTCTGGCATTACCTTTAGTTTTCAATAATCAGAATTACGGAGTTATTTGCTTTGAAAACTTGAGGAAGAATATATACACAAATTCCGATGTTCAATTTTTAATGAAAGCATTAAACATTTTTTCGTTCATTATTTATTCCTATTCTAACCAAACTTTATTAAAAAGTTATTTAGCGGTTGATATTGAAACAGGTGCGCTGAATGAAAATACATTTAAAGAAAGGTTACATGCCGATATAATAAAAGCAGAGCAGCTCAAAGTGCCGGGAGCTATCGCCTTAATTCGCATTGATGATTTCTTGGAGCAGGAAACCTTATTCGACGGGAACCCATTCCCGAAAGTTTTATCCTCAATTTCCGAGATATTAAAGGCTGAAATGACTCCGATAAATTTGTTTGGTAGATTGGGCCAGAGATTGTTCGGCATATATTTCTTTAATGTCACAACAAAAGATGTGTTTATCTGGGCGGAAAAATTGAGGATAAAGATAGCCAGGAAACCGATAGCCGTTGTTTCTAAGCAAACCACTTATACTGTCTCAATTGGTGTTGCCTCAACAAATAACAAAACAGATGTCGATGAAGTTATTTACAATGCTGATTTAGCTTTGAAGAAAGCTCTGGAAAGAGGCGGTAATACAGTTCGAAATTTAAATTAAATTTGTTCAATTCATATTTATAAAATTGTAATTCTCTATGAACAATCTATTTCTTGTGATACTTGACGGTGTTGGAATAGGCGAATTACCCGATGCCGGGTTCTATGGTGATCAGGGCAGCAATACGCTGGGTAATATTGCAAAATCTGTCGGCGGATTAAAGCTGCCTAACCTAGAAAAATTGGGCTTGGGGAATATATCCTTTATAGAGGGTGTAAAAGAATCGGTAAAACCGGAAGCATCATTCGGTAAAATGAGAGAAGTTTCAAAGGGCAAAGATTCCACAACCGGTCACTGGGAAATTGCCGGTTTGTTAATAGATAAGGATTTTAGCTATTTCCCGAACGGCTTCCCGCAAGAAATGATTGATAAATTCTTAAAGCTTACAGGATGTAAGAATGTTTTAGGAAATAAAGCTGCTTCAGGAACCGAGATAATCAAGGAACTGGGAGATGAACATTTAAAAACAGGATTTCCGATAGTTTACACATCAGCGGATTCTGTTTTTCAGATAGCTGCACATGAGGATGTAATACCTTTAGAGAGATTGTACAAAATTTGTAAAATAACACGGGAACAAGTTTTAACCGCTCCTCTAAATGTAGGTAGAGTAATTGCTCGCCCGTTTATCGGAAAATCCGGGAATTATACCCGGACCACAAATAGAAGAGATTTTTCTACCGATCCTCCTGAAAAAACAATACTTGATTTACTTCAAGAAAACAATATTAAGACCGTTGCAATCGGTAAAGTTAATGATCTTTTTAATTACAGGGGGATTCAGGTAAAAGAGAAAACTAAATCCAACTCCGAAGGCTGCGATAAATTAATCGAATATTCCTCTAAAACGGGCAATAGTTTCATTTTTACTAACTTAGTCGATTTTGATGTTTACTTTGGGCACAGGAACAATCCAGACGGATTTGCTGATGCTCTAAGGCAATTTGATGAATTCCTACCCGGTTTTCTTGAAAAATTGGACGATTCGGATGTTCTAATTATCACTGCTGATCACGGTAATGATCCGACCACACCAAGTACAGATCATAGTAGAGAGTATGTGCCTCTGTTGTTTTATAATAAAAATAAAGCCGGAAAGAATCTTGGCGTGAGAAAAACTTTTTCCGACGTTGGAAAGACTGTTGCCGAATTCTTTAGAATAAATAATTCCTTAAAAGGGGAGAGTTTCTTACATGGCTGAAAACGATGATACTCTATTGTTGTCATTCCCGGCTAAAATAGGAAATAACGGTGAGCTGAATTATGATCACGAAAAATTAGAAGAATTAAGCGCAGCCGGCTATAATGATGTAAGAATTGAAATATACGGCTCTGCTAAGATGGTTAGTGATCTAAAAGGATTTGATAAAAAAATATTTACAAGAATAAAGAGGATACAATCAATACCTGAAAACGTAGTTCTCGACTTTCTAAATTCAAAGGGCAGTATTTTAAATGAAGATTTCTCAGTTAGAACTTTAGGCGATAATAAATAGCATGTCTCACTATTTGGTAGAAACGGATATTTTTGTCGAACATTTATTACATAAAGATGAATCGGAATCATATCTGGAAATATTAATGCAAAAAGATATTTGTTTCACAACTGTGATAAATGCATCCGAGCTTCAATTTGCTTCAAAACCGGGTGAGGAATTAAAAGCCGTAAAACAAGTATTATCTTCTTTGAAAGTACTGGGATTAAATGCCAGATATAGTTTCTTTGTCCCTTTATTCAGGCAAAAAGTTAAAAATTACAGGGATGCAATTATTTGTTCAGTTGCAGAAATTAATAAATTGACAATTGTAACTTTTAATGAGGAGAAGTATATTAGCAGTGGTCTAACAGTAATTAACCCAAAAGAATTGGGAGGGTGATTTGTTTTTAGGAAAAGTCATTGGTACGGTTTGGTCAACAAAAAAAGATGAAAATCTAGTTGGAGCAAAATTTTTGATAGTCAAACAACTTGATCTTAACCTCAAGGAAAAAGATAACTTCGTAGTCGCAGTTGATAGTGTAGGAGCTGGGGAAGGGGAAGTAGTATTAGTTGCAACAGGAAGTTCTTCGAGACAGACGGAATTTACAAAGAATAAACCTGTAGACGCAGTAATTATGGCTATTGTTGATAAACTCGATATTGCTTTAAAAAGAGAATTAGAAAAACAGGAAAATTCTTAGTAATCGTTCTTTATTTTTTAGAAAGTTTACACTATTTTTAATCTCAGGTATTTGCAACTGCTGATTTAATCAAAAAATTCATCGGAATTGAATTGTTCATTAACGGCAACTAAGCGGGAAAAATATACCGGTAAAAGCAAATATAAAAAACATATTTTTATTTACCGTTTTATCGTTTCCAACTTGAAAGTTGTAAGTTCGAAAACTAGATTTTTTATGGAAAAATCAAAATTTAAAGCACAATAAAATTAAGGGGGGAAATTTTTACTTTCCTTCTCCTAAAAAATAGTTTGTAAGATATATATTTAGCTTATTTTGATAAAATAAGATAAGGCACAATATTTGTTTCTTGGTAAGGTAATTGGAAATATTTGGGCTACCAAAAAGTACGAAACATTACACAGTTTTAAAATGCTTTTTGTGCAGCCGATTACTGCTGATTTGAAAGAAATTGGTGAACCGATAGTTGCTGTCGATACGGTTGGGGCAGGACCTGGCGAAATTATATTTTATATAACTGCATCTGAAGCAGTTATACCTTTACCGGTGGATATGGCTCCCGTTGATGCTTCAATTGTCGGAATCGTTGATACAATCAACTTAGACAAATAATATCAATGAGGTGAATCAGTGAGAATAACCAAACAGTACACCAATCGTGAAAGTCAATCTCTCGATAAGTATTTGCAAGAGATTGGAAAAGTTGATCTACTTATTCCTGATCAAGAAATCGAACTTGCCATCAGGATCAAAAAGGGTGATCAGAATGCTTTGGAAATGTTAACCAAAGCAAATCTTCGTTTTGTTGTTAGCGTTGCAAAGCAATATCAAAACCAAGGTTTGTCTCTCGGCGATTTGATCAATGAAGGTAATTTGGGTTTAATAAAAGCCGCAAAACGGTTTGACGAAACAAGAGGTTTTAAATTCATTTCATATGCCGTTTGGTGGATACGGCAGTCAATTCTCCAGGCTCTTGCCGAACAATCTAGAATTGTTAGATTACCCCTAAACCGTGTAGGTGCATTAAATAAAATAGGTAAAGCTTACAGCAACCTTGAGCAGGAATTTGAGAGAGAACCCAATGCAACCGAACTTGCCCAGGAATTGGATATGGATGTAGCCGAAGTTGCTGATACGCTTAAAATTTCCGGACGGCATGTATCTATGGATGCTCCTTTTTCACAGGGCGAAGAGAACCGTCTTTTGGATGTTATCGAAGATGATCAGCAGCCAAATCCCGATTTTGAATTGATGAGTGAATCCTTGAAAGCGGAAATTGAAAGAGCATTATCTTCTTTATCCGAAAGAGAGTCAGAGGTTATTAAACTGTATTTTGGGTTGAATAAAGAACATTCACTCACTCTTGAAGAAATTGGGGAAAAATTTAATTTAACAAGAGAAAGAGTTCGGCAGATAAAAGAAAAAGCAATCCGCAGACTTAGACATACTTCCAGGAGTAAAAATTTAAGAGCGTATCTAGGCTGATCCAAATGCGCCATTCGATCATATTCATATTTCTGATTTTAGGAGCAACCGAAATTTTCATATATTCCGGCTGCTCTTCTTCCTCAAACAGTATTCGATATAAAGACAAACCAAAACCTAATAATACAAATGATTCTCCTATAAGATTCTCTTCCGAATACGGTAGTGTGGATACTGTAAGTACAAATAATCCGGTGGCTGATTCCGATCCGGATGATATTCCCGATAATGAAAGAAGTGTGGACATATCTTCAATAGTTCAAAGATTTAGTACCAGGGCATCAAATACCGATATGAACGCAGATAGATCAACATTGAAAGAGAAGATGTTGATGGAGATTATTAAATATTTGAACACACCATATAAGTGGGGCGGTGATACTAAAAAAGGAATAGATTGTTCGGCTTTTACTCAAAAAATATACGAAGAGACTTTTACTTTTCAATTGGAAAGAACCGCAAGGGAACAATATCGTGAAGGAGAATCTATTGACAATATTGATGATCTTAAGTTTGGTGATCTTGTATTTTTCAACACCAGAAGATGGGTCCGTCCCGGTCACGTGGGTATTTATATAGGTGATCATTTATTCGCACACTCAAGCGCTAGTCACGGTGTAATCGTTTCTTCAATTAAAGATAGTTATTACAGCCGGCGTTTTATGGGGGGAAGACGAATTGAAAATTTATTCAGTTCAAAGAACACAACATCCGGTAAATAGTATTCTGGTTATCTTTTAAGTTCATATCTTATTAATTCCGAATAAAAACACTAAAAAAAATGGAAGTGATTTCCCTCAAAAATCAACTTCGTTTTTACCTTCATTGCTATAACTTCATTGATTGTTAATTATCATTACTCTAAGTTAAACCCAAATAAATTATGGTTCATGTTAAAAAATTTAGGAGTTAAAATGTTTTTAACCAAAAATAAGTTATTTATGGGAGCAATATTTTTATTGTCACTCATGGTAACAATTCCTGCTTTAGGGCAAAATAAAACTAAAAAATCTGCTGAGAATAATGTCTTAGAAAAACAAAGCACATCTAAAAATGATCCCTGGAAACTTAACAATGTTTATACCCCGAAGGAACTTGCTGGGATTTTGTCGAATAAAAAAGAAAAAAATCCTTTGATAGTGCAGGTTGGCTTTAGCTTTTTGTACAATCAAAGTCATATCCCCGGTTCCGTTTATGTTGGTCCCGCATCAAGAACAAAAGGAATTGAAAAATTAAAAAGTGAAGTAAAGAAATTTAAACACGATAAAAATATAGTCCTTTATTGCGGATGCTGCCCGTGGGGCGATTGCCCGAATATTCGACCGGCATTTAAGACCGTGGAGGAAATGGGTTATAAGAATGTTCATGTACTATATCTACCCAATACTTTTGTAGAAAATTGGGTCGATAAAGGTTATCCATCATCAAAGTAAAGAAAATATTTTTCGTTTAACAAGTTTTTATCCGGGTTAAGTAAAAACCCGGATTTTATTTTTAAAATCTTTTCACCTTAAAACAATTCCCGTTTCTCTGATTTAATTCTTACGATTTTAATGCTCGTTTAAAGGAAAAGACCTTTTTCATATTCTTTTCATCTTAACTAATTATATTTGTACAAAAATTAAATTATTATGCGTGTACTTATAATCGAAGATGATAAAAAACTTTCTGCTGCCCTTTCCAAAGGATTGAAAACTGAGGGCTACGCAGTAGATACCGCCGGTGACGGTATCAGCGGCGAGGAGCTTGCGGTAATTAATTATTATGATTTAATAATCCTGGATATAATGTTACCTAAGCAGGATGGATTACAAACCTGTGCAAATTTGCGTGAAAATAAAGTGTTAACTCCAATTTTAATGTTAACTGCCCTGGATGATGTTTCGGATAAAATAAAAGGACTGGACCAGGGTGCGGATGATTATCTTGCCAAACCTTTTCATTTGGGTGAACTTTTAGCGAGAATGCGTGCACTCATTCGGAGAAAGAGTGAAGTACGTACCGCTGTATTAGAAAATTTTGGAGTAAAATTAGACTTGAATACACATAAAGCCTACCGGGAAGGAAAAGAGATTCAGCTTTCAACAAAAGAATACGCCCTTCTCGAATTATTTATGATGAATCCGAACAGAATTTTATCCCGTGGAAAGATTTCAGAACATTTGTGGGACATGAATTTTGATCCGCACAGTAACGTTATAGAATCATTTATAAAATTTTTACGTCAGAAGATCGATAAGAATTTTGAAAAGCAACTAATTCGTACCGTTAGAGGTGCCGGATATATTTTTAAAGATAGTTAATTCAAATTTCAATTCTTCTCTTTCTGCTAAGAAGAGGGGAAGGGGTGAGGTCAAAATATGTTGTCGATGCTCTCCATAAAATCAAAAATAATTTTAGCATACACAATTGTATTTGGATTGCTGCTTATCATTTTCGCTGCTATAATTTACAATAGCACTAAAGAAGCAGCATTCCTTAAGCTTAATACTAATCTTAAAAGCTATTCTATTTCCTTACGTACCGAAATAGAGGATGAGTTTGACGATCAATATTCTTTAGATATGAATAAATTATCTTCAATAAGCTCTAGACATCTAATTGGGGCACGATTCCAGTTGTTCGATCGAAGCGGAAAAATTATCATTAGGGATTCAATACTATCGAAAATTCCTTTTCCAAATATTAATGAAAATATAAAAAAACCTTTCGAGTACAATAGAACTAAAATAGAGCACCAGAAATATCATATCGTATGGAGTAAATTTGAAACGGAAAACGATTCCGTTTATGTCCTTGAGACAGCGGCTTCTGTTAAAGACGTTTTCGAAGATCTCGATAGACTGCTTTATTTATTTTTAATTATCATCCCTTCCGGTTTAATTATTACAGGATTTGCTGCATATTTTATTTCCAAAGCAGCATTCAAACCTATAACTCAAATGGCTGATACGGCTAAAAACATTTCGGTAAAAAATTTAGACAAACGTCTAGAACTTCCTATAGCTAAAGACGAAGTACGAGCATTAGGAGAAACATTGAATGAAATGATCGAAAGAATAGACGATGCTTTTAAAAGTCAAAAAAGGTTTGTGGCAAATGCGTCGCATGAGATTAAAACGCCTTTAACCGTAATCCAAACTGAACTTGAGATTTTAGAGAAAAAAATTGAGGATGCGGATTCGGCGGAAGGAATAAAAAATGCTCTTTCAGAAATTGAAAGTTTAACAAAACTTACCAATTCACTTTTAACAATTACAAAATTAGACGCATCTCAAACAAAGCTTGATGTAAGTAAAGTTAGACTTGACGAGCTATTGGCTGAGTGTGTTCAGATTATGAACCCGGCTGCCGTTAAAAGATATATCCGGATCAATTTGTTGATTGATGATTCCATAGAAATAGATGCAGATAAAGAAAAGCTGAAGAGTGTATTTTTAAATCTAATTGAAAATGCAGTTAAATATTCTTTCCATGAGTCAAAGGTATCAATTGATTTACAAAAAATAGGCGACGATAAAATTTCCATTTCAGTGGAAAACAACGGTCCAGGAATATCTTCTTCTGAAATTCCCTATATTTTTAACAGGTTCTATAGATCCAATGAGATACGCGCGGAAATAAACGGGAGCGGATTGGGATTGGCAATAGCCAAGGAAATAATTGAGATGCATAGAGGTGAAATACATGTTGAGAGTAAAATCAGTGAAAAAACTGTTTTCAGTATTTTACTTCCTAAAACCTTTTCCTAATTCGTATGAAGCTTTTGGTTCTTAATATGCATCACATATTACTTATTATCGTTTCATCCCATTCCTTTTTTCATCTTATTTTCATTTATATGTATTAACCTTCAAATTTAAACACATTAGTTTCGTTTTGAATTTTATTTTACAATTTAATCACCAAAATACTTTATAACCTGAAATATCCAGTATGGAGCAATAATGCTTAAGAATACATTTATGCTGCTCATGGTTTCATTTTTGATATCAAGTTTAATTTACAGCCAGCAAAAGAAAGAGATAATACAAATCGGTAGTATAACGGGAAAAGTTTTCGATGAAGAAACAAAAGCCCCAATTGAAATGTCAAATGTCATCCTTTTTTCTAGAAAAGATAGTTCACAAGTTAACGGTACCGTAACTAATAAAGAAGGAAAATTTGTAATAGAAAGAATTGATACGGGCCATTATTATTTGAAAGTGCGATTTGTCGGATATACAACAAAAATTATAAATAGCATATCAATTTCGGATTCAAAACGTAATCTGGATTTAGGCAAAATTTACTTAAGCCAAACTTCAATTAATTTGCAGAACGTGGTTGTAGAGGGGAAACGCTCACCTATATCATATCAACCTGATAAAAAAGTTATAGATGTAAGTCAGATGCATACGGCAATATCCGGTACAGCTGCGGATGTTCTTGAAAATATTCCTTCGGTAAGTGTCGATATAGATGGAAATGTTAGCCTTAGAGGAAGTACAAATTTCCAGGTCCTTATTAATGGCAAACCTTCCGTACTGAATGCCCAGGACGCTTTGCAGCAGATTCCTGCAACCGCAATTAAGACAATTGAATTAATAACAAATCCCTCGGCAAAATATGATGCCAGTGGCACCGCCGGAATTATAAATATTGTTCTTAAGAAGAATACAAATCTTGGATTGAGCGGAATTGTTAATATAATGGGAGGATTAAATAATAAGTTCGGTGGAAATTTAATATTTCAATACAAAACTCCGGCAGTAGATTATGATTTGGGAGTTGATATTAACCGTCGTTATTATCCGGGCACGAATAGCCAGGAAAAAGAATTCATAATCGGGGGCAATACCTCATATCTTAATTCTAACGGGAATATTATGTGGGGTAGAAAAATATCTGGCGTGAGAGGCGGATTAAATTTAGATTTGAGCGAAAATGATAATCTCTCCTTCGGCGGAAGATACGGTACAAGATCATTTCAACGAACTTCAAACTTGAATTATGATCAATGGTCTAATATCCAGCCACATAAGATTTTTTATCTAAACAACACCAATCATAATCATTCGGGTTCATTTTATGATTTGAACACCAATTATGTTCACAAATTCGGAGCGAAGGGGCACGAGCTCACTGCTGAAATGTTCTATCGGCATAATAATAATAATGAAGTATCCAATTCTTACGCTGTTCAAAGCAGCATTCTTGTGAATGGGACAAAAACAACTGAATTGGGTCCGGAAAGCGAACTAAGAGGGAAAATTGATTATACCCTGCCCTTAAACAAATTAGAAAAATTTTCTGCCGGTATGGAATATTTCAGCAGACTTAGACAGAATATAAACACATTATCTGTTTTTGATTCAGTCCAAAATGCTTACCAATTTAAACCTCAATTCAGTCACACTAATGATTTTAACCGAACAAGGTTTGCTGCATATTCATTGTTTTCAAATCGTTGGGACAGTCTCGGGGTTCAGATTGGAGCACGGGCTGAGTATACTTACCAACTTGTTAAATTAGCCGAAACCAAACAGCAGTATTCTTTAAGCAGGTGGGATTTTTTCCCGTCCATTCATTCTTCTTACAATTTTACCGGAGGAACTCAAATGATGGCTAGTTACAGCCGCCGGATTGAAAGACCCGACGGCGGAGACCTTGAACCTTTTTATACCTGGTTTGATGCTAACAATGTACGTATAGGAAATCCTTCCCTAAAACCGGAGCTTATTGATTCGTATGAACTGGGCTTTCAAACATTTTTTGGTAAAGTCTCTTTCTCAGACGATTTTTATTACCGGTTTACACATAATAAAATGGAAGATATTAATTCGGTATATGCAGAAAACGTAACATTAAGATCAATAGCAAATGTTGGAACAGATTATTCTCTCGGTACCGAGTTTATGATTTTGTTCAACCCGGTAAAAATTTGGCAATTTAATTTTATGGGAGATGTTTATGATTATAGAATTCAAGGTGCTATAAATAATCAGTCATTTGCGAGAAAAAGCTTTGACTGGAGTATTAAAAATAATAATGTATTTGATATTACTCAATCAACCGAGCTTCAATTGAACACAAGATATCATAGCCCCTCCGTTACCGCACAGGGAAAGTGGGAAGGTTATTTTACTACCGATTTAGCGATAAAACAAAGTTTTCTTGCGAAGAAATTCTCGTTGACTTTACAAGTCCGTGATTTATTACATACTGGGAAACGCCAATTTATTACTCAGGGAACAGATTTTTATAACCGTTTTTTTTATTCCAGACAGGCGCCTATGGTAACGCTCGATTTCAAATATAATTTTAATAATTATAAAGAAAAACAACCGGTTGAAAGCGGTCAAAATAATAACGGGGTAGGTTATTAGTTAGTGTGAAATCTTCAGAAAACTTATTTTAGAAATAACTATAAACTAAAAATCGAAATCGGATTGGAATTTCACCTTCATTTCATAATCTATTTTTATCTTTGTTATTAGAAACAACAATAATAAAAATAGGGAGACTGAACATGAAGTTTACAAATATATTTTCAAAATTTTTTTTATTAACCATTATATTGATTTTAACTGCGAGCTTTAGCTTTGCACAGGATCAAAAGGTCGATCTTAAAAAGGTTCCTGCAAAAGTACTGGAATCTTTTCATAAAGCATATCCGAAAGCAGATATAAAAGGAACCAGCATTGAGAAAGAAAACGGTCATAGTTATTATGAAATTGAAAGTATGCAAGGCACAAAGCATATCGACGTGCTGATAACTCATTCCGGCAAAATTACGGAAGTGGAAGAAACTATCCCCGAAAATGAGCTGCCGGCTCCCGTAATGAAAACTCTTAAGGGTAAGTTTAAAGACTTAAAAATAAACAAAGCCGAGAGGGTTACGAGCGGAAAAAAAGTAACTTATGAGTTATCTATCGAAAGCAATAAAAAAGAACATGGTGTGGTTCTTTATCCAAACGGGAAAATAGTTAAATCGGAATCTATGAAAGGGGAAAATGAGAAAGGCGAAAAAGGTGAAAAGGGAGAAACAGACGAAGATGACAATGATTAAATTATTTTCACTTAATACATGATTATAATTTTGATAGATATGATTATGAGAGTTAGGCAAAAAATAATGGCAGTTGCTTTGACTGCCATTATTCTAATAACAAATATGATAACCTTAAATGCACAGACTGCAGAACGCGGTGATTGGGCTAAGGATTTTCATATTGATAAAAAGAATTTTATTTCTACGGGAATCAATCCTTTCTTTATTCTAAAGCCAGGCTACCGGATAATATTGGAGGGAGTCGAATACAATATAAAAACAAGAGTCATAATTAATGTTTTGGATGAAACCAAGTTGGTCGACGGAGTCGAAACCAGAGTTGTGAAAGAAAAAGAATATAATGACCAAAAAATTATTGAAATTTCAACAAACTATTATGCTATCGATAAGGTAAGTAACAGTGTATATTATTTTGGAGAGGATGTTGATATCTATAAAAATAATGAGGTAACCGGACATGAGGGCAGCTGGCAAACTGGGAAAGACAATGCTAAATTCGGTTTAATGATGCCTGGAATTACCTTATTTGGTTCACAATACTACCAGGAAATTGCACCCGGAATTGCAATGGATAGAGCAAAGATCATATCTGTCAATAAAATTTTGAAAACTCCTGCGGGAACTTTTTCGGATTGTATAGAAACAGAAGAAACTACTCCTTTGGAGCCCGGGGTTAAAGAATATAAAATTTATGCTCCTGGTGTCGGACTGATTAAGGACGGAAGGCTTCTACTGATACATTCCGGTTACAAAAAATGAATATATTTTATAAGTATTTTGGGTTGTTTTGTTAATCTACATCTTATTAAGAACTGCTATAATATGAGTTTAATATTTCATGAAATATTAGGCGATCTTGTAATAAACTTTTTATGGTGTGTGGTGACAAGCTCATTTTTTATGGTACTTAATATTTAAATTACTTATGATAAATGCTTAGTTTTTCATTATTACTAAATACTGAAAATATTCCATGGATTGTCAATTTGTATATAGCCCAAAATTTTGTAAATAATATAGGTGAAAATGTTTCGTAAAATTATATTTATTATTATATGCACGTTTAGTCTTACTTACGGTCAATACAATTTAAATTATTTTGTTAAAGCCGCTTTAAATAATTCTCCTGTCATTAAAAATTACAACAATTTAATGTCTATCAATGAGCTTCAAAACCGGCTGGACAATGCGCAAAATTCGGCATTTCAGGTATATTTAACCGGTGATTATTTATTTGCTCCTTATTTTAATAATAACGGTAAGTTATTATCCACCAATCCTGTACCCAAAGCTATCGGCTATGATGCCGGAATTACAAACGGCGGTTTGTATTCCGCACAGATAAATGTAGATAAAAATATATTGAACGGAGGATTACTCGATGCTTTGAAAAACCAAAGGATGGTACTTAACAAGACATATCAAAACAATATTACAGAGGAAAAACACAGTTTACAAAAACAAATAACCGATCAATATCTTAATACGTTACAATACTTGATGCTATATAAATTGTCGGAGAAAATTGAAGATAATTTAAAAGAGCAGGTAGCCGTTACCGGTGATTTGGTTGCTAACGGTATTGCTAAAGCCCAAGACTATTTATTACTAAAGATACAACAGAAAACAGAAATGATCACCCTGAATCAAACCTGGCAAAATTATAAAAGCGGATTATTCCAACTTTATGCGTTATGCGGAATAAAGGATACACAAACCGCGATGATTGATACCCTAAACTTGCAATTAAATCAGGAAACTGCCGGATCGAAATTTTTACAGCAGTATTATCTCGATAGCTTGAATACTGCAGGTCAACAAAAAATATTTGAAACTAAATATCAACCGCAGTTAAAACTTTTCTTTAACGCAGGCTTAAACGCCGTTGAGCTGGATAATATTCAGAGAAAATTTGGATTTAGTGCCGGCTTAAACTTTTCTTTACCGATTTTCGACGGAAACCAAAAAGAAATTACAAGGCAGCAAAGTATTATAGCCGAAAAAACATATTCGGAAAATAAGAGTTATTTAGCCGGAAATATTTCCGTTCAGAGAAAAAATGCCGAAGATAAAATTAAATCATTAAATAAAAACCTTGCTGAACTAAACGGACAGATTTCAGATTATGATAATCTGCTGAAACTCTCAGGGAAACAATTACAGCAAGGGAACTTATCGGTGATCGAATATTTAACCTTACTCAAAAATTATATTGATATTCAAAAAAGTAAAATTACTACGGAAATAAATTATCAAACTGAAATAAGCAATTATAACTATTGGAATTGGTAGAATGAAACCATGTAGAAAAATTTTAAAAATAACATCTTTTGTAATTATCATTATTCTTATCCCGCTGCTAATAATTTCATGCGGCTCCGAGAAAAATAATACATCCGAGATAAACACCGGAACACCTGTTACTATTACACATCCCACTGCTATGAATATGAATGCTTATTTAAAGCTAAACGGAAATACAATTTTTCTAAATAAAGAAATAATAAGATCAACATTCCCGGGATTTATAGAAAAAGTTTATAAAAATATCGGGGATAAAGTAAAACCGGGTGATATCCTATTTCAAATTAAAACACAGGAAGCTGCAGCAAGCGATACCTTGAGATTAAAATTAGGCAACCAGCTTTTCCAGGGCTCGGTTTATATTAGAGCTATTTCCGCGGGAATTATGACTGAATTAGATTTTCACACTGGAGATTTTGTAACTGTTGGAGAGCAAATTGCAATTGTTTCCAATCCTTCTTCATTACGCATTAAACTCAATGTTCCGTACGAAGATGTTTTAAAAGTTAAAATAGGAAATAAATGCGAAATTACTCTTCCCGATGAAGTCACGATTCCCGGCATCATTGAAAAATCGGTACCAACCGTCGATCGAGTAACTCAGACACAGATTTATTTTATAAGGTTAATTCATTATCAGAGTATCCCCGAAAATTTAAACCTTATAGTTAAAATCCCTTATAAAGAATATAAAAACACAATGGTGCTACCCAAGTCTTCGGTTATCACAAATGTTACCGAAGATTCTTTCTGGATAATGAAATTGTTAAACGATTCCACTGCAATCAGAGTGAATATTGATAAAGGAATTGAAAACGATAGCGTCGTTCAGGTTTTAAGCCCTAAACTTAACAATAAAGAAAGAATAATTTTGACCGGGGCGTACGGCTTACCGGATACGGCAAAAGTTGAGATCGTCAAATGAATAACTTCTACGTTAAATACAAAAGTCCGATTGCCGTAATATTAATTATAATTTTATTTGGCGGAATTTACTCATTCTTGCATATACAATCGAGCTTATTTCCGAATATTACATTTCCTAAAATAAAGATAATAGCGGATAACGGTGAACAGCCGGTTGATAAAATGACCGTAACCGTAACCGTGCCTTTGGAAAATGCCATTAAGAGGGTACAGGGTCTTAACTTGATAAGGAGTGCTACAAGCAGGGGAAGCTGTGAGATTTCTGCATTCTTCGATTGGAACTCCGATATAAATTTAGATAAACAACGAATAGAAGCACGGATTAATGAGATAAAACAAGATTTACCTTCCGGAATAAACATCTCTATTGAAAGAATGAATCCTTCAATTTTTCCTATTATGGGCTTTTCAATTTCCGGTAAAGGTTACAGTCAGATAGACTTAAGAAATATCGCCGTATACACTGTTAAACCATTTTTATCAAGGATACAGGGTATCTCAGAAGTAGGGGTCGGTGGTGGAAAAGTACAAGAGTATCATATTATTTTAAATCCGGCTAAACTTACTAACTTAAAAATAACTCCTCAAACGGTTGCAGATAAAATATCGCAATCAAATTTTATATCATCGACAGGATATTTAGATAATTACGACAGACTTTATTTAACACTCACTGAAGCTACTCAAAATAGTAAAGAAGAACTACGAAACCTGGTTATTCTTAATACCCCGCAAAGAGTCATCAGATTGAAAGACATTTCAAAAGTTGAAATAGGTTCGGAGAGAAGTTATGTTAAAATAAAAGCTAACGGAAAGATTGCCCCGATAATTCATATTTTAAAACAGCCTAAAGCAAATTTAATCAATGTTGAAAATAGGATTGAAAAAGAACTGCCTAAGCTTCAAAAAATATTACCCAAAGGTGTCGTCCTTCGTCCCTATTATAATCAGGCTCAATTTGTTTCGGATGCAATCGGAAGCATAAGGGACGTCGTGTGGGTTGGTCTTTTATTAGCGATATTAATAACAATTTTATTTCTTAAATCATTCAAGGCAAGTTCTGTTATACTGGTGACAATCCCTGTAACCTTATGTTTAACATTTATTGTATTGTTTAGTATCGGTTATACAATTAATATTATGACAATAGGTGCCATAGCAGCGTCGATAGGATTAATTATCGACGATGCAATAGTTATTGTTGAGCAAATTCACCGTACTCACGAAGAGAACCCTGACGAAACAAGCAATACCCTGGTAATAAAAGCCATTAAATATTTAATCCCTGCAATGATAGGCTCATCATTGAGTACCATTGTAATATTTCTTCCGTTCTTTTTGATGGGAGGAGTAGCAGGCGCTTATTTTAAGGTGTTGACAAATGCGATGATAATTACCCTGGTATGTTCATTTTTTGTTACATGGATTGGTTTGCCTGTCATTTATCTGCTTTTTTCGAGAGAAGGTTCTTCTATTCATAAACATAAAGAGATTAAAAAGAGGAAGTGGGTTTACTTTTTTATTTACCGACCGGCTATTTCCATAATTTTTATAATTCTTTTATTCGCATTTTCATACTTCATAATTCCTAAATTGCCATCCGGGTTTTTACCCCAAATGGATGAAGGATCTATTGTTTTGGACTTTGTAAGCCCGCCTGGAACTTCGCTGGAAGGAACCGACAGGATGTTAAATGTAGTCGATCATATTTTACAAACAACACCTGAAGTTCAGTCATTTTCCCGCGAGATAGGAACCCAGAATGGATTCTTTATTACGGAACCTAATACGGGCGATTATACGATACAGCTCAAAAAAAATAGAAAACTGTCCACGGATGAAGTGGCAAATAAAATTAGAACCAGGATAGAAGCAAAATTACCTGCTTTACAAGTTGATTTCGGGCAAATTATTGAAGATATGCTAGGCGATTTGATCAGTACAAAACAGCCGATATCAATAAAAGTTTATGGGGATGATCAAACTAAATTACAGGAGATTGCCAATAAGATTGCTGATATCGTAGGTAATACCAGAGGAACCGCGGATGTTTTTAACGGGATAACCATTGCCGGTCCAAACATCATCTTCCAGCCGAAAAACGGAGTTCTTGCTCAATACGGATTAACCCCAAGTCATTTGCAATATCAAATTAATTCTGATATTAACGGTACGGTAGTAGGTAATGTTTTGGGTCAAAATCAGCTTATTAATATTAGAATGTTTAACGGAAAGCTGATAAACTCGTTTGACGATATAAAGAATAGCTTTATTTTTCTTAACGACGGATCTGTAAAACCTATAAGTGAATTTGCTAATATAAAAATCATTAAAGGTGTGGCTGAAATTGATAGGGAAAATCTCAAACAAATGTATGATGTAGTTGCCAGACTTGATAACCGGGATTTGGGAAGTACCGTAGCAGCCATTCAAAAGAAAATAGGGAAAGCAATTAAACTGCCGCCCGGTTACGAGATAGTTTACGGAGGCGCTTATGAACAACAGCAGAAGGCTTTTGGTGATTTAATGACTATTCTAATTTTGGCAATAATGCTGGTATTCACCGTTTCTCTATTCCTTTTCAGAAAAATAAGGATTTCCGCCGCAATTATTTTTATTGCTATTCTGGGAATTGCCGGAAGTTTCCTGGCTCTTTTTATTACCGGTACGCCTCTTAATGTAGGAAGTTATACAGGCATTATTATGATAGTCGGAATCATCGGTGAAAACTCCATCTTTATTTATCTTCAATATTTGAATTCTAAGAAAAGCATAGTTAATAAAGATAACTCGATTGTTGATTCTATTTCACTTAGGCTGCGTCCTACACTTATGACGGCTTTTGGTGCCATAATTGCATTGTTTCCGCTTGCTCTCGGCATAGGAACCGGAGCGCAAATGCATCAGCCGTTAGCAATAGCTATCATAGGAGGATTTGTGATTGCTTTGCCGCTTCTGCTGATTGTGCTGCCCACTATTTTGAGGATGATTGAAAAGTGAGGTGAAGTAAATATTATTTTAAGATAATTGTATTTCCAATATCTTTAAATTTGCGCTGTTTTTCTCAATTGATAACTTGTTATTTTTTCAACTTACAAGTTGACATTGAGATTCCGGGTTCTCAATGGGACGGCAATTCCCGTATGAAACTTTTAAGGCAGCTTCCTTAAGTGATAAATTCTATTCACTAATTTTTGACGGCATCATTTAGTGTTATTTACTTCTTACTAATTTTAGAATTTTTCTTTTTTAAACCCGATTTCACAAATCTTTTATTTTGCGCCGGCTTACCCTTCTTTTTTCTATTTCGTTTACTATTATTGCCGCGTTTTTGTCCGGCAATCTCTACTGCAACTGGCCTTTTCTTGAATTTTTTATTTACAAATGATTGAAGAATAGTATCGGCATAACCGCTATCGATTTCAAAGAATGAAAAATTATTTAGTATCTCGATATGTCCTATCTCAATATTGCTTATGTTGGTGTAATCGTTTATCATTCCAATAAGAGTCGCCGGTTTAAGATTATCTGTTCGTCCGAGATTTATAAAAAAGCGGGTAAAACCGGAAGATTTTGAACTTCCTTTACCGAAGGCTTTACCGTCAGAAGGATGATTTAAATCGGCAGAGTTTTTATAATAATCGAGGAACCTGTTGAATTCTAAGGAAACGAATTTTTTTATTAGCTCTTCCCGCTCAAGCCATTCAAGTTTTTTATAAATCTCCGGCATGAATGATTCTATCTCTTCATTATTCACTTCCACATTTTCCATTTTATCAATAAGATGGAAAAGTTGCTTTTTGCAAATTTCTTTTCCAAGCGGAACAGGGAGATGTTTAATTTTTTTATTAATTTGTTTTTCAATCTGCTGCAGTTTATACTTTTCCTTTAGATTGGAAATTATGATTGAAGTTCCGTATCTGCCCGCACGTCCGGTTCTGCCGCTGCGGTGCGTATACAGCGAAAGTTCATCTGGAAGATTATAATTAATAATATGAGTTAAGTTATCCACATCTAATCCTCGTGCCGCTACATCCGTAGCTACAAGCAATTGAATATTTTTAACTCGGAATTTATTCATCACGGTATCTCTTTGAATCTGGGATAAATCTCCATGTATAGCATCAGCATTATAACCGTCTTCTATAAGCTTATCTGCAATATCCTGGGTTTCTCTTCGAGTGCGGCAGAATATTATTCCGTAGATGTCCGGATAGAAATCAGCAATTCGCTTCAAAGCTAAATACCTGTCCCTTTCATGTACCATATAGCAGGTGTGTTCGATATTTTCGGCGCCGGAATTACGTTTTCCGATCGTTATCTCAACTGCATCTTTCATGTATTTTTTCGTTATTGAAAGAAGTTCTTTAGGCATTGTTGCCGAAAAAAGCAGCGTGTTTTTATCTTTCGGAGTCTTATCCAATATTAATTTAAGCTCTTCTCTGAAACCCATATTCAGCATTTCATCGGCTTCATCCAATACCACTGTTTTTACCAAGGATAAATCAACTACTCCTCTGTCAATTAAATCCAGCAAACGACCCGGAGTCGCGGACACGATTTGAGTACCTTTTTTGATTGCTCTAATTTGAAGTTCAATACTTGCACCGCCGAACACCGCGGTAATTTTTATATTATTTTTATACTTAGAAAAGCCGGTTAAATCATTTGTAATTTGCAGGCACAATTCCCTTGTAGGTGAGAGTATTAAGTGTTGAATATGCTTTAAAGTCGTGTCTGTTTTTTGAATAAGGGGAATCCCAAATGCTGCTGTTTTCCCGGTGCCGGTTTGCGCAAGAGCCAGTATATCGGGACGATTCTCCTGCATTAAATGGGGAATTACTTTTTCCTGAATCGGCATCGGTTTTTCAAATCCAGATTCCTCAATAGCACGTAGTATCTCATCTTCTACACCTATTTCCTTAAATGTTAACATTTTTTATCCTAAATCTTGTAAAATATTTCATTTTGTTCAAATATCTTATTTATATTTTCTCCCGGCTCATCATCGACAGAATATATCTCAGAACTATCGACGAATAATTTCAATCTTGATTCATATTAAACAAACAGTCAAAAAATAAATGATATGCCGAAAGAGTTGTCAATAACGCCTGCCGGATTTCTTCTATTCAAACAGTAGTTAAACATATTGGGTGGAGTACTTGTTAAGAATGCTCTCCAGTTCGATTAAATCTTCTTTTATTTTCTGTCTTACTTTTTCACTTTCTTCCAATATTTCAGGAATAATATTTTTATAATATTTAATCCCGTCCATCAAATTCGCATAAAATGTATCCAAAAATTCTTCTGCTTGTTTTGAAAATGGATTTAAATTTTCATCTAATTTTTTTGCAAAATAATTTATATACAGGCTCAGTTCTTTTATAAACATGTTTGGTCTATTGCGATCTGTTATAAGATTTATCCTTCCGTATATGTGTTCAACCATTTCCTTAAGGCTGGAAACTTTCGAAAAATATGCAAGATTAGGTCCCGGACAGACGGAAACTGCCTTGCTGATTTTAGGAGTGTCGATATTATTTATTTTAAGTACAGATGCTCCAAGTCCTACACAAAGGCAAACTTTATCGGTTGTTTTGTCGAATTCTTTTTGAAATTCATCGGGGTTATCGCCGGCTACTTTTAAATCCGTTATCTTTTTATTTACATAAGAAATAGATGCTGTACATGCCGGTTTTTCGGAATACTCTTTATTTGAAACAAGGAATTTTTTAATACACGGTGCACCCGGTTTACCTTCCCTGATTCTCTCCGCTTTCTCAACCTCTTTACTACTTGTTCTAAGATTATTGAAAGGAACCCCGAGAGGGGAAACATTACTTAAATATATATCATCTTCACCGGCTTCGCAAAGTTTTTGTAGAGTAGCGTCATCGACATTCATAATTTCCGGAACAAGAAGAAACGGGCTGCCCCAGCCGACGGATTTGACTCCGTATTTTCTGATCAGAAAATTTTGTTCGCTTGCTTTACCTACGCCGCCTTGAACAGTTATATCAATACCAAGTTTAGAATCATCAAATGTTAATCCTTTTTTCAGCAGCGCTTTTTTTAGCAGTTCACGTAAGGATTCGAGTAATTCATCCTTCTTCGTTGTAAATTCCTCAAGTATCGGACCTAATAAATATCCATTGGTTGCAAAGGCATGACCGCCGCAATTCAAACCTGATTCTATCCTGTATTCAGAAACCCATAATCCTTTATTTGCTAAAAATTTTCCCTGGATTAAGGCAGACCTGAAATCACTCACTTTTATAATAATCTTCTTTTTAAATGTGCAGTTGCTCTTGGGGAAAAAATCTTTGAAAGTTGAAAGGTAACTAAACAAACGCGCATTAATTCCGGCAGAGAAAACTACTGCACTTTCAAGCTCGCTGTTGGCAAATCCCCTCAGGGCTGCATGAGCATCGTTATATTCAACCGGAAGTTGGTTGCCCCTGTTATCATAATTAACCTTGTCTAGCTTGGTCATTATATTCACATCAATAGAGCCTGGTTTGATATTCTCCCTCAGCCAGTTTTGTAATTTCATTACTGAGTTAACATCATTAGTCTCGAGCATTTCTTTATATTTCATCTTTAATACAGACATATCAGGAAGCATTTCGAAGTATTTACTTATTTCACTTCCGTATTCAAATAAAGAGTGTTTTAAATTTTGAAATTGTTCTTTTACTATTTCGTTCATCCAATTTAAATAAGCTGTAATCCGTTTTGCTCTAGAATCTGTTTCTTTATCGTGTATGGCTAAAAAAGGTAAGTTGTCTTTTTTATAATAATTAACTCGTAATTTTTCCATGAGCGTATCGTCTGCCAAAGAGACCACAGATGAGATCCCATACTTAGATACTTTAACGGGTGTATCAAGAGAAAAACCGGTTCCCAAAACAGGAATATGAAAATCATGATAATTAGAATTATTCATTCTGAAGTTTTCCTAAAATAAAAACTGTCTGAGCGAGGTAAATTTTACGTATTGAGGAATATGACATGCAAGAATATTTGGTAAAATATCCGGCTGGTTTAATTCCCTTCCTTTTGGGAGTGAAAAAATCAAAATCCGCTTGAACAGACGAAGTTTAAAGTTAGCTTAAAAATAGTTAAATCACCTACAAGTTTAACGGGTAATTTTTTAAGTTGTTGTTCCAAATGTATGAAAATAATTTGAAAGTTCTTAGGTAAAAAATTTTATTATTTCCCACTTGATTTGAAAACCGCTCGTTGCTTTGATATATTTTTCTATGAAGTTATATTATCAGGAAATCGAACTGGTTGAATTTTTCTGTAAATAAAAAAAAGCCGTTCAAGATTGAACGGCTTCAATATTTAATATATGGAAATTAAAAATTTAACTGCAGCCTGATGTGGAACCACATGTCATACATTTCAAGCATGTCCCGTTTCTCACCATCGTCATGCTCTGGCATTCGGGACAAATATCTCCAGTGTAGCCTTTTTCAATTGCCTGGCGTACTTTTGTTTGTATACTATTCGATGCTCCAATTGCTTTGCCGCGATCAACAGATTCATCGGAAGATAATTTATAATTATATGATTTGGACTTGTTTTTATCAATTTCAACTAATCTTTGGCTTACAACCTCTTCGCTGACATAATCGGGTTCCACAAATTTTTTCACAATACCCGGTGAAGATTTTGATGTTGGTTCATCCGGCTCTACATGAGCCAAATCGTGCCTGCCTAAATAAGCCACGGCAAGTTCTCTAAAAATATAATCTATTACTGAAGTAGCCATTTTAATTTTTGCATTCCCACTAACAATTCCACTGGGCTCAAACCTTGTAAATACAAATGCATCCACAAATTCTTCAAGCGGTACACCGTGCTGTAAACCCAATGAGATGGAGATTGCAAAACAATTTAATAAACTTCTGAATGCAGCACCTTCCCGGTGCATATCTATAAATATTTCACCCAATTGACCGTTATCATATTCTCCTGTTCTGATATAAACAGATTGTCCGTTTATTTTAGCTTTTTGCGTGTACCCGGTTCTTCTATCCGGTAGTCTTCTTCTTTTCGCAATATATCTATGAATAATTTTTTCGGCAATTTTAACAATATCATTGTTTTCTTTATCTTCCATGATTGCTTCAATCTCTTCTTCACTGATTGAATTCAATGGTTGGGAGAGTTTGGAACCATCCCTGTATAAAGCATTTGCCTTTATGCCTAGTTTCCATGATTGCAGATAAGCATCTTTTATGTCTTCAACGCTTGCTTGATTGGGATAGTTTATTGTTTTAGAAATAGCACCGGAGATAAACGGCTGTGCTGCTGCCATCATTTTAATGTGTGCAATGGGACGAATAAAGCGGGCACCTTTTTTACCGCACTTATTAGCACAGTCGAATACAGGATAATGTTCGTGTTTGAGGAAGGGTGCACCTTCGATAGTCATTGTTCCGCAAACATAATCGTTAGCCGAAGCGACTTCCTGCTTGGAGAAACCCAACGCAGTAAGAAGGTTAAAATCAAAAGAATCTACATCATCTTCTTTTATTCCGAGTTTTTTGATGATATAATCCTTACCGAGTGTGAATTTATTGAATGCAAAACCTATTTCGAACACAGAAGGGAGCGCTTTATCGATTTTAGATAATGCCTCCTCGGTGAATCCTTTTGCTTTTAAAGATTCGTGATTAATATAGGGACATCCTTCAAGTGTGCCTGCACCTTTGGCATATTTTACGATTTCTTTTATTTGATCCTTATTGTATCCCAATCTATCCAATGCCGGAGGAATTGATTGGTTAATTATCTTGAAATAACCGCCGCCCGCTAATTTCTTGAATTTAACCAAAGCATAATCTGGCTCTACGCCGGTTGTATCACAATCCATTACTAAACCGATAGTACCGGTAGGTGCAATAACTGTAACCTGTGCATTCCTAAATCCGTATTGTGTGCCGAGTTCAACAGCTCTATCCGCATCTTCCCTGGCAGCTTTTAAAAGATCGGATGGGCAGTATTTAGGATCAATACCGACCGGGTAAATACTTAAACCTTCATATTCTTCATTAGGTACATTATAAGCGGCCCTTCTATGATTCCTAAGCACACGAAGCATGTGATTTTTATTCTTTTCATATTTCGGAAAAGGACTCAATTCCTTCGCCATTTCTGCGGAAGCAGCATATGAACTCATGTGCATTATTGAAGTTAGTGCACCGCAGATTGCAAATGCTTCATTACTGTCATACGGTATGCCTTGAAGCATCAACAGCGAACCGAGGTTTGCATATCCGAGTCCTAAAGTTCTGAATTCGTAGCTAAGCTGGGCAATTTCTTTACTCGGAAATTGTGCCATCATAACACTCACTTCGAGGACAATGGTCCATAATCTGGTTGCATGCCTATATTTTTCTATATTAAATTTGTGACTTTTGGTATCGTAAAATTTTACAACATTTAAAGAAGCCAGGTTACAAGCGGTATCATCCAAAAACATGTATTCACTGCATGGATTGGAAGCTTTTATTTCACCATCTTCAGGGCAGGTGTGCCATTCATTTATTGTTGTATGGTATTGCATTCCGGGATCGGCACTTGACCAGGCAGAATATCCAATTTGCTCCCATAAATCCCTAGCATCCAAAGTTTTGCAAGATTTTGGCTCCCTGTTTTCTTTTTTTGCGTTTTTCTTCTCTACACGCCAATAGAGATTCCATTTACCATCGTCGATTACGGCATTCATAAAATCATTTGAAACTCGAACAGAGTTATTTGAATTTTGACCGGCAACAGTAGTATAAGCTTCAGAATTCCAATCGGTATCGTAAGTAGGGAATTCAATTGATTTGAAACCTAATTTTGCTAGTTGAATTACTCTTTCTATATAATTGTTGGGTATCTGAGCTTTCCTGGCTTCAATAACTGCATGTTTAAGTTTTTTATTAAATTTTTTATTGAACCGGTCATTCTCCGGGTGTTCTTCATAACAAGCTTTCATTATTGAGTTTAAATGATAGTTGCAAAGGTTGGAACCTACTACCAGTGAGGCAACTTTTTGTTCTTCTATAACTTTCCAATTAATATATTCTTCAATATCGGGATGATCCATATCCAGGGTAACCATTTTAGCAGCTCTTCTGGTTGTACCGCCTGATTTTATGGCTCCCGCAGAACGGTCTCCGATCCTCAAGAACGACATCAGACCGGAAGATTTACCTCCGCCGCTTAACGGTTCGTTTGCACCTCTGATTTCGGAGAAGTTGGAGCCTGTTCCGGATCCGTATTTAAACAAACGTGCTTCCCGCACCCACAGATCCATAATTCCGCCACTATTTACCAAATCATCCTTTACCGATTGAATAAAGCAGGCATGAGGCTGAGGATGAGAATATGCATCACTAGATGCAGTTAGTTCCCCTGTTTTGTAATCGACATAATAATGACCTTGAGACGGTCCGGTTATGCCGTATGCCCAATGTAAACCTGTATTGAACCATTGTGGACTATTCGGAGCTGCCATCTGATTAGCAAGCATAAAAATCATTTCATCATAAAAAGCCTTGGCATCATCTTCCGTGTCGAAATAATTAGCTTTAAAACCCCAGTAGGTCCAGCAGCCTGCTAACCTGTGAAAAACATGACGAGCATCGGTTTCCGAAGAAAATCTTTCTTTTTCAGAAAGTTGCTCTAACCTATCAGTATCTGCAATCGAAGGTTGAAGCCATGCAGGTATTCCTTTTTCTTTAGCTTTTTTTAATAATTTAGGTACACCCGCCTTTCTAAAGTATTTCTGCGCTATAATATCTGTTGCCACTTGAGACCATTGAGAAGGAACTACAACATCCTCCATTTTAAAAACAATTGAACCGTCAGGGTTTTTTATTTCAGAAACTCTTTTGACAAATTCAAATGCTGCCAGCGGATCTTTGCCTGTCTCAGTGAAATGTCTATCAATTTGCATGAAATACTCCCGTACTTAAAATTATTAATATATCTAATTTATTATCACATTACTAAGAAGATTATTCAGTAGAATTTGAGTTAAACCATTTCCCCTTATAGAAATGAGGTCATGCATATTTTAAACTCCCTCTCAAAACATGGATAATCTTAATGAAAAAAAATTACAAGTAAAATAGAATCGAAAACACTTTTTGTTTCTTTTATCCGTTCGAAAAACTTGAGTGCAAGTTAATATTATTTTATAAAAAGAGAAAATTAATTCTTTAGTTATTTAAAATTCTATAAATACATTTTATGTTATTTCGACATAACCCGTCTACTTTTTAACATACCCGGGATCCTGTTTCAGGTCTATGAAACTTATTCAAAATTCTGCCGGAAACTCTTTTCAGATAATTTAATACTGATTAACAATGGCAAAAGCGCAGATTGATTATTGTTTAATATGATATAACTAAGAATAACGAATTAAGATGCGGAAAAAGTTATTTTAATAAAACCTTCGAGAAAATAATTCTTTTTGGGTTAATTCAATAATTTAAAATGATAACAAAAAAAATAATTATTTTTTGTGATCTAAATGGATTAAATTAATTTTGAAAATTCTCTGTTATCTACTTGCTTTAAATAAAATATGAATTTTTTTTCATATATACTATTTTTTAAAATTGTCTTACAATCAATGGAAAAATCCGGGATACCGTTTTCACACTTTCCCCTGTTTCCCGAAGAATTCTTTTGGAAGACCAAAACTTATTTGAATGTGTGTGGTTCAATATTAGCTATGTGCCGTGTGAGTTACAATGATTGAAAGTTTACTACTTCCCGCACCAATTTTCTTTAGTAAGTTCGTATAAATTAAGCTAACTTTAAAGGTAATAATTGGGAAATTTTGTGAGTACTGATAAAGTAATTGAGATAGAAAATCTCTCCAAACAATTTAAGGACGTAAAAGCTGTCGATAACCTGAGTCTATCGGTTTTCAAGGGGGATGTGTTTGGCTTTTTAGGCCCTAACGGTGCAGGAAAGAGTACCACAATACGAATGCTTCTTTCATTGATTTCCCCTACCGAAGGCACCATAAAATTATTCGGGAAATCACTTATAAAAAATAGAAATGAGGTACTGCGCAATATAGGTGCTATTGTAGAGAAACCGGATTTTTACGGGTATTTAAGCGCTTATAAAAATCTCGAAATTCTCGGTAGATTATCCAAAACAAACACTTCAAAAAAGCGAATAATGGAAATACTGGAGCTGGTGGGTCTTGAGAAACGCTACAAAAGTAAGGTTAAAACTTTTTCTCACGGTATGAAGCAGCGCCTTGGAATAGCTCAAGCACTTCTGCATAATCCCGAATTAATTATTTTAGATGAACCGACCACCGGACTTGATCCGCAGGGAATGAAGGAGATAAGAGATTTAATCCTTCGTTTAAGCAAGGAAGAAAATAAAACTATTTTTCTCTCATCTCACATTCTCTATGAAGTTGAAATGGTGGCGAAAAGAATGATAATAATTAACAAGGGTGCAAAAATTGTGGAAGGGGAAGTGAAAGAACTGCTGAACTTGAACAAATTGCAGGTCACTTTTGAAGTGGATAATGTGGAAAGAGCGAGAAATATATTGTCAACTACAAATTGGATTAACGATTTAGATAGTTATGAAGATGGAAGAATTATTTTCAATCTGGAAGATGATCAGATTGCCGGATTAAACAAATACCTGGTTGAGAATGAGGTGGCTGTAAGCGCCGTTATTCCCAAACGATCTCTTGAAGAATATTTTTTAAACATTACTGATAAAGAAGTTTGATGATTACATTAATAAATATTGAATTATATAAAATATTCAAAAAATGGCGTACATATATCGGCTTTATTGCTATTGCCTTATTAGTTTCCATTGTTCAACTGGCGATGTATCTTGAAGGACAGCATTCGATCCATTATATAACCAGGCAGCTTCAACAGTCTTTTGTTTTTGTCGGAAATTTGTTGAATGGGTATTTTATCTCTCATATGATATTAAACAGCCTGGCAATTCACATCCCGTTTTTAATCACATTGGTTGCAGGTGATTTACTTGCTGGAGAAGCTACATCGGGTACTTACCGGATGTTGATAACAAGACCGGTTTCCCGGTTTAAATTAGTGAGTGCTAAATTTCTTGCCGGTCTCATATATTCTGCGCTATTAATATTATTTCTTGCTGTCATGAGTATGGGAGCGGGATTATTAATTTTCGGCAGCGGCGAATTAATTGTACTTAAACAAAACGTAATTATTGTTCTTGCGAAAAATGATATAATTTGGAGATTCCTTCTTGCATACGGATTTGCCGCACTGAGTATGGGAGTGGTTACCGCACTTGCTTTTCTTTTTTCGGCTCTTGTTGAAAATGCTATCGGTCCCATAATTACTACCATGACTGTAATTATTGTGTTTTTTATAATTTCAGCAATCAACATTAATTTGTTTGAGACAATAAAGCCATATCTCTTTACTAATTATATGAATACCTGGAAAGCATTTTTCGACAAACCGCCTGATACCGTACAAATTGTAAAAGCAACATTAATTTTATCGGCATACCTGGTCGGTCTTTTTGCGATAGCTGCATATATATTTCAAAAGAAAGATATTTTGACGTAAGAAAATTAGTTTAAGATTAAGTATAATATACCCGGAACAGTTACACGTACTTGAAAACCGGAGAAAGAAACATGAAACGTATTTTAGTACTTTTTTTCATAAGTGTGAGTATAATTCTCGGACAGACAAAAGATCCGGATGCAATATTAAATAAAGTAAAAGAAAATTTTAATAAGATTAAAGATTACCAGGTTGATGTTTATATAAAAATTGATGTTAGTTTTTTAAAGGTTCCGGATTCAAATGCTAAAATTTACTTTAAGCAGCCGGACAAGGTGAAGATTAAGTCAGACCAATTCGCTCTCTTACCAAAAGAAGGATTGAATTTTTCACCGGTCTCTTTTTTAAAAAAGAAGTATACCGCTATTTTTAGCAAGGAAGATACTGTTTACGGTTATAAGACTTACGTAATAAAAACTATCCCGCTGGAAGATAACAGTGATGTTGTATTAACTACTTTCTGGATAGATGAACAGAAGTATGTTATCCGGAAAGTTGAATCATCTACAAAAGTGAACGGTACATTTACTCTTTATATGAAATACGACACACCCGGTATGAATTATCCGCTGCCGAGCCAAATGATTTTTACTTTTAATACGGAGAGATTAAGATTTCGCTCTCCTATGCGGAATAATATCGGGGATAATCAGCAAGAAAATCAAGAAACAAAAAAGCCGGAAGAAAACACCGGGAAGGTTATTGTTTCTTACAATAATTATATAGTTAATAAGGGAATTCCGGACAGCTTATTTGAAAAGAGTACGAGTCCGCGACAAAATAAGTAGATCAAATTCACGGTTTGCTACCGCTTAATTTGTGCAACATTTCAATGAAGTTTTCAGAATTATAATTTGCCATTCCTGTTTCTTTAAAAACAATTTTCCCCGAAGGGGAGATAACAAAAGTAGTCGGAATTGTTGTAGTTCCATATTCTCCCGGAATGCTACCGTTAATAAAATACACCGGGAATGTAAATCCTTCATCCTTTATAAAATTTGTTGCTTTTGCACGATCTTCGTCTAAAGATATCATTAAGAATACAATATTCTTATCTTTAATTTTATCGTACAAATTTTGTATGGTAGGCATTTCTGCTCTGCAGGGCGGACACCATGAAGCCCAAAAATTCATGAAAATGGTTTTGTGTTTGAACTGCAGCAGCGTTGCCGGCTCCCCGTTTAACTTAGTAAGCTGCATAAAATAATTAGCAGGTATCTGTTTATTCAGGGGTAATTCATCGTTGGGCTGTATTACGTGTGTCCATAGAACAACCTTCTGAATGTCACCGATAACCACGGTATATAAACCTGTGAAATATAGAATTGCTGCAATCCCTAATAATACCGCCCACTCTATTAGATTTCTTTTAAAGCTTTTTGATTTTTACTCAATACTGTTTTTCATTTTGTGATCAAACAAATTACAGCCGGTTTACGATTAAAAACATTACTGCATGCTGCTTAGCAATACGTCGTCAAGGTAAACGA
>CAVVVS010000026.1:0-11075 GCA_963751355.1 uncultured Ignavibacteriales bacterium | reverse complement strand
TATTTTATTGGCATTTATCATTTAAACCATTTTACAATTGCATTTATCGTTGCATTAATAACCGGATAAACTACCGGCGAAGGAGTTAGCAGCGGATGTGTTCCTATTTGCAGGGTGTTTATATCCGTATCGGTCATTCTATTTTGAATCATAACGGAAACCATATTGATAAGTTCTCCAACCGAATCCCCGCCGTAAATTTGTGCGCCGAGCAGCGTATGCGAATAAGTAGAAAAGATTAACTTTACAAATACTTCTGTAGCGCCGGGAAGTTTTCCGGGATGGCGGTCAACTGCTTTTGCAATACCGACAGTATATTCCATTCCTTTTTCTTTTGCTCTGTTTTCAGTTAATCCGCTTACGGCAAATGCCGTGCTGCCGATTTTAGTAGAGAAAGTCCCTAGAACTCCTTGATATTGTCTTATGACTTTAATGGAAAAAAGATTTGAACCGACAAGCCTTCCTTCAGCCATGGCAGTTGAGGCAAGCATAATGTTTGAGAAATCACCCGTAAAGAAATCATATTTTACGGCGCAATCACCAACCGCAAAAATGTCTTTTTCAGAAGTGCGCAGGTAATTATCAACAAGAACTCCCCTACCTTCAAGGTAATGAAGTCCAAGTTTTTTTACTAATTCAAGATTTGGTTTATAGCCGACGGATATTATAACCAGGTCACAATTAATTGTTGAACCATCGTTTAGTTCAACGCCGCTAACAGAACTGTTGCCTAATATTTTTTGGATGCTCTTTCCGGTAACAACATTTCCGCCCCGGCTAGTTAGAATATCTTTAACCTTCTCGCTAAATTCATTGTCCATAGTCGGCAAAAGTTCCGGCATCATTTCTACAATTGTTATGTCTTTTCCTCCTTTAATCAATTCGTCGGCAACTTCCACTCCGATATATCCGCCGCCAAGGATTACAATTTTTGATGCACTGTGAACTGCCGTTCTTAATTTTTCTAAATAACTTTTCCTTTTTCTAACAAGAAAGACACCTTCTTTTTCATTCCCTTCAATTTGCGGCAGCACAGCACTTGAGCCTGTAGCCAAAACAAGTTTTTCATACTTTATTTCTTCACCGTTATCTAGAATCAAAATATGATCTTTTCTATCAACGGCTTCGCTGTTAATAATGTCAATTTTATTTGCAGTTAAGGGCGCATCCCCCAGAATATTTTCATTAACATTATTGAGAGTAAATAATGTGTACGGAATGCCGCATGGTATCATCGGCTTTGAATCTTTGCGGATCAAAGCGATATTTTTATTCAGGATAAGAATTTTTTGCGGATAAAGCTGCCGTTACTCCGGCTGGCCCTCCACCAATAATAACCACATCGTAAGCCTTCATTTTTTCCCTCTATATTTTTTAAAGTACAATAATCCCGTTCCAACGGGATAACCGCATAATTCAGAAATAACTTCACATTTAACTTTGAACAAAAAATAAATGGAGCGCTCCGCATTTAGAAGCGTTTCAAAATTTCCCTGTCCTTTTGCTATTACCAAATCTGCTCTATTAAAAAGATCGATAAATTCCGGAGTGCCTTCATTTAAGTCTGTCCCGGCAATTCTACTTCCGCTTTCAATTACTTTACAAAGCTTGTTTATGCCCAACCTTTTAGCGTCTTCCAAAGTTATATCGTTTAAAATTTCATTTGACCTTACTGCAAATACAACTTCTTTAGGCTTTAATTGTGCTATCAAGAATTTATCGAACAATGCTTCTTCATAATTGTCTGCAATAAAAAGAATCCGGTTTGCTTTATTAAAATCTTCCTTGAATTTGCCAATTGAATCAACATTTATTTTGCTTGAAGTGATAATGTTAATTTCTTTTTCAAGATTAAAATCGGGATTTGCACCAAGATCGATAGTATTGCCGGTTATGGAAATTCTAACGGCCATTTCTAATTTATCTTTGGAAGTTTCGAGCATCAGTTCAAGATATTTTAGATATCTCTCTGCATTCATCCGGTTCTTTTCTTTTATTTTTTTGAATGAACTTTGTCCGTTTAAATTTTTATTTAATATCGATTGCAGCATAATCGAGAAATGCGGGGCGGATAGCATTTCTTTATTTTCTAATAATAAACTGATCGTATCGTAAATAATTTTTCTTTGTTCGTTTTTGTCTTCTACTCCTAGCAGCCGGCTTAGAGTATAAGATTGTTTTACGACGCATGGAATACAGCCGGGAGAAATCAACATTTACATTGCCTTTATGTTTTACAATTAGCGCTTTAGAACATTGAAGTGTTCGTTTTATATCTAAGCCAATTAATCAATAATTAGAACGATTTTATATTGGTAGGCAATTGTAATGCCGGAATAAAAGTTCGTTTTCTGATAATATTGCTAATATTTGATCTTGCGTATATTGCAAATGCGCAATATAATAATGCATGCATTGTTTTAGTGCAGTATTATTGCAATGTTTGAAAAGTAAAGAATTTAGAAAGATCTTAAATGAAAGACGTCCAAAGTATAATTGACCAACAAAAGGAAGCATTAATAATCCCTGATGGAATTGTGGTAATAGGAAAGGACTTAAACATTATTGTGTTTAATGAAGCAGCTTCGCGCATTACCGGTTTTTCGGAAGGTAATATCGTAGGAGGGAAATGTTCAATCCTATTTAAAAAAAACGGTGAAGAATCAAAATTTATCTCAGAAGTAATTTCAGAAAAGAGGGTTTATTCAAACCTCCCGTTTAAGATAAAGGATATAAACGGAAATTTAATTGATGTACTAGCATCGATTACTCCAATTTTAAAATCCGATACTGTAATTAGTGTTGTTTTAGTTTTCCGGAACACAAAAGAAATGCTATCAATGGCTGAAGAACTTGAGCAGAAAACTTTTGAGTTGATCGATCAAAGGAATAAGCTGGATGCTATATTCAACAGCAATATTGAAGGAACGTTTACCATCGACAATGATTGGAATGTTACATCATTCAATGATTCTGCCGCTAAGATAACCGGTTATAAAAGAACGGAAGCCGTAGGAAAAAAGTGCTGGGAAATTTTCAATTCATCTTTGTGCAGAAACGGTTGCCACATGGAACAGACGATGAACAAGGGAACATCTACAATAGGAAACGAATTGGAAATTGAAAATAAAAACGGAAAGGGAGTTCCTATAAGAGTTAATTCCGCTATTTTAAGAAATAACAAAAATGAAAAAATCGGCGCTGTAGAAACGTTTATAGATATTTCCGAAATAAAAAACCTATCGTCGCATCTTGATGAAGTATTTAAGTATGAAAATATTGTTGGGAAAAACAAAGAGATTAAACAAATTATCTCCGTTCTGGAAAGTGTAGCACAAACTGATAGCTCGGTTTTAATTACCGGTGAAAGCGGAACCGGGAAAGAGTTAGCTGCACGCGCTATTCATTTAAATAGTCCTAGGCGAACAGGTCCGTTTATTGCCGTAAACTGCAGCGCTTTTGTTGAGTCGCTTATAGAAAGTGAATTGTTCGGACACGAGAAAGGTGCTTTTACCGGCGCAATAAAAACAAAGATTGGAAGATTCGAGCTTGCTCAAGGCGGTACTCTTTTTCTGGATGAAATCGGAGACCTTTCCACCGCGGTTCAAACAAAACTATTAAGAGTTTTAGAAACACATGAGTTTGAAAGAGTCGGCGGTAATAAAATTATTAAAATGGATACCCGGATAATTGTCGCTACGAATAAAAATCTTATTGAAGAGATTTCCGCCGGGAGATTTAGAGAAGATTTATATTACAGAATAAACGTTATCAATATCCATCTTCCGCCTTTGCGTGAGCGGAGTGATGACCTGCCTTTGCTGGTGAATCATTTTATTGAGCAATTTAACAATAAGTTCGGGAAAAATATTAAACAGTTTTCCTCTTCAGCATATGATATCATTTTTGAATACAACTTCCCCGGAAATATTAGAGAACTTGAAAATGTAATTGAACATTGCTTTATACTTTGTAATGGTGAAATAATTCAGGCTGAGCATTTACCTAAACGTCTAAAAAGCGCGCAATTTAATAATGATAATGAAAAGATTATACGAAGTAGTAATAATATTTTAGAAACTGAAAGAGATATTATATTATCCGCACTTCAAACTAATAAATGGAATAGAGCGCTAACAGCTAAAGAACTGAAAATAAATCCCTCAACTTTGTGGCGGAAAATGAAGAAATTAAAAATTATTTAAGGTATTAACTATAATCGCCAAAGAAAAAAGGGAATAAAATCTAGCGTACGCTTTAGACTTAAATCTATAATAAGTTAAAAGCATCCATTAAATTTTGTCTTTGTAAGTGAGAATAAATTTGGGCAGTACTCAAATCTTCATGACCTAACAATTCTTTAATTACATAAAGAGAAACTCCGAGTTGAACTAACATTGAAGCAAAAGAGTGTCGTAAAGAATGGAAATGTATTTCATCATATAAGCCCACTGCACGAACAACTTTCTTAAATTTCTTACTTACATAATTTCCTTTAAGCTTAACGAATGGCATTCGAGTAAAGACTTATTCATTGTCAGAGACATTGAGAATTTTAGTAAAGTCGTTTAATTATGTATTTCTCAGAGTTGAACATTTAGGAATAATCCTTTCCTTTTTACTTTTAGTAGTGAAGGTTTTTGTGTTCTTAATTGTGATTATATTTTGATTAAGATCTATCCAATCCCATTTCATGTTTAATAACTCACCTAGGCGCATGCCTGTATAAAATGCAGTAAGAAATAAATCTTTAAGGAAAGGCTCTGCAGTATTGCCCAGTATCAATTGAAATTCAATTTCCGAAATAAACACTGGTAATTTCTTAGCCAATTTAGGAGCTTTAATATTTCTTAAATGGATTCTCTGAAATGTATCCCCAGGCTACAGCTTTATTGAAGGCTGCCTTGATAGTCCGATAGTATAAAGCTGCGGCACTTATAGAATAAGAAGAGGTTTTTGTAATGAATTGCTCTAATATTCTGCTACTAATATTTTGAAGAGGCATATTACCTATAAATATTCCGAGTTTCTTGAAAGCTGGAATAATAGAACAATCCACATAACTTTTGCTCTTGGATTGTTTACAATAATCGATATATTCTTCTTTGAAAATTTTAAGCGATATCGATTTCTGAGGATCCTTGATTGCAGATTCGTTAAATAAGGGAGGACTAAAGTTATTAAAAAAACGCCGGGCTGTTCGTTTGTCTGTGGTTTTCGTGGAAATTGTAGTGCGTTTGCCATTTATAAAATATACAACTTGATAATAGGGAGACTTGTTGTTTAGTGATCCCTTTGGGAAAGTCCATCCGGGCCCACTAAGAAAGCTCGATTTTGAATAAAAATCGGGCTTTTTAATTTTAAACTTAATATTCATTTTTGCCTACCTTCGCCTAAGTGACATTGGAAAGGATGTCAAGTTCACTATCAAGTTTCGGTTTTTATAATTTTGTTCAGATTGTTCCGGGCGGAATCGATTTGTATTCTTAAATAATATGTGAGAGTGGTGTTGAAGTCTTTGTGTCTTATGTATTAATGCACAAATAAAGTTTCGGCTCCATTACTTGCAAGGAGGCTGTATAATTTATCGAAGGCTCTTTTAATAAGAAAAAACTAATAATTATAAGAACGCTTGAGTTGATCATTGAAGCTAAAATCTCAGCTCTCTTCAAGCCGAAAGTATATTTTAACGAACGCGATTTTTAATTTAATGTTAAATCTATATAATTTATAATTATAGCAATGCCGTCGCTAAAATTATGAAATGCATCCGATAACAAAGACAGACTGCCTTAAAATATACCGTCGATAATTTCAATAATATTACTAAAGAAATTAAGCAGAATAGTTGTTAACAATCAGCCGACGCTTATTTCTGTTGAATGATAATGATTGTGTAACATTTCTTTCCTATAAATTGGAATCTGTCTATATTAATTACTCTATTTCTGCCAAAGCATTTGAGATGTTTCCAAAGGGACATTTACACCCGAAAAATTCGGGATTATTCTTGGAGTATAATCTTCTGCCGGACGATCAGCCGGAACCGAAGCACTAAAAACATGAATATTTATAGCGCCTGTTAATTTACTCTGATATTTCATTTCGGTACGAGCCAAATTAAATCCGTTTACTTCGTCGGCATAAAGCTCAACTTTTACATCATTGAGGTCAAGATCATTAAGATACACTTGTACTTCAAAATTATGCCGCTTCTTAGCAGTTTCAATCTTTAACGAAATAAAACGAAGAGCAGACCATTTTTGATTAAGGTTATTTTTCCACTCAATAATTTTTTTTGCCTCTTTGCCATTATTTGCAGAACGCAAATTATAGTTGATTGCAGCAGGTATATAATGTTGTTCGGTGTAATCCCGCACTGCGCGGTTAGCCGAAAATTTAGGAGTTAACCGCGCCATGCTTTCACGCATACGGGCAACCCATGCTGCCGGAATTCCTTTTTCATTACGGGTATAAAATTCGGGTATTACTTCATTCTCGAGTAAATTATAAAGAGCATCGGCTTCAGCCGCATCAACATTAGGATCGTCACCGTGTTCAAGACCATCACCTAAAGCCCATCCTACTTCAGGAGAGTAAGCTTCTTCCCACCAGCCGTCTAATTCGGAAATATTAATACCGCCGTTTACAAGCACTTTCATACCGCTTGTTCCGCAAGCCTCCCATGGTCTCCTCGGAGTATTTAACCAAACATCAACACCTTGCACCAAATGTTCCGTTAAGTGCATATCATAATCGCAAAGGAAAATAGCGTAATTTTTTGCTTCTGTATTACGGATGAAATTTATCCATTGTTGAATCAAATCTTGCCCGGCTTTGTCTGCCGGATGCGCTTTGCCCGAAATAATAAGCTGCACGGGGCGTTGGGAATTAGTTAATAATCTTAGAAGTCGTTGAGGGTCATGCAAGAGAAGGTTAGGTCTTTTATAAGTTGCAAATCTGCGGGCAAACCCAATTGTTAATGTATTCGGATCAAAGAAACGATTTACGCTTCCAAGATTCTCTTCAGGTGTACCAATTGCTTTTAATTGCCGCGATAACCGCTCACGAACAAACTGTATAAGATTTACGCTTGAAGAGTTGCGCATTTGCCAAAGCTTTTCATCTGATACTTGGCGAATATTATGTTCATGTTTTTCAGTTGTTCCGCGCCAGCGGTCTTTACCGCAAGCCTCGGTCCATAAATCATCGGCCGCCTGTGAGTCCCAGCTTGTCATATGGACACCGTTAGTTACATGTTGAACCGGGACTTCATTTTCAGGCCATTTGGGAAATAATGGCGTAAAGATTTGTCGACTTACCTTGCCGTGTAATCGGCTGACTCCGTTAACAGCATTACTTCCCCGTATTGCCAAATATGCCATATTAAAATTTTCTGATAAGTTGGCAGAATCTTTTCTTCCCAAAGCAAGTAAATCCTCAACTTTAATACCGAGCTTATTTTTTGCATAAGAACCAAGATATTGTTCAATAATGTTAGGAGGAAATACATCGAAACCGGCAGCGACGGCAGTATGTGTTGTAAAAAGATTACCGGCTCGTGTAGCGGTAAGAGCAACGTTAAAAGGCAGGCCCGTTTTTTCCATAAAATCATGCGCACGTTCGAGTACTGCAAAAGCTGCATGACCTTCATTAAGATGACAAACCTCGGGTTGAATACCGAGAGCCGAAAGTAATTTCCAACCGCCTATACCAAGAATTATCTCTTGTTGAAGACGCATTTCCTCGCCACCGCCGTATAATTCACTGGTAATACCCCGGTGAATGGGGAAGTTAGCTACATCGTTACTATCCAGCAAATATAAAATTGCTCTTCCTACTTTAACCTGCCAGGCCCGCAGCAAAACAGAATTGCTTGGTAAATCAACTTTTATCCGCAGCCATTCGCCGTTTGGTTGGCGTAAAGGCGTAATAGGCAGTTGTCCCGGATGATTATACGGGAAAACCGCATGCTGCACACCGTACTTATCAATTACCTGGCGAAAATAACCTTGCTGGTATAACAACCCGACGCCAATAACCGGAACGCCGAGATCGCTTGCAGCTTTCAATTGATCACCGGCAACATTACCGAGACCGCCGGCATAAATAGGCAGCGCTTCATTCAGCATAAATTCCATGCTAAAGTAAGCAACGCTATTTAAGGGAGCTTTAGGATAAGCATGTTGAAACCAGGCTGATTTTTCGGTTGTTTGTTTTTTTACATTAAGAATGTCAACAACCTTTTTGTGAAATGAAGGATCTTTCAAAAGACTTTCAATTTTATCCCGCGAAACTGTTTGCAATATGCCCCATGGATTATGCGTAAGTTTCCATAGATCCGGATCAATCCGTTTCCATATTTCATCTGCGGCATGATTCCATGAACAATTCAAATCCAATGCAAGCTCTGCCAAAGATTCAAATCCTTCCACATCGAATGCTAAAAAACTGTTTATGTTGTGTTTGGTTATTGCTAATTGTCTGCTCATTATTTTACCTAAAATTTAAATTGAATAAGTTAAAAAGGTTTTTGCAAAAGTTTTAATTTCATTTCAGTGATTGGAAAAGGAAGTACATTTAGTTTAAAAACAATAAAGAGCGGCGAATTCCGCCGCCCTTAAATAATTACTTAGCTTATAAGTAGAACATAAAACCTAATCTAGTATTCCAGTAACTTAAGTTATCTACATTATATTGGTATTTTGTAGAAACGTCTAACCCGATCGATTGACTTAAAGGAATTTCATAACCGGTGCCGATGCTAAAGCCCCATTCGGTTTTTGTTTCAGAACCAATACCGGGAGTACTGTTATCGATATTATAAAAATGGAAACCTGTTTCCACCATTCCGTACCAGCCGCTAACAAAGTAAAGTTTAGTACCAATATTTAACGGGACATAAGAATATGTAAGGTTATTACTTTCGGCAAAAGCGCCGTAGCCGGAAGTTACCATTCCCGTGAAACCTGCACCCATATTAAATTCATAACGCGCAGTTGTAGCCCAGCCGGTTGTAGCACCGTTAGATAAACTGCTCATAGGAAAGTTTAATCCGCCGGCAACATCTATTGCCATCGAATGATTGTACTGTGCAAATGACATACCTGCCATCATTAAAACTGCTGCGAAGAGTGTGACTAATTTTTTCATTTTTATATCCCTTATTTATTAAGAATTTTATTTTTCTATTTCCTTTAACATTCAGTTTGTGTATTAAAGAATAGTCTTAATTAATCAACAGTCGTGCCAAAATTAAGCTATGGATTTATGTTGCTGTTATTAAAAGGCTTATAAGGATATTTGTATTTAACTAAAATTTAGTGTGAAATGAGATTGCGCTTTTTAGGTGAGTAGAAACCATATACTATATACTATCAGTATCATGTAATCCGCGAAACGGTTTTGTGTTATCGTAAGTTTGATTGTATAAATTTTTTGGGAGGAAGGAAATTAATCTCTTTTGCGAAGAATCATCTTTAAGTTTCGGCCTATCGACAAAAAAAAGTTAAATGCCTATAAGCAACGGTTTATTAGCTTCTGAAATAAGCTTTTTTGTAACACTACCGACAAAAATATCCTTTATGCTTTGTGAATGTGCACCAAGAACAATTAAATCAGAAGAATCAAAATAAGATGACTTCAAAACTTTCATGATGTCTAATTGAGTATAATCCGTAATAACATTTATTGCTCCGTAGGAAAGAAGATAGTCTTTAGCTCTTTTAATATTATCTTCAGCCCAAACAGAATCTTTAGAAGAAGTAACAATAAGAATATTCAAATCGGAAAAATTAGCGAGATGCACAAATCTTTGCAGCGCCCTTGAAGCAGAAATACTGGAATCATAAGCAATAACCACGTTATGAATGGCCCTAAAATAATTTGGGACAGCCAAAATAGAAGTTGCAGATCCCATAAGGATGTTTTGCAAAAATGAACTTCCACTATTTTCTTTTACTAAACCGAAATCAGATTTTAATCCGGTAACTACAATGTCGTAATAATTAGAAAGGCGGGTAATTCCTGCACCGGGCATTCCTATTTCATTCTCAAAAGAAAATCTCACTCCGCTTCTTTCGCATCTTTCTTTGAAAATATGGATAAGATATTCAACAGTTGGTTTTGCCAAAGAAATTATTTCATCGGGTAAATCGTTATGCCAGTTAATTGTATTATCCTTATCAAAGGTGCCGAGAGACGAATTCACCTTATCAATATCTATAAAAATTCCGCCTGTTACTACGGCATTTTGACGTGCAGCAATAAAACATGCATAATTTAATGCAGCCATTGTAAATGGTGAATTTTCCAAGGGTAGAAATATTTTTTTAATCATTGAAAACTCCATATTTTATAATTTATTTTATTATAAGAGTAGGACACAGTTTTCAGAATTGCCAAACGGAGTGGGCTCAAAACTAGCTGCTCGGGATCATTCATCAAAGTTTTATCATCATCAACGTATCTGAACATATATTCTTTGCTAGTCGGCATAGTGAATTTCTTTACTTTTAATTATTGTTATAGATTGTTTTGCTAGAGAGAAAATTGTTAAAAATATTAAATGCATTTATTACACCAACAATCTTACCGTGTTCAACTACAGGGAGCTGCTTTATCTTAAAGACTTTCATTACCGCCGCAGCTTCAAGAACCGGTGCGTTTGTGTGTATTACTTCAGGGAATTTTGTCATTATAAATTTTGCAGGAATGTTCTCAAGCGCATTTGTTCTCAACGAAATTGAAAAAGCATCAAAAAGATATTCGCGATGTTCAAGGATTTCATTATAATCCGGGAATATAAATCGAAATAAATCCGACACGGTAATTATACCGGCAATATCATCATTGTTATTAATTACGATAATAAATCCGGGATTGTCTTCGACGGATAATTCGTTTACAATTTCTTTTAAAGGGGTATCAATATTTACTAAGTAAACTTTAGAACTCATTAAATCTTTTACTTTCATTATATGCCTCTTTAATTTTATGAAAATGAATTAGATATTAATTGGCGATGGGAGAAGAAGACTTATTAAAAGTAGCTAACTATCCATAAAATTAAATTG
>CAVVVS010000025.1:0-33636 GCA_963751355.1 uncultured Ignavibacteriales bacterium | reverse complement strand
TATGAACAGCCGCTAAAAGTGAAACACCGCGAGCGTATCCGATCTTCATTGCCGATTGCACATTCTTACCGTAGAATGCCGTCTCTATTGCAAACTCGTCCGGTTTGAAGGTCTTTATAATTTTATTTATTTCATCGTAAATAATTCCCAACCTTTGAGGAAGAGACTTGACAGAAGGGAGTTTGATAATACCGCTTGAAATTCTAATAAAATTATTCTTGCTATATTTTATTATCCCGTAACCGGTAAAATTGGTTCCGGGATCTACCCCGAGTATTATCATGCTTAAAAAAGATTTAATGAAAGCGGGAATATTGTTAATATAATTCCCGCTAAAAATTAATGTCAAGATAAGATTAATTTAGAGAAGATTCATCGATATCTGCATTGGAGTAAACGTTTTGAACATCGTCGCAGTCTTCCAACGACTCAATTAACTTTACAACTTTTTCAGCATCTTCCCCGCTGACGCTTATATAATTTTTAGCTAACCATTGCAGTGAAGCGTTTTCAACAGTTAAACCGCTGTCTGCTATCGCTTTTCTAACCGGTTCAAAAGCCTCGATAGAGGTCTGAATTTCGAAAAAATCATCTTCGGTTTGAAGATCTTCGGCTCCGGCTTCGATTATAATTTCCATCATATCTTCTTCACTTTTATCCTGCCGCGGGAGAGTGATTACTCCTTTCTTATCGAACATCCACGCAACCGATCCGCTCTCACCCATATTGCCGCCGCTTTTACTGAATAAATGCCTTACTTCAGCAACAGTACGATTCTTATTGTCGGTAGCAACCTCAACCAAAACTGCTATACCGGCTGGTCCGTAGCCTTCGTAAGTAAGCTCGTGATAAGTTACGCCGTCAAGTTCGCCTGTTGCTTTTTTTATAGCACGGTCTACATTATCTGCCGGCATATTTGCCGATTTAGCATTATCTACCGCAAGCCGTAAACGAGGATTTCCGTTTGGATCTCCGCCGCCTTCCCTAGCAGCAATTGTTATTTCTTTGATTAACTTTGTAAAAAGCTTTCCGCGTTTAGCATCAATGGCAGCTTTTTTACGCTTGGTTGTTGCCCATTTTGAGTGACCTGACATTAATATGACTCCTAATTGTTTTCTTTTACTTTTAAATCCTTTAATCTGAATTGGGGGAAAGTTCTGCCGTCTCTCACTATTTTGTCAATTGTGTAAACAACATCAAGATTCGCATTATTACCGGATAATAATTCACAATATTCCCCCATGTTAAAGCCAATGCAGTCAAATACCTTTTCGGAATTATTTTGTCTTAAACTGAATACGAGGTGATTCGTCCCTACAATTCTTGGGTTACTGACCAGTTGTACATCTTCGGATAAAAATACCGGACGCATATTCCCGGGTCCGAACGGAGAAAATTCTTCAATAATCCTTAAAAACTTAGGGGTTATTTCCGAAAGTCTTAATAAAGAATCAATATGTATTTCGGGTAACAATTCGTCTTCGGTTAGAGATTCTTTTACTACACGGTTAAACTTAGTTCTGAATTCTTCAATCTTATCTACTTCAACAGCTAAACCGGCAGCAGCTTTATGCCCGCCGAAGTGAATTAGTAAATCCTCGCATTGTCTAAGAGCTTCATAAATATTAAAATTGGAAATACTTCTTGCCGAGCCTTTTGCCACACCGTCAATTGTAGTGAGCATTATGGTTGGTCTGTAATACTTTTCTACCAGTCTTGATGCAACGATACCGATAACACCGGGATGCCATTTTTCCTGATGTAAAATTATAGCGGACTCATCACTAAAATCCAGGTTGTTTTTTACAATATCCAGTGCGCTATCAAAAGTATCTTCATCAATTTTTCTACGCTGATGATTTTCGTTTTCCAGTACTTGGGCCATTTCCCTTGCAGACTCAGGGTCTTTCGTAATAAAAAGCTCAACTGCGCGCCTGGCATCACCCAATCTGCCAACTGCGTTTATTCGCGGTGCAATGGTAAAAACAATTTGTCCCGAGCTCAAACTTCCCGGTCTCATTCCACTCGCTTCTATGAGTGCTTTTATACCAGGTCGCGGGTTAGTATTGATTAAATTTATTCCCTCCTTTACCAACACCCGGTTTTCATCGATTAGGGGAACAATATCCGCGGCTCCAGCAAGTGCAACAAGGTCTAGATATTGTAAAGGTAGTTCTCTCTTCCCAATTCTTTCCGAAACTCCCTCCGCAAGTTTAAATGCGACCCCGGCGCCGGAAAGATATTTAAATGGATAGCTGCAGTTGGGTTTTAAAGGATCCAATACAGCAAAAGCATCAGGTATCTGTTCCTTAGGCTGATGATGATCGCAAATGATTAGATCTACTCCTACAGATTTCGCATACTCCGCTTCGTCGACTGCAGTAATACCGCAGTCAACTGAAATCATAAGTGAAGTGCCCCGTTCTTTTAGATAGTCAATTCCGATTTTAGAAATTCCGTATCCTTCGGTCAGCCTTTGCGGAATGTAAAATTCTACGTTAGCTCCGAGATCTTTAAGAAAAAGATATAGCAGCGATGTAGAACAAGTGCCGTCAACATCGTAATCACCGTAGACAGAAATTAATTGATTTTCGGTAAGAGCCTGTATTACTCTTGTTGTAGCTGTTTCCATACCGTCCATTAAGAAAGGATCGTGCAGGATATCGAGTGTGGGTCTGAAGAAAGCTTTGGCTTGATTGAAATTAGTGATATCTCTTAAAACAAGAAGACGAGCCAATACCTCTGAAATATTAAGTGAATCAGCCAGTGATTTTATAGTATAATCATCATCGATTTCTTTTATTTTCCAGCGTTTTATCAGCATATTATTTCCGATGGAGAAAATTAAAAGAACAAATAAACAGTTCAAACCTGTAAGCCGAATTTTGTAATCCCGTAATAACGGAACGGCAATTATTTATCTTGGATTGCCATTACTGACAACCTCTAGCGATCTACCCGGAAACCCGGTCTGCATTACTGCAGGCGCTCAAAGCGAGCAACTTTGTTTCCCGGAAAATCCGGGAGAAGATTTCCTGCTTGATCTTGCTTCGAGTGGGGTTTGCCCTGTCCCGCTTATGCAGGATCCCTTTCGGGACCGGAAATGTTACCATTTCCGCGGTAGGCTCTTACCCTGCCTTTTCACCCTTATCCCGAATAAATCGGGACGGTATATTTTCTGCGGCACTTTCCATATTCCGGTATTACCGGAATCCCGGGTGTTACCCGGCACCCTGCTCTGTGAAGTTCGGACTTTCCTCTCTCTCTTTGAAGAGACAGCAATTGCCCGGTTTGAACTATTTACTATTCTCTAATAATTAAATTGTACGTAATTTTCGTACAATTTTTTCAATTACTTATTTTAATATTATAAAGTCAAATATAGAGGAAGTTTATAATTTTTAATAATATAAATATAATAAATTACAATCCTCAAAACAGCAGAAAAGAATATTCTAAACCAAATATTATTATTTGATTAGAAAATACCTTTACAGGTAGGGCTTTATCCTATATGCCTATGATAGTTAGACAAAAAATTAAAACAAATAAGAAAGTAAGAATTCCCGGGATGAAGACGAAATTGTAATAATAAAATAGTGAAAGGGATTTAACTCCTCGGTTAAACCGTAAACGCAAAAGTGGAGAAGTACAAAAATCCAAACTCTTTTCGCTCGCACCGACGGTTTTTGCCGTGGTACAAGCGTAGCATACTTCGGAATGGTGAAGTTCAGCAATATAGAGTTCGGAAAAAAGTATAGCTTAATTTAATAATTAAACTTCAACAGATTCGGCTATCTCGGTTGAAACCAATATTCTGCCGCAATATTCACAAAAAAAGAGTTTGTTATTTCTTCTTATTTCAAGCTGTCTTTGTGAAGGTACTATATTATGGCAGCCGGAGCAGGCCGATCTTCTTATTGTTGCAACAGCTTTTCCTTTTTTAGCTTTTCTAATACGCATGTAAGCTGCTATGTCGGCTTTTTTATTAAGAGCTTCAATTTCTTTTCTTTTGGCTCTTAATTTAACCTCTTCTTTTTCGTTGGTTTTGACTATATCTTTCAAGTCATTTTCTTTAGCTTTAAGAGCTTTATTCAATTCTTCCAACTGCGGTGTAATTTCTTCAACTTCATCAGAAAGCTTTTTACTCAAATCTGCAAGCGCATCGTTTTCCGCGGCTAATTTATTCATTTGCTCCTCGGTATGATCGATCTCCTTTGTAAGGGCGTCATATTCTTTATTGTTTCTGACTTGATAGAGTTGAGCTTTAAATTTCTTCTGACTTTCTTTAAGCTTTTCTACTTCTTCCTCGTTTTCCTCTCTTTGTTTAAGAGATTCTGCACGCTCTGTTTCATTATTAGCAATCTTGGTTTTAAGATTGCTAATTTTTTCTTCAAGAGCATTAACGGCATTTGGTAGATCCCCTCTTAACTCTTCCAACTCGTCCAATTGATCGTCAATGCTCTGCAGTTCATATAGTGTTTTTAACCTGTCAAACAATTTATATATGCTCCTTAATTATTGTTATTAAAAAAAACTATGGGGTTTGTCGACCCACTATATTTAAATATTTTAACTTTCGAATTTCTTTCATGCAAGAAATTAGTTAGTCTTCTTTTCACTTCATCCAGGGAATGAATTTCGGTTTCATAATGTCCTGCATCTACTAGCATGATTTTACCCTCATAATCCTGAAATGTATGATACTTAAGATCGGCGGTTATAAATGCATCTGCATTTTGATTAACCGCATCACGAATTAAATCACTTCCGGAACCTCCGCATACGGCTACTCTACGGATTTTTGAATTTTTCCCCTTAGTATAGCGGAAATTTTTAATTTTTAAATTTCGTACAACGTGATTTAAAAAATCACCGGGACTGATTGGATTTTCCAATTCTCCCACAGCGCCGCTTCCGTAATTCACATTGGAATTTTCTACCGGGATAACATCATATGCTACTTCTTCATAAGGATGGGATTTTATCATTGCCGAAATAACTTTATGCTGTTTCCATGAATTTACTAACACTTCCAGTTTTACTTCATCGATTTTTTCAAAGCTGATTTTTTTGCCAACGGCAAGATTTGTTTTTTCCGAACCAAAAAAGGTCCCTACACCGGGAGTTCTGAAGCTGCAATGGCTGTATTGGCCGATGATTCCACCACCCGCATTGAAAATTGCCTGGGCGACTTTATCTACCGCATCGGCAGGAACGAATACAATAATTTTATATTGGTTTGATTTAAGATTAACGAGGAATGAAATATTCTTTAGTTTTAATTTTCTTGCTAATTGAAAACTAACGCCTTCTTTTGTGAAGTCTAAATTTGTGTGGGCGGAATATAAGGTTATATCGTTTTTTATCAGTTTTTCAAGCAGGATTGATTTGCGATCTTTAGAAGTATCGATTTTTCGAAGCGGGTTAAAAAGGAAGGGATGATGAGTAATGATTAAGTTACATCTTTTTTTAATGGCATCATCCAGAACCCTATCCGTAAAGTCCAGACTTATAAGAATATTTTTAACCTCCCTTTCGAATGAGCCTACCTGCAAACCTACGTTATCTCTTTGCCACGATATCTCTTTTGGAGCCCATTCTTCAAAATATGTTATTATTTCACTGCATCTCATATCAAAAAAAAATGCACTTCGGAGATGAAGTGCATTTTCTAATTTTTACTTTTTAACTGCTCAATAGCAGAATTATAGCCTATTTTCAAATATCTAAATTTTTCGATTTTAGTAACCATAAAAATGAGTATTAAATATACTCTTTCATTGACAAATTTTCAACAATTCCACTTCATATTATCGAAAAATAATTTTAGATACTGTGATATAAGTTACCCTATTATGAATTATATTATTCAGCAATTTCAACCCACTTGTTATCTTCTTGAATTAATTGGATTAATGAATCTACGGCACCTTCTGCCGGAATATTCCTTCTTACAATATCCTTTCCCCGGTAGAGTGTAATTTTTTTTACCCCGGATCCAACGTAGCCGTAATCTGCATCCGCCATTTCACCGGGACCGTTTACAATACATCCCATAATCGCAATTTTAACACCTTTAAGATGCTCAGTTTTTTTTCTGATCATGTCGGTAGTTTCCTGCAAATCAAATAACGTTCTGCCGCATGAGGGGCATGCTATATATTCGGTTTTTGAAATGCGGACCCTGGCAGCCTGCAAAATACCAAAAAGTATTCGGTTAATAATTTTTTCTTTTGATTCGGTGTGTTTAATAAATTGTTTTACATATTTGCCGGTAATTTCTGTATTCCTGGTTAGATTACCTTTCATGTCAATCCAAACCCCATCTCCGAATCCGTCGATTAACAAAGCTCCCAAATCGGTGGAAGAATGAAGTCTCAGTTCATCCATGTTTAAATCCTGGTAACTTCTCTTAATTATGACGGGGTTATCTATTCCGTTAATCAGTAAATCAAAGAAAGCGCGTCTTTGTTCCGGCATGCCGTGCAGGTTATTTGTCTCGAGTACAAGTACGGTCTGTTTATCATCTTTTAATTTAGCTGTTAGTTGTTCTGACAGCGAATGAATATCAAGTGATAAAAATTTAACTTTGCCCGGTTTTATTTCCTCATTCATGTATTCATCGGTATTTAACAGAAAATAATTTCTCGGACTATTATCAATTTGTTCACGAATTGAATAGTCATAAATTATTTTCAAACTTATGGGTAATTCGAAAGTGACCAATTGAGTTCCAAGGTATAAAATATCCGCTGCAATATCATTCATATTCCATTTATCTGTAGAGTCATTATAAGTGTACCCGATGTCCGACAAATCCTTTTGATCTTTTATTTTTCTCATGCTGTAATCGGCAACAACCGGCGGAACATTTCCTTCGCCAATGCCTGCAATATCAATTGAATGCCTTTTTGTATATTCGTAAGGATTAAAGGGGGGATCTTCGATAGGCTTAATCGGATTATGTTTTTCTCTTCCTTTATAACGGTTCACTAATTGAATAGCAACCGGCGCCTCAAATTCCGGATCTTCCGTAAGTGATACTCTAACCGTATCGCCTAAACCGTCTTCCAATAAAGTGCCGATTCCTAAAGCAGATTTTATTCTGCCGTCCTCACCTCCGCCTGCTTCGGTGACTCCGAGATGCAGAGGATAATTCATTCCATCCTCCTCCATCTTCTGAATCAGAGTCCGGTAAGCCTGAACCATTACCTGCGGATTGCTGGCTTTCATCGATAAAATGATTTCATGGTAATCGAGGTCCTCACATATTCGAACAAATTCGAGCGCTGATTCTACCATGCCTAAAGGAGTATCACCGTAACGGCTCATAATACGATCCGACAGAGAGCCGTGATTTGTTCCGATTCGCATAGCAGTACCGTATTCTTTACATATTTTTACAAGAGGTGTAAACTTTTTGCTAATTCTCTCAAGCTCGGCTTCGTATTCCGAACCGGTGTATTCAATTGTTTGAAACTTTTTACGGTCGGCGTAATTACCCGGATTAACACGAACCTTCTCAACTATTCTTGCAGCAATTTCTGCGGCGTTTGGGGTAAAGTGAATATCTGCGATAAGGGGGACATTGAAACCTTTGTTTTTCAGTTCCTTTTTTATCGCTTCAAGATTTTGTGCTTCTAATTTACTCGGCGCTGTAATCCTAACATAATCGCAGCCCGATTCAATCATCCTGATGGTTTGTTCAACCGTTGCTTTCGTGTTCATTGTGTCGGTTGTGGTCATCGATTGAATTCTTATCGGGTTATCTCCCCCGCACGCAATATCTCCGACGCGGACTTCCCTAGTTTTGTAACGTGAATATTCAGTTAAACTGTTACAATATCGTTTCGTGTTTCTTATTGCTTCAAACATCTTATTTTGCTGTTCTTCTTTCTTTTATTTTCAGGTAAATTATTGCACCAGAACTTTTTGTATAATAGCATCGGCAAATTGTGAACTTGCTTCGGGATTTCTTGCAGTTATTATATTTTCGGCACAAACTACAGGCATATTAATATAATTGATTTTTAAATTAATAAGTTCCATACTGTCGTCGGGAAAGCAGGTTGCTGTAATGTCGTTCAAAACTCCCGCTTTCGCTAAAATTACCGCTGCACTGCAAATTGCAGCCGTAATCTTTCCGGCTTTTGTAAATCTGTTAACGATTCGGTATAAGTTATTATTTAACCAATAATTCCGTGCGCCTGCACCGCCAATAAAAACGATGCCTGCAAAATTTGTTTCGTGAATGTTAAAAAGATTAATATCCGCTTTAACCTTTAGATTGAAACTTCCTGTGCACACATTTACCGCATCGGATGCAATAAAAACATTTAAACCGGCATTTTCAAGTTTTTTCTTAACTACCAAAAATTCAATTTCATTAAATTGCAAAGCCGGCAAAAAAAATAAAATACTATTATTCTTCACTTTAAATAATTTAGCCTACTTGTAATTGATACTCACTTTCCTTTTTTTCAAAATAATAAGTTTTACATGTGAATTAAATAATACCCTAAACTTTATATAACAAATAAGTGAACTTTAATTACCACTTTATACGTAAAACAAATTAATATATAAGCTATAATATAACAAATAAGTGAGTCTCAATTTTGTGCAGAAAAGAATTAGTCTCTTTAATTTTGTATTATTACTTTATAATTTATGACCTATAATTATGAGAATACCCGAAGCAAAAATAGAAGAAATACGTCTCGCTGCCGACATAGTCGATACGATCTCCGAATATGTTGAGCTTAGGAAGCGGGGTAAAAATTTTATAGGATTGTGTCCTTTTCATAACGAAAAAACACCATCGTTTACAGTAAGCGAAGAAAAGCAGATTTTCCACTGTTTCGGCTGCCACGCCGGCGGAAATGTTTTCAAATTTATTATGGAATATGAAAAGATCTCATTCATAGAATCAGTACAAGAACTTGCAAATAAATTAGGGATTACTTTAGAATATGATGAATCTGCCTCAACGGAGAGACAGAGCGAACAGGAGATCTTATACGATATAAATACCGAAGCGGCTAGATATTTTTCAGATAATCTGTTAAACCGTGAAGAGGGTGAGATAGCCCGCAGCTATTTCAAAAACAGGAACATAAAACTTCCGACTCAACGTTCATTTGGTCTGGGTTATGCTTTACCGGGATGGGAAAATTTTCTGAACTTTGCCCAAACAAAAAAAATTAATATGGATAAAGCGCTGGAGCTTGGACTTGTAGGACAAAGCAGCGACGGCAGGCTTTACGATAAATTTTCGGGAAGAATAATTTTTCCTATTTTTTCACCTAATGGCAGAGTTATAGCTTTTGCCGGCAGAATCCTGGAAAATAGAGAAGGAAAGGCTAAATATTTAAATTCACCCGAATCTTTAATTTATGTAAAAGGGAAAACACTTTACGGGCTCTCTCACGCAAAAGATGAAATACGAAAGCTAGGTAAAGCCATACTTGTTGAAGGATATATGGATTTAATTTCCTTATATCAAAGCGGTGTAAAAAATGTGGTTGCCGTTTCCGGTACTGCACTTACAGATGAACAGGTGCAGCTACTTTCCCGTTATACAAAAAATGTTGTTTTACTTTTTGATGCCGATACCGCCGGTATTAAAGCTTCCATGAGGAGTATAGAAATATTATTGCGAAGAGATATGGAAATAAAAATAGCCTCTGTTCCCGAAGGTGAAGATCCCGATTCTTACGTACAAAAATTCGGGAAAGAAAAATTTGAAGAGCTAATTAAGCAAGCAAAAAATTTTCTTGAATACCAATCGGGGATTTACGAATCGCAGGGCATGTTTGACGATCCGGCGAAAGCTACTGAGGCAATTCGCGAACTTGTGAAACCGGTTGCCTTGATAAATGATTCGTTAAAACGAAATCTTTTAATTAAATCAATTGCTAAAAAATTTAATTTGAGAGAAAAGCTGCTGGAAACCGAATTGGAGAAATTTACCGCTCAATTAGGCAGACAATCAGTTAATGAAGCAAGAATAAAAGATAGGGAAGAGGCAAAGAAGAGTCCTCAGATTCAGGGTTCATCTGCACAGACTTCCTCTGCTCAGGTTTACAATCTCGAAAGAGAAATAATTAAACTACTTTTCGAGGGAGACAAATCGATTATCGAGATAATATTCGAAAATATTGAACATGATCTCTTTTCAATTCCAGTACACAGAGAACTGGCGGAATTAGTTTATAATACTTTGCAAAATAATGGTGATTTGATTGCGTCTTCAATGATTGAAAAAGTAAAAGATCAACAAGCGCAGGATTATATTATCGAACTGACGTTTGATAAATATTCAATCAGCAAAAATTGGGACAATCTCCATCCCGGTTTGCCTGATGAAAAAGTATTGATGCAAACGGCGAAAGATACTATAAGGAAATTTAAACTCGAAAGACTCAGGCACGAAATTGATAAAAACCAGAAAAAATTGGAGCAAGCCGAAAACGAAATCGAGCAATTCGAATTAATGAAGCAAATTAGATTACAGCAAACCGAACGCTCACAAATTATGCATGAAGAATAAACAAACTTTCAGCAAAATCTTTTAAACATATTAACAACCAGCCAAACCAACGATTGAACAATACAACATCCCTACGTTTGCAGAATCATCTCGCAGTATTTTAAATTCGGGGAAATTGTCCCACAATGAAATAAAACCAGGAAGAATTCCTAGTCAGACTATCAAACTAGGAATTCTTCCTAGATAGACTAAGTAAAATTACTGATTTTTTTCATTCTTATTTGTTAGATTAAGTCTGCAAATTATCTGTTGTTTATTTAAAATTATTGAAGATAACGATATCTGAACCAGTTGTCCGGCTTTCAAAAATTAGGTTGTAATTGGACCGTACTGAAAATTATAGGTGTCGATAGCATACATGATATTTTAAACCGGCGAAACTTAATAGATATTTTCAGGTTAAGCATGTTAAAAAGAACCAGCCACTGCTTAAAGAAGGCTTAAAAGACATTTGTACTGATCTTCAAAATGGTTTCACTGGCTACGGTTTATACGATTATTTAAAAACACCGGTTAGTATGTAAATGTTGATTTTATTACTAATCAGAGTGTGGATGGAAAATGATTTGGAAATAAAAGAAATTGAATTACAATTCTAATTTATTAATGACGAAACTGCCAACAGCGTAGTTCTTCCATTATTTTTTATTCCAATTTTCATTAATTATCTTTGAGCTCAAATTCCAAAAATATTTAATCCAATGAAATACAGACAGGCAAAAACAGGAAAGCTCTTAATAGAAATACTATCGGATAAATGCGATTTTTGCGGCTGCTGTGTAGGAGTATGTCCGGAGGATGCAATAGAATTAAAAGAGGCAGAAATATTTATAATAGACAAGCGTTGTACGAATTGTGCCAAGTGTGTTTGGAGCTGCCCGATTGAGGTTATAAAGTTTAATAAGGAAGGGGTTCCTGCAATAGGTAATAAGCAGTAGTAAAAAGTATCCAGTAGGAAATGGGCACTAAGTAAAAAATTAGGTAAGCTTTAATAAATTTATACGATGCAAAAATTATTCTTTTAATGAAATAGGAAAAAAGAATGAAAAGATTTCATGGTAAATTAAGGGATCAGAATATAAAGCATTAAAAGTTTTAAAAGATTTGCCTACTGCATATTGTCAATTATCTGCGTTATGCAATGATAAGATGAGAATAAGAACTAATCCTAAAATAAGAAGATAGCATGAAAAATGATTACGACATAATAGTTGTAGGTGCCGGTCCCGCCGGTTCAATGGCTGCGAGATATGCAGCCGAGCAAGGAGTGTCCGTCTTGATGCTGGAAAAAGACAGGGACATCGGATACCCGGTTAGATGTGGAGAGGCAATTAGTAAACAAGGTGTGGAAGAGTTCATACCTTCGGATGAAAAATGGATTAAAGCAAAAATCGATAAGTTTTCACTAAATGCACCCGACGGAACAGAGGTAGTAATAGAATTTCTAGAAGCCGGTTATGTGCTCGAAAGAAGAATATTCGACTACGAATTGGCTAAAACGGCAGCAAAAGCAGGTGCCGAAATTTTAACGAGGGCTTATGTAAACGGGTTATTGTTCGAGGACGGGAAAGTTGTCGGTGTTAAGTATCAATACAGAGGCGAACAAAAAGAATTGCGTTCTAAAATTGTAATCGGTGCGGACGGCGTTGAATCGCGTGTAGGCAGATGGGCAGGTTTAAAAACAGTTGTTGATTTCAGGGACATGGAATGCTGCTCTCAGATAACGGTTTCCAACATTCACATAAATCCTGATACACTTTATTTTTATTTCGGAAAAGATGTTGCTCCCGGCGGATATTTTTGGGTTTTTCCAAAAGGTGCTGATACTGCAAACATTGGTTTGGGAGTAAGCGGTATGGTCGGGAAGAAGAAATCTGCATTATCGTTCTTGAATGATTTTATGGAGAAAAATTATCCTGCCGCACCCGTTCTTACTTCAATCGCCGGCGGAGTTCCAAGTACAATTACACTCGACAAAATATCCGCCCCTGGAATTATGCTTGTTGGTGATGCGGCACGACAGGTAAATCCCCTAAGCGGCGGCGGAATTGCAAGCGGAATGATCGGAGGCAGTATTGCCGGAAGAATAGCAAGTGAAGCACTTCATATGAATAAGCTTGAACATATTTTGACATATGATAAAGCATGGCATGGCAGACTCGGTAAGCGCCACGAAATTTTTAACCGTATTAAAAACGGTATTTATAATTTCTCCGATGAAAAATTTAATAATATTGCTCATTCTTTCAACAAAGTACCCTACAACAAAAGAAGCCTGGGTAAAATTTTTACCCAAGCTTTAATGAATCAGCCTTCACTGCTAGTAGATATTGCAAAAGTTTTTATTGTATGAATTTTTATGTAAGAAATTTATAAACCATCTGCATTGCAATCCCGAGTATAATAATAGCCAAGCTCGTTCTCAATACTTTCGGCTTGAAAATATAACTTAAATTACTCCCGAGAGTTACTCCCACTAATGAGCCTAAAACCGCATAAGCAGTAATTGTAAAATTAACCTGTCCTGCAATTACCTTCCCTACACTTGCGGAAAGAGATGTGAATAAAATAATACCTAATGTAGAACCAATCGTGATTCTGGTTGGAATCTTTAAAACTGCAATCATAAGCGGTGCAAGTAAAAATGCGCCCGGAGCACCAACCATCCCGCCGAACAATCCAACCAGTAGAGCAATTGTTAATGCCATTTTTTTGTTAAAAGTAACATTATTTGTACTTTCATCGTCGGTATTAGCTGCAGGTTTTTTGATCATGAAGAAAGCGCCTATAACCGCCATAATTGCGAATACGAGAATAATGAATCTGCCTTCAACATAATGAGATAAAACCGCACCAACCAGTGCGGCAATCGTCATAGGAATACCGATAGTATAGAGTAAGCTCGATTCAACACTACCTTTCTTTTTGTGAATTAATACTCCCACAAGAGATGAGGCGAATACCTGTACACTTGTCAAACCGGAAATGGTTTTAATGTCAATCGGATGCATTCCGAACATCTGGGGCAGATAAAGATAGGCTGGAATAAGGATTACTGCACCGCCCAGACCTAAAATTCCAGATACAACCGACACAAAAAAACCAATCGAAGCAATGATTATAAATTCTATCATTATTAGTTATCTCTCCACTTCATAACCTTGCATCAGCCATCCGTAAGTACCGCCTTCCAGATTCAACACATTTTGATAACTATTTTTAGCAAGAAAATGTGCTGCCTCATATGATCTGTTGCCGCTTGCACAAATACATACAATTTTTTTGGAATCATCTTTCGGTATTTCATTAAGCCGCCCGGTTAATTCGCCCATCGGAATATTAACAACCTCGTCAACTGCACCGGTCATCATTAATTCATATGGCTCACGAACATCAAGCAAGTATAAAGATTCTTTATTATTACTGATCATTTTAAATAGTTCTTGTGCGGATATTGATTTGAATTCACCGGAATTCTGTACAACCCGTTTCGTGCCGCATTGCAGCGTAACTTTTTCGCCGTTCGAAGTTGCTTCTGCAAAGGGAGGGAAAAAATCTTTTACAAACTCAATATATTCTTCCTTTGTCCTTTTTTGCAGAAAAGGATTATCCTGTAACTCATCTTTCAGGAATGCATAAGAGTTATTGTCATAATCATGACCTGGGTAAATTTTAGTATCCTGCGGAAGATTAACAATCTTATTAAAGAGACTATCATACTGTTCTCCCGTATCACCTCCCGGCAAATCACTTCTCCCGGCTTGACCTATTAACAGTAAATCACCTGTGAATAGAGCATCCTCCACGAAAATAGAAATGTGATTATCCGTGTGTCCTGGAGTGTGCAATATTTTAAATTTCAATGATCCGGCTTCTAATTCATCACCGTCGTTAACATAATGATCAATCACAATTTTAGCATTCGCACGGAGTATATCTTCAATTCCGAATTTAGCCGCGTTCTCAAGTACGTTCATTTTGTCTTTTGTTTTTTCGTGCATATAAGTTTTTGCCGGAAAATATTCCTTCAATTTATCCGCACCGCTGATATGATCGGCATGAGTGTGCGTATCAATTATATGGGTAAGTTCAACATTTAAATCTTTAGCAGCCGAAACAATCTCATCAACATCTTCAATATTCGGATCAATTATCACCGCTTTACCGCTTGATGCATCCGTAACAATATAGGAAAGCGTACCTGTTTCATCGGCAGAATGAATTTGTTTAATTATCATATGTTTTCCTTGTTTATATTAAATCTTAATTTAATTACACGATATGATGAGTAAAGTATAAGCTGGTTTCAACAAATAAGGCTGCTCAATTTTCACTTGACTATAATCACAAAAAATGAAAAGAGATTTTGTTTATCAGGAATATTTTTGAGTTAATAAAAGAGAACAAATTTGGATGTTACAAAAAGTTAAAACAAAAACATTCAATTGATATCTTACACCGGTCAAATAATTAATGCTTATAATTATTTAAATTGAGGATGTTTTTATAAATAAAGATGAGCAGTATAAATGAAGAAAGAATATGATGTAATTATAATCGGTGCAGGTCCTATCGGTTTAAGCTGCGGAATTGAAGCTGTTAAGAACGGACATTCGCACCTTATAATAGAAAAAGGCTGCATGGTAAATTCAATTTTCCACTATCCTACCAACATGACTTTCTTTTCTACATCGGAAAGATTGGAGATAGGGGAAGTACCTTTTGTCTCTCACGGTGACAAACCTACAAGGCGGGAGGCTTTGGAATATTTTCGCAGAGTTAAACAATCCTGGAACTTGAATATTAGAACTTATGAAAAGGTCATTGATGTAAAAGGAAAAAATAACGGCTTTTTAATAACAACGGATAAAAATGAATACTTATGCAGAAAAGTCATAATTGCTACAGGTTTTTATGACAAGCCTAATTATTTAAATATTCTCGGAGAAGAACTGCCGAAAGTAAAGCACTATTTCGATGAGGCACATCCCTATGCATATTTGAAAATAATAGTAATCGGCGCTGCCAATTCGGCTGTTGATGTCGCACTGGAAACTTACCGCAGAGGCTCCGAAGTTACGATGGTAATAAGAGAGGATGGAATTAAAGATAACGTTAAATACTGGGTAAAGCCTGATATTGAGAACCGCATTAAGGAAGGTTCAATTAAAGCATATTTTAATTCGAATGTAGCTGAAATAAGAGAAAATGAAGTAGATGTTCAAACTCCGGATGGATTGATAACCCTCGAAAACGAATTTGTTTTTGCAATGACCGGTTATCACCCTGATTTTTCCTTTCTTACAAATATAGGGATAACTTTATCGGATGATGACAACAAAACACCTTGTTATAATCCGGAAACATTTGAGACTAATGTTAAAGGGATTTACATGGCGGGTGTTGTTTGTTCCGGTATGGATACAGGTAAATTATTTATTGAAAATTCACGATTCCATGCTAAAAATATTTTTAAACACATAGCTGTAAATATTGATGGGAAACAGGAAAAAGAAGACGTAAATATTGCATAAGATTTGAAATAATATTAATGTTTTGGTATAATCAATTATTGTATTCAAGGGCAATTAGGGTTATTTTAAAGACGAGTTCAAAATAAATAAGACTAAAAACAAATTAATGGAGTAAACATGTTAGATAAGATAAAAGAACTATTAGGAAAAGAAGCGGATGAACTATTATCGTATAAAGCCAAATTTCCCAAGGAAAAAATTCATTTACCGGGTGGAGATTTCGTAGATAGAATATTCGCGCAAAGTGACCGCAATGTTAATGTATTGAAGAATTTGCAATGGATTTTCAGTACAGGAAGATTAAGCGGTACAGGTTATCTTTCAATATTGCCTGTGGATCAAGGTATTGAACACAGTGCCGGTGCCTCTTTCGCACCTAACCCGGATTATTTCGATCCGGAAAACATTATTAAACTAGCTATCGAAGGCGGCTGCAACGCTGTTGCTTCAACTTTAGGTGTACTTGGAATGAATTCAAGAAAATATGCCCACAAAATTCCTTTTATTGTAAAAATAAATCACAACGAATTACTTACATTCCCGAATACATTCGACCAGATTATGTTTGCCGGCGTTGAACAAGCTTACGATATGGGAGCTGCTGCCGTAGGAGCTACAATTTATTTCGGTTCGGAGGAAAGCGACAGACAGATAATTGAGGTAAGCGAAGCTTTTCAATATGCACACGAACTGGGTCTTGCAACAATCCTATGGTGCTATACAAGAAATTCAGATTTTAAGACTAAAGAGAAAGACTATCATACTGCTGCGGATTTAACCGGACAGGCAAACCACCTGGGAGTTACAATCCAGGCTGATATTATTAAGCAAAAGCTGCCAACCTGTAACGGCGGTTTCAAGGATTTGAAATTCGGTAAATACAGCGAAAAAATGTACACCGATTTAACAACCGATAATCCGATCGACTTAACCCGCTATCAGGTAATTAATAATTACATGGGAAGAGCCGGATTAATAAACAGCGGCGGTGCTTCCGGTGCAAATGATTTTGCAGATGCCGCTAAAACCGCAGTTATCAACAAGCGAGCCGGGGGAATGGGATTGATCTCGGGGAGAAAAGCATTCCAACGTCCGATGGCTGACGGTGTTAAGCTGCTGAATCTTATTCAAGATGTTTATCTTGAAAAAGAGGTTACTGTAGCTTAATTATAAAATCTTTTCTGAAATAATGCCCGGTCCCTTCTAGGGATCGGGTTTTTTATTATATGAATTCCTATTCGAAAACACCCAAGCTTGTTTTGTCCGACTGCAATCCAAATTCACCGCATTGTAAAAATATGAAGATTAAAATGCCTTAAGGTAAGGACTTAATTAAATTATAAAATCAAATATAATAAGTTTATTAATCACCGGAACCCCAAAATATGTTAGCAGTTCCTAGTGGTAAGTAAATTGTATGACGAGACGCATGGAGATGCACCTCGCCTAAATGAAAATTTTATTTTTTATGAAGAGTTAAAATATAATCTGCAACTTTTCCCAGATCTTTTACATCTATATTGTTGAAAGGAGGCATCATTATGCCGGGGTATTTTGCTCTATATGCTTTAAATCTCTCCGAACTCATATATGATGAAGGGTTTCGTAAGTAGTTAATTAAAGCATCTCTGCTCCAGTATTTTTGTACCCCGTGAATGTCAGGAGCCATTTTAGTACCCGTTAAATCGGTACCGTGGCAATTTACACAACCGAGTTTTGAAACCAGTTGTTCACCTGATAAATCTTTAGCGGAAGTACTGCCGCCGTTGCCGGATTGAGGCATGGTGCTCATCTGCGGAACGTTTTTCATCGTATAATTTTCTTTTGTCGCTCTGCCTAATAAGAATAATACTACAAAGGCTAGTACAAAAGCTGCTACCCATATTTGTGGTTTTGTCATAAATGTTTCGTTATCCTTTACTCTTTCTGTTTCTTATTCAATTTGAAATGATGAATTTACAACCGTAATTATTTTCTTATCAATTGAAGTAAGAGCATTTCTAGCGTAATTGGTTTCTAAATGAAAACTAAATACATCATTAGGAAATACCATCCTAAAAATGAAGTCGAAATTATTAAGTCTTTTTTATTCGTGGTCTTAATAAATATTTTGAAAATAACCGTTGAAAGTTATTAAAAACTAAGACGTTTAACAATCCTGAAATGAAGAATTTGAAATTATTATCTCCCAAGATTAGCATAGCATTAACTTAATTGAAAATAAAATCTGACTCAAAATTTACAAAATTACTTTCAGGCTCTTATTTTAACTGTTTTGTTATAAGGGATGTTTATGAATCTACTTGAATGGATATGCTGATGCTTAAATTCAATTTGAATCCGTCTAACTCCCTTTATGACATTGGTAATTTTGATATTATATACTAAGCCTTATATTATTAATCAATTTTCACCAAAATAAATTAATTGCTTTTATATGATAAGTACTAACCGCCTGGCAAAAGAAAAGAGCCCTTATTTATTGCAGCATGCCCAAAACCCCGTAGATTGGTATCCATGGGGCGAGGAAGCCTTTGAAAAAGCAAAAAGAGAAGACAAACCGATTTTTCTTTCTATCGGATACTCCACATGTCATTGGTGTCATGTAATGGCACATGAGTCTTTTGAAGATGAAGAAATAGCCGGCTTAATGAATGATGCTTTTGTCTCTATTAAAGTCGACAGGGAAGAAAGGCCGGATATCGACGGAGTTTACATGACTGTCTGCCAGATGCTTACGGGAAGCGGAGGTTGGCCGTTAACGATAATTATGACCCCCGGTAAAAAACCATTTTTTGCGGGAACGTATTTTCCAAAAGATAACCGTTTCGGAAGACCGGGAATGAAAGATATTGTGAAAAGGATAAAAGAGCTATGGCAAAATAAACGCGGCGAATTACTCAAGTCTGCCGGAGAAATTTCCGAGGCAATAAAAACGGCTTCCCTTTCACAACACGGCGATGAATACGATGAATCAATTCTGGATAAAGCATTTGAGCATTTAAAAAGAAGATATAACCCCGTGTCCGGAGGTTTCGGAAATGCTCCAAAGTTCCCGACCCCTCATAATCTTTTGTTTTTACTTCGATATTGGAAAAGAAAAAAAGAGCCCGACGCTTTGGAGATGGTTGAAAAAACATTAATTAAAATGAGGAACGGTGGAATTTTCGATCAAATAGGTTTTGGATTTCACAGGTATTCGACAGATAAAAAATGGCTTGTACCGCATTTTGAAAAAATGCTGTACGATCAGGCTTTACTTACCGGCGCGTATACCGAGACATTCTTAGTAACAAAAAATCCTATTTATGAACAAACCACAAGAGAAATTTTAGAATATGTAATACGCGAAATGACCTCTCCGGAAGGAGCATTTTATTCCGCCGAAGATGCCGACAGCGAAGGCGAGGAAGGGAAATTTTATTTGTGGAGTACCGAAGAAATTAGAGATGTGTTAAACAGCGATGAAGCGGAACTGGCGATTAGAATTTTTAATATGGAAGATAACGGAAACTGGGTCGATCAAATGCATGAAGGATACAGCGGCACTAATATTTTACATATTCATAAAACTTTAAAAGAACTTTCGGTCGAATTCAATATCTCCGAAAACGAACTAAATAAAAAAGTTGAAACTATCCGCAGTAAATTATTTAAAGTCAGGGAAAAGAGAATCTATCCTTTTAAAGATGATAAAATTCTAACCGACTGGAATGGGTTAATGATTTCAGCATTTTGTAAAGCAGCACAGGCATTTGATGAAAACACTTATATCGAAGCGGCGGAAAAAGCAATGGGGTTTATACTCTCAAAACTGAATGAGAACAATGGAAGCTTACTTCACCGTTTTCGTGAAGGTGACGCATCAATTCCGGCAAACTTAGATGATTACTCTTTCATTATTAGTGCTCTTTTGGATCTATATGAAACGGTTTTCGATACAAGTTACCTTGAAAAGGCAATTCAGCTTAACGAATATACTATTAATCATTTTTTTGATGAAGAAAACGGCGGATTCTATTTTACTTCCTATTCAAGTGAAGAACTTTTAGTGCGTCATAAAGAAATATATGACGGTGCGGTTCCGTCCGGGAATTCAGTAAGCATATTAAATTTGTTAAGATTGAACAGGATTACCGGTAATCAGAATTATGAAATTCTTGCATCAAAAACAGCAGATGCTTTTTCGAAAAGTATAATTACTTCACCTTCTGCATTCACACAGGCTTTATGTGCACTGGACCTTGTTTTCGGACCTTCGTATGAAATTGTTATTGCCGGCGATACAGAATCATTCGGTACAAAAGAAATGCTGAAAATAATTCGAAAAAATTATTTGCCGAATAAGGTTGTATTATTAAAAGAACCTGGTAATGAAAAAATTGGGAAGATATCTCCATTTACATTGGAACAAGATCAGGTAAATAATAAAACTGCTGCATATGTTTGTCAAAATTTTTCATGTAATTTCCCCGTAACTGAAATAGATGAGCTGAAAAAATTACTAAACCTCTCAAGTTGAGTACAAATTTAGCTAAGGGAATTTTTCTATGAAGTTATATAAATTTTTATGCAATCTTCCGCCAGGTAGGGGCAGACAGTATTTGTATACCCGGAAAGCCCGCATTAAACTTTCCAGGTATTATTTGCAATTTTTAAGTTATCTTTTAGGTTTGTACATGTGAGTGCTTTGTCCAAAGAAGACTTCGGCAGCTTCCATCACTGTTTCGGATAACGTGGGATGCGGATGAATTGTTAATTTCAGATCCGTTGCATTGGCGCCCATTTCTATAGCCAGCACACCTTCGGCAATCAGCTCGCCTGCTCCGGGTCCGCATATTCCGACGCCTAAAATCATTTGTGTTTCGGGATCCAAAATTAGTTTTGTAACACCATCACTGCGGCCTAGAGTAGTTGCTCTGCCCGAGGCTGCCCATGGAAATTTAGCTGCTTCATAGTTTATTCCCTGCTCTTTAGCCTTGGTTTCCGTTAAGCCTGCCCAGGCAATTTCAGGATCGGTGAATACAACGGCGGGAATTGCTTTCGGTTCAAATGCCACTTTGTGTCCGGCAATTGCTTCTACCGCAACCCTTCCCTCGTGTGAAGCTTTGTGTGCCAGCATCGGTTCACCTACAATATCGCCAATAGCATAAATACTGGGTTCGTCTGTTTGCATTTGTTCATTGACTATTATCCAGCCGCGCTCATTGATTTTTACATTTGTATTTTCCAACCCTAATCCTTTTGTCTCCGGTTTTCTTCCAATTGAGGTTAAAACATAATCGTAAACGAATTCGGATACTTTTCCGTTTTCATCTTCTATTTTTACGTTGATACCGTCTTTTACCTCTTTCATTTCCTGCACTTTTGATTTCAGCATAATTTTATCGAATTTTTTCTCAACACGTTTTGCGAGGTAGGAGACAAGATCTCTGTCGGCGCCGGGAAGTAAGCCGGGCATCATTTCAACCACGGATACTTTACTGCCGAGTGCCTGGTAAACTGAGCCAAGTTCAAGTCCGATGTAACCGCCGCCAATCACTAGCAGACTTTTAGGAATAGCGGGCAAGTCCAAAGCAGTTGTCGAATTAAGAACTCTCTTGCTGTTAATTTCAAAAGCCGGAATAGAAGCGATGACGGAGCCTGTTGCAATTATAGCTTTTTCAAATGAAAATTCCTCTGAACTTCCATCTGTTTTGGAAATTTTTAATGTAGTTGAATTTATAAACTTAGCTTTGCCTTGAATGTAGGTGATTTTCCTCTGCTTACTGAGAATTCCCAGTCCGCCTGTTAGTTTATTTACGACACTTGTTTTCCAGTCCCGCAATTTATCTAAATTTATATTTGGTTTTCCGAATTCGATTCCCCAATTTTTTGCTTCATCGGTTTCATTTATAAGTTTCGCAACATGCAGCAATGCTTTTGAAGGGATACAGCCTTTGTAGAGGCAAACTCCCCCGGGATTCTTATCGGTATTAATGAGTGTAACATCCATTCCTAGATCGGCGGCAAAAAAAGCAGCGGCATATCCTCCCGGTCCTCCGCCGATTACCGTTAATTTTGATTTATTCATACTTCTCCAATATTGCCATTTTCAATTTAATTTAAATTTGAACCACCCATACTCTCGTTTTTACTTTTAATTTCACATGAAAGAAAAGGATTAAGATTAAAAGCAAAATTTACGATTTCTGTTATCCTTCAATTAATATTTTCATAGGTTGTTCAAGAGCTTCGCAGACCCACCTTAAAAATCTTGCCGCATCGGCACCATCTATAATACGGTGATCGTAAGATAATGAAAGAGGCAGCATCAGTCTCGGTTCGAAATTACCGTTTATGTATACCGGTTCATAACTGCCCCTGGAAACGCCTAAAATGGCAACCTCAGGCGAATTAACAATCGGCGTAAATGATGTGCCGCCAATGCCGCCCAGGTTTGTTATGGTAAAGCATCCGCCCTGGAGATCGTCCATGGATATTTTGCGGATTCTTGCTTTTTCGGCAACGGTATTCAGTTCAACGGAAAGTTCGACGATGTTCTTTTTATCAACTTCCCGAATAACCGGCACGATTAGACCATGCTCTGTATCCACTGCAATTCCGACATTGAAATATTTCTTATAAATAATTTCCTTTTTCTCCAGGTCAATACTGGAATTGAACTGAGGGAATACTTTTAATGCGGAAGCAATTACTTTTAACAGAATTGAGGTGACCGTAAGCTTTCCGCCTGATTTTTCTATTTTGGGGTTGAAGGATTTACGAACCTTTTCCAGTCCGGTTATATCGGCTTTATCATGCTGTGTAACGTGCGGAATTGATGCCCACGCATAACTTAGATGAACTGCAGTTTTTGCACGTATGGTATTCATAGCTTTTCGTTCTACTGCACCGAATTTTGAGAAGTCTGGCAGCGTCTCCTGTTGAATACCCAATGACTGACCGCTTGTTCTTGACTCATTGAGTCTTTTCGAATACGCTTTTACATCATCCATAGAGATTCTTCCGTGGGGACCCGTTCCGGGGACTTTTTTGATATCTACTCCAATTTCTCTGGCAATCCTTCTCACAGACGGTGCCGCGGGAGCAGCCCCTTTAGTGATCGGGGGTTGTTGTTCAGCCTCTACTATATTTATTGGCTCAAGTTTACCGTTGACTTGTTCTTCTTTTTCTTCATCCAATTTTTCTTCAACTTTTTCACTTTTCTCTTCATGCGCGGATTTAGCTTCTTCCTGTGCTTCGACAGTTTCACTTGTTTCAACTTTCAGAAGTGTCTGTCCTACCTTAGCTTGTTCGCCTTCTTTAATTTGTATCTCTATTATTTTACCGGACACAGGTGAGGGAACTTCAATCGTAGCTTTGTCTGTTTCTATTTCCAGTATGCTTTGATCTTTTTCAATAGAATCGCCTTTTTTTACAACAACCGAAAGTACATTAGCCGAGTCTATATTTTCACCTAATTCAGGCAGTTTTACTTCAACCACTTCTTTGCTTCCAGTGGATTTTTTCCCTGCAGGCTTATCGGAAACCTGTTCAGCTTTTTTCTCAGGCTGAACTTTTTCAACAACGGTTTTATCCGAATTTTTTATTGTTTTAACTTCTTCCGTTTTTTTCGCTGCTTTCGGTTGAACCACACCTTCTTCAATAGTCATAATAACCTGACCGACTTTTACCATATCGCCTTCCTTAACATTCACATCCTTTACGGTGCCGGATAGTGATGAAGGTACTTCAATCGTTGCTTTATCGGTTTCTATTTCTATAATTGCCTGTTCTTTCTGAATAGCATCACCGGGTTTTATAAGCACAGATAAAACACCCGCCGATTCTATATTTTCTCCTAATTCAGGTAACTTAAATTCTTTAGCCATATTATACCTTAATTTAAATTCTTCTTATAAAATTCATTTTAATAATACCCTTGTATCTTTAAGATATCATTGGGTTAGCTTTTCCCGGATCTATACCGAGATCCTTAATTGCCTTCGTAATGACTGCAGGTTTTATCTTATCTTCTTTTGCCAATTCATATAATGTTGCCAATACTACGTGTTTTGCATCTACCTCGAAGAAATCTCTTAGACTACTCCTGCCTTCACTTCTGCCGAAGCCGTCGGTTCCCAACGACATCAAGTGACCGGGAAACCATTTTGCAATTGAATCCGGCAATGCTTTAACATAATCGGAAGCAGCGACAAAAACACCCTGTTCGTTTTTCAACATTTTACTGATATAAGGAACTTTGGGCTTGTCTTCAGGATGGAGCATATTCCATCTTTCAACATTCAATCCGTCTCTTCTGAGCTCTTTGTAGCTTGTTACGCTCCAAACATCCGCAGCTACTTTGTATTCTTCTTCTAAGATCTGCTGTGCTTTTAACACTTCATTAAGAATGGTTCCGCTTCCGAACAACTGTGCTTTCAGTTTAAGGTTTTTCTTTGAAGACGGTTTGAATTTGTACATACCTTTTACAATTCCTTCTTTTGCACCTTTCGGCATTGGAGGCATTGCGTAATTTTCATTCATCACGGTCATGTAGTAAAATACATTCTCTTGCTCTTCGTACATCCTTCTGATACCGTCGCGAATAATAACCGCAATTTCAAATGCAAAGGCAGGATCATAAGTTACCAGGTTCGGAGTTGTGTAAGCCAGGAGATGACTGTTGCCGTCCTGGTGCTGCAAACCTTCGCCTGCAAGAGTAGTTCTGCCTGCAGTACCACCGATTAAAAATCCTTTTGTCTGCATATCTCCCGCAGCCCATATAAGATCGCCTATTCTCTGTAATCCAAACATGGAATAATAAACGAAGAAAGGTATTATATTTATACCGTGACTTGAATATGCAGTACCCGCAGCTATAAACGATGACATCGAACCTGCTTCCGTAATACCTTCCTCAAGAATTTGTCCGTCTGTAGCCTCTTTGTAATATAGCAGGCTTTCTTTATCTACCGGCTCGTACAGCTGTCCTGCATGTGAGTAAATACCGACCTGACGGAACAACGCTTCCATACCAAAAGTTCTAGCTTCATCGGGGACAATCGGTACAATTAATTTGCCCAATTCTTTATCCTTTAAAAGTTTTGCCAGAATACGAACGAATACCATAGTTGTGGAAGCATCCCTGCCATCCGTACCTTTATAGAATTCTTCAAAAATATCTTCAGGAGGTGTTTTTAACGGGCGAATATCAGTTTTACGTACTGGTAAATAGCCTCCTTGCTGTTTTCTTCTTTCCTGTAGGTATTTCATTTCATGGCTATCCTCGGCAGGTTTGTAGAAGGGCGCGTTCGCCACATCTTCATCGGAAATAGGTATTCCGAATCTGGTACGAAATTCAGCCAGTTCTTCTTCATTTAATTTCTTTTGCTGGTGGGTAATATTTTTACCTTCGCCGGCTTCACCAAGACCATAACCTTTTATAGTTTTAGCCAGGATAACAGTCGGTGATCCCGTATGTTCGAAGGCAGCTTTATAAGCTGCATATACTTTTTCAGGATCATGACCGCCTCTTCGCATATTTTTCAATTGTTCATCGGAAAGATTTTCTACCATTTCCAGCAGTTCATCATCGGCACCGAACAAATGTTCTCTGATATATTGCCCTGTCTCCACCGAATATTTTTGGTATTGCCCGTCAACAACTTCACCGAGTCTTTTAACCAATTTACCGTTATTGTCTTTAGCTAATAACGGATCCCAGTCGCTTCCCCAGATCACTTTTATTACATTCCAGCCGGCGCCCCGGAAAATAGCTTCCAATTCTTGAATTATTTTTCCGTTGCCTCTCACCGGTCCGTCTAATCTTTGAAGGTTGCAATTAATGACAAAGATTAAATTATCTAATTTTTCTCTGGCGGCAAGAGTGATAGCACCCAATGTTTCCGGCTCATCTGTTTCGCCGTCACCGAGGAAAGCCCAAACTTTATGCCCGTTAGGTTTCTTCAGTCCGCGGTCTTCCAGGTACCTGTTAAACCTTGCCTGGTAGATTGACATAATTGGACCCAATCCCATTGAAACTGTGGGAAATTCCCAGAAATTCCGCATCAGCCACGGGTGGGGGTAAGATGATAACCCGCCGCCGGGTTTTAATTCTCTCCTAAAGTTTTTAAGCTGTTCAATTGATAATCTTCCTTCGAGAAAAGCCCTGGCATAAATACCGGGGGAGGCATGACCCTGGAAGAAGATATAATCACCGTCATAATCTTCGCCTCTTCCGCGGAAAAAATGATTGAATCCCACCTCATAAAGTGTTGCTGCCGATGCGTACGTAGAAATATGTCCGCCGATTCCGTTTTCCTGTTTGTTTGCTTTCACAACCATAGCCATGGCATTCCACCGTATTAAGCTTTTAATTCTTCTTTCGATTTCCCTGTCACCAGGGTAAGGAGGTTGATTTTCCCTGGGAATTGAATTTAAATAAGGTGTGTTCGCCGAAAAGGGGATTTGAACACCCGCTTTATGTGCTCTAATTTGAAGTTCCTGGAGTAATCCTTTAACTCTTTCGGGTCCGCTGTGTTCTAATACGTAATCTAATGAGTATAACCATTCACTGGTTTCGATTTCATTAAATTCCTGATCCTTGGTTTTATCATTACTCATATCAAGTTTCCTCTTTCGATTTTTACAAGTTTCTCTATTTATTATCTCGTCTTATGAGAATAAAAAACTAGTATGTTGAATAAAAAGGGTGTACTCCCTTCATTAACACAATTGTTATTTTTAATAATTAGAATTGGATAGTTTGTCGCAAAATTGAACACTTAAAATAATTTATTTGGCATAGAAATACAAGAATTTGAATAAGCAGCAATTGCTAACGTGATATGGGGAGCAATCTCAAAACTTTGCGATTTTGTGCTAAGAATTAGTTGTTTACAACAAAATCGTAATTATTAGTATCAAACTGCAAGAAGATTAGCTTAAAATCTATTTGGTTCAGAAATGATTTGTTAAACCGCACGAAAAATTGAATAATTATTCATACTGTTATTAATTTGGCTATATGGTTTATTTTGGAAAAGGGGATGGGGAAATAAAATGCCAAATTAAATTTTCAAACAATTCGAATATGCGCCAGCCTAATTATCTTCGATGTGGAATTAATAAACGAGAAAGTCTGCGGTTAGGTAGACTTGCGCATAATATATTAATTGGAGAATTAATATCATTTTAGAAAATAAATATTCGAGAATATATTTTTGAGATAATGAAATTTTTTTTCGGAATTATTTTAACATTTTAAGCAAGTGTTCTTATCGTTGTCAGATTTCCTACAAATTTTGCTCCGGAAGCCTCGGTTATTGATGCGGTGCTTCCTAAAGTTACGGTATCGATTCATGTACTAATGAGCCGGTAATTATATCTAATAGAAAACATAATTGTACATCTTTCCGTTCATAAATCTGCAAGTATAAACATCAGACAATTTCGCATCATAAAATGAGTCAATTCATGATGCTATTTTAATAATATCATCTTCCTTGTTTCCCGGTATTCCGAACTTCCGTCATCCGGTTTTGCCATCAGTGAATAGAAGTATACTCCGCTTGCAAACCTTCTTCCGTCGAAATTTATTGTATAAGTACCGGCTGATTGTTTTTTGTTTACTAATGTAACCACGTACTGTCCTATTGAATTAAATATTATAACTTTAACGGAAGATTCTTTTTTAATAGAGTAATTTATGTTTGTACTCGGGTTAAATGGATTCGGATAATTTTGCAGCAGCTTAAAACTATGGGGAATATTTTTCCCCTTCACTCCGGTAACATTAAGATTAAATGAATAGCTAAGAGAATCGCTGTTGCCGTTATAATCCATTGTTCGAACCGTTACATTTATTGCCCCCGAGAGACTGTCTTTGCTCGAAAGGTTATAAAATATCATCTGGTTTGTCGGATCAAATGATGCGTCTAATGTATCGCCGTTTGCAATTATAGATGTCTTTGCCCAATCAACTCCTACGCCGTATTGATTATCCTGTATTTTTGCATATATTTCTGGAAACGATGTTAATGTGCTTCCCTCTTTTGGTCCGAAATCTATAATCTGGGGAGGTGTTTTATCATCAGCATTTGTTAATTCTATCCCAAGCAAATAATTTGACATAAATCTAACATTTGCTTCTACCGTATCACCATGCAGTGCGCCGCCTTCTGAAATCCAACTGTTATTTATATCATTGTATCTGTAAATTCTTATTCTGGAAGTATCGGCAAGTGTAAAACCATTTGACAACAGTTTAGCCGTATCAACTTTTATTTTAATAGTAAAAGTTGTATCAACCGAATCAATCGATACGGACTGTCCATTAGGTATGAAACTGATTTTCATGTTATCACTGACTGCTATCATGGTTGATTTTATTATACTTAAAACAGTTTTATTCTTTACAAATTTTCTGTGTAATATATTTGTCGAATAATAAAAATTTCGTATTACCGGTTCCCTAAAGCTTGAGTTCCATACATGCGGATAATTTGGTGAAAATGTCGATACATATGCTTGCCCTGTTTGAGACATCTTACCTTGGATACTTCCGATGAATTTTCCCGCTTTGTTTATTCCGTTAAGTGCAAAATTATCCCCGGCATTTATTAATTTTTTTGCAGTACTCATAATATTATTAAACGAAGCTTTAACCAGGTTGGCCGTTCCGGTGTAAAGATTCTTAAAGAAAAGAGCCATGTTAAAATTACTCATCCGGCTCGAATAGTTTGTGGAATACATCAGATAATTGTAATGTTTTGCGTAAAGAAGAGTATACTTTTTAGCAAAGGATATTTCATCATAGTATTTTAGGTCCATGCCCAATTTCAGCCCTAAGCCGACTCCGAGCGCAGCATCGATGTCGATATCAAGCGGTAAATCTATACCTTTCCCTCTCTTTTCTGTCGTGGTTATTTTAATTGGATATGAATTAAAATCATGAGACAAAGTATCAACAATTTTTGAAACATCTCCGGCTAAACTATTCACAATAACGTTGCTGTTTGCTGATAACAGTCCATTCACTGCGAAATTTTCTGCATCAAAAACATTCTTATACGCACTGGGAACTGCTACTAAAGTTTTATAATGTATTCCAGCTGAACCATTGTACATACTTAATCCTCCTCCGTCTTCTAACCAAACATTTAACTGTTTTAAAGAATTGCTGCTGTCGAAATAAGCTTCCGCTCCGGTTCCCATTCCACCGCTCAATCCGAATAATCCGTTGTTGCCTGCGCCTAGACTGACCTTATCATTAATTTTCAATTCAAATGGATTTTTAAAAGCTGAAATATTATAATTCTCTGCAAATTCAATCGAGTAAGAAGTTGCTGCATGTGCAACATCCGATGATCCTTTTGGATAAACATTTCTATATCCGTTTAAAGCGACGGTACCTGAAAAATTTGCTATATTAATTGATTCATCAGCGATTGAAGCGCCAAGTCCGAGATTACCCGTTCCTTCAAGTCCTAATCCCCATGATTTTTTCGTTACGGCTTCATTCAGTATAGGTATAATTCCGCTTGTATTTAAAAGAGTATATTTAACTGCATCGATAAAGATTCCCACAGTGGGTGAAAAATTACCGAATCCCATTGATAATGTTTCCAATAAAAAACCTGCTTGAGCCATTTTAATCTGATTGGAATCTAATTTTGGTACTACGCTTGAAGGATCGAAATCCTGGTTTTTTATCGTTTTTATTGATAAACCTGCTTCAATTCCTGCGCTGACATGTCCGATTCCAAATGATGCCGAAGGTACACTCAGGTCGGCGCCGATTCCGTACTCAAATCTTCTGCTGAAAGTAATCTTGTTATTCTGATCGGTATTGATGGTTAATCCCATTCCGGCCGTGCCTGTTATAGAAAGCTTTGCCAGGTCTAATGAAGCTCCTGCTCCTGCTCCTATAACCCCCTCAGCACCAAGACTGCCTTGGGTAAAAAAATCGAAGGATCTGCTGAAGGTCAATGGTATCTTTGCGATATTTAAATCAGGCGGCGTATTAATTATATGATATACGGTGTCGTTTATCAGGATACTATCCTGAATATTCATAGATTGAGGTCCGCTGCCTAATTTTGTTACGGTATTATCAAGTATGGCAAGCCGTAATAAGCCGGGTTCAATCAAGCTTCCGGCAGTCTGATACATATTCTTTAATGAATCGGTGAGAACAACACTAAAATTACCCTGGTAAGATATCGGATTACCCTTACTTGTCATATTGAAGTATACGTATCCCGTTCCGTTATTTGGAATGGAATATAATTTTTTTGCTGGTCCGTTTGTTAATGAAGTAATTTTAGCGGTTGCATAACCTAAATTGGGAAGACTGAACTTTGCTGCAAATACGCCGCTGCTATCCGAGGCAGTTTGATAAGCTCCGCTTGTTGTCGGAAAATCGTTGGAAAAATTCTGACCGGTTATAAATGCATTTCCTTTTTCATCAACTACTATTGAAGTTGCCACATCATAAGTGCTTCCGCCGAAAAATGTAGAATATACTAAAAACGTTCCCGCAGCACTTAGTTTTGTCAGGAATGCATTTCCATTTAATCCGTTGTTCAATGCAGTCTGAAATGCATCATTTGTAACAGGGAAGTCTGGTGAAATTGTATACCCGGTTATATATGTATTGCCTTTTTTATCTATACCGATTGAATTTCCTCCATCCTCATAATTTCCGCCGAGAAAAGTTGAATATACCAGTGACGTACCGGAAGGATTTAGTTTTGTTATAAAGGCATTCTGATAATTAAATGTAGTTTGATAAGCTCCGCTGGTTACCGGGAAATCAGAAGAAGTCGTATAGCCGGTTATGTAAGCATTACTGCTTGTATCTATAACTATGGAATTTCCTTGATCTTCATTACTGCCTCCAATAATAGTGGAATAAACCAATGCCGTACCAGTGGGATTTAGCTTAGTTATAAAAGCATTGTTGAGCCCTTTCAATGAGGTTTGAAAAGCTCCGCTGGTTACGGGATAATCCGGTGAATAAGTAACTCCTGTTATGTAAGCATTACCGGTTTTATCCGTAGTGATTGAATATCCGCGATCGTCGGCAGTGCCTCCGATGCATGTTGAATAAATTAAAGATGAGCCTGCGGGATTCAGTTTTGTTACAAAGACGTCATGAGAAGAATTTGTCGGATTACCTCCGGACTTTTGAAAAGCTCCGGTAGTAGTAGGAAAATCGGTCGATTCGGTCGATCCGGCTACATAAGCATTACCGCTCGAATCTATAACAATGGAATTTCCCAAATCACTATAACTTCCCTCAAGATAAGTTGAATAGAGTAATGCCGAACCGGTTGAATTAAGCTTTGAGATGAAAGCATGAGGATTTCCGCTGCTTGCAAAAGTAGTTTGATATGCGCCGCTCGTTACCGGAAAGTCTGAAGAAATTGTGCCTCCGGTTATATAAGTATCACCGCTTTTATCAATTGCTATCGAATTTCCCCGATCCTGATCACTTCCCCCTAAAAAGGTAGAATATATTAATGCCGAACCGGCAGAGTTTAGTTTAGTTATAAATGCATCGGAAACTCTAAAATTAGTTTGGTAAGCTCCCGTGGTTGTGGGATAACCGGGTGAATATGTTTCCCCGGTTATATAAGCATTCCCACTTGAGTCTATATTTATGGAAGAAGGAATATCATAATAATCTTTATTTCCGATTAATGTTGAATAAATTAAAGGATCAATTATTAATTCTTTTTTAACATCATAATTGTTAACACTTAAACCAATCCTGCCGTCACTTTCTTTTTTAAACCGACAATCAATTTGTTTCTTAATTCCTCCTTCCGTCTGGTATGCAAATATTTTACCGTTCGTCACTTCTCCTACACTTGTTTTAATAACAAGATCTCCGTTTGTGTTTACGGCTATTCCTTTCTGTCCTTTAAAACTGAATTTTATTTGGGATATATCTGCTCCGGGTTTTGCTAAGTAATCATATCGCAGCTTACCTTTGTCGTAATAATACTTCACATTAATATTTTTATATATTCCCTTCAATTCAATATTATCATAAAGAGGAACAAAGCTTACCCATTTACTTTTATCATTGCTTATAAAATAATTATAATGTCCCTCTTCCTTGCCGCTTCCTACTACAGTAACATTCATTTTTGAATTTTCAAGCTGCATTCGTACTACATCGCCTTGTATTATAGTATGCTTTCTTTCATATTCTTTCCTTTTCTGCCCGGTCATCTTTAGGATATTTGATTTATTAAATTCTCTTTTTATTTTATAATAGTCGTATATCACACCCGAACCGGTAATCCATGCATTCATACCGCCTATTCTCGCGAAGAATTTTACTTCCGGATTCCACTGCCCCTTATTTGCAATAAAAAAATTATTGTTCACCCCGTTTAGTACTTGCTGTGGTTCGCTTAATTGCTGTGCACTTAACACTCCTGAAAAAAATATTACAAATAGATAAAGTAATTTTTTGTTCATAAGAACTCCGCAAATTAGTATTTAATATATTAAGAATAGATTAACATATGATCTTTCATACCTTGGATTTCCGTTAAGCATGATTACATTGAAATTCATTTTAAGTAATATGTGGTATCAGAGGTTTCCGCATAAAGTATAGGGAGTAAATGAGTGAAACTTTATAATATTGCTTAGCGAGTCATTATTTTTTATCTACAATTTTTTTTAAAATAAGTTATTCTGTAGGAAATTTCAATAAACATATTAAAGGATATTTTTACCTTTTTGACAATAGGCATAGTCATACAAATCGTTAAAATTTTGACAACTTCCCGTCCAAGTTGTCCGGTACTATATTTCTCTATGAATACTTGTCTGTGGAAATAAACCGTGGAAAAAATTTGCTTGCAGACCATGTTCTGCATTCGTCAGTTGAAGAGCTGTAACCGATTAGCCGGATAAATCTAAATTTTTGAAATCTGATGTCGTAAAATTTTTATTACTGTAATATATTGCATTACAGTAAGGAATATTTTGCAACCACGGCAAGGGAGGTTTTGCCTGTGGTTGCTTATATAATTTATCGGCATCCTGAACCATAATAGAAATGGCATTGAGTAATGAATGCCAAAAATATGTTCAAAGAAATTATTATTCCCTTATTCTAATACTATTTCAAAAGCATTAGCTTTTTAATTGCACTGAACTTTCCTGCTTGTAATTTGTATATATAAACACCGCTTGCCAGGTTACTTGCATCAAATTGTACCGAATGTTCACCTGCCGCCCTTTGACCATCCGCTAGTGTTGATACCTTTTGTCCGAGTAGATTATAAACATTCAGTTCTACACTGGATTCTGTGGATAAAACATAGCCTATGGTTGTTGTAGGGTTAAACGGATTCGGGTAGTTTTGCTTCAAACTGAAAGTTTCCGGCGTAGTTAATTTGTCCTTAACTCCAAGAGCTGACCCGGCAACATTTAAAGCTGCAACAAATCCATTTCTATCATTTTGCCCTGCCTTTAAAGTATAGGTACCCAGGGAAAGGTTTGTGTTATAATCACCGCTTATAAATACTTGACCAC